>NZ_JBEZWU010000001.1:0-609786 GCF_040637655.1 Streptomyces sp. NPDC028722
TGTACCGCTCCGCACGACCGGGATCCGACGCGAACAATTCCCGCAGATGCGGCTGACTCCGGGCATGATGGTCGGCCAGCGCCGTCCACTCGGGCGTCCGGTTGAGCCTCGTACGGCCGTCTGCGTTCATTTCCGACCTCCGCCTTCCGTCGTGCCTGTCCCAGCCGTTCCAACCTAGTTGATCAGCATGGAACGTGAGCGGCACACGGAGGGCAGGCCGGTGCGGCGCGCCGCACACGGATCCGGCCAGGCACCCTCGGGTACCCGGCCGGTCGGTCTCGCTAGATCTCGCCCCGCAGCTTGGCGAGCGCCTCGGCGAGGATCGCCTCGCCGTCCGCGTCGCTGCGCCGCTCCCGTACGTACGCGAGATGCGTCTTGTACGGCTCGGTGCGCGGCGGGTCCGGCGGGTTGTCCCGGTCCTGGCCGGCCGGGAAGCCGCAGCGTGGGCAGTCCCAGGTCTCGGGAACCTGCGCGTCGCTGGCGAAGCTCGGCTGCGTCTCATGCCCGTTGGAGCACCAGAAGGAGATGCGCAGACGCGGCGCGGACTCGCCGCGCTCGGCCTCGCCCATCGGCCCCGCCCCGACCCGGCTTCCTCGGATCGCGTTGCCACTTGCCACGGTCGTAACTCCCTGCGTGATGGTGCCGCGAAGCGAGTCGGCGTTTCGCTTCGCCGCGAGCGCCTCAGTCTACGTAAGGCCCAACGCGCGTCCAGTGATTGGAGTTACCGGCCCCCACATCCAGACGCAAGCCCCATGATAGGCCGCGCTCAGGATCGCGTACCGAACATGGGGCTTTACGTGCGGAACGGGCGGAATGTGCTGTTCGCGTGTCAGCTGTTCGACTTCATCAGCATGCCGAGGACGATGATGCACGCGAACCACAGCAGAGCGATCACGATGGTGATCCGGTCGAGGTTGCGCTCGGCGACCGAGGAACCGCCGACGGAGGACTGCATGCCGCCGCCGAACATGTCGGAGAGGCCGCCGCCCTTCCCCTTGTGCATCAGCACCAGCAGCATCAGCAGCAGGCTGAAGACGATCAGGGCGATCGAGAACCCCAAAACCACGGCTGGACCAACTTCCTCGGATTCTGATGGACGACGGGGCCGACGCTCCCGCGGGGGCTGGCAGCTCCCGTGACAGTTTCGGCCCCGCAAGCGTACGACGTATCGCCGCTACCGCCTACTCATGGCCGCGTCACTGGTCGCGGAACCGCACGATCCTGACGAACTCGTCGGCGTCCAGCGAGGCACCGCCGACCAGGGCGCCGTCGATGTCGGGCTGGGCCATGATCTCGGCGACGTTGCCCGACTTCACGGAGCCGCCGTACTGGATGCGGATCTTGTCGGCCACGTCCTGCGAGTACAGCTCGGCGAGCCGGGCGCGGATGGCGGCGCAGACCTCCTGCGCGTCCTCGGTGCCGCAGACCTTGCCGGTGCCGATGGCCCACACGGGCTCGTAGGCGATCACGACGGTCTCGGCCTGCTCGGCCGGCAGGTCCTTCAGACCGCCGTCGACCTGGGCGAGGGTGTGGGTGACGTGGTCGCCGGCCTCGCGGACGTCCAGCTCCTCGCCGACGCACAGGATCGGGGTCAGACCGTGCTTGTAGGCGGCCTTGACCTTGGCGTTGACCAGCTCGTCGGTCTCGTTGTGGTACTGGCGGCGCTCGGAGTGGCCGATCACCACGAAGGTGCACTTCAGCTTGGCCAGCATCGGGCCGGAGATCTCACCGGTGTAGGCACCGGAGTCGTGCTGCGAGATGTCCTGGGCGCCGTACTTGATCCGGAGCTTGTCGCCGTCGACCAGGGTCTGCACGGAGCGCAGGTCGGTGAACGGCGGCAGGACGGCGACCTCGACGGCCTCGTAGTCCTTGTCGGCCAGGGCGAAGGCGAGCTTCTGGACGTGCGCGATGGCCTCGAGGTGGTTGAGGTTCATCTTCCAGTTGCCCGCCATGATCGGCGTGCGGGTGCTCAAGGGTCAGTCCTCCAGTGCGGCGAGGCCGGGGAGCGTCTTGCCCTCGAGGTATTCGAGGGAGGCGCCGCCACCGGTCGAGATGTGGCCGAATGCGTTCTCGTCGAAGCCGAGCGTACGCACGGCGGCGGCGGAGTCACCGCCGCCGACGACGGTGAAACCGCCGGCGCCGACGAGGGCCTGGGCGACCGCTCGGGTGCCCTCGGCGTAGTCGGGGTGCTCGAAGACGCCCATCGGACCGTTCCAGAACACGGTCTCGGCGTCGGCGAGCTTCTGGGCGTACAGCTCCCGGGTCCTCGGACCGATGTCCAGGCCCTCCTGGTCGGCGGGGATCTTGTCCGCGTCGACCACGGTGTGCTCGGTCGGGGCCTTGGCCTTCAGGTCCGGGAACTCCCGCGAGACCACGACGTCGACCGGGAGCACCAGCTCCACACCCTGCTCCTCGGCGCGCCGCATGTACTCCTGGACGACCGGGACCTGGTCCTCCTGGAGCAGGGAGATGCCGACCTCGTAGCCCTTGGCCTTGAGGAAGGTGTAGGCCATGCCGCCGCCGACGAGGATGCGGTCGGCCTTGCCGAGGAGCTGGTCGATGACGGCGAGCTTGTCGGAGACCTTGGCGCCGCCGAGCGCGACGACGTAGGGGCGCTTGACGTCGTCGGTGAGCTTCTTCAGGACGCCGACCTCGGTGGCGATGAGGTAGCCGGCGTAGTGCGGCAGGCGGGCCGGGAGGTCGTAGACGGAGGCGTGTCCCCGGTGCACGGCGCCGAAGCCGTCACCGACGTAGACGTCCGCGAGGGCGGCGAGCCGGTCGGCGAAGACGCCGCGCTCGGTGTCGTCCTTGGCGGTCTCACCGGGGTTGAAGCGCAGGTTCTCCAGGACGGCGACCTGGCCGTCGGTGAGCCCGGCGACCGTCTCCTGGGCCGACGGGCCGACGGTGTCGGTCGCGAAGGCCACGTCGGACCCGAGGAGTTCACCCAGGCGGGAGGCGGCGGGCGCGAGGGAGAAGGCGGGGTCCGGGGCGCCCTTGGGGCGGCCCAGGTGGGAGGCGACGACCACCTTGGCGCCCGCGTCGGCGAGGGCCTTGACGGTGGGCAGGACGGCGCGGATGCGGCCGTCGTCGGTGATCGTCCCGTCGGCGAGCGGCACGTTGAGGTCGGCGCGGACGAAGACCCGCTTGCCGCGTACGCCGTCGGCGAGAAGTTCGTCGATCGTCTTCATTGAGTGGACTCCTGAGGAGGGCTCGTGGTGCACCTGATCGTAAGAGGACGTGGTCAGTACGCGGGACAGGGCCCGGGCAGCGCGGCGGTGCGCTGCCCGGGCCCTGCGCCCACTGCGGGGTCCTGCTGCTGCGATCAGAGCTGGTTGCCGACGAAGACCGTGAGGTCCACGAGGCGGTTGGAGTAGCCCCACTCGTTGTCGTACCAGCCGATGACCTTCACGCTGTTGCCCTCCTGGACCATGGTCAGGGAGGAGTCGAACGTGCAGGACGCCGGGGCGTTGACGATGTCCGAGGAGACGATCGGGTCCTCGGTGTAGTCGATGAGGCCCTTCAGCTCGCCCTCGGCGGCCTTCTGGAAGGCGGCGTTGACCTCTTCCTTGGTGACCTCGCGGCTGAGTTCCACGACGAGGTCGGTGACCGAGCCGGTCGGGACCGGGACGCGCATGGCCATGCCGTCCAGCTTGCCCTTGAGCTGCGGCAGCACCAGGGCAGTGGCCTTGGCGGCGCCGGTGGTGGTCGGGATGATGTTCTCGGCGGCGGCACGGGCGCGGCGCAGGTCCTTGTGCGGGAAGTCAAGGATGCGCTGGTCGTTCGTGTACGCGTGCACCGTCGTCATCAGACCCCGGACGATGCCGAAGTTCTCGTCGAGGACCTTGGCCATCGGCGCCACACAGTTGGTGGTGCAGGAGGCGTTGGAGATGACGTGGTGGTTCGCCGGCTCGTACTTGTCCTGGTTGACGCCCATCACGATCGTGATGTCCTCGTCCTTGGCCGGAGCCGAGATGAGGACCTTCTTGGCGCCGCCGGCGATGTGCTTGGCGGCGTCGTCCTTCTTGGTGAAGATGCCGGTCGACTCGATGACGATGTCGACGCCCAGCTCGCCCCACGGGATGTCCGAGGGGTTGCGCTCGGAGAGCACCTTGATGGTGTGACCGTCGACCGTGATCGTGTCGGCGGTGTGGGAGACCTCCTGCTTGAGGCGGCCCAGGATCGTGTCGTACTTGAGCAGGTGGGCGGTGGTCGCGGTGTCACCCAGGTCGTTGACAGCCACGACCTCGATGTCTGCGCCCTGCTCCAGCAGTGCGCGGAAGTAGTTACGCCCGATACGGCCGAAGCCGTTGATGCCTACGCGGATCGTCACGAACCGATCTCCTCGTTGGTACGCCGGCCATGCGGTGCCGGCGAGCTCTGTTTGGGATGTCCCCGACCACCACCGACCCTACCTCTCTGCGGGCCCCGGGGTGACATCGAGATGGCGCATACACGGGCAGGCGGTCCGTACTGGTCAGTAGGGGTACGGACCGCCTCGGATCGGCAGCGGATTCATCCGTATGTGCTACGAAATGCGGGGCACTTTTGGCGCCGTTGTCACTCGTTCGTGAGCGGGTCGGCTCACTTGATGAGTACCCCGTTCGTGCACCGTTGAGAGGGGGGTCCGCTCACCTGGTCCACTCACCTGTCGAGCGAGTCGAACGCCTTCCGCAGCAGAGCCGCCCGGCCGGCCGCCGACGTCACCTGTTCGAGGCCGAAACCGAGCAGCACGGTGTCGTCCGTGGCGACCGCTCCGTACGTGCGGAACAGCGCCCCGGTGCGCGCCCAGTCCTTGAGCACCGCCGGACTGCCCGCGGGCGGTCCGGCCGCCCGCCATGCGCCCAGGGACGACTCGAAGCCCTCCGTCTCCCTCGCCGTGCCGCCCACCACCAGTGAGGCGTCGTCGGCCAGGACACCGTGACCGCCGCTGCCGGGATCGGTGATGTAGGCGACCGACACCTCGACGGATTTCCCGGCGTAGCCGCTCAGGTCGAAACTCACCTGCCGCCAGCCGCCGGAGCTGCCGGTGAGGCTGTTCCAGGCACCGGTGGCGCCGCCCGCCGTGCAGGCGTTGCCGGTGAGCGTCAGGTAGTGCTTCAGCCACGGGTGCTCGCCGATCAGGAAGCCGTCCCCGCAGTCGGCCGGCACGGCCGTGCTCGTGGCCCCGCCGGCCTCCGGCAGGGTGGTCCAGTCGGCGGCGCCCGCGGTGTGCGCCTCGACCACCGCGTGGTCGTAGCCGGGTTCGGTGTCCCACAGCAGCCGCATGCTGAGGGCCGGCTTGTCGGCGGCGCCGACACCGGTGAGGTCGATGGTGCGGGTGAGACGCTTGTAGGCGTCGTCGGTGTGCACCGCGGCGGCCATGGCGGCACCCGCGTACGGCCCGTACGGGTTGACCGTCCCGGGGAACGTTCCCGCGCCCGCGCTCTTGAACTGGGGATGCGTGGACACCGGCAGCTCGTCGGAGGTGACGCCGTAGGTGCCCGCCCCGTCCAGCGGGTTGCCGGGCGCGTCACCGAGGGCGCCGGTGACACCGTCGAGCGCGCCGGAGCCGGTGAAGCCGGTGGCCCCCTTGGTCGACGTGCGGCTGTAGGCCCCCAGGTAGTACTGGCTGAAGTCGTCCGACAGGGTGCCGCCGCCGAGGTCGACGCTGCCGCCGGCCAGTTCACCGGCCTCGATCAGCTTGCCGCCCTCGTTGACGTAGGCGCGCAGCTGGAGCTGGGTGGGTCCGGCCGGGCCCTTCGCCCCCGAGTAGTGCACGACCGTCCGGAAGTGCCGCAGCACGCCGAGCGCGTCCGGGGCGCCCCGGGTGGCCACGTCCCACACGATCGCCCTGTGTCCGGCCGCCTTCAGCGCGTCCACGTACGTCCGTGCCTGCGTGGCGGCCGTCCCCTCCTCGGCGACGACCAGGGTGTCCGCCTTCGGCCGCTCGGCGACGGTGTAGGTGAAGTGGGAGCTGGAGACCTTCCTGCCGCCCCCGGTCTCGCCGGTGAACCACACCTCGACCCTGTCGCCCGGCTCGCCGTCGCGCACCCTGGCCCGGTACTCGTCGAAGTAGAGGTCGTCCTCGCCGCCGTAGGTCTGCCCGCCCTTCCAGGGCCGCAGCGCCTGGTCGAGCGTACGGCCGCCGTTGACGCGGTACTTCAGCTCCTTGTCCCGGACCGCCTTGCGCACGACGGCCGAGACCTCCTGGTCCGCGCCCCGGGAGTACGACGTGGAGAACGCGGCCGGGGTGAAGTCGGCGGCGCTCAGGCCCACCGAGGAGACCGGCCTGTCGGGGTGCACGGCGGTCTCGGCGACGGAGAGCGCGAAGGGGACGTTCTTCTCGAACTCCTGCCGGATCAGCTTCTCGTCGTCCGGGAAGTTGAAGACCGACCGGCAGTCCTGGGACTTCCAGGCGTCGTCCGGATCGAGGTCCGAGGCGGTCTGACAGGTCGACATCTCCGGGGTGAACATCGCCATCCCGTTGACGTTCGACGCGTGCCCGTCCGCCTCGCCGTTGGTCGTGTACAGCTCCGAGGAGACCTGCGAACGGTAGCCGGGGATCGCCGGGTTGTCGGGGGTGCCGGCCAGCGCCCGGTAGAGGACGTCGTCGGGCGTGGGCGTGGCCACCTGCCAGCCGACTCCGTAGAGGAGGAGTTGGGCGGCGGAGTGGTAGTTGATGGCGTACCTGAAACCGACGCGCTTCTCGAAGGCGTCCAGCGCCCGGGTCTCGGGCTCGGACGCGGGGCTCGCGCCGCGGTAGGTCTGGCTGGTCGGATCGGGCGACGAACCCTCGTCGTCGTAGCCCCACTTGTACGGGAAATTTCGGTTGAGGTCGACGCCGTCACCCGTGCTGATGACGCCGTCGCCGTTGACGTCCCGCAGGTTCTTGCGCCACAGGCGGGTGCCCGCGTCCCGGAAGGTGTAGTCGTAGCCGTCCGGGTTGGCCGACAGGACGAACCACAGCTCGGTCGAGTCGACGATCTTCTTGACCCGCCGGTCGTTCGTGTAGTGGTCCAGGTAGTAGTGCATCAGACGCCGGGTCATCTCCGGGGTGATCCACTCGCGCGCGTGCTGATTGGACATGTACAGCACCGACGGCTTGGAGCCGTCCCGCGACCCCTTGGCGTTCCTGGTGAGTTTGAGCGCGAGGATGTCCTGGCCGTCGACGGTCCTGCCGATGGACTCCACCTTGGCGAGAGAGGGGTGGTCCCGGGCGGTGCGCAGGATCTCCTCCCTGAGCCCGCCACTGCCGCTGTAGGGACGGAACACGCCCTGCGCGGCGCCCTCGACGCGCGCCTGCGCCCGGGCGGACAAGGTGCGCTCGGTCAGGTCGACGCCCTGCTTCCGCAGGTGCGCGGCCTGCCTGCCGGTGAGGTAGACCTCGACCTCGGTCCGGCCGTCCCCGGTCACCTGCTCACTGAGTTCGCGGCCGTCCTGGCCCGCCCGGAGCAGCAGGGGCACCTGCTGCCGGGTGACGTCGGCGCGGAAGACCCTGATCTCGTCCGGCTGGGGTGCCGCCGGATGTCCGCTCTGTGCCTGGGCGATGGGCGCGAGGCTCGCTCCGCCGATCAGAAGCGCGCCGACAGCGAGGATCGATCTCGCTCTGTGTCTCATGAACCCCCCTAGCGGTGGTCCGCCACAGCGACGAACAGCTGCCAGGCTCAGGTCACTCCTTGATCGAGTCAAGAGCGCCTCACGGACACGACGAGGGAGACGGTGAACGAGCCCCGAACGGCCGATGCCGGGGCCCCGACCGGGCCCCGGCACGCGGAGTGTGACGTTCCGTCAGCCGACCAGGTTGTCCGCCAGATCCTCGCTGAGGTTGGCGTCCGTACCCGGGATGCCCAGGTCGGAGGCGCGCTTGTCGGCCATCGCCAGCAGGCGGCGGATGCGGCCCGCGACCGCGTCCTTCGTCAGCGGCGGGTCGGCGAGCGCGCCCAGCTCCTCCAGGGAGGCCTGCTTGTGCTCCATGCGCAGCCGTCCGGCGGCGGCGAGGTGCTCCGGCACCTCGTCCCCGAGGATCTCCAGAGCGCGCTGCACCCGGGCCCCGGCGGCCACCGCGGCGCGGGCGGAACGGCGCAGGTTGGCGTCGTCGAAGTTGGCGAGCCGGTTGGCGGTGGCCCGCACCTCCCGGCGCATCCGGCGCTCCTCCCAGGCCAGCACCGACTCATGGGCGCCCAGACGGGTGAGGAGGGCGCCGATCGCGTCACCGTCCCGGACGACCACCCGGTCCACGCCGCGCACCTCGCGAGCCTTCGCGGCGATCGACAGTCTGCGGGCCGCGCCGACCAGCGCGAGCGCGGCCTCCGGGCCCGGGCAGGTCACCTCCAGGGAGGAGGAGCGGCCGGGCTCGGTCAGCGAGCCGTGCGCCAGGAAGGCCCCGCGCCAGGCCGCCTCCGCGTCGCAGGTGGCCCCCGAGACGACCTGCGGGGGCAGCCCGCGGATCGGGCGGCCGCGGCCGTCCACGAGCCCCGTCTGGCGGGCCAGCTGGTCCCCGCCCGCGACCACACGCACCACGTACCGCGAGCCGCGGCGCAGCCCGCCGGGCGCCATCACGATCAGCTCGGAACTGTGGCCGAAGATCTCCAGAATGTCCCGCTTGAGCCGGCGCGCCGCCATCGCGGTGTCCAGCTCCGCCTCGATCACGATGCGCCCGCTCACCAGATGGAGGCCGCCGGCGAACCGCAGAACGGCGGAGACCTCTGCCTTCCTGCAGCAGGTCCGGGTGACGGGGAGCCGGGAGATCTCGTCCTTCACCGCTGCCGTCATCGCCATGGGCCGATCCTTCCATGCATCCGAAAAATACGGTCGTACGCGGCGGCCAACAGCTCCGGATCATGCCGGGGCGTTCCGTCGGTCCGGGCCACCGGCGCCAGCTCGACCGCGGCTCCCAGCCGCTTGGCGGCCTCGGTGAGCACATCGCGGTCGGGCACGGCGGCGTCGTCGGCCAGCACCACGTCCAGGGCGAGTTTAGGGGCGTGTCGCCCCAAAACCTCCAAATGACGCTGCGGTGAGAAGCCTTCGGTTTCTCCCGGCTGCGGCACGAGGTTCAGGGAGAGCACACGGCGGGCCTTGGTCTCGGTGAGGGCGTCGAGCAGCTCGGGGACGAGCAGGTGCGGGATCACCGAGGAGAACCACGAGCCGGGGCCGAGGACCACCCAGTCCGCGTCCAGGACCGCCGCGACGGCCTCCGGCACGGCCGGCGGGTCGTGCGGCACCAGGTGCACCGACTGCACCTCGCCGGGTGTGAGAGCCACGGTCGCCTGCCCGCGGACCGTGTCCACGTCGTCCGGCCGCTCCGGGTCGTGCCCCCTGACCAGGGCCTGGAGTTCCAGCGGCACGGCCGACATGGGCAGCACGCGCCCGTGCGCCCCGAGCAGCCTGCCGACCAGGTCCAGGGCCTGGACGTGGTCGCCGAGCTGCTCCCACAGGGCCACGATCAGCAGGTTGCCGACCGCGTGGTCGTGCAGGTCGCCCTTGGAGTGGAAGCGGTGCTGGATGACCCGGGACCAGGTCTGCCCCCAGTCGTCGTCCCCGCACAGCGCGGCCAGCGCCTTGCGCAGGTCGCCGGGCGGCAGCACACCCAGCTCGTCCCGGAGCCGGCCGCTGGAGCCGCCGTCGTCGGCCACGGTGACGACGGCGGTGAGATCACCGGTGATCCGGCGCAGCGCCGCGAGCGACGCGGACAGGCCCATGCCGCCGCCGAGCGCGACCACCTTGGGCTGGGCGCCGCGCCGCCGGGGCCGGGCCCCGCGGACCTCGGCCGGGCGGCCGGCACGGGCCTCGGGCACCATCCGGCGCAGCCTGCCCAACCGCGGTGTACGTTCCGTCATTCCCGTCCCATGTCCCGGTGTACGACCACCGTCTCCACGCCCTCGGCCGCGAGCCGCGCGGCGAGCTTCTCCGACATCGCGACCGAGCGGTGCTTGCCGCCGGTACAGCCGATGGCGATGGTCACATACCGCTTGCCCTCGCGGCGGTAGCCGGCCGCGATGAGCCGCAGCAGCTCGGCGTACCGGTCGAGGAACTCCTTCGCGCCGGGCTGGTTGAAGACGTAGGCGGCGACCTCCTCGTTGACGCCGGTGTACGGGCGCAGCTCCGGGACCCAGTGCGGGTTCGGCAGGAACCGCATGTCCGCGACCAGGTCGGCGTCGACCGGCAGGCCGTACTTGAAGCCGAAGGACATCACGGTGGCCCGCAGCTCGGGCTCCTCCTCGCCGGCGAACTGGGCGTCCATCTTGGCCCGCAGCTCGTGCACGTTCAGGCTGGAGGTGTCGATCACCAGATCGGCGTCGCCGCGCAGCTCGCGCAGCAGCTCCCGCTCGGCGGCGATGCCGTCCACGATACGGCCGTCACCCTGGAGGGGGTGCGGCCGGCGCACCGACTCGAAGCGGCGCACGAGCGCCTCGTCGGAGGACTCCAGGAAGACGATCCTGCGGGTGACGCCCCGGGTGTCCAGGTCGGCCAGGGACTCGCGCAGGTTGTCGAAGAAGCGCCGGCCGCGGACGTCCACGACGACCGCGATCCGCGCGACGTTGCCCTGGGACCGGGCGCCCAGCTCCACCATGGTGGGGATGAGCGCGGGCGGGAGGTTGTCCACGACGAACCAGCCGAGGTCCTCCAGACACTTCGCGGCCGTGGATCTGCCCGCTCCGGACATGCCGGAGATGATCACCAGCTCGGGGATGGCCGCCTCGGGGGCCCCGGCTGTCTCGCTGCCCGTACTCACCTGTGCTCCGTTGTCCTCGCCCGCTCCCTGGCCGGCGTCCTGCCGGGCGACATCGTCACCCGTGTCGCTGTGCGCCTGTTCCCCATGCGCTGTGGGCTGTGCGTCGTGCTCGGTCATGTCTCCTGCCCCCGTCGTCCGTCCGGGGGGCCCGTGGTCACGGGCTCCCCCGAGGAACCCCCCGTCGTGCCGGGTTCCTCATCCTCAATAATCTCTCCGGTCGCCGTGTTCACGGCGGGTGCGGCCGGAGCCGCCCGGGCGAGGGCCACGGCGATGGTCTCGGCCGTCTTCCGGCCTATCCCGGGCACTTCCTGGATCTGCTCGACGGTGGCGGACCGCAGCTTCTTCACCGAGCCGAAATGCCTGATGAGCGCCTGCTTGCGGGTCTCGCCGAGTCCGGGCACCTCGTCCAGCGGGCCGGCCCGGAAGCGCTTGGCCCGCTTGGTCCGCTGGTAGGTGATCGCGAACCGGTGGGCCTCGTCACGGACCCGCTGGAGCAGGTAGAGGCCCTCGCTGGTGCGGGGCAGGACCACCGGGTCGTCCTCCCCGGGCACCCAGACCTCTTCCAGGCGCTTGGCGAGACCGCAGACCGCGATGTCGTCGATGCCCAGCTCGTCCAGGGCGCGCCGGGCCGCCGCGACCTGCGGCTGACCGCCGTCGACGACGACCAGCTGCGGCGGGTACGCGAACTTCCTGGGACGCCCGTCGTCGTCCTTGAGGGAGTCGGTGACCACTTCCGTGCCGGTGAGCGCGCCGTCGTCGTCGGTGAGCGCCTCCTCGGTGCCGGCGCCGTCGGCCCACTCCCCCGTCCTCTCCTTCTCGGCCAGGTAGCGCCTGAAGCGCCGGGTGATCACCTCGTGCATGGAGCGGACGTCGTCCTGGCCGGCGAAGCCCTTGATCTGGAAGCGGCGGTACTCGTTCTTCCGCTGGAGACCGTCCTCGAAGACGACCATGGAGGCCACCACGTCGTCGCCCTGGAGGTGCGAGATGTCGTAGCACTCGATCCGCAGCGGGGCGCTGTCCAGGTCGAGGGCCCCGGCGATCTCCTCCAGCGCGCGCGAGCGGGTGGTCAGGTCGGAGGCGCGTTTCGTCTTGTGGAGGGCCAGGGACTGCTTGGCGTTGCGCTCCACGGTCTCCATGAGCGCCTTCTTGTCGCCGCGCTGCGGGATGCGCAGCGAGACGTTCGCCCCACGGCGGGCGGCCAGCCACTCCTGGACCGGCTCGACCGGCTCGGGCAGGGCCGGGACCAGCACCTCCTTGGGGACCGCGTCCCCGGTCTCCTCGCCGTACAACTGCTGGAGGGCGTGTTCGACCAGGGCGCCGGTGGTGACGTCCTCGACCTTGTCGGTCACCCAGCCGCGCTGGCCGCGGACCCGGCCGCCGCGTACGTGGAAGATCTGGACGGCCGCCTCCAGCTCGTCCTCGGCGACGGCGATGAGGTCGGCGTCGGTCGCGTCGGCGAGCACGACCGCGTTCTTCTCCATGGCCTTCTTCAGGGCCCCGATGTCGTCGCGCAGGCGGGCCGCCCGTTCGTACTCCATCTCCTCGGCCGCCTCCGCCATCTGCTTCTCCAGACGGCGGAGGTAGGTGCCGGTGCGGCCGGTCATGAAGTCACAGAACTCGTCGGCCAGGTCCCAGTGGTCCTCGGGGGTGATCCGGCCGACACAGGGGGCGGAGCACTTGTCGATGTAGCCGAGCAGGCAGGGGCGGCCGGTACGGGCGGCGTTCTTGAAGACACCGGCCGAGCAGGTGCGCACCGGGAAGACCCGCAGCAGCAGGTCGACGGTGTCCCGGATCGCCCACGCGTGCGCGTACGGCCCGAAGTACCGAACGCCCTTCTTCTTGTGACCGCGCATCACCTGCACGCGCGGGAACTGTTCGTTCATCGTCACCGCGAGGTAGGGGTAGCTCTTGTCGTCGCGGTACTTGACGTTGAACCGGGGGTCGTACTCCTTGATCCAGGAGTACTCCAGCTGGAGCGCCTCCACCTCCGTGGACACCACGGTCCACTCCACGGACGCGGCGGTGGTCACCATCGTCCGGGTGCGCGGGTGCAGGTTCGCCAGGTCCTGGAAGTAGTTCGCCAGGCGCTGGCGCAGGCTCTTCGCCTTCCCGACGTAGATCACCCGGCGGTGCTCGTCACGGAACCTGTACACCCCGGGGGAGTCCGGGATGTCTCCCGGCCTGGGGCGGTAGCTGGAGGGATCGGCCATGTCTCACACCCTACTGGCGAGCGCCGACACCGCGTCGCGCCTGTGGACGACGCCCAGCCCCGTGCGGCGCCCCGGGAGTGCGTCGGCAGCTCCCCCGCCGCGATGTCCGCGCCCCTGTCCCACCGGCCCTCTTCACCGGCGCCGCCCACCGCGCCTCTCCCCCGGCGCACCCGCCCGCACCCGGCCGCGAGACGGTGAGGTCCGGTCAGTCGTCGGCGGCGGCCGGGCGCCAGGTGTTGTCGGGTTCTGGTCAACACGCTTCAATGCGGGGAAACTCGGGGCCGTGCACGCATGCACACGGCGCGGCGGAGCCCGGCCACGGGCGTCCGCGCGCCCACGGGGGTGGCCACGCGGACTCGCACAGACGGTCTGACCAGCCGGAGTGACACCTTACAGAAAGGCCCTCGGCATGCGGCATGCCACAGAGCACGCGGACCTCCCCACCGCGGACCTCGACACGGCCCTGCGCGGCGGCCCCTTCCATGTGGCGCTGCGCGCCGCGATCGCCGCACGCGGACTACCGCTCCAGCGCGTGCAGCACCATCTGTCACGCCGCGGGGTCACGGTGGGCGTGACCAGCCTGAGCTACTGGCAGCAGGGCGCCCGCCGCCCGCAGCGCCCGGAGTCGCTGCGCGCCGTCCGGGCGCTGGAGGAGATACTCCAGCTGCCGGACGAGTCACTGATCCGGCTGCTCGCCGAGGCCGACGAGCGCCCGACGGCCGGCCGGCCGGGAGGCCGCTCCTACCGTTCCCTGGCCGAGGCGTCGGACGTCCTGGACCGGCTCACGGCCGACCTGGGCTGGTCCGTGGACGGCGGGCTGCACACCCTCGGCCACCACGAATGTGTCCGGATCGGCGCCCGGCGCGAGCTGGCCGGCCGCGAGGCCCACCACATCGTGCGGGCCCACCGCGACGGCGTCGACCGCTTCGTCGCCGTCCACCACGGCGACCGGGGCTGCGATCCGCGCCGGATGACCGTGCGCGCCCTGGAGAACTGCCGCACCGGGCGCCTCCGCTGGGACCAGGACACCGGCGTGCTGGTGGCCGAGCTGCTCTTCGACACCCGGCTGCGTTCCGGCGACACGTTCCTCTTCCGGTACGCCGTCGAGGACGGCACGGCCGGGACCGCCCGCGAGCATCTCCAGCGGTTCGGCTCCCCCGGTGGTCAGTACGCGCTCCAGGTGCGCTTCGACCCGGCCGCCCTGCCGGTGCGCTGCCACCGCTTCGCCCAGCACTCGCCAGCGGCTCCGCGCAGCGGCCGGCAGGAACTCGCCGTGACCGGCCTGCACCACTGTGCCCACGTGGTCGAAGCGCGCATCCGGCCGGGCATCGTGGGAATCGCCTGGGAGTGGGAGTGACGGCATCCTCTCCGCCCGTTCCCCCTCGTGCCCGGAACCATCCGACAGGCCGCCGCACCGAGGGCGACAGGGGCCGGTGTGCTGCCTGCCCGGCAGCACTGCGCGACGGGGCGACCGGTTGGAGGCTTTGGGCGACCGGGTTGGCGGCTTTGGGCGACCGGGCCGGGCGGGCGGCTCCGGGGCCGGGGCTCTACGGGGTCGTCGATCTGGGCGGTGCCGGGCGGCCGGTCCGGGCGGCTCCGGGCGGCCGGTCCGAGGCCGGGCGAGCGGGCTGGGGCCGGGCAAGCGGGGCTGGGGTCGGGCAAGCGGGCTTTGTGACTCCGGGCGGCGCGCCTTCGCCGCTCCCGGCGACTGGTGGACGGGCCGGGCGAGCGCCCTTCCTGGCTCCGGGCGGCGGTCTGGGACCGGGCGCCCGAACCTCGTCCCTCCCGAACGCCAGTGGACGGCTCCCGGCCGGCTCGGCCGGCTGCGGGCGGCCCTCGGTCAGGCCGCCGGGCCGGCGATGATCCTGCCGTTCGCGGCCTTCACCGTCAGCTCGCCCAGGGGCTCGGTGGCCGGCGCCTGGACCACCTTGCCCGTCACGGCGTCGAACTCGCTGCCGTGGCACGGGCAGACCAGAGTCGTCCCCCGCAGTTTGTTGATGGGGCACCCGGCGTGCGTGCAGATCGTGCTGTACGCCTTCAGCGTGCCGTTCCGGTCGCGGCTGACCACCACGTTCTGGTCCTGGTAGAGCTGGGCGCCGCCCTTCGGGACCTCACTCTCGGCACCGAGATCGACCGGTGCGGTCGGGGTGGCCGCGGCCGGCCCGCTCCCGTCCGGTGCCGCGCACGCGGCCAGGCCGAGTCCGGCGACCGGGGCAGCGGCGGCCCCGCGAAGGACGGTACGGCGGCTTGCCGAGGAGCGGGCGGGCATCTGGGTCTCCACAGGTCAAGGGGTGTGCAGGGCGACGATACCCGGAGGGAGGGAGCGCGTCGGACCCCGGGGGCGGCAGGTGCTCACGTTCCCGTTTACGCGGGACGAGACGGTGAGATACCGTCCCGGTTCGGCCGACCCCGCACGCGGGCGCGGGCGCAGGGGCAGGCCGGGAAGGCTCGGCCGACGGCACGGAGGGGCGGTTCAGTCCGCACCACCCCTGCCGGGAGCCGGCGGCGGGCCCGGGCCGGCTCACGACTCAGCCGGCACAGGGACCGGGCCGCTCACGACTCGGGTCCGCCAAGAAGGGAACCGCCGCATGATCGTCGTTGCCGGTGAGGCACTGATCGACCTCGTACCGCAGGGCCCCGGTGCCCTCGCGGTACTGAAACCGGCGCTCGGCGGCGGCCCCTACAACACCGCCGTGGCCCTCGGGCGGCTCGGCTCCCGCACCGCCTTCTGCTCCCGGGTGTCGGACGACGCCTTCGGCGAGGCCCTGCTGGACGGGCTACGGCGGGCCGGGGTCGACGTGTCCGGCGTACAGCGGGGGCCGGAGCCGACGACCCTCGCGGTGGCGACGGTCGACACCGCCGGCTCGGCCGCCTACTCCTTCTATGTCGACGGCACCGCCGACCGTCTGTTCTCCGGCCCGGTGACTCTGCCCGCCGGTACCCGCGCCGTGTCCTTCGGTACCTGTTCGCTCGCCCTGGAGCCGGGAGCGAGCGCCTACGAGGAGCTGATGCGTACCGCTGCGGGACAAGGGCTCTTCACCGCCCTCGACCCCAACATCCGGGCGGGGCTGATCCCGGACGCGGACGCCTATCGGACGCGTTTCGCGAGCTGGCTGCCCTCGGTGACGCTGCTGAAGGTGTCCGAGGAGGATGCCGCGTGGCTCGGCGGCACCCCGCGCGCATGGCTGGCCGCGGGACCGTCGGCCGTGGTGGTCACCCGGGGCGGCGACGGCCTGACCGTGTTCACCCGGGACGGCGGGGAGTGTTCCGTACCCGGTGAGAAGGTCAGTGTCGTGGACACCATCGGCGCCGGTGACACGGTGAACGCGGCCTTGCTGCACGGACTGGCCGTGCGCGACGCACTGACGCCGGAAGCGCTCGCCGCCCTCGGGAGGGAGGGCTGGGCCCGGCTGCTGCGCTTCGCGGCCCGCGCGGCGGCGGTCACCTGCTCGCGGGCGGGGGCCGAGCCGCCGTACGCGGCCGAGCTGGGCGGGCCGGCCGCGTGGTGAGCGGTCTGTTCTCCCTGTGCTGTTGACAAGGTACGGCCGGCTCTGCGGGGTGCGGGGGCCTGTCGGACCGCAGAACCGGGCTGGCTGTCGAGAGAACGAACGGCGCCCCGCGAGGAGTTCCCGCGGGGCGCCGAATTTCTGATGCCGTGTCAGCCTGACCGGGAAGCGTAGGCGTTTCTGGCCTCCTCCCGGTCCGGCCCGGCTCAATCCTTGCGGGCCCGCGCGGCCTTCTTCGCGGGCGTCGCCTTCTTCGCGGCGGTGGCGGTCTTCTTGGCCGGGGTGCTGTCGGCCTTGACCGTCACCGTCTTCTTCGCCGGTGACTTGGCGGCGGCCGTCCTGCGTGCCGTCGTGGCCCGCAGCGCCTTGACCGGCTCGGCGTCGCTGACGCGGTCGGCGCCGAGGACCTCGCGCAGGAACTTGCCGGTGTGGCTGGCCGGGACGCCGGCGACCTCCTCCGGCGTGCCCTCCGCGACCACCAGGCCACCGCCGGCGCCGCCCTCCGGACCCATGTCCACGATCCAGTCGGCGGTTTTGATCACATCGAGGTTGTGCTCGATGACGATGACCGTGTTGCCCTTGTCGACCAGCCCGCCGAGCACCGTGAGCAGCTTGCTGATGTCCTCGAAGTGCAGACCGGTGGTCGGCTCGTCCAGGACGTAGACCGTGCGTCCCGTGGACCGCTTCTGGAGTTCGCTGGCGAGCTTGACGCGCTGCGCCTCACCACCGGAGAGGGTGGTGGCGGACTGGCCGAGGCGGACGTAGCCGAGACCGACGTCGTTCAGCGTCCTCAGGTGCCGGGAGATCGCCGGGACCGCCTCGAAGAAGTGCATGGCCTCCTCGATCGGCATGTTCAGCACCTCGGCGATGGACTTGCCCTTGTAGTGGACCTCCAGGGTCTCCCGGTTGTACCGGGCACCGTGGCAGACCTCGCACGGGACGTAGACGTCCGGCAGGAAGTTCATCTCGATCTTGATGGTGCCGTCACCGGAGCAGTTCTCGCAGCGGCCGCCCTTGACGTTGAAGGAGAAGCGCCCCGGCAGGTAGCCGCGGACCTTCGCCTCGGTGGTCTCGGCGAACAGCTTGCGGATGTGGTCGAAGACACCGGTGTACGTCGCCGGGTTGGACCGCGGGGTGCGGCCGATCGGCGACTGGTCGACGTGCACCACCTTGTCGACCAGGTCGTCGCCCGCCACGCGCGTGTGCCGTCCGGGGACGGTCCGGGCGCCGTTCAGCTCGCGGGCCAGGTGCGTGTAGAGGATGTCGTTGACCAGCGTCGACTTGCCGGATCCGGAGACGCCGGTGACGGCCGTGAACACACCGAGCGGGAAGGAGACGTCGATGTCCTGCAAGTTGTTCTCGCGGGCACCGTGCACGGTGAGCTGCCGGGACGGGTCGAGCGGGCGGCGCACGTCCGGGAGCGGGATCGACTTGCGGCCCGAGAGGTACGCGCCGGTCTGCGACTCGGTGTTGGCGAGCAGTTCCTTCACGGAACCGCTGTGCACGACCTTGCCGCCGTGCTCGCCGGCGCCGGGACCGATGTCCACGATCCAGTCGGCGACCTTGATGGTGTCCTCGTCGTGCTCGACGACGATGAGCGTGTTGCCCATGTCGCGCAGCCGGACGAGGGTCTCGATCAGCCGGTGGTTGTCCCGCTGGTGCAGACCGATGGAGGGCTCGTCCAGGACGTAGAGGACGCCGACGAGGCCGGAACCGATCTGGGTGGCCAGGCGGATGCGCTGGGCCTCGCCGCCGGAGAGGGTGCCGGCCGCACGGTTGAGCGAGAGGTAGTCCAGGCCGACGTCGACCAGGAAGCGCAGCCGCTCGTTGACCTCCTTCAGGACCCGCTCGGCGATCTTCTTGTCGCGGGCGCTGAGCTTCAGTTCGCCCAGGAAGTCGGCGCAGTCGCTGATCGACATCGCGGAGATCTCGGCGATCGACCTGCCCATGATCGTGACCGCGAGGACGATCGGCTTCAGGCGCGTGCCCTCACAGGAGGGGCAGGGCACCTCGCGCATGTAGCCCTCGAAGCGCTCGCGGCTGGCGTCGCTCTCGGCCTCGCTGTGCCGGCGCTTCACGAACGGCACCGCACCCTCGAAGGGGGTCGTGTAGACGCGCTCGCGGCCGTACCGGTTGCGGTACCGCACCTCGATCTGGGTCCTGTGACCCTGGAGCAGGGCCTTCTTGGCACGCTGCGGCAGACCGGCGAAGGGGATGTCCGTGCGGAAGCCGAGGGCGTCCGCGAGGGCGCCGATCAGGCGGCTGAAGTAGTCCTTGGTGTGCCCGTGCGACCAGGGGTGGATGGCACCCTCGTCCAGGGACTTGTCGGGGTCCGGGACGATCAGCTCGGGGTCGACCTCCATGCGCGTGCCGATGCCGGTGCACTCGGGGCAGGCGCCGAAGGGCGAGTTGAAGGAGAAGGAGCGGGGCTCCAGCTCCTCGAAGGAGAGGTCGTCGTACGGACAGTAGAGGTGCTCCGAGTACATCCGCTCGCGCTCGGGGTCGTCCTCGGGGAGGTCCACGAAGTCGAGCACGACCATGCCGCCGGACAGGCCGAGGGCCGTCTCCACGGAGTCGGTGAGGCGGCGCTTGGCGGAGTCCTTCACCGTGAGGCGGTCCACGACCACCTCGATGGTGTGCTTCTCCTGCTTCTTCAGGGCCGGCGGCTCGGAGAGCTGGACGGTCTGGCCGTCGACGCGCGCGCGGGAGTAGCCCTTGGTCTGGAGGTCGGCGAAGAGATCGACGAACTCGCCCTTGCGCTCGCGCACCAGCGGGGACAGCACCTGGAAGCGGCTCCCCTCGGGGAGCTCCAGGACCCTGTCCACGATCGCCTGCGGCGACTGGCGCGAGATCGGGCGGCCGCACTCGGGGCAGTGCGGCTTGCCGATGCGTGCGAAGAGCAGACGCAGGTAGTCGTACACCTCGGTGATCGTGCCGACCGTCGAGCGGGGGTTGCGGGAGGTCGACTTCTGGTCGATGGAGACCGCCGGGGAGAGGCCCTCGATGAAGTCGACGTCGGGCTTGTCCATCTGCCCGAGGAACTGCCGTGCGTACGAGGAGAGCGACTCCACGTAACGGCGCTGACCCTCGGCGAAGATGGTGTCGAAGGCCAGGGAGGACTTGCCCGACCCGGACAGGCCCGTGAAGACGATGAGCGAGTCACGAGGCAGGTCGAGCGACACGTTTTTCAGGTTGTGCTCGCGCGCGCCACGGACGATGAGACGGTCGGCCACGCCGGTCCGCACCTTTCTAGAGAAGTGACAGGGGCGGGGCCCCCGAGCTTCTTCAGACTAGGGGGAGCCACTGACAACGCCGGTCGGATTGCCCGGTCGCATAACAACCCCCGACCCTCCAGCATGCCCGACGCCACCTTCGACGATATAGCACGTGCTTTCGATTTGCGGGCGAGGTTCCTCACCTTCACCCGAAGGTGTGGCGGGACTAGGGTCAGCACCATGATTGATCACGCTCATGACCTGGCCTGTGTACGTGACGCGACCGGTCGGCTCCTCACCGCGGTCGCCGAACTGGACAACGCGTCACTCGCCCTGCCGTCACGGCTTCCCCGCTGGAGCCGTGGGCATGTGCTCGCCCACCTCGCCCGCAACGCCGACGCGCTCGTCAACGTCCTGGAAGGGCGTCCCATGTACGCGAGCGCCGAGCAGCGCGACGCCGACATCGAGCACGACGCCCCGCGCCCCGTGGCGGCCCAGCTCGCCGACCTCCGGGAGAGCGCGGCCCGCTTCGAGGCGGCCGGTGACAAGCCCGCGGACTGGACGCGCACCGTGGAGCTGCGCAACGGAGTCACCGACTCGGCGGCCCGGATCCCGTTCCGGCGATGGGCGGAGGTGGAGCTGCATCACGTCGACCTCGGGACCGGGTACGAGCTGGAACATCTTCCGGCGGAGTTCCTGGAGCGGGAGACCGGCTTCCTCGCACAGCGGTTCGCCGGACACGAAGACGTCCCCGCGACCCGGATCACGGACGGCACGCGCGCGTGGAGCACCGGCCGCGAGGCGGACGTGTCCGAGGTCACCGTCACCGGACGGCCGGCCGATGTGCTGGGCTGGCTCGCCGGGCGCCGCGACGGGGCGGCGCTGGAGGTGCGGGGCGGCACGCTGCCGAAGCTGCCCCCGCTGTAGGACCGCAGCGTCCGCCGGGGCTCCCCCGCTATAGGCTGGCCGCCATGACGTACTCCGGAGAGGTCAAGGTCGGCGGGCCGGCGGACGTGCACGAGCTGAAAGACCTGATGATCACCAAGATCGCGGTCGGCCCGATGGACAACAACGCCTATCTGCTGCGCTGCCGGGCCACCGACGAGCAGATTCTGATCGATGCCGCCAACGAGGCGGCGACACTCCTGGCGATGATCGGTGACGACGGCATCGCGTCCGTCGTCACCACCCATCAGCACGGCGACCACTGGCAGGCGCTCGCCGAGGTCGTCGCCGGCACGGGCGCGCGCACCTATGCGGGCCGCGACGACGCCCCCGGCATCCCGGTGCCCACCGACGTCCTCGTCGACGACGGCGACGTCATCACGGTGGGCCAGGTGCAGCTCACCGCGCGCCACCTGGTCGGGCACACGCCCGGTTCGATCGCGCTGATCTACGACGACCCGCACGGCCACCCGCACGTCTTCACCGGTGACTGCCTCTTCCCCGGCGGGGTCGGCAACACGCGCAAGGATCCGCAGGCGTTCGCCCGCCTGATCCACGACGTGGAGACGAAGATCTTCGGCGCGCTGCCGGACGAGACCTGGGTCTACCCCGGGCACGGCGACGACACCACGCTGGGCGCGGAGCGGCCGCACCTGCCGGAGTGGCACGCGCGCGGGTGGTGAGCCGCGCGCGGACGCTCGCGGCGGCGCACGCACCCTGCTTTCGCACGGGGCGTGCGCCCTGCTCGTACGCCCGGCGTGCGGCACGTGCACCGCGCCCCGTGTGAACATTTCGCGCACGTCCGACGCCCGTGCGCGCTCCCGTGGTGCGGTGTGAGGCGGTCAACTGGTGACAACCCGCGCAGGATGACGGCTCCTGAGCGGCAGGGCCGCCGGTCTGTCCACCCCGCCCTCGGCCGGCGGCCCCGGTCCGCGCGCGTGAGCGGCTGTGCTCCCCCGTGTTCACACGGTGGCAACACCCGTTCCCAGTATGCGGACAACCACCGCCGTGACCTGGACATACGCGTCGTTCGCTGCCACTCTCCGGCCATGCATCCTGCTCCTCGCCTCCTGCGCCGCGCGGTAGCCGCCGCGACCACAGCTCTGCTCGCCACCGCTGTCGGCTGTGCGCCGCAGCCCGAGGACAACGCGTCGGCCGCCCGGTCCGGACCGGCCGCCAAGAGCTGTGCGAAGGGCGGCCTCGCCACCAAGACGTCGGGGAAACTGACGATCGCGACGGACGAACCGGCGTACGAGCCGTGGTTCAAGGACGGCAAGCCCGCCGACGGCAAGGGCTACGAGTCGGCGGTCGCCTACGCCGTGGCGGACCGGCTGGGGTACGGCAGGAGCGCGGTCGTGTGGCAGAGCGTGCCGTTCAACAAGGCGTTCGCGCCAGGCGTGAAGACCTTCGACTTCGACATCAACCAGGTGTCGATCAGCGCCGAGCGCAAGAAGGCCGTGGACTTCTCCTCCGGCTACTACGACGTGCGTCAGGCCGTCATCGCGCTGAAGGACGGCAAGGCCGCCAGGGCGACGGACATCGCCGGGCTGAAGAAGCTCAAGCTGGGCGCCCAGGTGGGCACCACGAGCCTGGAGTACATCACCGACGTGGTGAAGCCGGCCCGGCAGCCCGCCGTCTACGCCAAGAACGACCAGGCCAAGTCCGCGTTGCGGAACGGGCAGGTGGACGCCGTCGTCACCGACCTGCCGACCGCGTTCTACATCACCGCGGCCGAGGTGACGGAGGCGAAGATCGTCGGCCAGTTCGAGAACCAGGGCGGCACACCCGAGCAGTTCGGGCTCGTACTGGACAAGGGCAGCGCGCTGACGCCGTGTGTGACCCGCGCCGTCGACGCCCTGCGCAAGGACGGCACACTGGCCCGGATCGAGAAGCAGTGGCTCTCGGACGCCGTCGACGCCCCGGTGCTCAAGTGACGGTCACCCGGGGCGAACCGGCCCGGGAGGGGGCGGACGACGAGGGCGACATGCCCGACGCCTCCGAAGACGGCGTTCCCGGTGTCGGCGCCCCCGGTGACGGTTACGTGCCCTCCGAGCGGCGGCTGGCGCGCGAGCGCTACCGGCGCGCGCGTGCCCGGCGCGCCACGGCCGTCGCGGCCCTCTCGACGCTCGTCACGGCCGCCGTGCTGTACCTGGTCGTCGTCGGCGCGCCGGGCTGGCCGCGCACCAAGGAGACCTTCTTCAGCGCGCACTACGCGCGCGAGGCGTTCCCGAAGGTCCTCGAAGGTCTGTGGCTGAACGTCCGCCTGCTGCTGGTCTGCGGTGTCGCCGTGCTGGTCCTCGGCATGCTGATCGCCGTCGCCCGGACCCTGCGCGGCCCGGTCTTCTTCCCGCTCCGGGTGCTGGCGGCGGCGTACACCGACTTCTTCCGCGGCCTTCCGCTCATCATCAATCTGATGATCGTGGTCCTCGGCGTCCCTGCGCTGCGGCTCCAGGGCGTGACGGTCGACCCGGTCCTGCTCGGCGGTACGGCGCTGACCCTGACGTACTCGGCGTACGTCGCGGAGGTCTTCCGGGCGGGCATCGAGTCCGTCCACCCCTCACAGCGCGCGGCGGCCCGCTCGCTGGGCCTCACCAACCGGCAGGCGCTGCGCTACGTCGTCCTGCCCCAGGCGGTGCGCCGGCAGGTGCCGCCGCTCCTCAACGACCTGGTGTCGTTGCAGAAGGACACCGGCCTGGTGTCGATCGGCGGCGCGGTGGACGCCGTCCGCGCGGCCGACATCATCGTGGGCCGCAGTCTGAACTACACGCCGTACATCGTCGCGGGGCTGGTGTTCGTGGCGCTGACCATCCCGATGACCCGTTTCACGGACTGGGTGACGGCCAGGACGGACAGGCAACGGGCTCAGGGAGGGTCCCTGTGAGTACCTGCGGAGGATCCTTGTGAGCACCACTGCGAGCACCCCGGACAGCGGCGCGCCCGTGCTGCGGATGGAGGGCGTCCGCAAGACCTTCGGCGGCTCGGTGGTCCTGCGGGACATCGGCCTCGAGGTCGCCCCGCACACCGTGACCGCCCTCATCGGCGCCTCCGGGTCGGGCAAGTCCACGCTGCTGCGCTGCGCCAACCTCCTGGAGGAGATCGACGACGGCGCGATCTGGCTGGACGGCGAGGAGATCACCGATCCGCGCGCCGACCGGGACGCGGTGCGCCGCCGTATCGGCGTGGTCTTCCAGGCATACAACCTCTTCCCGCACATGACCGTGCTCGACAACATCACGCTCGCGCCGCGCCGGGTGCACGGCATCTCCCGGCAGGAGGCCGAGGAGCGGGCCAGGGAGCTGCTGGAGCGCCTCGGCCTGGCCGGCAAGGCGGATGCCTACCCGGACCGGCTCAGCGGCGGCCAGCAGCAGCGGGTGGCGATCGTGCGGGCTCTGGCCGTACGGCCCCGGCTGTTGCTGCTGGACGAGGTCACGGCCGCGCTCGACCCCGAACTCGTGGGCGAGGTGCTGGACGTGGTGCGCGGCCTGAAGGACGAGGGCATGACCATGGTGCTGGCGACGCACGAGATGGGGTTCGCGCGGGACGTCGCCGACCAGGTGTGCTTCCTCGACGGCGGAGTGGTGCTGGAGCGCGGCACGGCCGAGCAGGTATTCGGCGACCCGCGGCAGGAGCGCACCCGGCGCTTCCTACGGCGGATCGTGGAGGCGGGCCGGCTGTAGCGCGCCCGCACGGGGGCGGGGGCTAGGCGTCCGCCCGCGCCGCCCCCAGCAGGGCCGCGACCCGCTCCACGCCGAACACGTAGCCCTGCACTCCACACCCGGCGATGACGCCGTCCGCGCGCAGTGACACGTAGGAGTGGTGCCGGAACGCTTCACGCTGGTGGATGTTGGAGATGTGCACCTCCAGGACGGGCATGCCGTCGCAGGTGTTCAGCGCGTCCAGGATCGCCACCGACGTGTGCGAGTACGCCCCGGGGTTGATGACGATGCCGCAGTGGCCCAGCCGTGCCTCGTGGATCCAGTCGACCAGCTCGCCCTCATGATTGGACTGCCGCAAGTCCACCGTGCCGCCGTGCGCGGCCGCCGCCTCGGCACACCGCGCTTCCACGTCGGCCAGCGTGTCCCTGCCGTAGATCTCGGGCTGGCGCTGGCCGAGCAGATTCAGGTTGGGCCCGTTGAGGATCATGATCGGGGCGTTGGCCAGGGTGCGGGGCACGGTTCCTCCGGGTCCGTTGGGGCGGTGCGTCGACGACCGCTGCTCGCACCCGGTCTATCACGGTGTCCGGAGCGGACGAGGTGCCGTGCGCGCCGGTCACCACGGCGCGTGCCCCGGCCCGGTGCGGTGCTTCCGCACGCCCGTGACTCCTGATCGTCCCAGGCGGTTGACGCGGTATGCACGAGGTACGCCGCGTCAGCACACCGTCCATGCCGCGGCTCGCCGCCGCCTCACTCGCCGGGACGGCGATCGAGTTCTACGACTTCTTCGTCTACGGCACCGCCGCCGCACTGGTCCTGGGACCACTGTTCTTCCCGACGTTCTCCCCGGCCGCGGGAACGCTGGCGGCGTTCGGGACGTTCGGGATCGGGTTCGTGGCCCGGCCGCTGGGGGCGGTGGTCTTCGGGCACCTCGGGGACCGGCGCGGACGGCGGCCCGTGCTCGTCATCTCGCTGCTGCTCACCGGCGCCTCGACGGTCGCCGTCGGCTGTGTGCCGTCGTACCGGGCCATCGGTGTCGCCGCGCCCGTGCTGTTGCTCGTCCTGCGCTTCCTCCAGGGGCTGGGGCTCGGCGGGGAGTGGGGCGGGGCGGTGCTGCTGACCGCTGAGCACGCGCCTGCCGGACGGCGCGCCCTGTGGTCGAGCTTTCCGCAGGTGGGGCCGGCCCTCGGCTTCGTACTTGCCAACGGCATCGTGCTCGCCCTGTCGGCGACGCTGTCCGCCGCGGAGTTCGCGCGGTGGGGGTGGCGTGTGCCGTTCTGGGCGGCCGGCGCGCTGGCGCTGGCCGGTCTGTGGCTGCGTTCGTCGCTCACGGAGAGCCCGCGGTTCCTGGAGATCGACGACCACGTGCGCGTGCCGCTCATCGAGGTCGTACGGCACCACGGGCGGCTGGTGCTGCTGACGGCCGGGGCGCTGGCCGCCGGGTACGCGGTGTTCTACACGGTGACGACCTGGTCGCTGGCCTACGCCACGGAACGGCTAAGTGTGAGCCGCACGGTCATGCTGACGTGTGTCATGGCCGCGGTGCTCGTGATGGGCGCGCTCACACCGCTCGCGGCACTGCTCGGTGACCGCTACGGGCGCCGGCCGATGTGTCTGACCGGGTGTGCGGCCAGCGCGCTGTGGATGTTTCCGATGGTCGCACTGCTGGCGACCGGCGAGCCGCTGCTGATGTTCCTGGGCATCCTGGGCGCCCTGCTCGCCTTCATCACCATGTTCGCGGTGATCGCGGCCTACCTGCCGGAACTCTATGAGCCGCGGGTGCGCTGCACGGGCGCCGCCGTGGGCTACAACCTCGGCGGGGTGCTCGGCGGCGCGCTCACCCCCCTCGTGGCCACGACGCTCGCGGAGCGGGGCGGGCGTGTCCCCTGGGGGGTGGGCGCGTATCTGAGCGGCATGGCCCTGCTCAGCCTGGCGTGCTTCGCACTGCTGCCGGAGACGCGGCCGGTGCCCGCAGCGGTGGCGGAACCGGTGACGAAACCGGTGACGGGCTGACCGGACGCGCTGCGGGTGCCGGCGGGCCGGTGGGCTGGGCGCCGAGGGCCAAGGGGGATGGCGGGCTACGGGCCAGGGCGCGGGCTCATGGGTTGATCGCCAGCTCCAGGTAGGCCGCGAACAGCACCAGGTGCACGCCTCCCTGGAGGGGGGTGGCCCGGCCCGGCACCACCGTCAGGGAACTGACGACCACGGTCAGCAGCAACAGCAGCATGTGGGTCGCGCCGAGGCCGAGGACGAGCGGCCCGGACAGCCAGACGGAGGCGAGCGCCACGGCCGGGATGGTCAGGCCGATGCTGGCCATCGCGGAGCCGAGCGCCAGGTTGAGGCTGGTCTGCACCCGGTCGCGGCGGGCGGAGCGCAGCGCGGCGATGGTCTCGGGCAGCAGGACGAGCAGGGCGATGATCACACCGACGACGGCGGGGGGCAGGCCCGCTGCCGCCACACCCGACTCGATGGTGGGCGACACACCCTTCGCCAGGCCGACCACGCCGACCAGCGCCAGCCCGAGCAGGGCGAGACTGGTCCAGGCGGTGCGGGCGGACGGCGGGCCGGCGTGGTCGTCCCCCGTGATGACCTCGCCCTGTCGGGTGATGGGCAGGAAGTAGTCGCGGTGGCGCACGGTCTGGGTGGCCACGAACAAGCCGTACAGGATCAGTGACGACAGCGCCGCGAACGTCAGCTGGACCGTGGAGAACTCCGGTCCGGGCTTGCTGGTCGTGAACGTCGGCAGCACCAGGCTGAGCGTGGCGAGCGTCGCCACGGTGGCCAGCGCCGCGCCCGTGCCCTCAGGGTTGAAGACCGCCGTGCCGTGCCTCAGGGAGGCGACGAGCAGACAGATCCCGACGATGCCGTTACAGGTGATCATCACGGCGGCGAAGACGGTGTCCCGGGCCAGGGTGGAACTCTTGGCACCGCCGTCGGCCATGAGGGTGACGATCAGGGCCACCTCGATGACCGTGACGGCGATGGCGAGCACCAGCGAACCGAAGGGTTCGCCCACCCGGTGGGCGACCACCTCGGCGTGGTGCACCGCCGCCAGGACGGCGCCGGCGAGAACGACGGTCACCAGGGCGACGACCGCGCCGGGCAGGTGCCGGCCCCAGGTGAGGACCAGCAGGACGATCGCGAGCACCGGCACGAAGATCGTCCATCGCCGGGTGAGCGACCGCAGCCGAGTGGTCATGCGGCGATGCTCGCAGAGGCTTACAGGATTCGCATTCCGTTCTTTTCGGATCCCTCTCGTCCCTTCCGGTGCGGGCCCGTACCGGTGCGGGCCCGCACCGGCGCGGCCGGGTACCGCGCCGGCCGGACCACCGCGTCACCCCGGGACCCCGCAGAGCCGTCAGCGCGGTCAGGCGTCGGCGTTCTCCCTCGGAGCGTCTTCGTCCACGTGTGCCGCTTCCACTGCCGCCTGCCTGCGCGAGGCCATCAGGCTGGTGATCGTGGTGACGGCGAGGACGGCGCAGATCACGCCGAGCGAGACCGGGATGCTGATCTCCGGCACGTGCACACCGGACTCGTGCAGGGCGTGCAGCACCAGCTTGATACCGATGAAGCCGAGGATGATCGACAGTCCGTACGACAGGTGGACCAGCTTCCTGAGCAGTCCGCCGATGAGGAAGTACAGCTGACGCAGCCCCATCAGGGCGAAGGCGTTGGCGGTGAACACGATGTACGGGTCCTGGGTCAGGCCGAAGATCGCGGGGATGGAGTCCAGGGCGAACAGCACGTCGGTGGTGCCGATGGCGAGCATCACGACCAGCATCGGGGTCATGACGCGCTTGCCGTTCTGCCGGATCCACAGCTTCGTGTCGTGGTACCGGTCGGCCACGCCGAACCTGCGCTCCACGGCCTTCAGCAGCTTGTTCTCCTCGAACTCCTCGTCCTCCTGGTCCGTTCGCGCCTCCTGGATGAGCTTCCAGGCGGTCCAGATCAGGAAGGCGCCGAAGAGGTAGAACACCCAGGAGAAGCTGCCGAGGATCGCGGCTCCCGCGGCGATGAAGACGGCCCGCAGGACCAGGGCTATGAGGACGCCGACGAGCAGGACGCGCTGTTGGTACCGGGTGGGCACCGCGAACTTCGCCATGATCAGGACGAAGACGAAGAGATTGTCGACGCTCAGCGACTTCTCGGTGATGAAGCCCGCGAAGAACTCGCCGGCCGGTCGCCCGCCGCCGAACACGAGGAGGCCGAGGCCGAACAGGCCGGCCAGGGCGATCCAGACGACGGTCCAGACACCCGCTTCCTTGACCGACACCTCATGCGGCTTGCGGCCGATGAAGAAGTCGACGGCGATCAGGGCGGCGAGGCCCACGATGGTGAGGACCCACAGGGTCAGGGTGACTTGCACTGCACCTCCGGCATTACGTCACGGCAAATACGTCAGCGTCGTCGCTGCCGGAGGTCTCTTCCACCCGCGATGGGCCGGCGTCCCGGGACCGGAACCGGTCCGTACTGACGGGTGCGCCGCAGTCAGGGAGTACTCCCCTCCGCACAAGAGACAGTACCCCAATGACCAAGAAATGGTAAAGAGGAGAGTAAAGAAATATCTAAAGAGCCTGGCCAGGATGGCTTTACTCGTACTTGGGCAGGGCTCTCGCCACCTCGGCGAGCACCTCCGGCAGGATCCGGCTGCCGACCGGGATCCGTGACGGTTCGTACGTCCAGGCGTGGCCGACCCACGGATCGGCGAGGTGCTCACCGGGCAGCGGGGTGAGTCGCAGCAGCGAACGCCACAACGGATCCAGCAAGGGACCGTAGGCGGCGGCGTCCTCCCGGTCCGCCACCAGCAGGAGATGCACGCCGACGGCCGGCCCCTCGTCCGCGAGATACCGCAGCCGGGTCACCGCCCGGTCGTCGAACCCGTGCGGGAAGTCGTGGACGATCAGGAGTTGCCGCGCGGTGTCGACATCGGCCGGCAGCGACCCGGCCGCGCCGGCACGCACCGCCATCTCGACCAGGTCAACGCGCCGGGTGAGGTCCTCCAGTACCCGCGTGACCCCCGCCGCCCCGGCCGCGGGCGGCGCCGCCAGGACTCCCGACCGCGTCAGCGGCAGCAGCGCCTGAGCCCCGGCCCCCGCCGGGTCGACGACCCGCACGGCGAACGCCCCCGGCGGGTGTACGGCGAGCAGACGCGCCGCGAGGGCGACCGCCGTCTCCATGGCCAGGTGCCGCAGCTCGGCGGAGTCCCGCATCACCCCGTCAGCTGTTGTCATCGGGCCGCTGTCGATCCACAGACCCCTTTCCAGCGGCAGCCTGACCAGCAGGGGTATGCGCAGCGGCACGCTCTCCGGGAGGTGGATGTCGCCGAGCCGCAGGGCGATCGGCGGCTCGGCGGGTGGGCGACGGGCGTGCCAGACGGGCTGGTCCCAGCGGGCGCAGGCGGGCGGGAGTGCGGGCTCGACCACCTCGGCCTCGGCGGTGAGCTGGGCTAGATCGCGGTCGAGGACCGCGCGCGCCTGATCGACCAGCTGTGCGCGCCGGGCGTGGGCCGCCTCGCGGGCGGCTTCGCTCGTCGTGCCGAGCCGGGCCCGCGGATCGGCGAGGACCTGGTCCAGCTCCTTCTCCAAGCGGGAGTCGGCGAAGTCGACGGCGCTGCGGTACGCGGCCGTGGTGCGGGCCAGGTCTTCGAACATGCCCCAGACCTGGTTGTACAGCCGTTCCTCCATCGACCACCCCACCGCGTCCCCGGCGACGGGTCGAGCGGGCTGCTCGCCGGCGGCCGGGGTCAGCGGGGACGGTGGAGGTGGCTGGGTCGGAGCGCGGTGGGCGCGGCGGGGGTGCGTGTAGTCGACCGAGCCGCCCGGAGGCTGCGGTTCACGGGCGGGGGTCGCCTGGGCCGCGTGCGGGGTGCCTGCCGCGTCAGGTTCCCCCTCGGGGCTCTGCGAGCCGTGCGACCGTGCCGGCTCCGCCGCACCGGGTGCGACAGCCGTCTGCGGGGCTGGAGGGACGGCGGTGTGCGCGTCAACCGCGACGGCGGCCAGGGGGTCCGAAGGGGCGACGCCCCGGGGGTCGCCTCCAGGCGTCGGTGCCGGTGCCGCCTGGGACAGGCTGTCGGTCGCCGCATCCTGGGCGGTCGCCGCGAGGTCGCCGGCGACCTCCAGTCCCTGATCGGCGAGGAGCGCGGAGAGGCCACCGGCATAGCCCTGACCCATCGCCCGCACCTTCCAGGCGCCCTGCTTGCGGTACAGCTCCAGGGCGGTCACCGCCGCCTCGGCGTCCAGGCCCGTGAGCGTGTAGGAGACGAGTTCGGTGCCGTCCGGGCCGCTGACCGTGGTGTGCGGGGCGGGGACGGCACCGAATCGGAGCGGCCCGGTGGTGCTGGTGGGCAGGGCGAGGAACACCCCGAGGCGGTGGACGGCCTCGGGCAGGGCGGCCAGGTCGACGACCAGCCGGTGCTCGGCGGCGGCATGCCGGGGCACCTCGACGCCGGGCAGTGCGGCAGCGCCGGGGTGGGCCACCCACTGAGGGCCGCGCACCCTGCCGTGCTCGTCGCCGAGTGTGGCTCCGGCCAGGACCGGCACTCCGGCCGAGATCCGGATCTCCAGCCGGACTTGGGACAGCGGGTGGTTCTGTCCCCGCACCAGCTCCGCCGTCATCGCCGTCGCCCCCCGTGTCGTGGTGTCCCGCGTGCCGTGGCCCGGTGGCCGGCCGGTCCTACAGGTGGGGCAGGATCGCCGGCATCAGGTCCTGGAAGGTGCGGCCGCTGGCCGGGGCGCCGATGGCGGTCATCGTCCAGCCGGCGCCGGCGCGGTGCACCTTGGCCATGATCTGGGCGGTGTAGTCGCCCCCGCCGGCCAGGGTGTAGCGGGCGAGTTCCTGGCCGTTGGTCTCGTCCACGAGGCGGCAGAAGGCGTTCTGCACCTCCTGGAAGGTCTGGCCCGTGAACGAGTTCACGGTGAAGACGATCTGGTCGACGTGGACCGGGACGCGCTGAAGGTCCACCAGGATCGCCTCGTCGTCCCCGCCCTGACCGGCGCCGCCGACGCGGTTGTCACCGGTGTGGCGCACCGAACCGTCGTCGCTCACCAGGTGGCGGAAGAAGACGACGTCCATGGGTTCCCCGCCGGCGAAGAGGACCGCCGAGGCGTCCAGGTCGATCTCGCGGGTGCGGGAGCCGAACAGACCGCGCCGTTTCGCCGCCTGCCAGCCGAGGCCCATACGGACCGCGGTCAGGGTGCCCCCGTCCTGCTTCTCCAGGCTGATGGCCTGACCCTTGGACAAGTTCACGGACACGGCTGATTCCCCTCTCGACAGTCCCCTGTTGCCGCGCCGAAGTGCCGCGCGGTTGTCAAGACCCTACGCAGGGGCGGCGACGCCGCCGAACCCCGGACCGTGCTTTGTGTCGGTGTTGCAACACTTGGCACGGGGAGCGAGGTCCGGCGCGGTGGCGGAGGTCAGGCGAGGCCTGCCTCCCGCATCTGACGCAGCTCCTTCTTCATCTCGGAGACCTCGTCACGCAGCCGGGCCGCGATCTCGAACTGGAGCTCCGCGGCGGCGGCGCGCATCCGTTCGGTCATCTCCTCGATCTGACCGGCGAGTTCGGCCGCGGGCCGGTCCGTCGGGACGGTCCTGCCCTTGGCGGCCTTGGCGTTCTTGCCGGCCTTCGCGCCCTTGGCCGCCTTGTCCCCGAGCGCCGGGACGGGAGCCTTGGCGGCCTTGCCGTCCTTCGCCGCGCGGTAACCGGAGCCGAGGAGCTGTTCGGTGTCGACTTCCTCGCGGGCGATCTGCGCGACGATGTCGTTGATCTTCTTCCGCAGCGGCTGCGGGTCGATGCCTCTGGCCTTGTTGTAGGCGACCTGCTTCTCCCGGCGGCGGTTCGTCTCGTCGATGGCCTTCTCCATCGCCGGGGTGATCTTGTCGGCGTACATATGGACCTGGCCGGAGACGTTTCGTGCGGCACGGCCGATGGTCTGGATCAGTGACGTGCCCGAGCGGAGGAAGCCCTCCTTGTCGGCGTCCAGGATCGCCACGAGGGACACCTCGGGCAGGTCGAGGCCTTCACGGAGCAGGTTGATGCCGACCAGGACGTCGTACTCACCGGAGCGCAGCTCGCGCAGAAGTTCGACGCGGCGCAGGGTGTCGACGTCGCTGTGCAGATAGCGGACCTGGATGCCGAGTTCCAGGAAGTAGTCGGTGAGGTCCTCGGCCATCTTCTTGGTCAGCGTGGTGACGAGGACCCGCTCGTCCTTGTCGGTGCGCTTGCGGATCTCGTGCACCAGGTCGTCGATCTGGCCCTCGGTGGGCTTGACCACGACCTCCGGGTCGACCAGGCCGGTGGGGCGGATGATCTGCTCCACGACACCCTCCGAGCGGGACAGCTCGTAGGTTCCCGGGGTGGCCGACAGATAGACGGTCTGACCGATGCGCTTCTGGAACTCCTCCCACTTCAGTGGACGGTTGTCCAGGGCCGAGGGCAGGCGGAAACCGTGGTCCACGAGGGTGCGCTTTCGGGACGCGTCACCCTCGTACATCGCGCCGATCTGCGGGACGGTGACGTGCGACTCGTCGATGACGAGCAGGAAGTCGTCCGGGAAGTAGTCCAGCAGGGTGTTGGGCGGGGAGCCGGGCAGGCGGCCGTCGAAGTGCATCGAGTAGTTCTCCACGCCGGAGCAGGTGCCGATCTGGCGGAGCATCTCGAGGTCGTACGTGGTGCGCATCCGCAGGCGCTGGGCCTCCAGGAGCTTGCCCTGCTTCTCCATCTCGGCGAGGCGCTCCCCCAGCTCCTTCTCGATGTCGTTGACGGCCCGCTCCATGCGCTCGGGGCCGGCGACGTAGTGGGAGGCGGGGAAGACGTACAGGTGCTGGTCCTCGCTGATGATCTCGCCGGTGAGCGGGTGGAGCGTGGACAGCGCCTCGATCTCGTCGCCGAACATCTCGATGCGGACGGCCAGCTCCTCGTAGACCGGGAAGATCTCGATGGTGTCGCCGCGGACCCGGAAGGTGCCGCGGGTGAAGGCCATGTCGTTGCGGGTGTACTGGATGTCGACGAAGCGGCGCAGCAGCTCGTCCCGGTCGACCTCGTCGCCGACCTTGAGCGGGACCATGCGGTCCACGTACTCCTGGGGGGTGCCGAGGCCGTAGATGCAGGACACCGACGCGACCACGATGACGTCACGGCGGGTGAGCAGCGAGTTGGTGGCCGAGTGGCGCAGGCGCTCGACCTCCTCGTTGATGGAGGAGTCCTTCTCGATGTAGGTGTCCGACTGGGGGACGTAGGCCTCGGGCTGGTAGTAGTCGTAGTACGAGACGAAGTACTCGACGGCGTTGTTGGGGAGCAGCTCGCGGAACTCGTTGGCCAGCTGGGCGGCGAGTGTCTTGTTCGGCGCCATCACGAGCGTGGGGCGCTGGAGCTTCTCGATCATCCACGCGGTGGTGGCGGACTTGCCGGTGCCGGTCGCGCCCAGGAGGACGACGTCCTTCTCACCGGCTTCGATGCGCTTGGCCAGGTCGGCGATGGCCGCCGGCTGGTCGCCGCTGGGCTGGTAGGGGCTGACGACCTCGAAAGGCGCCACCGTGCGTTCGATGTGGGAAACGGGCCGCATGTCATCAACCGTACGACTCCCCACTGACAACGAGCCCCGATCAGCGGTTCTGCGGGGTGCGGTGGCCGTGGTGCTCGGGCCGGTGTCCCCCGTGGAGGGCGGGCCTGCGGTCGGTGTGGGGGGCGACGGCGGCGGCCGGCACGCCCGGCTTGTCCTCGACGGGCGTCCAGTCGGGCCGGCCGGTGACCATCAGCGGATCGAAGATCACGACTACGCCCGCGAGGAGCAGGAAGGCGAGCGGGCCGATCAGCATCGGCGCGAGCACGGACGCCTCGGGCGCGCCTCCGGTGGCGTGGGAGACGCCGTCGAGGTGAACGCCGAGGGCGGCCATCCCGGTGTAGTGCATGCCGCTGACCGCGAGTCCCATGACCAGGCTCGCGCCCACGCTCCACAGGAAGCCCCGGACGCGGCCGGCGGCCCACAGGGCGGCGGTGGCGGCGACGACCGCTATGACGACGGAGGCGGCGACGGTGAAGGTGTTGTAGGTGAACCGGCCGTGGAAGCGGACTCCCGCCATGCCGAGGTAGTGCATGGAGGCGACGCCCAGACCGGTGATCGTGCCGCCGGTGAAGAGCGGGGTGCCGGTGGCGCCCCGGTAGCCGACGATGAAGATCCCGACACCGACCATGACGATGGCGAGAGCGAGACTCGCGTAGGTCATCGGCCCGTCGTAGTGGATCGGCGCCCCGTGGATGGAGAAGCCCATCATGGCGACGAAGTGCATGGTCCATATGCCGGAGCCGATCGCGGCCGCGCCGAGGGCCAGCCAGGCGGGCCGCCTGGCGTGCGTGACCAGCAGGGATCTGGTGGTGCAGCGCAGGCCGAGGGCGCCACCGAGGCAGGCCATCAGGTAGGCCACCAACGGGGTGACCACCCCGTAGCTGAATCCGTCGACCGTGCCTTGCATCGCGGTTGCCCTTCCGCCTTCTTACGTCCCGGAATGTTCTGAATGCGCCCCCGTCCCAGGACCGCGCGGCGGTCAGGGTTGTCGCAGAGAGTATGACCCCCACCGCAATGGCCGAACGATTTTGGAGCAAAGAAACACGGCGTTGCCGCACTTGTGCGGCACTGGTGAGCGGTCGCGGAGATCCCCGCCCGGTCTGTGGTCGTCGTGCGCCCGGGTGCCGTTGACCCTGTGCTGTCAGTCTGGTGCTGTCGGTATTCGCTCGACGCGAGGAGTACGCATGTACGCGCGCGTGGTCGCCGCCACCGTCGCCACGGTCCTGGGAACGGGGGCGATCCTGCTGAGCCCCACTTCCGACGCCCGGGCGGGCGAGGACGGCCCACCCAGGGTGATCGCCCACCGGGGCGCCTCCGCCTACGCCCCCGAGAACACGCTGGCCGCCATCGACAAGGCCGCCGAACTGGGTTTCTCCTGGGTCGAGAACGACGTCCAGCGCACCGAGGACGGTGTGCTGATCGTCCTCCACGACGACAGCCTGGAACGCACTACGGACGTCGAGCAGGTCTTCCCCGGCCGCGCGCCGTGGAAGGTGAAGGACTTCACCGCCGCCGAGATCGCCCGGCTGGACGCGGGCAGCTGGTTCTCCCCCGCGTACGCGGGCACGCGCGTGCCGACGCTGACGGAGTACATGCGGCGGCTGGAGCACAACCACGAGAAGCTGCTCCTGGAGATCAAGAACCCGGAGCTGTATCCGGGTCTCGAACAGCAGACCCTGAAGCTCCTCGCCAATGAGGGCTGGCTGGACGACCGGCATCTGGGGCGGCTGATCGTGCAGAGCTTCAGCGCCGACAGCGTGCGGACCGTCCACCAGCTGAAGCCCGCGGTCACCACCGCCTACCTGGGTACGCCTAGCGTGTCGGATCTGCGCGAGTTCGCGGACTTCGCCGATCTGGTGAATCCCTCGTACGACTCGCTGTCCGCGGGCTACGTCTCGGCCGCGCACGCCATCGACGGGCCGCACGGCAGGCCGCTCGGGCTGTTCGCCTGGACGGTGAACGACGCGGCCACCGCGCGCCGGGTCGCCGGTTACGGCGTCGACGGGGTCATCAGCAACAAGCCCGACGTCGTGCGGGCGGCGCTGTCCTCCGACTGAACGGGACGGGCGTTGTCAGTGGCGGGTCGTACGGTGGGCGCATGGACAGCCATGGGCGGGATGAGCAGCGACTCGTGTGGGCCGTCATGGGCACGGACATCGGTCCGCTGATGCTGGCCGCGACCGGTGACGGCCTGGTGAACGTCGTCTTCCACGCGTCGGACGCCGTGCGCCTGCGGGCACTGGAGCGACTGGCCGTCCGGCTGGGCCGCGAGCCCGTGGAGGATCCGGACGCGCCCCTGCTGGCGGAGGCCGTACGCCAGGTGCGGGCCTACCTGGCGGGTGAGCGGCACGCCTTCGACCTGCCGCTGGACTGGTCGCTGATATCCGGGTTCAACCGGCAGGTGCTGCGCGCACTGGCGTCCGGAGTGCCGTACGGCACCGTGGTCGGGTACGGCGACCTGGCGGGGCGGGTCGGGCAGCCCGGCGGTGCGCAGGCGGTCGGCGCCGCGATGGGCGCCAATCCGCTGCCGGTGGTCGTGCCGTGCCACCGGGTGGTGGAGAGCGGCGGTGGCATCGGCGGTTTCGGGGGCGGACTGGAGACGAAGCGGAAGCTGCTCGCCCTGGAGGGCGTGCTGCCCGAGCCGCTGTTCTGACCGGCCCCCGGAACGCACGGCTAGTCGTCGTAGTGCCGGGCCTCGAATATGTTGCCGTCGAGGTCGCGGAAGTAGAAGCTGCGGGTGGCGTCGCCGCGGGCGCCGGACAGGCCGTGGTCGATGTCCGACACGGGAACACCGTGTTCCTCGAGGCGGGCGCGCAGGGCGTCGAAGGCGTCGGCCGGCAGGGACAGGCAGACGTGGTTGACGGGGTGGCCCGCGCTGTCGGCCGAGCCGGGCAGCATCCTCATGCGTGCGGCGAAGGTGCGCGGGGCGAGGTCGAGGATGGTCTCCTCGTTGACGCGTACGGAGGGGAAGGCCGCCTTTCCCTCGGTGAACTCGGTGACCCTGAGCGGCTCCAGGCCGACGGCCGTCTCGTAGAAGTCGGCTGCCGCGACGGGATCGGCCACCCACAGGACGACGTGGTCGAGACGCGTGGTGTTGTTCGTCATGCGGCCCAGGCTGGTGGTGTCCCCCACAGGCCGCAAGCGTTTATCCGGTGCGGGCGCCCGCCAGGGATGAGGAGGGACCGACGGACAGGAGGCGGGCACGTGGTGCTGGTGGTGTCGGAAGAAGTGCGGGAGGCGATCGACGCGCGGCGCCCGGTGGTGGCCCTGGAGTCCACGATCATCGCGCACGGCCTGCCCCGTCCGCGCAACCTGGAGGTCGCCCGGGAGTTGGAGGAGGCCGTGCGGCGGCAGGACGCCGTGCCGGCGACCGTCGCCGTGCTCGACGGTCAGCCCCGGGTCGGCCTGGACGAGCGGCAGCTGGAGCGGGTCGCGAACGAGGACGGCATCCGCAAGCTGGGCCACCGTGACCTGCCGCTCGCCGTCGCCGCGGGGGTGAGCGGGGCGACAACCGTGTCGGCGACGGCACAGCTGGCCGCGCTGGCGGGGATCCGGGTGTTCGCCACGGGCGGGCTGGGCGGTGTGCACCGGGAGTGGACGCTGACCCAGGACGAGTCCGCCGACCTGGGGCTGCTGGCGCGGACCCGGATCACGGTGGTGTGCGCGGGCGTGAAGTCGATCCTGGACGTCCCGGCGACGCTACAGCGGCTGGAGACGCTGGGCGTGGCCGTCGCCGGGTTCGGCACGGACCGGTTCCCCGGCTTCTACCTCTCGGACTCGGGGCATCCGGTCGACTGGACGCTGGACAGCCCGGAGCAGGTCGCCGCCGTCATGCGCGCCCAGGACGCCCTGGCCGCGCCGGAGTCCGCGCTGATCGTCGCGAACCCCGTCCCCGAGGCGGACCAGCTCGATCCCGGGCTGCACGCGCGCGTGCTCTCCGACGCGCTGCGCGCCTGCGCGGAGCGGGGCGTCACCGGGCAGGCGGTGACACCGTTCCTGCTGGACCACCTGGTCCGTCACACGGACGGAGCCTCGCTCGGCGCCAACCTGGCGGCGGTGCGCGGCAACGTACGGCTGGCGGCACGGATCGCCACGGCGTGGACCAGGGGGTGACCGCGGAGCGGAACGGGGCGCTGCTGGTCGTCGGGGACGTGGTCACCGACGTGGTGGCCCGGCGCCGGGAGCCGCTCGCGGCCGGCACCGACACGGCCGCCGTGATCCGGACCCTGCCGGGTGGTGCGGGCGCCAACGTGGCCTGCTGGGCCGCCCACGCGGGCTGCGCGGACGTACGGCTGCTGGGGCGGGTGGGCGCCGACGCCGCCGCCTGGCACGAGCGGGAGCTGGTGGCGGCCGGGGTGCGGCCCCGGCTGGTGGTGGATCCGCAGGCGGCGACCGGGACGGTGATCTGCTTGGTCGACACGGGTGCGGCGGCCGAGCGGACGTTCCTGACGGACAGCGGCGCCTCGCTGCGGCTCGGCCCCGCCGACTGGTCGGACACCCTGCTCGACGGGGTGGCTCGCCTGCATCTGTCGGGCTATCTGCTGTTCACCGAGGCCAGCCGGGCACTGACCCGGAGGGCCATCGCCTCGGCACGCGCGCGTGGGGTGCCGGTCAGCCTGGACCCGGCGTCGGCCGGCTTCCTGGTGAAGCTGGGAGTGGACCGTTTCCTGGCGTTCGCGGAGGGGCTGGACCTGCTGCTGCCCAGCAGGGACGAGGCGTGCCTGCTGACCGGGGTGCCGGACCCGGTGGACGCGGCGGGCAGATTGAGCCGTCTCGTGCCGCTGGTGGTGGCCAAGGCGGGCGCGGACGGGGCGCTGGTGGCCCGGTCCGGTGCCGTACCGGTCCGGGTCCCGGCCGTGCCGGCGGTGCCTCGGGACACCACGGGCGCCGGTGACGCCTTCACGGGCGCGTTCCTCGCCGCACTGCTCACGGGCGCGACGCCGGAGGAGGCGGCGGCGTCGGGCTGCCGGGCGGGCGCGGAGGCGGTGGAACGGGTGGGCGGCAGACCACCGCGGCCGGGACGCGTGGACTGACCCCGCGAAGGCCTTCGGCGGCGCCGGCGGCAGACCGGGCCGGGGCCGGCCGGTCCTGCTGCCTCGTCGTGCGCGCGGTGGAGTCCGGGGAACGGAGCTACGCCTTGCGGCCCCACGCCGAGATCATCGGCGCGGTGGCCAGGTCCATGCCGCCGGTTTCGACGTTGGCCAGGTGCTGGTCGATCTCCTCGTCGGTGGCCAGTCCCGCGGCGACCAGCCGGGCGCGGACCTGACGGACCGTAGCGGCCTCCAGCGCGGTGCAGGCGGGTGAGGCCACTGGGAAATGGGCGTCGGCCTCCACGTCGTGCAGCCCGGCCTCCCGGAGGAGACGCGGGAGTTTGCGGCCGTACGACAGGTCGGCGCCGCGGTCGGCGAGCAGCTTGCGGAAGCCCTGCCGCAGCCGATTGGCGAGCCGCTGGTCGGGGCCGTGTTCGTCCGGGCAGATCAACGGCTGGAGGGCGGGGTCGGCGTCCTCCACCAGCAGTCGCCCGCCGGGCCGCAGAGCCTGGATCATGGAGCGCAACGCCCGGTCCCGGTCCGGGACATGGACGAGGACCAGCCGGGCGTGGACCAGGTCGAAGCCCTCCCCCGGGGGTTCGTCGGCGCCCACGTCGTGGACGTGGACCTCCACCGGTGGACGGGCCGCGGCGGTGAGCCGGGAGGCGTCGATGTCGGTGGCGACGACCTGACCGGCCGGGCCGACTCTCCCGGCGAGCCAGGACACGACGGAGGTGCCGCCTGCGCCGACTTCCCAGCAGCGCCAGCCGGACTGGAGACCGAGTTCTTCGAGATGCCGGAACGTCGTGGGGTCGAAGAGGGTGGCGAAGGCGTCGAAGCGCTCGCCTGCCTCGTTCTGCTGGTTGTCCAGGAGGTATCCGTCGGGTCGGGTCATGCCGCGATCATCCCGGTCACCCGGCTTGTCCGGTTCGACCGGCCTCTGTCCACAGGCGGGCACAAGCGGAACTCTCTGTTCCCACAGGCTTCCTCACGTTGTGTCCGGGACTGGCAGACTTGCCGGGCAAGGACACGGAAGCGCTGCGCGGAGATCCACGCGAGGAGATCCAGATGTCGATGGCAGGGAATCTGCGGAAGGTCACGGGGCTGGACAGGGTCGGTGGCCTGCGCAGGGTGGCGCGGCTGGCCCGGCGCCGGCCGCGCGTGGACCTGAGTCATCCCGCCAGGTCGCCGCTGGGTTCGTCGGTGGTCAACTGCGTGACGTATCAGGACGGCGTGCGCGTGCCGGGATGCGGCGACCTTGAGGACGCGGTGCGGCTGGTCCGCAAGAGCGGCGAGGGCTTCGTGTGGCTGGGGCTGCACGAGCCGACGGAACGTGAGTTCGCGGGCGTGGCCGACCTGTTCGACCTGCATCCGCTGGCGGTGGAGGACGCGGTCGAAGCCCATCAGCGTCCCAAGCTGGAGCACTACGGGGACACGCTCTTCGCGGTGTTCAAAACCGTCTGTTACGTGGAGCACGAGCAGCTGACGGCGACCAGCGAGGTGGTGGACACGGGCGAGATCATGCTGTTCGTCGGAGAGGACTTCGTCATCACGGTACGGCACGGCCGGCACGGGTCTCTGGGCCCGCTCCGTGAGGAGCTGGAGGCGAACCCGGATCAGCTCGTCAAGGGACCGGCGGCGGTGCTGCACGCGATCGCCGACCATGTCGTCGACGACTATCTGAACGTCACGGACGCGGTGCAGGCCGACATCGACCAGGTGGAGACGGAGGTGTTCTCGGAGAACGGTGCCTGCCTCGACCCGGGCCGCATCTACCAGATGAAGCGTGAACTGCTGGAGCTGAAGCGTGCGGTGGTACCGCTGGGCCGCCCGGTGGAGGATCTGGCCACGCGGCCCATCCGGGTCGTCGCCCCGGAGATACAGGCGTACTTCCGGGATGTGTCCGACCATCTGATACGGGCGAAGGAGCAGATCGCCGCGTTCGACGAACTGCTCAACTCCATCCTCCAGGCGCATCTCGCGCAGGTGACCGTCGCGCAGAACGAGGACATGCGCAAGATCACGGCCTGGGCCGCGGTGGTCGCCGTACCGACGATGGTGTGCGGGGTGTACGGCATGAACTTCCAGCACATGCCGGAGCTGCACTGGCGGTTCGGCTATCCGCTGGTCATGGCCGTGATGGCGGCGGCGTGTCTGGCGCTGTACCGGGGCTTCCGGCGCAACGGCTGGCTCTAGACGGCGGGGCGCCGGCGTTCACTGCGGGACGCGACGCCAGGACGAGTCCGTCGCCTGGGCGGGTCCTCGCCTGGGCACGGTCCTTCGCCCGGGCGGGTACGTCGACCGGGCGGCCACCTCGGCGGGCCGGACAGGCCCGGTCCCGGTGACCGCCCGTCCGGAGTCGCGCTGCTGCCGTCGGCGAAGTGCAGTGAGCCTTGGTCGGCGTACTCGAACGCGCGCCCCCGGTGCACCGCGTGTTCGGGGAGGGATCAGGCGCTCCAGGCGGGATGGCGTGGGTCGTCGGTGCGTACGAGGACGTCCGCCGTCCCGGCCGGGTCGGTCTCGGCCTCGTAACGCGCGAAGGCGGGGAGGGTCCAGTGGTCGGTCTCGGGGGTGCGGCGGCGCAGGGCGCCCGGGGAGAGGAGGAGGTGCACGGTCAGGTCGAAGGGGAACCAGTGGCGTAGCAGGAGGGGGCCGTGGAGCAGCAGGATCGCGCGGGGCGGGAGGTGGACGTACGGGCTGCGGGTGGCCCGGTCGGTGACGGGATCCCACAGGTCGGGCAGGATCCGCCCGCTGCCTCCGGGATCCAGCGGGCCGAATACCTCCCGCCACAGGGCGCCCGTGTCGAACCATCCGCTGTAGTACGACTCCGCGTCCCGCCGCCCGTGCTCCAGCCGCAGCGAGGCAGGGCGCAGGAAACCCTCGGTGCCGACCACGAGCGAGGGCCGGCCGCGCAGCCGCAGCGCCTCCCCGACGCGTTCGGCGAGGTCTCCGGGCCGGGCGGCCGGGGCGCCGTCGAAGCCGACCCGCGGCCAGGCTCCTCCGTCGGCCGGTTCCAGGCCGGCCAGCCGGTCGGCGAGCAGCTCGGCGAGCCGGTCCCAGGTGATCGCTTCGAGTCGCACAGAGCCCATGATGCCGGGTGGCTCCGGAGACCGGTGAGGGCGCCGGCACCGAGCGGTACCGCCTGGACGGGTACGGACTCCCCGCCACCGCCAGCCTGGAGGGGCGACAGGGCCCACCGGGTGAGGCGACAGGGCCGCCTGAAGGACGAGAAGAAGCCGTGACCGGAAGGAGGGGAAGAAGGCGGAGGCCCGTGCGGGAGACGCGGGCGGTGGAAGGGAACGTACCGCGTATGGCGTTTCCCGCGACCCCCCGGCTTGTCGTCGTCCAGCCGCTGAGACGGAAGCGGTGCGCCGGCTGCCGGCGCGGTCCGCTGTCGCTGCTCGTGCTGGAGCAAGGAGCACCGCGGTGCCTGGACTGTGCCGACCTGGGGCACCTGGTGTTCCTGCCGCGGGGTGACACGGCGCTCACCCGCCGGGCGCGGGAGGAGAGTTCGCTGTCGGCGGTCGTGGTGCGGTTCAACCGCCGCAGGAGCCGCTACGAACGCCAGGGCGTGCTCGTGCAGCCGGCGGCGCTGGCCCGGGCCGAGGCCCGTTGCCTGGCGGACGCGGAGGCGCGGCGCCGGAGGCGGGCGCGGGACGCGCGGGGCAGGGCGGTGAAGGACCAGCGGTTCGCCGCGGCGTTCACGGCCGAGATCCTCCGGTTGTTCCCCGGTTGCCCGGGCGAGCGGGCCCGGGTGATCGCGGCCCATGCGTCGGTGCGGGGCAGCGGGCGGGTCGGACGCAGCGCGGCCGGGCGCCTGCTGTCCGAGGGGGCGGTGGTATCGGCGGTGGTGGCGGCCGTGCGGCACGGGGACACGCCGTACGACCGGCTGCTGATGAGTGGAGTGGCACGGTACGAGGCACGGCGCCGGATCGCCCCGGCGGTGGAGAACGTGCTGCGGGCGTGGCGGGAGGCCGGGGAGGACACCGGCTGACGAGGCAGGAGGGTCCTGCCGCAGGGTGGGGCAGGGCGCCCTCCGGCCGTGTCCGGCACCGGTCGGCGTGGCCGGCCACCGGGCTACGGGTGGCGGAGAGAGGGAGGTGCTGCCGATGCTGGACCGCCGGCTGGTCGCGTGCCCGAGAAAATCCCGGCAGAAAGCGCTGTCCGCCACTCTGCGGGGTGGGCGGTGCGGACGTATCGTGGCCGGAAGAGCAGCGCCTGCCGAGGCACGGCCCGTCGTACATCCGGTGCCTTCGGTGCCCCGTACGCGAGGAAGACGCCCATGGCCGATCCCAAGGGGTTCATGACCACGCCGCGCCAGGAGTGGCCGCGGCGGCCCGTCGAGGAGCGGGTGCGGGACTGGGACGAGGTGTACGTCCCGGGAGCGCTGCTGCCCATCATCAGCAAGCAGGCCGACCGCTGCATGGACTGCGGTGTCCCGTTCTGCCACCACGCCTGTCCGCTGGGGAACCTCATCCCCGAGTGGAACGACCTGGTGTCCCGGGAGGACTGGCGGGACGCGAGCGACCGGCTCCACTCCACGAACAACTTCCCCGAGTTCACCGGGCGATTGTGTCCGGCACCGTGCGAGGCGGGGTGTGTGCTGGCGATCAACCAGCCGGCCGTCACGATCAAGAACGTCGAGTGTGCGATCGCGGACCGGGCGTGGGAGGAGGGTTTCACCCCGGCCCTGCCGCCCGAGCGGCTGTCCGGGAAGACGGTCGCCGTCATCGGCTCCGGGCCCACGGGGCTGGCCGCGGCACAGCAGCTGACCCGGGCCGGGCACACGGTGGCGGTGTACGAGAAGGATGACCGGATCGGTGGGCTGATGCGGTACGGCATCCCCGCGTTCAAGATGGAGAAGCTGCATCTGGAGCGGCGGATCGAGCAGATGCGGGCCGAGGGGACGAGGTTTCGCACGTCGACGGTGGTCGGGCGGGACGTTCCCGCGACGGAGCTGCGGACCCGGTACGACGCGGTGGTGATCGCCACGGGTGCGACGGCGTGGCGGGAACTTGCGGTGCCGGGCCGGGAGTTGAACGGGATACACCAGGCGATGGAGTATCTGCCGCTGGCCAACCGGGTGTGTGAGGGGGATCTCGAGGTCTCGCCCCTGTCGGCCTCCGGGAGACATGTCGTGATCGTCGGTGGCGGGGACACCGGGGCGGACTGCCTGGGCACCGCGGTGCGGGAGGGGGCCGCGTCCGTGACCCAGCTGGACATCTACGCCCAGCCGGGTGCCGAGCGCGACGAGGACACCGAGCCGTGGCCGACGTACCCGAAGACCTACCGGCTGTCGGGCGCGCACGAGGAGGCCCGGGACCTGCGTACGGCGCCGGCGGCGGACGCGGACGCGCGGCTGTTCGCGGCGTCCACGCTCCGCTTCACCGGGGACGAGAAGGGGCGGGTGCGGTCGCTGCATCTGGTGGAGGTCGACGAAAGGCGGCTCGCGGTGCCGGACACCGAGCGGACGCTCCCCGCCGACCTCGTGCTGCTCGCCCTCGGGTTCACCGGGCCGGACCAGGGGGACGGGCTCATCGAGCAGCTGGGGCTGGCACTGGAGCCGCGCGGCACGATCGCCCGGGACGACGGCTTCGCGACCCGGACGCCCGGGGTGTTCGCAGCCGGTGACGCGGCGCGCGGACAGTCGCTCATCGTGTGGGCGATCGCGGAGGGGCGGGCGGTCGCGGCGGCCGTCGACCGTTATCTGACGGGTCGCTCACGGCTTCCGGCGCCCATAGCGCCCACCGACCGGCCGATGGTGGTCTGAGGGCGGCGTCCGATGACGTCCGGGGGCGGGGCGGCGCACCGCGGTTCCGGCCGGCGCGTTACGGGGCGCGTGGAGCCCGAGTGGTCGAGCGTCGTCGGGGCGGTTGATACGGCCCGCGTTCTCATGGCCCTGCACGCCGACGCCGGGTACCCCGGAGGCGCCCCTCTCAGAGACGGCGATCCCGGCGCCGGCGGGCCCGAGGCGGGCGGCGCCGGCTGTCCGGCGGGACGGGGCCGGGCGGGCCGGGGTCTGCCGTTCGGATTCGGGGTGCGAGGTGTCGGCGGCGCCTGTCAGCGGGGTTGAGCGGGACCCGGTGCGTGTGGCTGCGGCGGCGGTGCCCCCGCGCGAGCGCAGCCGAACGTGGAGGAGTCGTCAGCCGACGACGCCGCGGACGCGCGCCGGGTCCCGCCGCCCGCGGCATGAGCCGAACGACACGCACTAGCGGACGCGTTCGTCGGTGCCCGCCACCTTGCCCGTCGCCAGGGCCACCCGGTTCCACGTGTTGATCGTGAGGATCAGGGCGAGGACGTGGCCCAGTTCCTGGTCGTCGAAGTGGGCGGCGGCCTCGGCGTAGACGGCGTCGGGAACGCCTTGGTCGGCGACCCGGGTCACCGCGTCCGTCAGGGCGAGGGCGGCCTGTTCCCTCGGGGTGAAGAAGTGACGGGCCTCGCGCCAGACGGCGGTCATGTGCAGCCGGTCCTCGCTCTCGCCGGCCTTGCGGGCGTCGTTGGTGTGCATGTGCAGGCAGTAGGCGCAGTGGTTGAGGTGCGAGGCGCGGACCTGGATCAGTTCGACGAGGGACGGGTCGAGGCCTTCGCGGGCGGCGGCGTCGAAGCCGACGAGGGCGCGGAAGACCTTGGGCGCGGCCTTCGCGAGGTTCAGGCGGGGGCGGGCGGTCCTGGCGGCGGCGGTCTCGGTGGCAGCGGTCTCGGTGGCGGGTGCGGGAGTGGCGGTCGTGTGCGTCGTCATGTGTTCAACCTATGCGCCGTAAAGACCGGCGGTAAGGTGCATTTCCATGATGGAATCATGGGTCAATTCCGCCCAGCGCATCGGTGTCGACCTGCACCTGGAGCTGTCGGGGCCGGGCGGCCGGCGGGCGGCGCTGACGCGGGCGCTGCGGGACGCCGTGCGCAGCGGGCGGCTGGCTCCGGGGACCCGGCTGCCGCCGTACCGGTCGCTCGCCGCGGACCTGGGCGTGGCCCGTAACACGGTGGCCGACGCGTACGCGGAACTGGTGGCCGAGGGCTGGCTGACGGCCCGGCAGGGTTCCGGGACCAGGGTCGCCAGGGGTGTGGCCCCGCCGCGTTCCGGCCGGCGCGAGAGCGCCGAGCCGCAGCGGCACGCCGCGGCCCACGCGACCGAGGAGGCAGTTGTACGCGCGCGTGGGCCACGGCACGACCTGCGGCAGGGTGCGCCGGATGCGTCGGCCTTCCCGCGTGCGGCCTGGGCTGCCTCCTACCGTCGGGCGCTGCTGGCTGCGCCGAGCGAGGCGTTCGGGCCGGGTGACCCCGCGGGGCGCCGGGAGTTGCGGGAGGCGCTGACGGAATACCTGGCTCGCGCGCGAGGGGTGCGCACCGAGCCGGACCGGATCGTGATCTGCTCGGGCTTCGGGCACGCCCTTCGGCTGCTGTTCGCGGGGAACAGGCCGGGCACGCCGGGCGGCCCTGGCAGCCTTGGTGGGCCCAACAGGTCCGACGGACCCGACGGACCCGACAGGCCCGGCAGGCCGGGTGCCGGTGGCGTGCTGCGCGGTCCGCTCGGCGTGGAGGCGTACGGGCTGGACTTCCACCGGGGTCTGCTCGCCGCGGCCGGCGTGCGCACCGTACCGCTGCCGCTGGACGAGGACGGGGCGCGGGTCGAGGCGCTCGGACGGGAGCGGGCCGTACTGCTCACGCCCGCGCACCAGTTCCCGACGGGCGGCCCGCTGCACCCCGAACGCCGGGCGGCGGTGATCGACTGGGCACGCGCGCGGGACGCGGTGGTGCTGGAGGACGACTACGACGGCGAGTTCCGGTACGACCGCCGGCCCGTCGGCGCGCTCCAGGGCCTCGATCCGGAACGGGTGATCTACATCGGCTCGGTCAGCAAGAGCCTGTCACCGGCGCTGCGGCTGGGCTGGATGGTTCTGCCCAGCCGCTGTGTGGAGCCGGTGCTGGCGGCGAAGGGCGTGCGGGAGGGGTGGGCGAGCGCGCCGGACCAGCTCGCCCTCGCGGACTTCGTCGCCGGTGGGTCGTACGACCGTCATGTGCGGCGGATGCGGCAGAGGTACCGGCGCCGGCGGGACCGGCTCGTCGCCGCGCTCGCCGTGCACGCGCCGCACATCGAGGTGACCGGTATCGCGGCCGGGCTGCACGCGGTGCTGCGGCTGCCGCCCGGTACGGAGGGGCCCACGGTGAGCGCCGCCGCACGGCAGGGCATCGCCCTCGACGGTCTCGCCGGTTTCCGGCACCCGGACGCGGAGGGGGACATGACGATGGGCGAGGGGCTGGTGGTGGGGTACGCGGCTCCGGCCGAGCACGCCTACGGTGCGGCGCTTCAGGCGCTGTGCGGGGTGCTGCCGCAGGGGTGACGGCCGGGGTGACGCCGGATGCCCGAGCCGCCACCGAGCCCCGTCGGACGCGTCGGCGGTGCGGGGTTGCCTGGTCGGTCGGCTTGCGCGGGAGAGGGCGGTGGGAACGTCGGCGCGTCACCGGAGGAGGCCGTGCGACGAGGTTCAGGACAGCAGGAAGTCGGCCGCCCCCGCCTTGGCGCCCTCGATGAACGCGGTTATCTCGGCCGTCGTGTAGATCAGCGCGGGCCCGTCCGGGTCGGTGGACTGGCGTACCGCGACCCGGCCGTCGGCCAGCTTCATCGCCTCCAGGCAGTTCCCGCCGTTACCGCCGCTCCACGGCTTGTGCCACCCCTCGCTGCCCAGCTCCCGCGCGGGCATCCCGTTGTAGACGCGTCCGCGCGGCTTGATGCGGTCCATTCACAGCTCCTTGCGGAGATCCCGGAGGATCTCCTTCGTGCGTCGTGCCGTGGCGGCCTGCGCCGCCATGCGGTCCATGACCTCCAGGTGGGTCGCCACCTCGGTGCGCGCGTCCAGGTAGACGGCGCCGGTCAGGTACTCGCTGTAGACCATGTCGGGCAGTTCCGGCATGGCGAACCGGAACAGCACGAAGGGCCCGTACGTTCCTGGATGCGGCCCGTTGGCGAACGGGGCGACCTGGAGCGTCACATGGGGCAACTTCGTGGCCTCGAGCAACTTGTCGATCTGTGCGCGCATCACCTCCGGGCCACCCACCGGGCGGCGCAGGACCGTCTCGTCCATCACCGCCCAGAAACGGGGGGCGTCGGCACGGGTGAGCAGTTCCTGGCGTCGCATGCGCAGCGCGACGTGCCGCTCCATGTCGTCCGGGCTCGTCTGCCCCACGGCACCGGATTCCAGCACCGCGCGCGCGTAGTCCTCCGTCTGGAGCAGGCCGGGGACGAAGTGCGGATCGTAGGAGCGGATGAGGGCGGCGGCACCCTCCAGGCTGACGTACATCGAGAACCAGCCCGGCAGGATGTCGTGGAACCGCTGCCACCAGCCGGGTCTGTTGGCCTCCTCGGCCAGCCGCACGAAGGCGTCGGCCTCTTCGTCGGGGACGCTGTAGGCCTTCAGCAGCAGTTGCAGGTAGGGGATCTTGAGGCTGACCTCGGCCGTCTCCATGCGGCGGACGGTGGCGGGGGCGACGTGGAGGACGCGGGCGGCCTCCTCGCGCTTCAGACCGGCGCGTTCCCGCAGGTCCAGGAGGCGCCGGCCGAGGACCACCTGGCCCACGGTCGGCGCGGACCGCGGTTCGCTCACGCTGCCACCTCCACCGAAGGCTCCGGAACCCCCAGGGCTCCGGCTCCGGGCTCCGGAGCTCCCGAAAAGCTCCACCGAAAGTTTCCTGACAGCCCTACGGCGCCATTCGAAAGTACATTCGAAGACCGGACCGGTTCTCCGACGACCTCAATTGGCGCCGCTCGTGGTGCTGTTGCGAGCAGTGTGCCACGACCTCTGACCGAGTCATACAGCACTCTGCAATTTTCAGAGTGACACTTGCCAAGTGTCCGCGGCAGGGCGATAGTGACATGCGTGATTCCGTCCGCGCCTTTAGGAACAGACGCCTCCGCAGACCGCCCCGGTCTCGGTGCTGCGGCGGGGGCTCCCCCTCAGAGGGGCGCCGCCGAGCGCAGGTTCCGCTTCGAGCTGGCCGCCCATCCGGGTTCCGTCGCCCGGGCGAGACACCTGACACGCGCCCGGTTGTCGGGGTGGTCGGTGTGCGCGGACACCTGCGACGACGCGGCCCTGGTCATGTCCGAGCTGGTCACGAACGCGGTCGTGCACACCGTCAGCAGCCGGGTCGTGTGTGAGTTGCACGAGCACGGCGACGTGGTGCGCATAGCCGTGCACGACGAGGGCTGTGCCCCTGGTGAACCCCACCCGTCCGCGCAGCGGCCCGACGAGGAGCACGGGAGGGGGTTGCTTCTCGTCGACGCGCTGTGCCGGGCCTGGGGGGTCCAGGGGTACGGCCCCGGACTGCTGGTCTGGGCCGAGCTGACCCACCGGACCGACACGGCCCACGACACCGCCGAGCCGCGCGACGACCTCGGCTGGGGCGCCCGCCCCAGGCCGGGCCGCCCGGACGACTCCGGCGACGACCAGGAGACCGAGGCCGACGGGCACGAGCCGGAGCGGCACCGGCAGGGAGAGCCGGAGCAGCACCGGCAGGGGCAGTCGCAGCCGCATCGTCCTAGGGTGCCGGAGCAGCCCGGCCCAGGAATGCCGGAGCAGCACCGTCCGGGAGGGTCGGATCAGCACCGGCATCCCGCCGCAGGTCAGCCCCCGCACCGGGCGGCCGACCAGCACCGGCACGCGGCGGCGGACGGGCATCAGCACGTGAGCCCGGACCAGCCGCACCGGCAGGGCAAGCGTCCGGATCAGTACCGGTACGCGGCACCCGGCGAGCCCCTGCACCACGCCCCCGGCCAGTACCGCCGCGGGGAGCGCGCGTGACCGGCCTCGGTGCGCTCGGCGGTTCCGGCCGGTCCGCCGGCACCGGTGCGGGCCACGAGGTCACCGTCGGCCTGGACTCCCTGGTGCGCATGCAGCGTCGCCGGCCGGCCGCGGATCCGGTCCGCCGGCTCCAGGTGCCGGACGGCATGACGGTCCCGCTCGGCTGTGACGCCGTAGCCGTCCCCGACCGTCTCGGTCCACTCGTCGTGCCCCTGCTGCCACGGCTGGGGTGCGTGTACACCGACGGTTCCCACTGGTGGTGGATCGTCCCGTCGGACTCCGACTACGCCCTGCCGTGGCCGTACCCGGCGCACTATGCCACCGGTGCCCTGATCAACGGCACCGCGAGGCTCATCCACCGGCCGGAGGGCACGGTTCCGTACACCCCGCCGATCCCGCTCTATCTCGCGCTGTGCCGGGTGACGGGTACGGCCCCGGACTGGTCGAGGGCCGTCCCGGCCTAGCCGCGGCACCGGCGTGCGCCGTCATCGCGGTCCCCCGCACCGTGCTCCCGTGCCCCCTCCGCGCCCCCCGTACGTCGGTTCGCGCCCTGCCCAGTCGGTGCGCCGGCCGCGATAGTGGCCGTTTCCGGTGGGCGCGGGAGGTCGTGGTGGGGAAGAGACGGGAGGCGGTCCAGCCCGCGGTGTCGGAGTCGGAGCGGCTGCTCTTCGGCGGGCCGCTGCGGTACGACATGGGCTGGAACGAACACGCGGACGCCTTCCTGGAGCTGGGCTTCCGGGCGATGATGACCCGGCTCCCGGGCATGCTGGCGTCGAGTCTGCGGCTGGCCCGGCAGGCCGACCCGCGGGCCGCCCGGGTGGTCCTGGCCGCGGAGGTGGGCCGGGGCGTGACCCAGGCGGTGAGCCTGCTGGCGGTGAACAACGCGCTCGGCAAGCTGCTCACCGGGCCGGACATCGGGCAGCGGCTGCGCTCGGCGGCCCCCGCCCTGGTCGTGCTGGCCGGCGTGCTGCTGCTGGCCGCGCTCCTGCGGGCGGCCTCGATCTACGCCACCGGGCGGCTGGAGCCCAAGGTGGAGCGGGTGGCGACCGAGCTGTATCTGGAGCGGGCGGCGAACGTGGAGCTGGCCGCGATCGAGGACCACGCCTTCCACAAGCTGCTGGACACGGCGCAGTACGGCGCCCGGTCCACCCGGCACATGATCGGGCACGGCACCCGGGTGATCAACTCGATCATCTCGCTGGTCACCGCGGCGGGCGTGCTCACCGTGCTGCATCCGGGACTGCTGCCGCTGCTGGTCACCATGACCCTGCCCAGCGCCTGGAGCGCGCTGACCAACGCCCGGCGCCGCTACGAGTCCTTCCACACCTGGGTGCAGCACGCGCGGGCCGGCCAGCTGATCGGCAACCTGCTCACCGAGCCGGCCGCCGCCCCCGAGATCCGGGTGCACGGGATGGGACCGTTCCTCCTGCGTCACTTCCGGTCCATGTCGGAGACCGCCGAGGCGGAACAGGCCCGGTTGTCCCGGCTGGCCGCCCGCACCGGTCTGATCGCCGCGAGCTGGACGGGGCTGGCGACCCTCGCGACGTACGCGACGCTGGGCGCGTTGCTGCTGGCCGGCGCGATGGCGCTGTCGGTGGCGGGTACGGCGGTGATCGCGGTCCGTACGGGCGCGGCGAGCCTGGACACGCTGGTCCTGGCGGTCAACGAGCTGCACGAGGAGGCCTTGTTCGTGGGCGATCTCCAGCGGCTGTACGTCGAGGCGGCCGAGCGGGCCATCCCCGTGGGCGGGGAGCCGCTGCCGGAGCACCCGGAGGAGATCCGCTTCGAGAACGTCACCTTCAGCTACCCGCGCGACCCGCAGCCACGGACGCAACCACGGACGCCGGACGCGCACCCGGAGGACACCGGTGAGCGGAGCACCTCGCGTCCAGCTCTGGACGACGTCACCCTCACCCTGCCACTCGGGCGGATCATCGCGCTCGTCGGCGAGAACGGCTCGGGCAAGACCACGCTCGTCAAGCTGCTCGCGGGCCTGTACACGCCGGACCGGGGCCGGATCCTGTGGGACGGCGTCGATGCCGCCCGCGCCGACCGGCGGCTGCTCGCCGAGCGCGTCGCGATGGTGGCACAGGACTTCAAGCGCTGGCCCTTCACCGCACGGGTCAACGTGGCCGTCGGCCGCTCCGGTGCACCCATGACGGAGGAACGGCTGGCCATGTCGGTCGCCGAGGCCGGGGCCGCGGACGTGGTCGCGGATCTGCCGCGTGGCCTGGACACCCTGCTGGCCCGTAACTTCAGCGGCGGTCACGAGCTGTCCGGCGGCCAGTGGCAGCGGCTCGGCATCGCACGGGCCGCGTACCGGCGCGGGAGCATCCTGATCGTGGACGAGCCGACGGCGGCGCTGGACGCGCGGGCCGAGCTGGAGGTGTTCGAGAAGATCCGGGCGCTGGCGGGCGGTGGGCAGACGGTGGTCCTGATCACCCACCGGTTGGCGTCGGTCCGGCACGCCGACCTGGTGCACGTGCTGGAGCACGGCCGTCTGGTGGAGTCCGGCACTCCGGAGCAGCTGCTGGCCAGGGGCGGTGTGTACGCCGAGCTGTACACACTCCAGGCGGACCAGTTCACGGCGAAGGCGGCGGCATCGCGGAAGGTACCGGCGCCGAAGCCGGCCTGAACCGTTCCCACCGGTACCGCGCCGCCCTGAGCCGCTCCGGCCCGAGCCCCTCCGACCGGGGCCGCTCCGGCCGGGGCCGGCGGGCGATCCGGCGCCGGCTCACCGGCTCACTCGCTGACCTCGCTCCCCCGCACGATCACCAGGAACGTGTCCGTGGCGAGATCCATGACGACCTCCGCGGCCAGCCCCTCCAGACGTCGTGCGTGCGCGAACTCCTCCGCGGGCCAGGATCCCCGCGGACCACCGGCGGAAAAGCGCTCGAGCACCGTTCGCCCGTTCACCATCTCGCACCTCCAGAAAGCGTCGTACGTGTAGGAGTTAACGCTCTGGAGAGGGGAAACGCCTCGCTCAGTGACGCGACTGATACCTTCTCGACACCTGGTCGGCGCGGACCGTGAGGATCCGTTCACCTTGTGACACGAACAGGACCATGAGTGTCCGGTTCCGGAGACGTGGCGGGGCCGTCCGTGTCATCAGTCGTACTGGTCGTCATCAGTCGATTCGTCGTCATCAGTCGTACTGGTCGTCATCAGCCGACTCGTCGTCACCCCTCGTACTCGTCGTGGAGGCGGAGGCGGTCGCTGCCGGCGGGGCTGCGGCCGAGCGCCGTCAGATCGAGCAGGCCGGTGGTGGTGCCGAGTCCGTCCAGTCCCCCGTCGTACACCGAGTACGTGTGGAAGACCCTGTCGTGGTCGCGGAGGAAGCAGCTGAGCCCGGGACGCTCGACCAGCTCTCCGTCCGACTCGACGGTGGCCTCGAAGTCACGGTTGAAGTCGCGGCCGGGGTCGTGGCCGCAGTCCCCCGAGGAGTACCAGGGCACCGCCCAGCCCATCCGGGCCTTGAACGGCAGGATCCGGGTGAACGGCGCCCGGGAGACGGCCGCGAAGGAGGTGTTCCGGGCGCGCAGGTGGGCGAGGTGGCCGACCTGGTCCAGGAAGGCCGCGCAGCACGGGCAGCCGCTCGTCCATTCCGGCGCGAACGCGAAGTGGTGGACGACGAGCTGGGCGCGCCCCTCGAAGAGGTCGAGGAGAGTGGCCTTGCCGTCGCCGCCCTCGAAGACGTACTCCGCGTCGACCTCGGTCATGGGCAGCCGCCGCCGCTCGGCGCCGAGCACCTCACGGGCCCGTCTGGCCGCCTCCTCCTTGCGCAGCAACTCCTCGCGCGCCGCGCGCCACTGCTCACGCGAGACGATCTCCGGAAGCGACATGGGCCCTCCTGTCCGACGGTCGGTTCGGGGTGGTGACCGTCGGTGGGAGCGGAACTCATCGCCCGGTGCGGAGCGTTTTCCGGCCAGTCTCGTGCGGGCGCCGGCGCGACTCGTACCGCCCGGAACCCGCGGGCCGGTCACGCCGCCAGGGGCAGCGGCGCCCGCTCCCCGCGCGTCTCCAGCTCTCCCAGTGCCTCCCGCAGTTGCCGCGTGTGCCGGGGGCCGAGCCGGCCGGTGTCGTCCAGCTGCACGGCGCAGGCCGTCGTCGTGTCCACCAGCCGTTCCAGCACCTCGGCGACGGCGTCCGTGCCCTCGGTGTGCCGGGCGAGGGCGGGCAGTTCGGCGGCGGCCAGCGCGATGGCGGTGCGGGCCTCGGCGAGGGTGCGGTAGGCCTCCCGGCGCAGCGCCCACCGTTCGGCGCGGTCGCCGGACTCGCCGAGGACGTGCAGGAGGTAGGCGTGCGCGGCGTTCTCGGCCGCGGCCAGCCGGGACCTCACCCCGCCGCCGCGCTGCCCCGGCATCGGCAGGTGCCCGACGAGCAGCACGAGTGCGCAGGCCAGCAGGGTCTCGCCGATCCGGCCGACGGAGGCCTGCGGTTCCCCGCCGGCCATGACCAGGGCGAGGACGAGGACGGTGACGACGGCGGTGAGCGCCGCGAAGTGCCGGGTGGCGACCGGTACGAGGGCGCCGCACACCGCGACCAGCGCGACCAGTCCGGCCGGACGGGGCAGGAGCGCCGCGCAACCGGCGAACACCAGGGCGCCCAGCACGGTGCCGGCGGCCCGGCACAGCACCCGGGAGGCGAGCGGGCCGAGATCGGGTTTGACGAGGAAGACGGCGGTGGCGGGCAGCCAGTACCAGTGTTCGTGCTGCCCGTACCAGCGGGCGTGGTGCAGGGCCTGGGCGATGGCGGCGCCGGCGCCGAAACTGAGGGCGACGCGCAGCCCGTACTCGCGGCCGCCGGCCCCCAGCGCGGCACGCAGCGCCCGCCGGACACCGCGGCGCCGGCCGGGCGGCCCGTGGTGGGCGCCCTCGCCCCGGTCGAAGACCTCGGCGGTACGCAGCAGGGCGTCGTCCAGGGCGCGCAGGGCGGGCGCCGACCGGGGCGGCGCGGGCAGCGGGCCGGGCCCTGTACCGGTGCGGATCGCCGCGGCGAGCAGCCGCGGACCCTCCGCCGTCCGCGCCGGCACCGGCTCCCCCGCCCAGTACAGGGCGGTGGCGGCCTCGGCGAGCGGCAGCGCCGCCGCGAACCGGGCGTGCAGCCGGCGCTCGGCGGCGGAGCCGGCGTACCGGCGCAGGCGGGGTCCGGCGAGGGCGTCCTGGGCGTGGTCGAGGGCGGCGGTGAGCGCGGCCCGCCGGGCGGTGGCGTGCTTCCCGCCCACGGCGTCGAGGAGCGCGGCGACCGCGTCGTACACCTCGGCGACCGCTGCCCGCTCCCCGTCGAACCGGAAGTCCCCGGGGAACGAGCCGGGGGTGGGCAGGGCCAGCCGCAGCACGAGCAGCCAGCCGGCCCCGGCGAGGAAGGCCAGGGCACGCTGCCAGCCGGGCTCGGCCGCCGGCATCCCGGCCCCGACGGCCGCGGCGACCAGCAGCTGGGTCCCGGCGGCGGAGGCGACGGGCCCGACCGCGCTGACGGCTCCGGCGACCAGTCCCAGCAGGGTGAGAGCCAGGGTCAGCGGTACGGCGGTCAGACCCTGCCCGGCGTAGGTGCCCACCAGCAGCCCGAGGGCGCCGGCCAGCGCGGGCGCCCCCAGCCGCTTCACGGAGACCCGCCGGCTGCCGGGCCGGTCGTTGATGCCGGCGAGCATCGCGGCGATGGCGGCGAGCACCCCGACGGCCGTCCGCCCGCCGAGCAGGCCGGCGAGCAGCAACGGCCCGGCGGCGAGCGCGCCCCGGGTCACGGCACTCCAGGGAACGGGACCGCGCTGAGCACGGAAGGCGTGGGCGAGCCAGGGGGGTGTGGCGGGCCGGTACACGGGGCTCCTGTCCGTACGAGGGCGGGGTGGGCCTTCGGACGACGGCGGCCGGCGGATGTTCCCACCGTAGAGCCTGTTCCCGGTGCGAACGGTGTGACCACGTTTCGCCCATGTGAAAGGTGCCGGGGCGGCCGGTTTCTTTATGAACGCAATCCCGGACCGCCCTCCCGCGACACCCGGCGGCGGCCCGGCGCCCGCCCCGGGACGCGTAATCCGGATGCGTCACGGGCGGAAGGGGGCGATCATCGGGCAGTTGCCCGCAGACCGCACCAGGAGTCGCTTCCATGATCCAGCGCGTCACCGTCCCCACTCTGTTCCCGCCGCCCACCTACTCCCACACCTCCGTCGTGGAGGCCGGCACCAGACTCGCGTTCCTCGCCGGGGCGGTGCCGCTCACCGCCGACGGCGAACTGGTGGGCCCGGGGGACCCCGTACGCCAGGCCGAGCAGGTCATCGCCAACCTGCGCGAGCAACTGCACGCCGTCGGCAGCGACTTGCAGCATGTGCTCGCGACGGAGGTGTACGTGGTCAGCAGCGAGACCGCGACACTGTCCGCCGTGTGGGAGGTGGTCGAGGCGTCCGGTCTGAGCCGGGGACCGCACTCGTCCACGCTGCTCGGCGTGGCCTGCCTCGGATACACCGGGCAGCTGGTGGAGATCACGGCCACGGCCGTGGTGCCGGAAACACCTGACCGGCCCTGAAAGCGATCCGCCGGCAGCCGTCACAGCAGCCCGGCCGTTCTCGCCGCCGTGCGCAGCACCTCGCGCAGCATCTCGGGGGTGAGACGGCCGGTGAAGGTGTTGCGCTGGCTGACGTGGAAACAGCCGAACAGGTCGAGGCCGTCGAGCGCGACCCGGGTGCCGTGGGCGAAGGCCGGCCGGGGGCGGGGCACGGTCCAGCCCGCTTGCGCGAACGCGGGCAGCGCGGCCTGCCAGCCGAAGGCACCGAGCACGACCGCGGCCCGCAGCGTCGGGCGGAGCAGCGTCAGCTCCTGGACCAGCCAGGACCGGCAGGTGTCGCGCTCACCCGGGGTCGGCTTGTTGTCGGGCGGGGCGCAGTGCACGGGCGCGGTGACACGGACGCCGTACAGCTCCAGGCCGTCGTCGGCACGGACGGACGTGGGCTGGGAGGCGAGCCCCACGTCGTACATCGCCTGGTAGAGCACGTCACCGGAGCGGTCGCCGGTGAACATCCGGCCGGTGCGGTTGCCGCCGTGCGCGGCCGGGGCCAGACCGATGATCACCAGCCGGGCGTCGGCGGGGCCGAAGCCCGGGACCGGCCGCCCCCAGTACGTCTCGTCGGCGAACGCGGCCCGCTTGGTACGGGCCACCTCCTCGCGCCAGGCGACCAGCCGGGGGCAGGCCCGGCAGTCGGCGACGCGCCGGTCGAGACGGGCGAGGGCACTGCTGTCGTCCATACCGTCCCGTGTGCCCCGAGGTGCTCGGGCGAACGCGGCATCCGGCGCCCGAACGCGCAGATCAGCCCACTGCCGGCGCGGCCGGACGGCCGGGGCGGACCCGGGGCGGCCGGGACAATCGGGGCGGCCGGTCTCATGACCGCGCGCGGCGCCGCACGGAGGGCCGCCACCGCCGCTGCCCCAAGCGGCTCAAACCCGGGCCCGCTGACATCTGCCGGCCCCCCGCCTGCCCGTCAGCGTGGGCGTCCGCGGCGGGGGTCGACCGTCAGGGCTGTCAGCGTCGGCGCAGCAGGCCCAGCAGGTCCCTGTTGTGCTGCCGCCGGGCCCAGGCGATCAGGAGGAGGGGTACGACGAGGATCAGCGGGGTCGCCGCGTTCTGGCCGTCGAACGCGGTGAGCTGGACGATGAACGCGCCGACCATGAGCGCGCTGAGGGCGAGGGCGGCCACGGACTGGAGCACCGGTGTCAACAGCGCGACGGCCCCGGCGAGTTCCAGCGCGCCGATCGTGTACATGGCCCCGCTGCCCCAACCCATTCTGTCGAAGGACTCGACGGCCGACGGGTGCGCGATGAGCTTGGGCAGGGCGCTCGCGACGCCGTAGAACAGGGCGAGCAGCACCTGCACGGTCCGCAGGGCGATCCGGAGCCCGCGTGCCCGGCCGGTGACGGGCGAGCCGAGGCCGCTGGTGGGTGTCGTGGTGCCGGTGGGGGCGGTGCTCTCCGACATGGATGTCTCCTGGTGAGGCGGCGAAGCGGTGCCGGTTGCTTTCACCGACGTAGACCGGCCGGACACCGGAAACTCATCGCCGCGGCCCCGGCCGCCGTCACGCCCTGGGCAGTGCCCTCACCCAGATACCGTCCGGGGTGAGATACGCGTCCACCGCCAGTCCCGCCTCCGCCAGCGCCGACTCGAACTGCTCCTTGGTCAGGGGCCGGGACAGGAACGTCTGTGTCCAGACCGCGTCCGGGAACACATACTCGGCGTGCACCGAGTTCACCCCGTCCCCGACCGGTTCCGCCAAGACGATCCGCACGGTGAGGCCGCTCGGGTCGACCCGCTCTCTCGGCACATCGGAGTGGTAGTCCTCGCCCTCACGCTGGATGAGCACACAGCCGCCCTCCCCCACATGCCGGACGCAGGCGCGCAGCAGCTTTCTGCGCACCTCCTCGTCACCGGCGTGCACCAGGAACGACGCGAGCATCACCACGTCGAACGTCTCCCCCAGGTCGAGACCCTCGATGGGACTGCATATCGTGCGCGCCCCGCGGACCCGGGCCAGCATGTCGGCGGACTCGTCCACCGCCGTGACCGTGAAGCCGCGCTCCAGCAGGGCGTGGGTCACCCGGCCCGCACCGCTGCCCAGTTCCAGAATGTGCGCCCCCGCCGGTACCGCCGCGGCGATGACGTCCGGCTCGCCGCCCACCGGCAGCCGGGTGTACAACTCCACCGCGCAGCCGTCCGGGGTGATCGCACCCGGTCCCGTGCCCTCGTGTCCCTCACGCATGTCGACCCTCATGCCCGGACAACGGCCCGCACCCGCACGCCCGTTCCCCCCCTCCCCCGATTCACCCGTTCGAGCTATCCAGCGCGGAACGGGAACCATCCGTGCCCGATGTACCAGTGGCCGCCCGCCCGCAGATGGTCGCCGACCGCCCGCTCCACGGACGTGCGGCGGGGCAGTCCGGCCACCGGCAGGTCCGGGTCCCCGAAGACGAACCGGACCGGCTCGGCGTCGGCCGGCGCCGTCTTGTCGCAGGCGATGCGGAACCGTTCCTGGAAGCGGACGATGCCGGATTCGGCGGGCAGGTGACGTCGCAACTGCGGGTCGAGGAGCCAGGAGTGGCACAGTACGGCGCCCGGCCGTTCCCCGGGGAAGTGCCGGGGGAAGAACGCGCGGGCGAGCGCCAGGGAGCGGTCGCAGGCGGACGGGGTCAGCGGGCCGTGGAAGTCGGGGACGTGCAGGTTCAGGCAGGGTGTGCCGGGTGCCGCGGCCAGTCCCGCCGCCGCCGTCACCCGGGCGTCACGGTCCCCGAGCCGCGCCCGCTCGAACTGCAAGCGGCCCAGCTGGTACAGCTCCCCGCGGAAATGGCGCACCAGCCAGCGCCGCGACCGCACGCCCGTCCTGCCGTGCCGCCCGCGGTACGCGGCCATGTTCCGGCCCAGGTCCGCCAGGGTGCGCCGGGAGATCTCGGCCGGGATGCCGCGCGCCCGGTGATACGCCCGTGTCCGCGGGAGGGCGGCGAGGAAGACGTACACGGGGAAGACGTCGGCCAGTTCGGCCGGGGCCGCGGCGAACGGCTCGGCCAGGTCGGGTGTGCGGCCCGTGTCCCACGGTTCCCGGAGCAGTTCCTCGACGCAGTCCGTCAGGAGCCTGAGCGTGCCCGGGTCAGCGGTCACCCCGCGCCGGCGCGCGACGAGCTCGTTGATGTCCTCGTGCGGTACGGCCAGGTCGAGGAGGAGTTCGGGCAGGTCGTCGGCGTCCGGCAGCACGTGCGGTTCCCCCCTTTCGGTTCCGGTGGACGGCGTCGCCGCGCACGTCTCACCGAGCGTGACCGGCGGTGGTCGGCTTCCGCTCTCCCGGCGCCGCCCGAGGTCGCCCCGCGCGCGTTGCATCACGCCGAGTCGCCCTCCCTGCCCCGGTGCCGTCCGGCCGGCTCCCGCTCCACGTCGAGAGCATGTCGGGCGCCGGCCCGCTCCACCGCGCCGGACGCCGCTCCCCCGTGCTCCGTCGGGCGTTGATGTGCGTCATCATCGAAGAGTACGGTGCGAAGAGGAGTGGAGTGGTGGCCCGATGCGTACCGGCAGCGAACCGAGAACCGCGCGCAGCCCCCTGCGGGCGCGGTTCTGGCTGAGTGTGTGGGGGCTGCTGTGGGCGTTCCTCGGCACGGCGGTGTTCGCGCTGGCCGGGCGCACCGGCTGGGCGGTGGCCTGCGGGGTGCTGTCACTGGTGGTCGCCGTCGACATGGCCATGATCCTGAGGCATCTGCGCCAGGGCCCGCACTACCAGCCGGGCCGTGACATCCCGCCGTACCAGCCGCCGGAATCCGGACCGCCCCACCCGCGGCCCCCCTACCCCCGGCCGCCCCGTCCCGGGCCGCCCAGACACCGGCACCCGTGATCGACGGCACGGGCGCACCGGCCGGCCGGGCAGGCGGGCCGGCCCGCCGTCAGGCCTCGAAGCGCGCGGCCTTCAGATAGTCCGGGTTCGGGTCGAGCGCGGCGGCCAGCCGGAAGTGGCGCTTGGCCTGCTCGGGACGGTTCTGGCGCTCGTAGGTGCGGGCCAGCGCGAAGTGCGCGAAGGCGTTGTCCGGCTCACGTTCCAGCACGATGGTGAACTCAAGCTCGGCCGGCCGCAGTTGCGCCGCGGCGAAGAAGGCTCGCGCGCGCAGCAGCCGGGCGGCGGTGTTCTCGGGGTGGGCGGCGATGACTCCGTCGAGCAGCTTCACCGCGCCCAGGGGGTCCCGCGCGTTGAGCAGCTGCTCGGCCGCACGGAAGTCGATCACATGGGTTTCCGGCGTAGGTCCGATGGAACCGCTGGTCTCGGGCACGACTGAGTCCTTCCCTCACTCCACCGCTGCAACGCCCCCTGCCGGACCGCTATTCCGCGGCCGCACCGCCCTCGCCCGGCGTACGGTCCCCGCCCCGGCGCGCTCGCCGTACGAGGTCGTCCCAGACCTCGGCGACGCGCTCCCTCAGCGCGTCCAGGGGTACGTCGTTGTCGATCAGGATGTCGGCGATCTCCCGGCGTTGCTCGCGGGTCGCCTGCGCGGCCATACGCGCGCGTGCGTCCTCCTCGGTCATCCCGCGCAGCCGGACCAGCCGGTCGAGCTGGGTCTCGGGGGCTGCGTCGACGACGATCACCACGTCGTAGAGCGGCGCGAGGCCGTTCTCGGTGAGCAGCGGCACGTCATGGAGGACGACGGCGTCCTCGGCCGCCGCGCTCTCCAGCTCGCGGGACCGGGCGCCCACCAGGGGGTGCACGATCGAGTTGAGGACGGCGAGCTTCTCGGGATCGGCGAAGACGATCGAGCCGAGCCGGGGCCGGTCGAGGCTGCCGTCGGCGGTGAGCACGTCGGTGCCGAAGGCATCGGCCACGGCGGCGAGGCCGGGGGTGCCGGGCGCCACGACCTCGCGTGCGATGCGGTCCGCGTCGATCAGCACGGCCCCGTGCTCCACGAGCAGCCGTGACACCTCGCTCTTGCCGGCGCCGATCCCGCCGGTCAGGCCCACTGTCAGCATGGGCGGAAGCTTAGGCCCTGCCGTGGCCGGCAAAACCGGCGGCGGCCGGTCCGAGGAAGCCGGGGGTCAGTTCTCGCCCTCGCGCTCCGCCAGGAAGCGCTCGAATTCCTGACCGATCTCGTCGGCCGACGGGATCTCCACCGCCTCGGCGAGCATGTTGCCCCGGGTCTCGGCGCCCGCCGCGGCGTCGTACTGGTGTTCCAGGCCCTGCACGAGCGCGGTCAGCTCCTCGTCGCCCTCCTGGATCTGCCGGTCGATCTCGGTCTGTGTGCGGTGCGCGTCCGTGCGCAGCGCGTGCGCGACGCCGGGCAGGACCAGGCCGGTGGCGGCCGTGATCGCTTCCAGGACGGTCAGGGCCGCGTCCGGGTACGGGGAACGGGCGATGTAGTGCGGGACGTGCGCGGCGACACCCAGGACGTCGTGCCCGGCTTCCATGAGGCGGTACTCGACCAGCGCCTCGGCGCTGCCGGGCACCTGGGCCTCCTCGAAGGGGCTGCGGTGGCCGGGGACGAGGTCGTTGCGGTTGCCGTGCGGGGTCAGACCCACGGGCCGGGTGTGCGGGACGCCCATGGGGATGCCGTGGAAGTTCACGGACAGGCGGACGCCGAGCCGCTCCACCAGCTGCCGCACCGCCGCCGCGAACCGCTCCCACTCCACGTCCGGCTCCGGGCCCGACAGCAGCAGGAACGGGGCGCCGGTGGTGTCCTGGACGAGGTGGACCTCGATGGCCGGGACGTCGTAGTCGGTCCAGCGGTCCCGCTTGAAGGTCAGCAGGGGCCGGCGGGCGCGGTAGTCCACGAGCCGGTCGTGGTCGAAGCGTGCCACGAGCTGGTGGGGCAGCGAGTCGAGCAGCCGGTCCACGATCTGGTCGCCGGTCTCACCCGCGTCGATGTATCCGTCGAAGTGGTAGAGCATGACCAGGCCGGCCGACTCCTGGGCGAGCGCCATGTCGACCACGGCCAGGCCCTTCGGCTCCCATGCGTACAAACCCTGCGGATCAAGCACTGTGACCGCCCCTCCTCGTGTTCCCCTCCCACAACGCGACCTGGAGCGGGGGAATTCCCGCGACACGCCGCTGATCAGCGATCTCGCGCGCGACCTCTTGACGGTCCGTCACCTGGTCCGTACCTTCACGACGACCAGCATTCATGCTGAAGTCCGTTGTTCATATAGGCGAACGTACGACAGGAGCACTCATGCGCGCACGCACGTCGCTCATCCCCCTGCTCGTCCCCACCCTCGCCGCCGGCGGACTGCTTCTGGCCGCCACCGGCCCGGCCTCGGCCGCCACCGTCGAGGTCACGACCGCGGCGCAGCTGAAGACCGCCCTCGGCGCCGCCCGGCCCGGCGACACGATCCACCTGGCGGACGGCACCTACACCGGCAACTTCAAGGCGTCGACGCCGGCCACGGCTTCCGCGCGCATCACCCTCACCGGCTCGCCGCGGGCCGTACTGACGGCCGGCGGCGGCTACGGCCTGTACCTGAACGGCGCCTCCTACTGGACGGTCAGCGGCCTGACCGTGACCGGCGGCCAGAAGGGCATCATGATCGACGCGGCCAGGGGGGTCGTCGTGGACGGCGTCACGGTGCACGGCCTGGACATGGAGGGCGTGCACTTCCGCGACTCCAGCACGGACGGCGTGATCAGGAACTCGAGGATCTACGACACCGGGAACGACGGCCGCGGCATGGGCGAGGGCGTGTACGTGGGCACCGCCAACACGCTCACCGACCGGAGCGACCGCATCCAGATCGTGGGCAACACGATCGGCCCGGACGTGGGCGGCGAGAACGTCGACATCAAGGAGGGCACGACGGGTGCCCGGATCATCGGCAACACCTTCGACGGCAGCGGCCTCACGGGCGCGAACTACGACGACTCCTGGGTCGACGTGAAGGGTAACGACGTCCTCGTGCAGGACAACACGGGCAGCCACACCGCCAACGACGGCTATCAGACCCACACCCAGCAGCCCGGCTGGGGCTGCGGCACGGTCTTCAGGGGCAACCGGTCGACACTGACCGGCGCGACCGGCGCGACACGTCTGGCGATCGACGTCACCGACGACAGCGCCGCCTGCCGGACGACCGTCTACAGCACCAACACGGTGACCGGCGGCAGCGGCCTGACCAACGTCCCGGTGACGCCGTAGGCACAGTCGGGGTGCGGCCCGGGAGGAGCCGGCGGCCCGGGGAACGCCTGAGGGACCGTACCTCGAAAGGTACGGCCCCTCAGCCGACTATCGGCTAAGCCTCAGCGACAGCGATCAGCTCTGGCCGCCGGCCAGCTTCTCGCGCAGTGCGGCCAGCGCCTCGTCCGAGGCCAGGGCACCGGAGGTGTCCGCACCCTCGGAGGAGTACGAACCGCCGCCGCCACCACCGGTGGACGCGGCCGGAGCCGCAGCCTCGCCACCCTCGGCCGCAGCGGCCTCGTCGGCCTCGCGGGACTTGATGACCTGCTGCTGGTGCTGCTCGAAGCGGGACTGCGCCTCGGCGTACTGGTGCTCCCACGCCTCCCGCTGGGTCTCGTAGCCCTCGAGCCAGTCGTTGGTCTCGGGGTCGAAGCCCTCGGGGTAGATGTAGTTGCCCTGGTCGTCGTACGACGCGGCCATGCCGTACAGGGTCGGGTCGAACTCGACCGAGGCCGGGTCGCTGCCGAACGCCTCGTTGGCCTGCTTCAGCGAGAGGCTGATGCGACGACGCTCGAGGTCGATGTCGATGACCTTGACGAAGATCTCGTCGTTGACCTGGACGACCTGCTCCGGGATCTCCACGTGGCGCTCGGCCAGCTCGGAGATGTGGACCAGACCCTCGATGCCCTCGTCCACGCGGACGAACGCACCGAACGGAACCAGCTTCGTGACCTTGCCGGGCACGACCTGGCCGATCTGGTGGGTGCGGGCGAACTGCTGCCACGGGTCTTCCTGGGTCGCCTTCAGCGACAGGGAGACGCGCTCGCGGTCCATGTCCACGTCGAGAACCTCGACGGTGACCTCCTGGCCGACCTCGACAACCTCGGAGGGGTGGTCGATGTGCTTCCAGGACAGCTCGGAGACGTGGACCAGGCCGTCGACGCCACCCAGGTCCACGAAGGCACCGAAGTTGACGATCGAGGAGACCACGCCGGAGCGGACCTGACCCTTCTGGAGGGTCGTGAGGAAGGTCTGGCGGACCTCGGACTGGGTCTGCTCGAGCCAGGCACGGCGGGACAGGACCACGTTGTTGCGGTTCTTGTCCAGCTCGATGATCTTGGCCTCGAGCTCCTTGCCCACGTAGGGCTGGAGGTCGCGGACACGGCGCATCTCGACCAGCGAGGCCGGAAGGAAGCCGCGGAGGCCGATGTCGAGGATGAGACCACCCTTGACGACCTCGATGACGGTACCGGTGACGATCCCGTCCTCTTCCTTGATCTTCTCGATGGTGCCCCAGGCACGCTCGTACTGGGCGCGCTTCTTCGAGAGGATCAGGCGGCCTTCCTTGTCCTCCTTCTGGAGAACAAGGGCCTCGATCTCGTCACCGACGGCGACGACCTCGTTGGGGTCGACGTCGTGCTTGATCGAGAGCTCGCGGCTCGGGATCACACCTTCGGTCTTGTAACCGATGTCGAGCAGGACCTCGTCCCGGTCGACCTTCACGATGACGCCGTCGACGATGTCGCCGTCGTTGAAGTACTTGATCGTCTCGTCGATCGCGGCGAGGAAGGCTTCCTCGTTACCGATGTCGTTGACCGCTACCTGCGGGGTGGTGGCGGTGGTCTCGGTGCTGCTCGTCATGTGGGAAAGGGCTCCGGTACGGACATTGAAGTCGTAGGTACTGCTTACGCCGGGAGCCCGTTTCGCTCTGAAGAAGCCGGACAGCCAAGGAAGCGCCACTTGAGCACCGGATGCCCGGTGGCGCCTCGACAACCGAGGGGACATACAACAGATGCGAGCGCAGCCTGCTACGTCTGAGGAGCGCAGGCCCGCAGCGCAACTTGTAGCATACGGGGGCAGCCGGGCAGGGTCAATGCGCGAAGGCGCACACCCGGGGCGGATCACCGCATACCCGGCAGAAGAAATGTCTCAGCGGGCCGCGCGGGCCCGCGGAAGTCCTTCCGTGGGGCCCCGGTGCGGGTTGGACGGAAGAGTACGACGAGGGAGCCGATCATCCAAGAGCCGGAGACGTACGAACCGGAGGGCTCCGAGGGGTTCGAGCCGGAGGCCACCAGGCGTGACGCGGACGTCACGGAGAGCGCGCGGGCCAACCGGGGCTGGTGGGACCGCAACGCCGACGAGTACCAGACCGAGCACGGCACGTTCCTCGGCGACGACCGCTTCGTGTGGGGTCCGGAGGGCCTGGACGAGGTGGAGGCCGAGCTGCTCGGCCCGCCGGAGGAGCTGAAGGACAGGGCGGTACTGGAGATCGGCGCGGGCGCGGCCCAGTGCGCGCGCTGGCTGGCCGCGCAGGGCGCCCGCCCGGTGGCCCTGGACCTCTCGCACCGGCAGTTGCAGCACGCCCTGCGGATCGGCGGGTCGTTCCCGCTCGTCTGCGCCGACGCCGGCGCGCTGCCCTTCGCGGACGGGTCCTTCGACCTGGTCTGCTCCGCGTACGGGGCGCTGCCGTTCGTGGCCGACCCGCGGCTGGTGCTGCGCGAGGCGCACCGGGTGCTGCGGCCGGGTGGCCGGTTCGTGTTCTCGGTGACCCATCCGATCCGCTGGGCGTTCCCGGACGAGCCGGGCCCCCAGGGCCTGACGGTGGCCTCCTCGTACTTCGACCGCACGCCCTACGTGGAGCAGGACGAGGACGGCCGCGCGGTCTACGTGGAGCACCACAGGACGCTCGGCGACCGGGTGCGGGACATCGTGGCGTCGGGCTTCCGGCTGGTGGACCTGGTGGAGCCGGAGTGGCCGGCCTGGAACACCTCCGAGTGGGGCGGCTGGTCGCCGCTGCGCGGGAACCTGATCCCGGGCACGGCGGTCTTCGTGTGCGAGCGGGACCGGATCTCCTAGGCAGCGTCCCCTTGGCGCCGCGCACGCGCGCGTGGGGACGGTTCTCGCCGTCGTACGACACTGGGGGCGTGATCCGTGACGACGCCCTGGACGCGCTGCCCGTGCGCTCCGCCCTGCCCGCCCTGACCGACGCCCTGGAGGGGGGCGGTGCCGCCGTGCTGGTGGCGCCGCCCGGCACGGGTAAGACGACCCTGGTGCCGCTGGTGCTCGCGGGGCTGGTCGGCGGCGGTCCCGCGCGGCGGGTGGTGGTGGCCGAGCCGCGGCGGATCGCGGCCCGGGCGGCGGCCCGGCGCATGGCCTGGCTGCTCGGTGAGAAGCCGGGCGGCAGCATCGGGTTCACGGTGCGCGGCGAGCGGGCCGTGGGGCGGCACACGCGCGTGGAGGTCGTGACGACCGGCGTGCTGTTGCAGCGGCTCCAGCGCGACCAGGAGCTGGCCGGTACGGATGCCGTCGTCCTCGACGAGTGCCATGAGCGGCATCTGGACGCCGACACCGTGGCGGCGTTCCTGTGGGACGTGCGGCAGGCGCTGCGGCCGGACCTGCGGCTGGTGGCCGCGTCGGCGACCACCGACGCCGGGGGGTGGGCGCGGCTGCTCGGCGGGGCGCCGGTGGTCGAGGCGACGGGCGTGGCGCATCCCGTGGACGTGGTGTGGGCTCCCCCGGCGCGTCCGGTACGGCCGCCGCACGGGATGCGGGTCGATCCCGCGCTGCTGGCCCACGTGGCGGCGGTGGTGCGGCGGGCGCTGGCCGAGCGGGAGGGGGACGTGCTGTGCTTCCTGCCCGGCGTCGGTGAGATCGCCCGCGTGGCCGGACAGCTGGGGGATCTGGGCGCGGTGGACGTCCTCCAGGTGCACGGGCGGGCGCCGGCCGCGGTGCAGGACGCGGTGCTGGCGCCCGGGGAGCGGCGCCGGGTGGTGCTGGCGACGTCCGTGGCCGAGTCGTCGCTGACGGTGCCCGGGGTGCGGGTGGTGGTGGACTCCGGGCTGGCGCGGGAGCCGCGGGTGGACCACGCGCGCGGGCTGAGCGGGCTCACGACCGTGCGGGCGTCGCGGGCGGCCGGGCGGCAGCGGGCGGGGCGGGCCGGGCGGGAGGCGCCGGGGGCGGTGTACCGGTGCTGGACGGAGGCCGAGGACGGCCGCCTGCCGGCTTTTCCGGCGCCGGAGATCAAGGTGGCCGATCTGACCGCGTTCGCCCTTCAGGCGGCCTGCTGGGGCGATCCGGACGCCTCCGGGCTGGCGTTGCTGGATCCGCCGCCGGGCGGGGCGATGGCCGCGGCGCGGGAGGTGCTGACGGCCGTGGGCGCGGTGGACTCCACGGGGCGGGCCACGGAGCTGGGTGTCCGGCTGGGCCGGCTGGGGGTGCATCCGCGGCTGGGACGGGCACTGCTGGACACCTCGGGCGGGGGCGCGGAGGTCGTCGCGCTGCTCTCCGAGGAGGTGCCGAGGGAGTACGGCGACGATCTCGCGGGTGCTCTGCGGCGGGCCCGGCACGGGGGTGACGCCTATGCGGGGCGGTGGGCCGCGGAGGTGCGGCGGCTGCGGTCCGTCTCGGCGGAGTCCTCCCCGCCGCCCGCCCGCAAGGCCGGCCCGGGCGGCGCCGTCCGGGTCGGACCGGGCCTCGGCGACGACCGCCTCGCCGGGACCGTGGCGTCGCTTGCCTTCCCCGAGCGTGTCGCCAGGCTGGACGGCGGGTCGTACCTCATGGCCTCAGGGACGCGGGTCGAGCTGGGTGAGGGGTCGGCGCTGCGGGGGGCGCCCTGGATCGTGGTCGCGGTCGCCGGCCGGCCCGCCGGAACGGGGCACGCGCGTGTGCGGCTCGGGGCCGCCGTACCGGAGGACGTGGCGCGGGACGCCGCGGCGACGCTCTTGGAGGAGCGGGAGGAGGTGCACTGGGCCGACGGGGACGTCGTGACCCGGCGCGTGGCGCGGCTGGGGGCGATCGAGCTGGCCGTACGGCCCCTGCGGGACGCGCGTCCGGCCCTCGTACGCGTCGCCCTTCTGGACGGGCTCCGCCTGGAGGGGTTCGGGCTGCTGCGCTGGTCCTCCGGGGCGGAGCTGCTGCGGCAGCGGCTGGCGTTCCTGCGTACGCACCTCGGCGAGCCGTGGCCGGACGTGTCGGACGAGGCGCTGCACGCGCGCGTGGACGAGTGGCTGGAGCCCGAGCTGGGCCGGGCCCGGCGGCGGGCGGATCTCGGGCGGATCGACGCCGGGCAGGCGCTCGCGCGGCTGTTGCCCTGGGCGGGCGGGGAGGCCGCCCGGCTGGACGAGCTGGCACCCGAGCGGGTCACCGTGCCGAGTGGGTCCAGGATCCGGATCGACTACGGGGATCCGGAGCGGCCGGTGCTCGCGGTGAAGCTCCAGGAGCTGTTCGGGCTTCAGGAGACGCCGGCCGTGGCGGGGGTGCCGCTGCTCGTGCACCTGCTCTCCCCCGCCGGACGGCCCGCCGCCGTCACGGCCGACCTCGCCTCCTTCTGGCGGGACGGCTACCGGGCCGTCCGCGCGGAGCTGCGCGGACGCTATCCCCGGCATCCGTGGCCCGAGGACCCGGCGACGGCTCGGGCGACCCGGCACACGAAGGCGCGGGCGGACCGGGCCTGACCGCAGGCAAGCGCGGGGCGAGCGGTTCGAGGGCTCGGCGCCGGTTTTTGACGGTGTATCAGTTCGAGGTCATGGCAGTGCGTGGGTGAAGTGAAGAAAGTGGGCGCCCGTCCCGCCGGAGCGGGAAGGGCGCCCTGTCGGTCGTGCGCCGGGCTCAGGAGGAGGCGGACCCGGTCGGGGACGGCGTGGTCGGGGTCGGGGACGGGCCGGCCGGGGACTCGGCGGGGGCGACCTTCAGCTCCACGGTGAGGGTCGCGCCGCCGGTGGTGGTGATGCGGAGCAGGAAGGTGCCGGCGGTGTCGTCCGCGTACAGCTTCGGCAGGGTGAGCAGGCCCTTGTCGTCCGTGGCCAGAGTGGTGAGGGTGCGTACGGGCTTGCCGTCGGCGTCCTTGAAGTAGGGGCCCTTGTCGTTCTCGGTGGTGTCGGCCGCCGATTTGACCAGGGTGGCGGTGGCCGCGACCTTGTCCGCGACGGTGCCCAGGTACGTCGCCTTCACCTCGACCTGGTCGGCGAACTCGCCGCCCGGGGCACAGGTCAGCGGGGTGTCGCTGGTGCGGGCGAGGGTGTCGGCGGCGCGCGCGGTGACCGTGGCGGTGTAGTCGACGCCCTTGGCCGGGCGGCCCACGACGGACACGGTGACCTTGAAGTCGCCGGTCTTCTCGCCGGCCTGGAGCGCCGGGGCCAGCGCGACGCCCTTGGCGTCGGTGGCGACCGTGGCCACGGTCTCGCCGCCGGTGAAGGTGGCGTCGGTGCCGCCGGTGATGGTGAACCGGAGCCTGACCTTGGCCACCGACTTGCCCACCTTGGTCTCGGCGCGGGCGCTGATCCGCTCGGTGAAGGCGTCGCCGGCCATCGCGGTGAGCTTCCCCGTGCCCGCGTCCTCCAGGTGGTCCACCAGGTCGGTGTTGGAGGGCGGGGGCGTCGGCGGGACGGGCGGCGTCGGCGGCTTCGGGTCGGGCGTCTCGTGCCCGCCGTTGCCGTTGCCGTTCCCGCCGTTGCCGTTCCCGCCGTTGTCGTGGCCGCCGTTGTCGTGACCGCCCTTGCCGTCGCCCTTGCCGTCGTCCTTGCCGGGCTTACCGGGGCGGTCGGGCTTCGGGGCGGGCTCGGTCGTCGGGGGGTGCGTGGGCAGCGGCGACATCGGCAGGCCGGAATCCGTGTCGCTGCGGTGCTCGGGCACCCCGCCGGTGCCGTCGGGGATGGAGTGGGTGCCCTTGCGGTAGTACTCCATCCAGTTCAGGACCAGATCGAGGTAGTCCTGCGAGTTGTTGTAGCTGAGGATCGCCCGGTGCAGGTCGGCCTCGTGGGACAGGTCCCAGCCGTTTCGGCACAGATAGTGGCCCGCGGCGAGCGCGGCGTCGTAGACGTTGTTGGGGTCCTTCTTGCCGTCACCGTTGCCGTCGCGGCCGGCCCAGGCCCAGGTGGACGGGATGAACTGCATGGGGCCGATGGCCTGGTCGTACGCGCTGTTGCCGTCGTACGCGCCGCCGTCGGTGTCCGCGATGAGCGCGAAGCCGTTGCCGTCGAGCTGCGGGCCGAGGATCCGGCGCAGTGTGGTGCCGCCGGCGTCGACCTGGCCGCCGCGGGCCTGCCCCGACTCCACGTTGCCGATGGCGGCGAGCAGTTGCCAGGGCAGGTTGCAGCCGGGCTTGGCGGTGCGCAGGTCGGCCTCGGCCTTCTTGTACGCGTCCAGGACCGTCGCCGGGATGCCGCCCTCGGCCCTGCTGACGGGACCGGAGGGGCCGGCGCTCGACGAGGGGCTCGGGCTGGGGCTGTTCAGCGGGGGCAGGTCCGTGTAGTACGGCGAGTTGCCGGTGGCGTTGCCGTCGCTGTCCGGCGTGGGTGCGGCGGCACCGGCTGCCGTCTGTCTGCCGTGCTCCTCGCCGGCCGCTCCAGGAGCCTGGGACGCGGACAGAGCCGCGACCGCCGCCGCGGCCACGGCGGTGGTCGCCGCTCCCTTGCGCAGTCGCCTGCCGAAATGCGCCGCCATGAAGTGAACCCCTCCCATGGACGCCCGTGCGTCCGTCTCCGCCGGACTGCCTCGCTGTGGTGTGACGGTTGACCCGGTGCTGTGGTTGCCCCTGTTCCGCATTTCCATGTGTGCGATATGCGTTCGACCGCGCATCCACCGCGGTGACGCAGGTGACCCTACGACAACTTGCTGTGAGCGGGCACCCGTTCGGGCCCGATTACAGCGGCCGGCCGGCGGTCGTCGACGGGAACGCGCCCGCACGGCGGTCCCGCATACTGGGCGGACTCGATCACCGGTGCCGTGTCCCGGCCCGGCGACCGCTCCAGGGGGTTGCGTTGCCGTTCACACTCAGCCACGCGGCAGCCGTGCTGCCCGCGGTCCGCCGGGACGGGAGCGGCCGGGGCCGGCTGGTGCCCGCGGTGCTCGTCACCGGCTCCTTCGCGCCCGACGTGCCCTACTACGCGGCCGGGATCCTGCCGGGCGGCATGGAGTCCGGCACGCTCACGCACTCGTTCACGGGTGTCGTCACCGTCGACGTCCTCATCGCCTGGGCGCTCACGGGGTTGTGGCTGCTGGTCCGGGAACCGTTGCTCGCGCTGTTGCCGGCGGCCCGGCAGGGAGGGCCGGCCGTCCTGCTGCGCCTCGGCGCGCCACGCGCGCGCGTGGGCGCCTCCACGGCGGGCCGGTGGTACGGCTCCGCGGTGCTCGGCGCGCTCACCCATGTGGTGTGGGACGCGTTCACGCATCACGACCGGTGGGGGACGCGGCTGATCCCGGCCATCGGGCGGGACCGTCCGGCGGGCATGCCGCTGTTCACGTGGCTTCAGTACGGGTCGTCCGTGGCGGGTGCCGTGGCGATCGCCCTGTTCGTGGTACGCGCGCTGCGGCGGGCGCCGGACGGGGTGCCGGCGGGGGTACCCGTGCTGTCCGTACGGGACCGGTGGTGGGCGCTCGCGGTGATCGGCGGCTGCGCGCTGGCCGGGGCGGCGCAGCGGGCGGCGGGGTGGTGGGAGCACCAGGGGGCGGTGGTGCGGCCGTGGGAGCTGGTGCCCACCCTGTGCTTCGGGGTGGGCGCCGGGGTGGTGCCGGGGCTGCTGCTGTACGCCGTCGGGGTCAGGGTCCGGCGTCCGGCCGCTGCTCCCGGGGCTCGTGGTGAGGCGGCCGGTGCGGGCCGGGAGCGGCCGGTCGCTCGGTGAGGGACGCCACGAAGACGGTGAGGGTGTGCCGGGGGCGTGCCCTCGGGATCTGGGTGAGCGCGAGGGCGAGGTATCCGCGGACCAGGTCGGCCCGCAGGCGCCGGTCGGGGATGCGGGCCGTACGGCCGGCGAGCCGGCGCCGGAGGTTCCTGGTGACCCTGCGAACGGTGACGGTCAGGTCGGCCGGGATGCGGGCGGTGCTTGCGTCGGCCGCGACAACCGGGACCCGCGAGGGGGGCATGGCCTGCGCCGAGAAGGTGTCCGCCCAGTCCCGGGGCGCTGCCTCGGGCGTCCGGCGGTGAAGCATGCGTATACCCATGCCCGCAGTGTTGCGGCTGCGAGGGGTGGTGGGCGTTCTGACGGGGGCCACGAGAGTGACGGCCCCTCGGGGAGAGCGCCGCGTCCGCTGCGCGTCCCCCGGCGGGGTGCGCAGGTGGGAGCGGGTGCCGGGGGTGCCGAGGCCCCGGCGCCGAGGGGATGCGCCGGCCGGGGCGGTGGATCAGCGTTGCGGCGAGGGGGGTGCGGGCGCCCCCTGCCCCTGGCCGGGGGGCGTCGCGGCCCGTCGGCCGTGACGCCCCCCGGCCCCGCGGGTTGTGGGCTGGGGTCTTTCGTTCGGAGCAGGCCGGATCAGGGAGCGGGGTCCGGTGCCGTACGTCGCGGGGCGGAGGAGGGCGCCGTGGCGGAGCCATGGCACCCGACGACGACGCGGCGGTGGGGGCACCTCCCGCTCGAGCGAAGCCGGGAGCCGGGGAGCGGTGCCGGACCCCGCGAGCCCGGCCTGATCCGAACGAGAGCCCCTAGTGGGCTGCCGATTCCCAGTCCGGGCCCACGCCCACCGAGACGTCCAGCGGCGCTCTCAGGTGGACGGCGTCCGCCATCTCGCGGCGGACGATCTCCTCCGCGGCCGCCCGTTCCCCGGGGGCGATCTCCAGGACGATCTCGTCATGGACCTGGAGGAGCATGCGGGAGGTGAGGCCGGCTGCCCGCAGGGCGCTGTCCACCTTCAGCATGGCGAACTTGACGATGTCCGCCGCGGTGCCCTGGATGGGCGCGTTGAGGGCCATGCGTTCGGCCGCCTCGCGGCGCTGGCGGTTGTCGCTGTTGAGGTCGGGGAGGTAGCGGCGGCGCCCGAAGAGGGTCGCCGTGTAGCCCGTCGCCCGGGCCTCGTCGACCGCCCGGCGCAGATAGTCCCTGACTCCGCCGAAGCGCTCGAAGTAGGCGTCCATCAGGGCCCGCGCCTCGGCCGCCTCGATGTTCAGCTGCTGGGACAGTCCGAACGCCGACAGGCCGTAGGCCAGGCCGTACGACATGGCCTTGATCTTGCGCCGCATCTCCGCGTCGACCGCGTCACGCTCGACGCCGAACACCTGGGAGGCGGCCGTGGTGTGCAGGTCCTCGCCGGAGGTGAACGCCTCGATCAGGCCCGCGTCCTCGGAGAGGTGGGCCATCACCCGCAGCTCGATCTGGCTGTAGTCGGCGGTCATCAGGGACTCGAAGCCCTCGCCGACCACGAAGCCCCGGCGGATCGCCCGGCCCTCGTCGGTGCGGACAGGGATGTTCTGGAGGTTCGGGTCCGTGGAGGAGAGCCGGCCGGTCGCGGCCACCGTCTGGTTGAAGGTGGTGTGGATGCGGCCGTCACCCGCGATGGTCTTGATCAGGCCCTCGACGGTGACGCGGAGTTTGGCCTGCTCCCGGTGCCGGAGCATGATCACCGGCAGTTCGTTGTCGGTCTGGGTGGCGAGCCAGGCCAGGGCGTCGGCGTCGGTGGTGTAGCCGGTCTTGGTCTTCTTCGTCCTCGGCAGGGCCAGCTCGCCGAAGAGGACCTCCTGGAGCTGCTTGGGCGAGCCCAGGTTGAACTCGTGGCCGGCCGCCGCGTGCGCCTCCTTCACGGCCTGCTGCACCGCGCCGGCGAACATCTGCTCCATGGCCTCGAGGTGCGCGCGGTCCGCCGCGATGCCGTGCCGCTCCATGCGGGCGAGCAGCGCCGACGTGGGCAGCTCCATGTCGCGGAGCAGCTCGGCGGCGCCCACCTCCGCCAGGCGGCCCTCGAAGGCCTCGCCCAGGTCGAGGACCGCGCGGGCCTGGATCATCAGGGCCTCGGCCTCGGCGCCGTCGTCCGCGCCGAAGGCCAGCTGGCCGTCGGCCGCGGCGGCGGGGGCCAGCTCGCGGTGCAGGTACTCCATGGACAGCGCGTCCAGGTCGAAGGAGCGGCGGCCCGGCTTGACCAGGTACGCGGCGAGCGCGGTGTCCATGTGGACGCCCTCGACGCTCCAGCCGTGCTCGGCGAAGACGCGCATGGCGCCCTTGACGTTGTGGAACACCTTGGGGCGGCCGGCGTCGGCCAGCCAGGCCGCGAACGCGTTCTCGTCGGCCTCGTCCAGCTCGGACGGGTCGAACCAGACCGCCGCTCCCCCGGCCGTGGCGAGGGCGACCTCGGCGACCGAGCCGGCGCCCAGCGCCCAGGTGTCCACCGTGGCGACGCCCAGGGTGCCGGCGCCGTGCCCGGCGAGCCAGGGGGCCAGTTCGCCCGTGCTCAGGATGCTGCCGTCGATCTCGACGCCGTCGCCGGTGACCGGGGCGGCCTCGGCCTCCTCGGTGCCGGGGTCGACGGCGAAGAGGCGCTCACGCAGGGACGGGTTGCGGATCTCCAGGGTGTCCAGGACCATCGCGACGGCCTTGCGGTCGTACGGGGCCCGCTCCAGCTCGGTGACCGCCCGGGGCAGCTCGACCTGGCGCTCCAGTTCGGTGAGGACGCGGTTGAGCTTGACCGATTCCAGGTGGTCGCGGAGGTTCTGCCCGGCCTTGCCCTTGACCTCGTCGGCCCGCTCCACCAGCTCCGCGAACGAGCCGAACTGGTTGATCCACTTGGCGGCGGTCTTCTCGCCGACGCCGGGGATGCCGGGGAGGTTGTCGGACGGGTCGCCGCGCAGGGCGGCGAAGTCGGGGTACTGGGCGGGCGTCAAGCCGTACTTCTCGACAACCTTCTCCGGGGTGAACCGGGTCAGCTCCGAGACGCCCTTCGTGGGGTAGAGCACCGTCGTGTGCTCGGTGACCAGCTGGAAGGAGTCGCGGTCGCCGGTGACGATCAGCACCTCGAAGCCCTCGGCCTCGGCCTGGGTGGCGAGGGTGGCGATGATGTCGTCCGCCTCGAAGCCCTCGACGGCGAAGCGCTGCGCGTGCATCGCGTCGAGCAGCTCGCCGATCAGCTCCACCTGCCCCTTGAACTCGTCCGGCGTCTTGGAACGGTTCGCCTTGTACTCGATGAACCGCTCGGAGCGCCAGGTCTTGCGGGAGACGTCGAAGGCCACCGCGAAATGCGTGGGCGCCTCGTCACGCAGGGTGTTCGCCAGCATCGACGCGAAGCCGTAGATCGCGTTCGTGGGCTGGCCGGTCGCGGTGGTGAAGTTCTCCGCGGGCAGCGCGAAGAACGCGCGGTAGGCCAGCGAATGCCCGTCCATGAGCATCAGCCGGGGGCGCTTGCCGCCGGGGGTGCTGTCGGTCTGCTTCGATGCTGTTTCTGCCACGTCCCCGATCCTGCCACGCCGCACTGACAGTCCGGACCGGGCTCCTCGGCCCCGCCTGCCCCGGCCGGCCCGCCCGGCGGCGGTGTCAGTGGGCCGTGGGAGGATCGTCGGCGTACTTGTCACGCGCAGTCGAAGGGGAGCGTGCGATGGCGACGAAGCCGCCCAAGGGTGATCCGGTTCAGGACGCACCGCAGGTCGGGGAGCCGAAGCACGCTGCGGCGGGGCTGCCGGCCATCGGGCACACGCTGCGGATCGCGCAGCAGCAGATGGGGGTGCGGCGCACCGCGCTGACGCTGCTGCGGGTGAACCAGAAGGACGGCTTCGACTGCCCTGGCTGTGCCTGGCCGGAGCCGGACCACCGGCACGCGGCGGAGTTCTGCGAGAACGGCGCGAAGGCCGTGGCCGAGGAGGCCACGCTGCGCCGGGTCACGCCCGAGTTCTTCGCCGCGCACCCGGTCGCGGACCTCGCCGGCCGCAGCGGCTACTGGCTGGGCCAGCAGGGCCGGCTCACGCACCCCGTGTATCTCCCCGAGGGCGGCACGCACTACGAGCCGGTCGGCTGGGACCGCGCCTTCGACATCATCGCCGAGGAGATCGCCGCCCTCGGCTCCCCGGACGAGGCCGTCTTCTACACGTCCGGCCGCACCAGCAACGAGGCCGCGTTCCTGTACCAGCTCTTCGCGCGCGAGCTGGGCACGAACAACCTCCCCGACTGCTCGAACATGTGCCACGAGTCGTCGGGGTCCGCGCTCAACGAGACCATCGGCATCGGCAAGGGCAGCGTCCTGCTGGAGGATCTGTACCAGGCCGACCTGATCATCGTCGCGGGCCAGAACCCGGGCACGAACCATCCGCGCATGCTGTCCGCGCTGGAGAAGGCCAAGGCGAACGGCGCGCGCGTCATCAGCGTCAATCCACTGCCGGAGGCGGGCCTGGAGCGGTTCAGGAACCCGCAGACCCCGCAGGGCCTCCTCAAGGGCGCCGCGCTCACCGACCTGTTCCTCCAGATCCGCATCGGCGGTGACCAGGCGCTCTTCCGGCTCCTGAACAAGCTGGTCCTGGAGGCGGACGGCGCGGTCGACGAGGAGTTCGTACGCGAACACACGCACGGGTTCGAGGAGTTCGCCGAGGCCGCGCGTGCCGCCGACTGGGACGAGACGCTCGCGGCGACCGGACTCACCCGCGCGGAGATCGAGCAGGCGCTGGGCATGGTCCTCGCCTCGCGGCGGACCATCGTGTGCTGGGCCATGGGCCTCACCCAGCACAAGCACTCCGTCCCGACCATCCGCGAGGTGGTCAACTTCCTGCTGCTGCGCGGCAACATCGGCCGCCCGGGCGCGGGCGTGTGCCCGGTGCGCGGACACAGCAATGTCCAGGGCGACCGCACCATGGGCATCTTCGAGCGCCCCGCCCCGGCCTTCCTGGACGCCCTGGAGAAGGAGTTCGGGTTCGCGCCGCCGCGCGAGCACGGTCTCGACGTCGTACGGGCCATCCGCGCGCTGCGCGACGGGGAGGCGAAGGTGTTCTTCGCCATGGGCGGCAACTTCGTCTCCGCCTCCCCCGACACCGAGGTCACCGAGGCCGCGATGCGGCGCGCCCGGCTGACGGTGCACGTCTCCACGAAGCTGAACCGCTCGCACGTGGTCACCGGCGCGCGGGCGCTGATCCTGCCCACCCTGGGCCGCACCGAGCGTGATGTGCGCGAGAGCGGTGAGCAGTTCGTGACCGTCGAGGACTCGATGGGCATGGTGCACGCCTCGCGCGGGCGCCTGAAGCCCGCGAGCCCGCATCTGCGGTCCGAGCCGGCCATCGTCTGCGGCCTGGCGCGCCGGGTGCTCGGCGGGCGCAGCGTCGTGCCGTGGGAGGAGTTCGCCAAGGACTACGCGGCGATCCGGGACCGCATCGCGCGCGTGATCCCCGGTTTCGAGGACTTCAACGCGCGCGTGGCCCGGCCCGGCGGTTTCGCGCTGCCGCACGCCCCGCGCGACGAGCGCCGTTTCCCGACCGCCACGGGCCGGGCGAACTTCACAGCGGCGCCGGTGGAGTACCCCGCGCTGCCCGAGGGCCGGCTGCTGTTGCAGACGCTGCGCTCGCACGACCAGTACAACACCACGATCTACGGGCTGGACGACCGGTACCGCGGCATCACGGGCGGGCGCCGGGTGGTGCTGGTGCGTCCCGAGGACGCGCGGGCGCTCGGGGTCGCCGAGGGCGCGTACGTCGACCTGGTGAGCGAGTGGCGGGACGGGGTGGAGCGGCGGGCGCCCGGTTTCCGGGTGGTGCTCTATCCGACGGCGCGCGGGTGCGCGGCGGCGTACTACCCCGAGACGAACGTGCTGGTGCCGCTGGACGCCACCGCCGACACCAGCAACACCCCCGCCAGCAAGTCCGTCGTCGTGCGCCTCGAAGCCCACACCGGGGACGCCGGGAGCCGTCTGGAACAATCGGCGGCCGACTGAGCGTTTGCTCAGCAGCAGACAGGTGGACGAACGGAGCCGGCCGATGGGTGAGCAGCAGCGTGTGAAGTTCCCGCAGGAGATCCTCGACGAGTACGCGGCGCTCGGTGTCGACCTGCCGGCCCTGTTCTCGGCCGGCCACCTCGGCACGCGCATGGGTGTGCAGATCGTGGAGGCCTCGGCGGACCGGGTCGTCGGGACGATGCCGGTGGAGGGCAACACCCAGCCCTACGGCCTGCTGCACGGCGGTGCCTCCGCGGTGCTGGCGGAGACGCTGGGCTCGGTCGGCTCGATGCTGCACGGCGGCAGTTCGAAGATCGCGGTCGGTGTGGACCTGAACTGCACGCACCACCGGGGGGTCCGCTCGGGCCTGGTGACGGGCGTGGCCACGCCGGTGCACCGGGGTCGGTCGACGGCGACGTACGAGATCGTGATCAGCGACGAGGAGGACCGGCGGGTCTGCACCGCCCGGCTGACCTGTCTGCTGCGGGACGTCCGGCCGGGCGAGGGAACGCCCGCGCGGTCCGCCGGAAGCTGACCCCGTCCCCGTCGGAGCGTCACCCCCGCGCGGTCCGTCGGAACGTCACCGCCCGCGCGGCCGGAGGCGGAAGGCCGGCCCGCCGGAGCGTTGCCCCCCGCCGTCCCTCCCCTTAGCTTCGGCACATGGGACGGCGAGGAGGCCCCCGGCCGGGGGTGAGGTTCCTGGTGTGCGGGCTGCTGGCGGTGCCGGTGGCGCTGTGCGCGACGGGCTGCGGCGGACCCGGAGGTTCCGCGCACCCGTCCCCGGGCGCCACCGGCCGCTCCGCGCAACCACCCCCCGGCGCCACCGGCCGCTCCGCGCACCCATACCCCGGCGGCACCGGACCCGCGCCCGCGTCCGCCCCGGCACCCGCGTCGCCCTCCGCCGCCTCCGACGCCGACCTGTGCACCAGGATCGTCGCGTACTGGTCACGCAGGGCGCTCGGCGACGACACCTACGGCGACTACCAGTCGATGGGCCTGTCCCATGGGCAGTACCAGATCCTGCGGGACGTCGTGGACGCGGCGCGCGTCACCCTGCGGCACCAAGGGTCCGCCGAGGCGTATGAGTTGATCGACCGTCAGTCCCGGCGGGCGTGCACCGAGCGCTACCGCCACGGGCCCCCGAGCGAAGGCCCCTGGACATGAGCGGCGTCGGCCCGCCGGAGCCCGGTGAGGGCACGCGCGCGTGGGACACCCCGCACCCGCGGGGCCCGCGTCCTGCCGGTCGCACGCGCGCGGCCGTGGCCGCCCGGTACGCCCGCCACCGGCGGACCACCCTGGCGCTGGCCACCGCGACCGCCGTCCTCGGGGCCGGCGGCGCGCTCTACGCCACCCGGCCGCAGCAGCCGCCCCCGCGCCCCACGCGCCCGCACCCCGAGGTCCCGTACCCCTCCCAGGTGGTGGACGTGACCTACCTGGAGGACCGGCCCCCTCCGGCGGGCGCCCCGCCGCGCAGCTTCAGCTTCACGGTCCTGCTGAGCGTGGCCTCGGGGCCGCCGGTCACCGTGACGCGCGTGGCCCAGCCGTACGCGGGACTGTCCCTGACGACACGGCCACCGGCTCCGTGGCGGACAGTCGCCGGTGCGGCGCGCGAGGTCACGGTCACCATGCACGTGACGAAATGCGGAGAAGTCCCCTGGCACGCCGGGCTTCCTTTCCTCGACGTAACTGTGCGTAATGCGCGCGCAATACAGGTACAGAGCTTCATCCTCGGCGGCCGTTACGCGCAGCACCTCTCCCACGCCGTGGAAGTAGCCTGCGGCAACAGAGTTCGGTAATCAGCAAAACGCCCGAGACGCCTGGTTGGATCATGGCAGGTCCTGCGGGTTCTCAGAATGCGGACAGCGCGAATCCACCTTAATTCGTCCGTTCCCCCCACGTCGTACCGCTCTGCATTACGCCGTGTCATAACAAGAGCGTCACAGCCTTGGCCAGACACTCCTCCACGTTCCCCACACACGCCTAGAGTCACGGCCAGTCACCGCGCCATCGGAATCTCACTTCAGCGCGGCGCGCGACTCGGCCGTTTCCATGGGGAGGCGGTTGTGCCTGGGGAAAGGACTGATCGTGCGTCAAGGTTCGCTTATCGCCATCACCGCCGCGCTGGCGGCGGGAGCGCTCACTCTCACCGCCTGCGGCTCGCGCGACAGCGGCGACAAGGGCTCGGACTCCGGCAAGGGTGACGGCGGCAGCACCGTCGTCATCGGCGTCGACGCCCCGCTGACCGGCGACCTGTCCGCCATGGGCCTCGGTATCAAGAACTCGGCGGACCTCGCCACCAGGAACGCCAACAAGCAGAACCTCGTCAAGGGCGTCACCTTCAAGATCGAGGCCCTCGACGACCAGGCCCAGCCGTCGGCCGGCCAGCAGAACGCCTCCAAGTTCGTGTCGGAGCAGAACGTCCTCGGTGTCGTCGGCCCGCTGAACTCCTCGGTCGCCGAGTCGATGCAGAAGGTCTTCGACGACAACAAACTGGTCCAGGTCTCCCCGGCCAACACCGGCCCCGCCCTGACCCAGGGCACGGACTGGCAGAACAAGAAGGTCCGCCCGTACAAGGCGTACTTCCGCACCGCGACCACGGACGCCATCCAGGGCCCGTTCGCCGCCCAGTACGTCTACAACACCGCCAAGAAGACGAAGGTCTTCGTCATCGACGACAAGAAGACCTACGGCGCGGGCCTGGCCGCCACCTTCACCGACGAGTTCAAGAAGCTCGGCGGCAAGGTGGTCGGCACCGAGCACATCAACCCCGACGCCAAGGACTTCTCCGCGGTCGCCACCAAGGTGAAGAACTCCGGTGCCCAGGTCGTCTACTACGGCGGTGAGTACCCGCAGGCCGGCCCGCTGAGCAAGCAGATCAAGGCCGCCGGTGCCAAGGTCCCGCTCGTCGGCGGTGACGGCATCAAGGACGACACCTTCATGAAGCTGGCGGGTGCCGAGAGCACCGGCGACCTCGCCACCTCCGTCGGCGCTCCGGTCGAGGACCTGCCCTCGGCCAAGCAGTACGTCAGCGACTACAAGTCCGCCGGCTACAAGGAGGAGTACTCGGCGTACGGCGGTTACGCCTACGACTCCGCCTGGGCGGTCATCGAGGCCGTGAAGAAGGTCGTCGACGCCAACGGCGGCAAGCTTCCCTCCGACGCCCGCGCGAAGGTCACCGCGGCCATGCAGGACGTGTCCTTCGACGGTGTGACCGGCAAGGTCTCCTTCGACGCGTTCGGTGACGCCACCAACAAGCAGCTGACCGTCTACGCCGTGAAGAACGGTGCCTGGACGCCGGTCAAGTCCGGTACCTACACGGGCTGACCCCCGCCCGCACCACCTGAAAGAGCCGCGCGGGGCGCTGTTCCACTGGCGCCCCGCGCGGACTCGCATCCGGCCACATCCGTCGAACTTTCCGAACGCTCGGAGGACATGCGGTGCACGAACTGCCGCAGCAGCTGGTCAACGGCCTGCTACTAGGATCCATGTACGGGCTGGTCGCCATCGGCTACACAATGGTCTACGGCATTGTCCAGCTCATCAACTTCGCCCACGGCGAGATATTCATGACGGGCGCGTTCGGCGCTCTCACCGTGTGGCTCTGGCTTCCCGGCGGCACCACCATGTGGATCGCGCTGCCACTCATGATCATCGGTGCCGTCGTCGTCGCCGTCGCCATCGCGGTCGGGGCGGAACGATTCGCCTACCGTCCTCTCCGCAACGCCCCACGCCTCGCCCCGCTCATCACCGCCATCGGCCTCTCCCTCGCGCTCCAGCAGGCGGTGTGGGCCTGGTACCCGGAGGCGAAGTCCGCGCGCACCTTCCCGCAGATCCCGGGCGGCCCCTTCGAGATCGGCAGCGTCACCATCCAGACGGGTGACATCTTCCTGGTCGTCGCGGCCCCCCTCAGCATGGCCGTCCTCGCCTACTTCGTGATGAAGACCCGCACCGGCCGCGGCATGCAGGCCACCGCGCAGGACCCGGACACCGCCAAGCTGATGGGCGTCAACACCGACCGCATCATCGTGATCGCGTTCGCCCTGGGCGCCGCGTTCGCCGCGGTCGGAGCCGTCGCCTACGGCCTGAAGTACGGCGAGATCAACTTCCGGATGGGCTTCATCCTCGGTCTGAAGGCGTTCACCGCGGCCGTTCTCGGCGGCATCGGCAACATCTACGGCGCCATGATCGGCGGCGTGGTCCTCGGCGTGGCCGAGACCCTGGCCACCGCCTACATCGCCGACATCCCCGGCATGGACAAGTTCGGCAGCCAGTCCTGGGCCGACGTCTGGGCCTTCGTACTCCTCATCCTCGTACTGCTGTTCAGGCCACAGGGCCTGCTCGGCGAGCGCGTCGCGGACAGGGCGTGAGACCGATGACCACACAGACCACCGCACCCGACACCCCCGGCACCCCCGGTGCCGCCGCGGCCCCCGCCCCGTCCGGACTGCTGCCCCTGCCGGAGAAGGCCGCCCTCGGCCTCGCCCTCGGCGGCAGCGTGCTGACGGCCGTCTCCACCTTCCTCGCCTGGACGTGGACCTCGGACTTCCCCGGCGACCTCACCGTCTACGGCTACCCGGGCGGCCTCCAGGTCCTCGTGCTCATCGGCGCGCTCCTCGCCACCCTGTTCGCCCTGGCGGCCTACGGCGTCCGGGGCCTGGACCGGCTGACGCCCGCCGGGCCCGGCGCGGCCCTGCGCTTCGCCACCCTGGCCGCCTTCGCCACCAGCTGGTACACGGTCCTCGCGATCAGCACCGAACTCGGCGGTCTCGTCAACCTCGAGCCCGGCGGCTTCCTCGTCGCCGTCGGCAGCCTCGCCGCCTTCGCCGGCGCCCTGGCCCTGCCGTTCCAGCGGCCCGAGCCGGAACCGGCCGACCCCGACGACAGCGGCGTCGAGAAGTTCAAGCACCGTCTGGCCCACCAGTGGGAGACGGTCAAGGCGGTCTTCGCCGCCGGTCCCGCGCGGCCCGTGGGCCCTCTGCCGTCGTACGCCGAGATCCTGATCATCGTCGCGGTCCTCGGGCTCGGCCTGACCGTCTTCACCTACGGCATCGGCACCGAGTACGACGAACTGTTCGTCGGCTTCCTGATCACCGCGGGCCTCGGCTTCGCCGCCCTGAACAAGGCGGGGCTGATCTCGCAGGCCTCGGAGATCACCTCCCGGCACCAGAACATCACCACCTGCGGCGCGTTCGTCGCGGCGGCGCTGTTCCCCTTCACCCAGACGAATGACCAGTACGCGACCCTCGGCGTCTACATCCTGATCTTCGCCACCGTCGCCCTGGGTCTGAACATCGTCGTCGGCCTCGCCGGCCTCCTCGACCTCGGTTACGTCGCCTTCCTCGGCGTCGGCGCCTACGCGGCGGCCCTGGTCTCCGGCTCCCCCAGCTCGCCGTTCCACGTGCACTTCCCGTTCTGGGCGGCCGTCCTCGTCGGCGCCGCCGCCTCGCTCGTCTTCGGCGTGCTGATCGGCGCCCCGACGCTGCGGCTGCGCGGCGACTACCTCGCCATCGTCACCCTCGGCTTCGGTGAGATCTTCCGGATCACGGCGAACAACCTCGACGGCACCTCCGGGCCCGACCTCACCAACGGCTCGAACGGCGTCTCGTCGATCCCGAACCTCGACGTCCTCGGCTTCGACTTCGGCACCCAGCACGACATGGGCGGCTTCACCATCGGCCGGTTCGCCAACTACTTCTTCCTGATGCTGGTCATCACCGCGATCGTGGTGCTGGTCTTCCGGCGCAGCGGCGACTCCCGCATCGGACGCGCCTGGGTGGCCATCCGCGAGGACGAGACCGCCGCGCTCGCCATGGGCATCAACGGCTTCCGGGTCAAGCTGATCGCCTTCGCCGTCGGCGCCTCGCTCGCCGGTCTCGCGGGCACCGTCCAGGCCCACGTCACCTACACGGTGACGCCCGAGCAGTACCTGTTCGCCGGTCCCATCCCGCCCAACTCCGCGTTCCTGCTCGCCGCGGTCGTCCTCGGCGGCATGGGCACCATCAGCGGTCCGCTGATCGGCGCAGCCCTGCTCTTCCTGATCCCCAACAAGCTCCAGTTCCTCGGGAACTACCAGCTCTTCGCCTTCGGCCTCGCACTGGTCCTGCTGATGCGGTTCCGTCCCGAGGGCCTCATCCCCAACCGCCGCCGCCAGCTCGAGTTCCACGAAGAGGCGGAAGCACCCACCCTCCTGACGAAGGCGGGGGCCTGACCACCATGACCACCGACACCACCACCAAGGACACCGCCGCCGGCGCCACCCGGCCCGGCGAGACCGTCCTCGACGCCCGCGGCGTGACCATGCGCTTCGGCGGTCTGACCGCCGTGCGCGGCGTCGACCTCACCGTCAACGCCGGCGAGATCGTCGGTCTGATCGGCCCCAACGGCGCCGGCAAGACGACCTTCTTCAACTGCCTGACCGGCCTGTACGTCCCCACCGAGGGCGAGGTCCGCTACAAGGGCGCCGTCCTGCCGCCCAAGTCCTTCAAGGTCACCGCGGCCGGCATCGCGCGGACGTTCCAGAACATCCGGCTGTTCGCCAACATGACGGTCCTGGAGAACGTGCTCGTCGGCCGGCACACCCGCACCAAGGAGGGCTTCTGGTCGGCCGTGCTGCGCGGACCCGGCTTCCACCGGGCCGAGAAGGCCTCCCGGGAACGGGCCCTGGAACTGCTGCGGTTCGTGGGCCTGGACAACAAGGCCGAGCACCTCGCCCGCAACCTGCCCTACGGCGAGCAGCGCAAGCTGGAGATCGCCCGTGCCCTGGCGAGCGAGCCCGGTCTGCTGCTGCTCGACGAGCCGACGGCCGGCATGAACCCGCAGGAGACCCGGGTCACCGAGGAACTGGTCTTCGCCATCCGGGACATGGGCATCGCCGTCCTCGTCATCGAGCACGACATGCGGTTCATCTTCAACCTGTGCGACCGCGTGGCCGTGCTCGTGCAGGGCGAGAAACTGATCGAGGGTGACAGCGCGACCGTCCAGGGCGACGAGCGCGTGATCGCGGCCTATCTCGGCGAGCCCTTCGAGGACGCGCCCGGCGCCGAGGAGGTGGCCGAGGTCGAGGCCGCCGAGGCGCACGCCGGGACCACGACGGACGCCGCGCCCGGCAAGGAGGACGACCGATGACCGCACTGCTGGAAGTCGAGGACCTGAGGGTCGCCTACGGCAAGATCGAGGCCGTCAAGGGGATCTCCTTCAAGGTCGAGGCCGGTCAGGTGGTCACCCTCATCGGCACCAACGGCGCCGGCAAGACCACCACCCTGCGCACGCTGTCGGGCCTGCTGAAGCCGGTCGGCGGACAGATCAGGTTCAACGGCAGGTCGCTGAAGAAGGTCCCGGCCCACCAGGTGGTGTCGCTGGGGCTCGCCCACTCCCCCGAGGGGCGGCACATCTTCCCGCGCATGAGCATCGAGGACAACCTGCGCCTCGGCGCGTTCCTGCGCAGCGACAAGCCGGGCATCGAGAAGGACATCCAGCGCGCCTACGACCTGTTCCCCATCCTCGGGGAGCGCCGCAAGCAGGCCGCGGGTACCCTCTCCGGCGGTGAGCAGCAGATGCTGGCGATGGGCAGGGCGCTGATGTCCCGTCCGAAGCTGCTGATGCTGGACGAGCCGTCGATGGGGCTGTCGCCGATCATGATGCAGAAGATCATGGCGACGATCGCCGAGCTGAAGTCCCAGGGCACGACGATCCTGCTGGTCGAGCAGAACGCCCAGGCGGCGCTCTCGCTCGCCGACCAGGGTCACGTCATGGAGGTCGGCAGCATCGCCCTGTCCGGCACGGGCCAGGACCTGCTGCACGACGAGTCGGTGCGCAAGGCCTATCTCGGCGAGGACTAGTCCGGCGAGGGCCGCCTCCCGCGGCGGCCGGTCGGCACAGTGCCCCGCGTCCTTCCGGGCGCGGGGCACTCGTCGGTGGCGGGGGCGGCGCCGGGCGTCAGTCGGTCTTCGCGGACTTCTTCTCCTCGCTGTCCGCGATGACCGCCTCGGCGACCTGCTGCATCGACATGCGCCGGTCCATGGAGGTCTTCTGGATCCAGCGGAAGGCGGCCGGCTCGGTCAGGCCGTACTCCGTCTGGAGGATGGACTTCGCGCGGTCGACCAGCTTGCGGGTCTCCAGCCGCTGGGTGAGGTCGGCGACCTCCTGCTCCAGCTGCTTCAGCTCGGTGAACCGGGAGACGGCCATCTCGATCGCCGGGACGACGTCGCTCTTGCTGAACGGCTTCACCAGGTACGCCATGGCCCCCGCGTCGCGGGCCCGCTCGACGAGGTCGCGCTGGGAGAACGCGGTGAGCATCAGGACCGGCGCGATCGACTCCCCGGCGATCTTCTCGGCCGCGGAGATGCCGTCCAGCTTGGGCATCTTCACATCCAGGATGACCAGGTCCGGCTTGTGCTCGCGGGCCAGCTCGACGGCCTGCTCACCGTCCCCGGCCTCGCCGACGACGGTGTACCCCTCTTCCTCGAGCATCTCTTTCAGGTCCAGCCGGATCAGGGCCTCGTCCTCGGCGATGACGACGCGGGTCGTCAGCGGAGGCACGTGCGACTTGTCGTCGTCGGGCACGTCTACGGGCTGGGGCGACTCGGCGGTCACGGGGGCTCCTCGTTCGGGGCAGGGGCGCTGCTGACAAGAGCCTACCTAGCTACGGTATGGTGGACGCGCGGAGGGTCGGGGGGAACCTTCGATCCTGCGAGCCCCGGTAGCCCAATTGGCAGCAGGCAACGGATTCAAAACCCGTACAGTGTCGGTTCGAGTCCGACCCGGGGCACTTTTCCTTGGTTTCCAAGGTCAGTATTCGGTTTCCAAGGTCAGCAGCAAAGAGGGCCCCTCGGGTGAGGGGCCCCTTGTCGTCCCCGGCTGTCACGGGGCCTGCTCCGGACTGTCGTCCTCGCCGATGTGATGGACCCGGACCAGGTTGGTCGAGCCGGAGACGCCGGGCGGGGAACCCGCCGTGATGACCACGACATCGCCCTTCTCGCACCGGCCGTACTTCAGCAGCAGCTCATCCACCTGTTCGACCATCGCGTCCGTGGATCCGACGTGCGGGCCGAGGAAGGTCTCGGCGCCCCAGGTCAGGCTGAGCTGGGAACGGGTGGCCGGCTCGGGGGTGAAAGCGAGCAGCGGGATCGGCGAGCGGTAGCGGGAGAGCCGGCGGGCGGTGTCTCCCGACTGGGTGAACGCCACCAGGAACCTCGCGCCGAGGAAGTCACCGATCTCGGCGGCGGCCCGGGCGACCGCACCGCCCTGGGTGCGCGGCTTGTTCTGCTCGGTCAGCGGCGGCAGGCCCTTGGCCAGCATGTCCTCCTCGGCCGCTTCGACGATCTTCGCCATGGTGCGCACGGTCTCGACCGGGTACTTGCCGACGCTGGTCTCGCCGGAGAGCATGACCGCGTCCGTGCCGTCCAGCACCGCGTTGGCCACGTCGGAGGCCTCGGCGCGGGTGGGCCGCGAGTTGTCGATCATCGAATCGAGCATCTGGGTGGCGACGATCACTGGCTTGGCGTTGCGCCTGGCCAGCTTGACCGCGCGCTTCTGCACGATCGGCACCTCCTCCAGCGGCATCTCCACGCCCAGGTCGCCGCGCGCGACCATCAGCGCGTCGAAGGCGGCCACGATGCCGTCGAGGTTCTCCACGGCCTGCGGCTTCTCGATCTTGGCGATCAGGGGCAGGCGGCGACCCTCCTCCGCCATGATCCGGTGGACGTCCTCGGCGTCCCGGCCGCTGCGGACGAAGGAGAGGGCGATCAGGTCGAAGCCGGTGCGCAGCGCCCAGCGCAGATCGTCCTCGTCCTTCCCGGACAGGGCGGGGACGGAGACGGCGACACCGGGGAGGTTCAGTCCCTTGTGGTCGGAGACGACGCCGCCCTCGACCACCCGCGTGTGCACCTGGGGGCCGTCGACGGCGGTGACCTCCAGGCAGACCTTGCCGTCGTCGACGAGGATGCGCTCACCGGGGGCGACATCGGCGGCGAGGCCCGCGTAGGTGGTGCCGCACCGGTGGCGGTCGCCCTCGACGCCGTCCTCCACGGTGACGGTGAAGAGGTCGCCGCGTTCAAGCAGTACCGGTCCTTCGGCGAAGCGGCCGAGCCGGATCTTCGGGCCCTGAAGGTCGGCGAGCACTCCGACGCTGCGGCCGGTCTCGTCAGCGGCCTTCCGCACCCGCTGATAACGCTCCTCGTGCTCGGCGTGGGTGCCGTGGCTGAGGTTGAACCGGGCGACGTCCATTCCGGCCTCGACCAGTGCCTTGATCTGGTCGTACGAGTCGGTGGCGGGCCCCAGAGTACAGACGATCTTTGCTCGGCGCATACGTCGAGCCTAGGCCTTACCCGCGGGTAGAGAATTGGCCCCGCGTGACGACTCAACAGACTTTCGGCAAAGGGATATTGACAAGTGTTTAATTGAGTGCCGGTTCGCTCCGATGAGCGATGGTCATCAGATCGCAACCTGCCGGACCTGTTGACACAGGTCATGCTCAGGTCAGAATCTACGCGCGTCGTCGACCATGCGCCAAGGAGACCGAGAATGCCGCTGAACCGCCGGAAGTTCCTGAAGAAGTCCGCCGCCACCGGAGCGGGAGTGGCGGTCGCCGGCGCGGCGGCGGCACCGGCGGCCCGGGCGGCGGACGGCAAGAAGCCCCCGCGCCCCGCCAAGCGGTACTCCCTGACCGTCATGGGCACCACCGACCTGCACGGCCACGTCTTCAACTGGGACTACTTCAAGGACGCGGAGTACGCCGACAAGGCGGGCAACGCCATGGGGCTCGCCCGTATCTCCACCCTGGTGGAGCAGGTCCGCGCCGAGAAGGGCCGCTGCAACACCCTGCTGCTGGACGCCGGTGACACCATCCAGGGCACCCCGTTGGCCTACTACTACGCCAAGGTCGACCCGATCACCGCCAAGGGCGGCCCGGTGCACCCGATGGCCCAGGCGATGAACGCCATCGGGTACGACGCGGCGGCGCTCGGCAATCACGAGTTCAACTACGGCATCGAGACGCTGCGGAAGTTCGAGTCGCAGCTGCGTTTCCCGCTGCTCGGCGCCAACGCCGTGGACGCCAGGACGCTGCGGCCCGCCTTCGCGCCGTATGTCATGAAGACGTTCCACGTGCCGGGCGCCAGGCCGGTCAGGGTGGCCGTGCTCGGTCTGACCAACCCGGGCATCGCGATCTGGGACAAGGCGTACGTGCAGGGCAAGCTGGCGTTCCCGGGCCTGGTGGAGCAGGCCGCCAAGTGGGTGCCGAAGCTGAGGTCGATGGGCGCGGACGTGGTCGTCGTCTCGGCGCACTCGGGTACGTCGGGCACGTCGTCGTACGGCGACCAGGTGCCGTACGTGGAGAACGCGGCCGCCGACGTGGCCCGCCAGGTGCCCGGCATCGACGCGATCCTGGTCGGCCACGCGCACCTGGAGATCCCGGAGCTGAAGGTCGTCAACGAGAAGACGGGCCGGACCGTCGTCCTCTCCGAGCCGCTGTGCTACGCCGAGCGGCTCACCCTCTTCGACATCGAGCTGGTGTTCGGCAAGGGCCGCTGGGAGGTCGAGTCGGTCTCCGCCTCGCTGCGCGACTCCAGCTCCGTCGCCGACGACCCCAGGATCACCAAGCTGCTCACCGACGAGCACCAGAAGGTCGTCGCGTACGTCAACCAGGTCGTGGGCCGGGCGACCGAGACCCTGACCACGGTCGAGGCCCGCTACCGGGACGCCCCCATCATCGACCTGATCACCAAGGTCCAGGAGGACGTGGTCAAGGCGGCGCTCGCGGGCACCCCGTACGCCTCGCTGCCGGTGATCGCCCAGGCCTCGCCGTTCTCCCGGACCTCCGAGATCCCGGCCGGCGACGTCACCATCCGGGGCCTGTCCAGTCTGTACGTGTACGACAACACGCTGGTGGCCAAGCTGCTGACGGGTGCCCAGGTGCGCGCCTACCTGGAGTACTCGGCGGAGTACTACGTCCAGACGGCCGCCGACGCCACGGTGGACGTCGAGAAGCTGACCAACGCCGGTGGCCGCCCGGACTACAACTACGACTACGTCTCCGGCCTGTCGTACGACATCGACATCGCCCAGCCGGCCGGGTCGCGGATCAAGAACCTGACGTTCCAGGGGGCCGCGCTGGACGACGCCCAGCAGTTCGTGCTCGCGGTGAACAACTACCGCGCCAACGGCGGCGGCGCCTTCCCGTACGTCGCCGCCGCCAAGGAGCTGTGGTCGGAGTCCACGGAGATCCGCACCCGGATCGCGGAGTGGGTCACCGCAAAGGGTGTCCTGGACCCGAAGGACTTCGCGTCGGTGGACTGGAAGCTGGTGCGCAACGGCACGCCGGTGTTCTGAGCGACGTGAACGGCGTCGGTGCCCGCCCGCGCGGGTGCCGGCGCCGGGCGGTGGGGGCCTGCGCGGCGGATCATCTGCCCTCGACCAGCGGGGTCAGCCGTCCGGCGGGTCTGCTCTGCGGGACCCGGCCCGCGGGTTCCCGGAGTCCGAAGCTGGTGAAGGCCGTGCGGGCAGGGAGCGGGTACGCCTCCTTGCCGGTGAGCGAGTTGAGGATGGTGGCGCTGCGCCAGGCGGCCAGGCCGAGGTCGGGTGCGCCGACGCCGTGCGTGTGCAGCTCGGCGTTCTGGACGTGGACCGAGCCGGTGACCGAGGGGTCCAGGACGAGCCGGAACTCCTCGTCGATCCGCGGGCGTCCGCCGCTGTCCCGGCGGATGTAGGGGTCTAGCCCGGCCAGGATGCGGCCGAGGGGACGCTCGCGGTAGCCGGTGGCGAGGACGACGGCGTCGGTGGTGAGCCGGGACCGGCTGCCCTGCTGGAGGTGCTCCAGGTGGAGTTCCACCTGGGTGGTGGCGATCCGGCCGGCGGTGCGGACGCGGACCCCGGGGGTGAGGACCGCGTCGGGCCAGCCGCCGTCCGGACAGCGGCGGTACAGCTCGTCGTGGATGGCGGCGAGGGTGCCCGCGTCGATGCCCTTGTACAGCTGCCACTGGGCGGCGACGAGCCGGTCCCGGACGGGTTCGGCCAGGGCGTGGAAGTAGCGGGTGTAGTCGGGCGTGAAGTGCTCAAGACCCAGCTTGGAGTACTCCATCGGCGCGAACGCCTCGGTGCGGCCGAGCCAGTGCAGCCCTTCCCGGCCGGCCGGGCGGTGGCGCAGCAGGTCGAGGAAGACCTCGGCGCCGGACTGTCCGGAGCCGACGACGGTGACGTGCCCGGCGGCGAGCAAGGTGTCGCGGTGCTCGAGATAGTCGGCGGCGTGGAGGACGGGCAGACCCGGCGTCTCCACCAGGGGCCTGAGGGGGTCGGGCACGTAGGGGGCGGTGCCGATGCCGAGGACGATGTTGCGGGTGTGCGTACGGCCGAGGGCCTCGGCCTCGCCGTCGGCGTCGAGCTGGGTGTGGTCGACCTCGAACACGTCCCGTTCCGGGTTCCAGCGGACGGCGTCGACCTGGTGGCGGAAGTGCAGCCCGGGCAGCTGCCGCGCGACCCAGCGGCAGTAGGCGTCGTACTCGGTGCGCTGGATGTGGAAGCGCTCGGTGAAGTAGAACGGGAAGAGCCGTTCGCGGCTCTTGAGGTAGTTGAGGAAGCTCCAGGGGCTGGTGGGGTCGGCGAGGGTCACCAGGTCGGCGAGGAACGGCACTTGGACGGTGGCGCCGTCGATGAGCAGCCCGGGGTGCCAGTCGAAGCCGGGACGCTGTTCGTAGAAGACCGCGTCGAGTTCGGCGAGCGGCTGGGCGAGCGCGGCCAGGGAGAGGTTGCAGGGGCCGATGCCGATGCCGACCAGGTCGCGCGGGGATGCGGGGTCGCGGCGTGGGGGGTGGGTCATCCGGGGGTGCTTCCTTCGGCGAGTGCGGCGAGTTCGACGAGCGTGAGCAGGCGGGCCAGGTCGTCCGGCCGGGTGTGGGGGTTGAGGAAGGTGGCCTTGAGCCAGAGGCGGCCGTCGAGCCGGGCGCGGCCGAGAACGGCCCGGCCCTCGTGCAGCAGCCTGCGGCGCGCGGTGGCCACGGCGGTGTCGTCGGCCTCGGCCGGGCGGAACAGGACGGTGCTGATGTCGGGCCGGTCGTACAGCGCGAAACCGGGGTGCCGGCGGACCAGCGCGGCGAAGTCACGGGCCAGGGCGCAGACCTGGTCGACCAGGGTGCCCAAGCCACCACGGCCCAGTGTTCTCAGGGTGACGGCGATCTTCAGGATGTCGGGGCGGCGCGTGGTGCGCAGGGAGCGGCCGAGGAGGTCGGGGAAGCCGGCCTCGGTGTCGTCGTCGGCGTTGAGGTAGCCGGCGCGCTGCCGGAGGGGGGTCAGTTCGTGGGGGTGGGCGACGGCGAGGAGGCCCGCGGCGACCGGCTGCCAGCCGAGTTTGTGCAGGTCGAGGGTGACGGTGTGGGCCGCGTCGAGCCCGGCGAGCTTGCCGCGGTGCCGGTCGCTGAAGAGGAGGCCCCCGCCGTACGCCGCGTCGATGTGCAGCCGGACGCCGTGGGTGGCGCACAGGGCGGCGATCTCGGGGAGCGGGTCGATCAGGCCGGCGTCGGTAGTGCCGGCGGTGGCGGCCACGAGCAGGGGGCCGGAGAGCGCGGTGAGGGCTCCGTCGAGGGCGGCCGGGTCGAGGGTGCCGTCGGGTGCCGGGATGACGACCGGGTCGGGCAGGCCGAGCAGCCAGGCGGCGCGCGGCAGGGAGTGGTGGGCACCCGCCCCGCAGACCAGCCGGACGCTGCCGCCGTGGGCCTCGCGGGCGAGCAGCAGGGCGAGCAGGTTGGACTCGGTGCCGCCGGTGGTGACGAGGGCGTCGGCGAGGCCGGCCGTGCGGGCGAGGGTGCGCGCGACCGTGGCTTCCAGGGAGGAGGCGGCCGGGGCCTGGTCCCAGGAGTCCAGGGAGGGGTTGAGGGCGCCCACGGCGAGGTCGGCGGCGGTGGCCACGGCGAGCGGCGGGCAGTGCAGGTGGGCGGCGCACAGCGGGTCGGCGGGGTCGGCGGCGCCCTCCGCGAGGGTCTGGACGAGGACGCGCAGGGCGTCCGGATCGCCGGTGGCCGGCAGGACGTCCCCGAGGGCGTCGGCGACGCGCGCGGCGACGGCGTCCGGTCCGCCGGCGGGCAGCGGTCCGCCGCGCCGGGCGGCGCCGGCCGCGAGCGCGTCCAACACGGTGGCGAGGAGGGGCCGCAGGGCGTCGGTGCCGCCGGGCCCCGAGGCGAGCGGCGGCAGGTGCGGGGAGTGTCCTGCGCTCATGGGCTCTCCTGGCGGGCACGGGAACGTCCAGCGGGCTTCCGGCTTGTGGGTGGACTTCCAGCTTGTACCGGAAGGGTGCCCTGCGTCCCGGAAGCCCGGTGAACGGAACCCGAAAGTGTGTACTGCCGTCCCGGGAGACCCCGTGGGGAGGGTGGTCGCGCGCTCCCGCCGGTTACGCCCGGAAGTCCCCGGCGTGGTCCCGGGCCCACCGGTCGAAGGGGCGGGCGGGGGTGCCGGTGAGCTGCTCGACGGTGCCGGTGATCTCCGGGGGCACGCCGACGGTCTCGGCGAAGGTGCGCAGCAGGCGTTCGAGCATCTGCGGCGGCACGTGCGGGAAGAGTTCCGGGCCCGCGTCGGCCGGGTCGGTCTCCACGAACGTCAGCTTCCTGCCGAGCGCGGTGCCGATGGCCTCCACCTGGCCGGCGTTGCTGGTCGCCGCCGGCCCGGTCAGCCGGTACGCGGCGCCCTCGTGCCCGTCGTCGAGCAGGACGCGCTCGGCGACGGCCGCGATGTCGTCCTCGTGGATCGGCGCGGTGAGCCCGTCCGCGAAGACGCCGCGGACGGTGTCGCCGGCGCGGATCTGCGGTGCCCACTGGAGCGCGTTGGTGGCGAAGGCGTTGGGGCGCAGGAACGTCCAGGCGAGCCCGCTGTCCTGGATCTGCCGCTCGGCGGTGGCGTGCATGACGTGGATGGGATGGGTCTCGTCGGCGCCCTCCTGGATGACGCCGCTGGAGAGCAGGACGACGTGGCGTACCCCGTGGGCGCGGGCCGCCGCCAGCAGCGGGGCGGTGCCGGCCTGCGCGTAGAGGAAGAGCTTCGTCGCCCCGGTGAACAGGGCGGCGGGCTCGTCCGGACGGAACGCCACCACCTCCGCGGGTGCGGGCAGCTCGGCCCGCTCCGGGTCGCGGGTCAGCGCGCGGACAGGCTGTCCCGCGGCGAGGAGACGGTCGACAAGGGCACGGCCTACGTTGCCGGTCGCGCCGGTCACTACGATCACGATGCCGCCTTTCGGGGGCTGGGCTGATCTCCGGAGCCCGAGCCTAGGGACGGCGGCCGGTCCCCCGCATCGTCGCCAGGTACCAGCCGTGCCCTACGTCGTCGGACCTACGCCCGCCCGCGCCCCCGGGCCTACGCCCCGACCTGCGCTCCCCGCGCGGCGGCCGGCGCGGTCTGTCGTGCCGGCCGCCCCTCGCGCACCCGCAGGGCGCGGGACAGGTCGTCCAGGCGGTCGGCGAGGGTGCGGCGCAGGGCCGGGGTGAGGTCGGCCTCGCGCAGACAGGCCTCGCCCAGCCGCAGGTTCCCGGCGTCGACGGCGTGGGCCGGGAAGCACCAGCGGCCGGCGGCGACACCGATGGCGGGGCCGCGGCGGGCGGCGACGGCGACCGCGTCCTGGTAGAAGCGCGGCACGTACTCCCGGACCAGCTCGGCCTGTTCGGGCTGCCAGAAGCCCTGTGCGGTGGCCGTGAAGAGGTAGTTGGACAGCGAGTCGCCGGCGAACATCGCCTCCCAGGCGGCGCGCTTGGCCTCGGGGTCGGGCAGCGCGGCACGGCAGCGGGCGGCACCCTCCTGGCCGGTGGCGCTCGGGTCGCGCTCCAGCTCGGCGGCGATGGCGGCCTCGTCGGTGGCGCCGAGCACGGCGAGCCGGGCGAGGACGCGCCAGCGCAGCTCGGGGTCGAGTTCCGGGCCGCCGGGCACCGTGCCGTCGGCGAGCCAGGCGGCGATGGTCTCCGGGCGGGCGGTCACACCGATCAGGTGCCGTACGGCGATGAGCCGCAGGCCGGGGTGGTCGCCGTCCTCGGTGCGCCGCAGCAGGTCGCGGCAGAGCGACGTGAGGCCGGCCAGGGCGGCCGGGCGGTCCTCGGGCGCCAGGTACTGGTCGGCGATCTGGCCGGAGGCGAAGGCCAGTACGCCCTGGGCGACGGCCAGGTCGGTCTCGTGCGGGAGGTGGGCACGGGCCGTCTGAAGATAGGCGGCGGCCGGCAGCTCGCCGTCCCGGACGGCGTCCCGCAGGGCGTTCCACACGACCGCGCGGGTGAGCGGTTCGGGCAGGCCGGACAGGTGGGTGCGGGCCGTCTCGGCGGACGCGGCGTCGAAGCGGATCTTGGCGTAGGTGAGGTCGCCGTCGTTGAGGAGGACGAACGCGGGGCGCGGGCCGGCGGTGCGCAGGCTCAGACCGTCGGCGGCGGGGAGGTCTGCTTCCACGCGTCGGCGCAAAATCAGCCGGCGCTCGTCGTGCAGGTCGCGGTCGTAGACGCCGAGGGTGACGCGGTGCGGGCGGCTGCCGCCGTCCCCGGCGGGACCGGTCCCGGCCGGGGCGCCGGCGGTGCCCAGGTGCCGGACGTCGAGGTGCCAGGTGCCGTTGTCGGCCGTGACGTCGGGCACGAGGGTGTCGACGCCGACGGTGCGCAGCCAGCTGTCGGCCCAGGCGTGGACGTCGCGGTCGGTGGCCGAGGCGAGGGAGTCGACGAAGTCGGCGAGGGTGGCGTTGGCGAACTTGTGCCGCGCGAAGTGGGTGTTGATGCCGGCGAGGAAGTCCTTCTCGCCGAGCCAGGCGGCCAGCTGGCGCAGCGCGGAGGCGCCCTTGGCGTAGGAGATGCCGTCGAAGTTGAGCAGCGCGGAGGCCGTGTCGTCGACGTTCTCGGGGGCGACCGGGTGGGTGGTGGGCCGCTGGTCGGCGTCGTAGCCCCAGGACTTGCGGGTGACGGCGAACTCGGTCCAGGGGTCGGTGAACCGGGTGGCCTCGGCGGTGGTCCGGTAGCCCATGTACTCGGCGAAGGACTCGTTCAGCCAGATGTCGTCCCACCACTTGAGGGTGACGAGGTCGCCGAACCACATGTGGGCCATCTCGTGCGCGATGACCATGGCGCGCGTCTGCCGTTCGGTGTCGGTGACGGCGGAGCGGTAGACGAAGTCGTCGCGGAAGGTGACCAGGCCCGGGTTCTCCATGGCGCCCGCGTTGAACTCGGGGACGAACGCCTGGTCGTAGGAGTCGAAGGGGTACGGCTCCTCGAACTTCTCGTGGTAGCGGTCGAAGCACGCGCGCGTGATGTCGAAGATCTCGTCGGCGTCGGCGTCCAGGTGGGGTGCGAGCGAGCGGCGGCAGTGGATGCCGAAGGGCAGTCCGCGGTGCTCGGTGCGCAGCGAGTGCCAGGGGCCGGCGGCGACGGCCGCGAGGTAGGTGGAGATCAGCGGGGTGGGCGCGGCCTGCCAGACGCCGTCGCCCCGCTGCTCGGTGACGCCGTTGGCGAGGACGCTCCAGCCCTCCGGCGCCCTGACGGAGATCTCGAAGACGGCCTTCAGGTCGGGCTGGTCGAAGGCGGCGAAGACGCGCTGGACGTCGTCCATGAACAGCTGCGTGTAGACGTACGTCTCGCCGTCACTCGGATCGGTGAAGCGGTGCATGCCCTCGCCGGTGCGGGAGTAGCGCATGACCGCGTCGACGCGCAGCTCGTGCTCGCCGGCGGTGAGGCCGCGCAGCGGCAGCCGTCCCTCGCGCAGCGACTCGGGGTCGAGCGACCGTCCGTCCAGGGTGACACCGCGCAGCTCGGCGGGCTTCAGCTCGACGAACGTCTCCCCGTCGGACCGGGCGGTGAACCGGATCGCGGTACGGGAGCCGAAGGTCTCGTCCCCGGTGGTGAGGTCCAGTTCGACCGTGTAGCGGTGGACGTCGAGGAACTGTGCTCGGAGCTGCGCTTCGTCGCGCGTGAGTACGGACATGCAGGCCATGCTGCCTGATGGGGCCGACAGCGCACAGGGGCGGATCGGTACACGGCTTATGTCCCTTGTGCGCCCCCGGTCGGCCCGCCGCCCGGCCGCGCTGCCGGTCAGACGGCGTCCGCGGCGTCCCCGTTGTGGGTGTCCTCGGCGATCCGCTCGTGGTGCCGGATCACCTCGGCGATGATGAAGTTCAGGAACTTCTCGGCGAACGCGGGGTCGAGCTTGGCGTTCTCGGCGAGGCGACGCAGCCGTTCGATCTGCCGGGACTCGCGGGCCGGGTCGGCGGGCGGCAGCTGGTGCACCGCCTTGAGCCTGCCGACCTGCTGTGTGGCCTTGAAACGCTCGGCGAGCATGTGGACGACGGCCGCGTCGATGTTGTCGATGCTGTCGCGAAGCCGCTCCAGTTCGTGGCGGACCTCGGGGTCCACGGCACCCGTGCCGGTGTTGCTGGTCGTCATGGACGCCCACCCTATGTGCTGGACCGGCCCGGGCCGCGAGGTGTCCGGGGAGTGGATCGCCGGTGGATCCCCGGGACCCGGGGTCCACCTACAGTGGAGGGGAGTTCCGGCGTCTGAAGGGGGTCAGGACGTGGCGAACGGCGGACCGGTCGAGCACGGTTACCCGCATCTGGAGACGATCCGGGCCGCGGTCACCGCGCTGTACCGGCGGCTGTCCCACGGCACCGTGGAGACGTTCTCGGTCAGCGTGGCCCCCGCCGACGTGGCCTTCTGCGACACCGACGACCTGCATCTGGGCGCGCAGCGCGTGGCCCGCGAGATCGTGCGGCACTTCCGGCTGCCGGACGCGCGGCTGATCGTCTGCTTCCGGGAGATGACCCATGCGGCCGACGTCGAACTGGCGTCGGGTCCGGAGTACTTCGTCGAGCTGAACGACCGGTTCCGCACCCATCGCCGGGACATCGGCGCGGCGCTCGCCCACGAGGTGGCCCACGTCTACCTGCACCGCCTGGACCTCACGTTCCCCACCACGGCCGAGAACGAGATCCTGACGGACACCGTCACGGCCTACCTGGGCGCGGGCTGGCTGCTGCTGGACGCCTACCGGGAGGACGGCGTCTCCTCCCAGAAGCTGGGCTACCTCACCCCGGAGGAGTTCGGTTACGTCCTGGCCAAGCGGGCCCTGATCTTCCACGAGGACCCGTCCGTGTGGTTCACCAGCCCGCAGGCGCACACCGCCTACGCCAAGGGGCTGGCCCGGGCCCGCCGCGACGAGCAGCAGCCGCCGCTGACCGCGGCCGGCTGGGCGGGCCGCCGCCGCTACGCGCACGACCGCCGGCACGCCCCGGACGTGCCCCCGGCGGGCCCGTACGCCTTCACCCCCGACGGCCTCGGCCGCCTCCAGGTGACCTTTCCCTGCCCGACCTGCCACCAGCGGATCAGGGTGCCGGTGCGGGGACGGGTACGGGCGCGGTGCGGATTGTGCCGGACGGTGCTGGAGTGCGACACGTAGGCCGTGCGCCGTGGCCGTCCGCCGGGCCGCGACGGCGTCGGGACGTGCGACGGCGCCTGCCCAGTCGTCCGGTCGGGGACAGGCGGGCAGGCGCCGTCAGTGTTCCGTACGCCTTTGTACGGGACGTCTTCGTGACCGCCGTCAGACCGCCAGGGCGCGGTCCGTCGGGCGGATCGGGGCCGGCAGGTCGCTGGCCCCGGTCAGGTAGCGGTCGACGCCGCGGGCGGCCGAGCGGCCCTCCGCGATCGCCCAGACGATCAGGGACTGGCCGCGGCCGGCGTCACCGGCGACGAACACACCCGGCACGTTGGTCTGGAATTCGGCGTCGCGGGCGATGTTACCGCGTGCGTCCAGCTCCAGGCCGAACTGGTCTACCAGGCCGTTCTCCCGGTCGGTGCCGGTGAAGCCCATGGCGAGGGTGACCAGCTGGGCGGGGATCTTGCGCTCGGTGCCCGGCTTCTGGGTCAGCCGGCCGTCGACGAACTCGACCTCGGCGAGGTGCAGCCACTGCACGTTGCCGTCCTCGTCGCCCTCGAAGTGGGTGGTGGAGGCGGAGTAGATCCGCTCGCCGCCCTCCTCGTGCGCCGAGGTGACCTTGTAGAGGAGCGGGAAGGTCGGCCAGGGCTGGTCGGCCGGGTGCCGCTCGTCGTTCGGGCGGGGCATGATCTCCAGCTGGGTGACGGAGGCCGCGCCCTGGCGGTGGGCGGTGCCCACGCAGTCGGCGCCGGTGTCGCCGCCGCCGATCACGACGACGTGCTTGCCCTCGGCCGAGATCGGGGTGGTGACGTAGTCACCCTCCTGGACCTTGTTGGCCAGGGGCAGGTACTCCATCGCCTGGTAGATGCCCTTCAGCTCGCGGCCCGGCGCCGGCAGGTCGCGCGCGGTCGTGGCACCGGCGGCGATCACGATCGCGTCGTACCGCTTCTTCAGGTCGCGGGCGGTGATGTCGCGGCCGATCTCGACACCGGTGCGGAAGCGGGTGCCCTCCGCGCGCATCTGCTCGATACGGCGGTTGATGTGCCGCTTCTCCATCTTGAACTCGGGGATGCCGTACCGCAGGAGGCCGCCGACGCGGTCCGCGCGCTCGTAGACGGCGACCGTGTGGCCGGCCCGGGTCAGCTGCTGGGCGGCGGCGAGACCCGCCGGGCCGGAGCCGATGACCGCGACCGTCTTGCCGGACAGGCGCTCGGGGATCTGCGGGGCGACGTCCCCGGTCTCCCACGCCTTGTCGATGATCGAGACCTCGACGTTCTTGATGGTGACCGGCGGCTGGTTGATGCCGAGCACGCACGCCGACTCGCAGGGGGCCGGGCAGAGGCGGCCGGTGAACTCCGGGAAGTTGTTGGTCGCGTGCAGGCGCTCCTGAGCGGCGGCCCAGTCCTCGCGGTAGGCGTAGTCGTTCCACTCGGGGATCAGGTTCCCCAGCGGACAGCCGTTGTGGCAGAACGGGATGCCGCAGTCCATGCACCGGCTGGCCTGCTTGCTGATGATCGGCAGCAGGGAGCCGGGGACGTAGACCTCGTTCCAGTCCTTGACGCGCTCACCGACGGGACGGGTCTTGGCGACCTCGCGGCCGTGGTTCAGGAAGCCCTTCGGGTCAGCCATTGATCGCCGCCTCCATCATCTTCTCGGTGATCTCGGTCTCGGAGAGACCGGCTCGCTCGGCGGCGTCCTTGGCGGCGAGCACTGCCTTGTACGTGCTGGGGATGATCCTGCTGAACCGCTCCACGGCCGTGTCCCAGTCGGCGAGCAGCTTCGCGGCGACCGTCGAGGAGGTCTCCTCGGCGTGGCGGCGCACCACGTCGTGCAGCCACTGCTTGTCCGTGTCGTCCAGGGCCTCGACGGCACCGGCGTTGCCGGCGTTGACGTTGTCGCGGTCGAGGTCGATGACGTACGCGATGCCGCCGGACATGCCCGCCGCGAAGTTGCGGCCGGTCGGGCCGAGGACGACCGCGTGACCGCCGGTCATGTACTCGCAGCCGTGGTCGCCCACGCCCTCGGAGACGACCGTCGCGCCGGAGTTGCGGACGCAGAACCGCTCACCGGTACGGCCGCGCAGGAACAGTTCGCCGCCGGTGGCGCCGTAGGCGATGGTGTTGCCGGCGATGGTCGAGTACTCGGCCAGGTGGTCGGCCGCGCGGTCCGGGCGGACGACGATCCGGCCGCCGGACAGGCCCTTGCCGACGTAGTCGTTGGCGTCGCCCTCCAGGCGCAGCGTGACGCCGCGCGGCAGGAACGCGCCGAAGGACTGGCCGGCGGAGCCGGTGAAGGTGATGTCGATGGTGTCGTCGGGCAGGCCCGCACCGCCGAACTTCTTCGTCACCTCGTGGCCGAGCATGGTGCCGACCGTGCGGTTGATGTTGCGGATGGCGACCTGGGCGCGCACCGGCTGCGCCTCGGTGGCGTCACCGGCCGCGAGGGCGTCGCCGGCGAGCTTGATCAGCTCGTTGTCCAGGGCCTTCTCCAGGCCGTGGTCCTGGGCGATCAGCCGGTGGCGGGCGGCGCCCGCGGGCAGGTCGGGCACGTGGAACAGCGGCTCCAGGTTCAGGCCCTGTGCCTTCCAGTGGTCGACCGCGCGCTCGACGTCGAGCACCTCGGCGTGGCCGACGGCCTCCTCGATGGAGCGGAAGCCCAGCTCGGCCAGCAGCTCGCGGACCTCCTCGGCGATGAACCGGAAGAAGTTGACCACGTGTTCGGCCTTGCCGGCGAAGCGCTCGCGCAGCGCCGGGTTCTGGGTGGCGATGCCGACCGGGCAGGTGTCCAGGTGACAGACGCGCATCATCACGCAGCCGGAGACGACGAGCGGCGCGGTCGCGAAACCGAACTCCTCGGCGCCGAGCAGCGCGGCGATGACCACGTCACGGCCGGTCTTCAGCTGGCCGTCCGTCTGGACCACGATCCGGTCGCGCAGGCCGTTGAGCAGCAGGGTCTGCTGGGTCTCGGCGAGGCCCAGCTCCCAGGGGCCGCCCGCGTGCTTCAGCGACGTCAGCGGGGACGCGCCCGTACCGCCGTCGTGACCGGAGATCAGGACCACGTCCGCGTGCGCCTTGGACACACCCGCCGCGACCGTGCCGACGCCGACCTCGGAGACCAGCTTCACGTGGATCCGCGCCTGCGGGTTCGCGTTCTTCAGGTCGTGGATCAGCTGGGCGAGGTCCTCGATGGAGTAGATGTCGTGGTGCGGCGGCGGGGAGATCAGGCCGACGCCCGGCGTCGAGTGACGCGTCTTGGCGACCCACGGGTACACCTTGTGGCCGGGCAGCTGGCCGCCCTCGCCGGGCTTGGCGCCCTGGGCCATCTTGATCTGGATGTCGTCCGCGTTGACCAGGTACTCGCTGGTGACGCCGAAGCGGCCGGAGGCGACCTGCTTGATGGCGGACCGGCGGGCCGGGTCGTACAGGCGCTCGGCGTCCTCGCCGCCCTCACCGGTGTTGGACTTGCCGCCCAGCTGGTTCATGGCGATGGCGAGGGTCTCGTGCGCCTCCTTGGAGATGGAGCCGTACGACATCGCGCCGGTCGAGAACCGCTTGACGATCTCGGAGACCGGCTCGACCTCCTCGACGGGGATCGGGCCCCGGTCCGACTTGAAGCCGAACAGGCCGCGCAGCGTCATCAGGCGCTCGGACTGCTCGTTCACGCGGTCGGTGTACTTCTTGAAGATGTCGAGGCGGCCGGTGCGCGTGGAGTGCTGGAGGCGGAAGACCGTCTCCGGGTCGAACAGGTGCGGCTCGCCCTCGCGGCGCCACTGGTACTCGCCGCCGATGTCCAGCGCGCGGTGCGCCGGAGCGATGCCGGAGGCCGGGTAGGCCTTGGCGTGGCGGGCGGCGACCTCCCGGGCGATGACGTCGATGCCGACGCCGCCGATCTTGGTGGCGGTGCCGTTGAAGTACGTCCGCACGAAGGTCTCGTCCAGGCCGACGGCCTCGAAGACCTGGGCGCCTCGGTAGGAGGCGACGGTGGAGATGCCCATCTTGGACATGACCTTCAGGACGCCCTTGCCCAGGGCGTAGATCAGGTTCTTGATGGCCTGCTCGGGCTCGAGGCCGTTGAGGAAGGTGCCGGCGCGCAGCAGGTCCTCGACGGACTCCATCGCCAGGTACGGGTTGACGGCGGCGGCGCCGTAGCCGATGAGCAGGGCGATGTGGTGGACCTCGCGGACGTCACCGGCCTCGACCAGCAGGCCCACCTGGGTGCGCTGCTTGGTGCGGATGAGGTGGTGGTGGACGGCCGAGGTGAGCAGCAGCGACGGGATCGGCGCGTGCTCGGCGTCGGAGTGCCGGTCCGACAGGACGATCAGGCGGGCGCCGTTCTCGATGGCCGCGTCGGCCTCGGCGCAGATCTCCTCGATGCGGGCGGCGAGCGTCTCGCCGCCGCCGGAGACCCGGTACAGGCCGGAGAGGGTCGCGGCCTTGAAGCCCGGCATGTCGCCGTCGGCGTTGATGTGGATGAGCTTGGCCAGCTCGTCGTTGTCGATCACCGGGAAGGGCAGGGTGACCGTGCGGCACGAGGCGGCCGTCGGCTCCAGCAGGTTGCCCTCGGGGCCCAACGACGAGCGCAGGGAGGTGACCAGCTCCTCGCGGATCGCGTCCAGCGGCGGGTTGGTGACCTGCGCGAAGAGCTGGGTGAAGTAGTCGAAGAGCAGCCGCGGGCGCTCGGACAGGGCCGCGATGGGCGAGTCCGTGCCCATGGAGCCGATCGGCTCGGTGCCGGTGCGGGCCATGGGCGCGAGGATGACGCGCAGCTCCTCCTCGGTGTACCCGAAGGTCTGCTGGCGGCGGGTGACCGAGGCGTGGGTGTGGATGATGTGCTCGCGCTCGGGCAGGTCGCCCAGCTCGATCTCGCCGGCCTCCAGCCACTCGGCGTACGGCTTCTCGGCGGCGAGGGCCGCCTTGATCTCGTCGTCCTCGATGATGCGGTGCTCGGCGGTGTCCACGAGGAACATGCGGCCGGGCTGGAGGCGGCCCTTGCGGACGACCTTGGCCGGGTCGATGTCGAGGACGCCGACCTCGGAGCCGAGGACGACGAGGCCCTCGTCGGTGACCCAGTAGCGGCCGGGGCGCAGGCCGTTGCGGTCGAGGACCGCGCCGACCTGGGTGCCGTCGGTGAAGGTCACACAGGCCGGGCCGTCCCAGGGCTCCATCATCGTGGAGTGGAACTGGTAGAAGGCGCGGCGGGCCGGGTCCATGGAGGCGTGGTTCTCCCATGCCTCGGGGATCATCATCAGCACGGAGTGCGGCAGCGAGCGGCCGCCCAGGTGCAGGAGCTCCAGGACCTCGTCGAAGGAGGCGGAGTCGGAGGCGTCCGGCGTGCAGACCGGGAAGATCCGCTCGATGGCCTTCTCGTCCGAGCCGAACAGGCCGGAGACGAGCTGCGACTCGCGGGCCTGCATCCAGTTGCGGTTGCCCTTGACGGTGTTGATCTCACCGTTGTGGGCGACGAAGCGGTACGGGTGCGCCAGCGGCCACGACGGGAAGGTGTTGGTGGAGAACCGGGAGTGCACGAGCGCGATCGCGGAGGCGAAGCGGCGGTCGGACAGGTCCGGGAAGAAGGGCTCCAGCTGGCCGGTGGTCAGCATGCCCTTGTAGACGATCGTCCGGGCGGACAGGGACGGGAAGTAGACCCCGGCCTCGCGCTCGGCGCGCTTGCGCAGCACGAACGCCCTGCGGTCCAGCGCGATGCCCTCGCCGGCATGGTCGGTCACGAAGATCTGGCGGAAGGCCGGCATGGTGGAGCGGGCGGTGGCGCCGAGCAGCTCCGGGGCGACCGGCACCTCGCGCCAGCCGAGGACGGTCAGCCCTTCCTCGGCGGCGATCGTCTCGATCCGCGAGACGGCGGCCTTGGCCCCGTCCTCCGGCAGGAAGGCGATGCCTACCGCGTAGGAGCCGGCCGCGGGAAGGTCGAAACCGGCCACCTCACGGAGGAAGGCGTCGGGAACCTGGGAGAGGATGCCCGCGCCGTCGCCCGAGTCGGGCTCGGAGCCGGTGGCACCGCGGTGCTCCAGGTTGCGCAGGACGGTGAGCGCCTGCTCGACCAGCGTGTGGGACGCCTCGCCGGTAAGAGTGGCGACGAAACCGACACCACAGGCGTCGTGTTCGTTGCGGGGGTCGTACATACCCTGCGCAGCAGGGCGAGCATCCATGAACGACCAGTTCTGGCCGTTCTCGGAATGCTGGGACGGCTGGCGCGGCGTACGCATCGGCTCTCCCGTCGTCGTCATATGGCATGTGGCAGGTGCCGAGGGACGACGTTGGCCCTCTGCTTCAGATCAAAATTTCGTGCAGGTTACATGATGGAGCGATTCCCGGGAACCGGATACTGCGTTCCAACATGCGGACGCCGCGGTCGCGGCGGAGGTGCCGCGCGAACGCGGCGCGTGCCGTGGATGGCGGCGACTGCCGTGTGGTGACGGCGGGGGTGCCGCACGGTGGCGGCGGGTGCCGCGCCGGGCGGCGGAACGGTGCGGGGGCCGTCACGGACAGGATCGGTCGGATCCGCGTCCGTCGGGCCGGAGGGGCCGGGGGGAGCGTCATCGCCCACCCCGCAGGGGTGCGGCAGGCCTCATTGCCCACAGCGCTTACGGCTCATGCCCGGTGGTCATGCGCGCGAAACCAGCGAGTAACGGCTACTTATGCGGCCCATCGCATAGGTAGCGGTCGGGCTATCCTACGGCCGTTCCGAACAGAGTGCCCAGGGCGTACGTCACACCGGCCGCCGCACCGCCGAGCGCCAGCTGCCGCAGACCGCTGAACCACCAGCTGCGCGCGGTCACCCTGGCCACGACGGCGCCGCACCCGAAGAGCCCCGCCAGGGCGAGCAGCACGGCCGGCCAGAGCACGGTCGCGCCCAGCAGATACGGCAGCAGCGGCAGCAGGGCGCCGAGGGCGAACGAGCCGAAGGAGGAGACGGCCGCGACCAGCGGCGAGGGCAGATCGCCGGGGTCTATGCCCAGCTCCTCGCGGGCGTGGATCTCCAGGGCCTGCTCGGGATCCTGGGAGAGCTGCCGGGCGACCTGGCGGGCCAGCTCGGGCTCGACCCCGCGGGCCACGTACAGCGCCGCCAGCTCGGCCTCCTCGTCCTGCGGATGCCTGCGCAGCTCACGGCGTTCGACGTCGAGTTCCGCCTCGACGAGTTCGCGCTGGGAGGCGACCGAGGTGTACTCGCCGGCCGCCATGGAGAAGGCGCCGGCGGCGAGCCCCGCGAGTCCGGTGATGACAATGGTGTGCTGGCCCATGGACCCGCCGGCCACGCCCGTCATCAGGGCGAGATTGGAGACCAGGCCGTCCATCGCGCCGAAGACGGCGGGGCGCAGCCAGCCGCCGTTGACGTCGCGGTGGGTGTGGTTGTCACGGTGCGCCTCGTGGAGCGCGGCCTCGGTTTCGATGATCGCCATACGGTCCCCCAGGGTAGCTAAGGCAAAGCTAAGTTTGGACGAGTTCTATACTTCGACAACACTGAATCTACCTCCCCCATTCCGCCCCCGCCACCAAGGAAAGGCTCGTCTAACCTGCGGTTTTCCCTCGTGTCCACCGGGGCCGCCCGGCCCGCTCCAGAGGATGATTTCGGGCATGACACCCGAAACACTGGAATACCTCGAAGAGCGCACCGGGAGGTGATCCGCCCATGACCCACATCGCGGTCCTCGGCAGCACGAACATGGACCTCGTCACCTACGTCGCCAGGGCCCCGCAGCGCGGCGAGACCGTGACCGGGCGGGAATTCCGTACGATCCCCGGCGGCAAGGGCGCCAACCAGGCGATCGCCGCCGCCCGCGCCGGCGCCACCGTCTCGATGATCGGCGCGGTCGGCAACGACGCCTTCGGACTGCGGCTGCGCGACACCCTCGAACACTCCGGGGTGGACACCGACTCCCTGCGCACGGTCGAGGGTCCCTCCGGCACGGCACACATCGTGGTGGACGACGAGGGCGGCAACTCCATCGTCGTCATCCCGGGGGCCAACGGCACCGTCGACCACCTCTCCCCCGGTGACGAGGGGGTGATCGCCTCCGCCGACGCCCTGCTGCTGCAACTGGAGATCCCGCCGGCGGCGGTCGTCGCGGGCGCGCAGGCGGCGCACCGGCACGGGGTCCGTACGGTGCTCACCCCGTCCCCCGTCCGTCCACTGCCGCCCGAACTCCTCGCCGCCACCGACCTGTTGGTGCCGAACGAGTACGAGGCGGTCACCCTCACCGGCTGCACCGACCCGCGCGAGGCGGCGGCCGCCCTGCTGGACCTGGTGCCCCAGGTCGTCGTCACCCTGGGGGCGACGGGCTGTCTGTACCGGGCCCGGGGCGCCGAGCCGCTGGTGGTGCCCGCGCCCCGGGTGAGCGCCGTCGACTCCACCGGCGCGGGCGACACCTTCGCCGGCGCGCTCGCCGTGGCCCTCGCCGAGGAGAGACCGGTGCGCGAGGCCCTGTCCTGGGCGGCCGCCGCGGCGGCGATCTCCGTGCAGCGGGCTGGGGCGTCGGTGTCGATGCCGTACCGGCCGGAGATCGAGGCGCGGTACAGCACGTGAGGACGGCGGCACCGGCCGCCCGCACACGCGCGGAGGGCGCCCGGAGAGTCCCGGACGCCCTCGGTGCCGTACGGCCGGCGGTCAGCTCTTCTCGGCCGGCTCCGTCTCGTCCTTGCGCGAATCCCCGGAGCGCGGGGTCTTCTCCCCGACCCCGGCAACGGCCTCCGTACCGCCCTCGGAGTCCGTACCGCCGTCGGCTTCCTCGCCGCCCTCGGCCTCCGTGCCGGCGCCGGCCGGAGTGCCGGGGGCGTCCGGCTCCATGACGGCCTCGCGGCCCGGCCGCTTCTTCGACGACACGACGATGTACACCACCGCGAGCAGGAAGACGACCAGCGCCGTCCAGTCGTTGAGGCGCAGGCCCAGGATGTGGTGGGCGTCGTCCACCCGCATGTACTCGATCCAGCCGCGGCCCACGCAGTATGCGGCGACGTACAGCGCGAACGCCCGGCCGTGGCCCAGCTTGAAGCGGCGGTCGGCCCAGATGACCAGGAAGGCGACGCCGACGCACCACAGGGACTCGTAGAGGAAGGTCGGGTGGTAGTAGCCCGGCACCCGGCCGCCCTCGGCGGAGGTGATGTGCAGCGCCCAGGGAACATGCGTCTCGCGGCCGTACAGCTCCTGGTTGAACCAGTTGCCCCAGCGGCCGATGGCCTGCGCGACCGCGATTCCGGGTGCGACGGCGTCGGCGTACGCCGGCATCGGGACGCCCCGGCGGCGTGCGCCGATCCACGCGCCGAGCGCGCCGAGGGCGATCGCGCCCCAGATGCCCAGGCCGCCCTCCCACACCTTGAAGGCGTCCACCCAGTCACGGCCCTTGCTGAAGTACAGCTCGTAGTCCGTGATCACGTGGTAGAGCCGGCCGCCGACCAGGCCGAACGGGACGGCCCAGACGGCGATGTCGGCGACCGTGCCGGACTGGCCGCCGCGGGCGATCCAGCGCTTGTTGCCGAGCCAGACGGCGACGAAGACGCCGATGATGATGCAGAAGGCGTAGCCGCGCAGCGGGATGGGGCCGAGGTACAGCACCCCGTGCGACGGGCTGGGAATGTAGGCAAGTTCCATGGCAGGTCCGACGCTACCGTGCCGGGCCGTGGGGACGGCAGGCAGCCCGGCTACGGGTCCATAACGGGGACGTGCGGGAGACGCTCATCCCTGGCCGGCCGTCTCCACCAGCTGCTTGAGCCTGGCCGGGGACATCGTCCGATCCTCCATGATGTTCTTGCCGCCGAGCAGGACGGTCGGCGTGCTGTTGTAGCCGGCGGCGCCCATGGCCCGGTGGGACTTGTTCACCCAGGCGAGGTGGGTGCCGTCCTTGACGCAGGTGCGGAACGCGGGGGTGTCCAGGCCCCGCACCTTGCCGGCCAGCTTGATCAGCGTGCCGTTGTCGCCGAAGGTGTCGACGCTCTCCTCGGGCTGGTTGTCGTACAGCACGTCGTGGTACTCGCGGAACTTTCCGGCGTCCTGGGCGCAGGCCGCGGCGTTGGCGGCGCGCAGGGAGCCGGCGCCGCCGAGGTTGCCGTCGATCAGCCGGACCAGGTGGTAGTCGACTCTGAGCTTGCCGGCGTCGGTCAGCTGGTGGAGGGTCGGCCGGTACACCGTCTCGAAGGCCCGGCAGGCCGGACAGCGGAAGTCCTCCCAGACGGTGAGCGTCGGCCTGTCGCCGTCCTTGCCGACCGGGATGGCGAGGCTGTCCCTGCCCTGCGCGCCCGAGGGCGCCACGACCGGGCCCGCGCTGCTGCCCTTGTCCTTGCCGGCATGGGCGGCGATCACGCCGATCACCGCCGCGAGGCCGAGGACACAGACCACGCTCGCGCCCACGATCAACGTGCGCCGCCGCTTGTCCCCGGCCTTCTGCTTCTCGCGCTCGACCGCCAGCCGCTCCCGGGCGGTGCGCTTTCCGTCACGGTTCTTCTCGCTCACACCCCCAGAACGAACCGGGGAGGCGCAGCGCGCCTCCCCGGCCCAAGGTCCACCCCTTCGAGTGACCGCACCCCTGGAAAGGGGACCCCACGTGCGGTTACGCCTGTCCGCGGACACCCTTCGCCAGGTCCGCCGCCAGCTCGCGGACCGCCGCGAGGCCGGAGGCGTGGTCGGGGGCGTCCAGCATCCGCTTCACGAACGCCGAGCCGACGATGACCCCGTCGGCGAAGCCGGCGACCTCGGCGGCCTGGGCCGCGTCGGAGACGCCGAGCCCCACGCAGACGGGCAGGCCGGTGCCGGTGGCGCGGGTGCGCTCGACCAGCTCGTGGGCCTGTGCGCCGACGGACGCGCGGGTGCCGGTGACACCCATGAGGGAGGCGGCGTAGACGAAGCCGCTGCCCGCCGCGGTGATCCGGGCGAGCCGCTCGTTCCTGCTGCTCGGCGCCACGACGAAGACCGTCGCAAGGCCGTGCTTCTCGGCGTGCTCCCGCCACAGCGCCGACTCCTGCACGGGCAGGTCGGGCAGGATGCAGCCCGCGCCGCCCGCCTCGGCCAGCTCGGCGGTGAAGCGCTCGACGCCGTACCGGTCGATCGGGTTCCAGTACGTCATGACCAGCACGGGTTTGCCGGTGGCCGCGTGGGCCTCCCTGACCGTGCGCATGACGTCCGCGATCCTCACCCCGCCGCGCAGGGCGATGTCGTCGGCGGTCTGGATGACCGGGCCGTCCAGGACCGGGTCGCTGTGCGGCAGGCCGACCTCGACGATGTCGGCGCCGCCGTCGAGGACGGCCTTGACCGCCTCGATGCCGCCGTCCACGGTCGGGAAGCCGGCCGGGAGGTAGGCGATGAGCGCGGCGCGGCCCTCGGCCTTCGCGGCGGCGAGGGTGTCCGACAGCAGCTGGATGGTGCCGCTCACTTGGCGTCCCCCTCGATCTCGGCGGTGTCGGCCTCGTCGGCGGCCACCTCGGCGTCGGTGTCGTACAGCCCGAAGTAGCGGGCGGCGGTGTCCATGTCCTTGTCGCCGCGGCCGGAGAGGTTGACGACGATCAGACCGTCGGGGCCCAGCTCCCTGCCGACCTCCAGGGCGCCGGCGAGGGCGTGGGCGCTCTCGATGGCCGGGATGATGCCCTCGGTCCGCGACAGCAGGCGCAGGGCCTGCATGGCGGCGTCGTCGGTGATCGCGCGGTACTCGCCGCGGCCGGAGTTCTTCAGATAGGCGTGCTCGGGGCCGACGCCCGGGTAGTCCAGGCCGGCCGAGATCGAGTACGGCTCGGTGATCTGGCCCTCCTCGTCCTGGAGGACGTAGGAGCGGGAGCCGTGCAGGATGCCGGGCTCGCCGGCGGTGAGGGTGGCCGCGTGCTCGCCGCTCTCGATGCCGTGGCCCGCGGGCTCGCAGCCGATCAGACGGACGCCCTCGTCGGGGATGAAGGCGTGGAAGAGGCCGATGGCGTTCGAGCCGCCGCCGACGCAGGCGACGGCCGCGTCCGGGAGGCGCCCGGCACGCTCCAGCAGCTGACGGCGGGCCTCCACACCGATCACCCGGTGGAAGTCGCGCACCATGGCAGGGAAGGGGTGGGGGCCGGCGACGGTGCCGAACAGGTAGTGGGTGTGGTCGACGTTGGCGACCCAGTCCCGGAACGCCTCGTTGATGGCGTCCTTGAGAGTGCGGCTGCCGGACTTCACGGCGACGACCTCGGCGCCGAGCATGCGCATCCGGGCCACGTTGAGGGCCTGGCGCTCGGTGTCGATCTCGCCCATGTAGATCGTGCAGTCGAGGCCGAACAGCGCGCAGGCCGTGGCGGTCGCGACACCGTGCTGGCCGGCGCCGGTCTCGGCGATGACCCGGGTCTTGCCCATGCGCCGGGTCAGCAGGGCCTGGCCGAGCACATTGTTGATCTTGTGGGAGCCGGTGTGGTTGAGGTCCTCGCGCTTGAGGAACACCCGGGCGCCGCCGGCGTGCCGGGCGAACCGGGGGACCTCGGTGAGGGCGCTGGGGCGGCCCGTGTAGTGCGCGAGCAGGTCGTCGAGTTCGCGGGCGAACTCGGGGTCCGCCTTGGCCTTGTCGTACTCGACGGCGACCTCGTCCACGGCGGCGACGAGGGCCTCCGGGATGAACGTACCGCCGAACGCGCCGAAGTAGCCTTGCGCGCTGGGGACCTGCCCCTCGGGGTCAGGGATGAAGAACTGGCTGGGCATGCGGATACCTCACGGTGAGTGTGATGAGAAGACACTGATCGCCGTGGGGTGCGGGGCTCGTCGGTCGGCCTCAGCTCGTCTGTGGCGTGTCGCGCAGTTCCCCGCGCCCCTGAGGGGCGCGGTGCCATCGACGCCCGTTCACCTGCCCGGGTTCGTCGCCGATGACGTACCGCACGCGACGGCCGTGGACGCGCCGGGCCGGGGCACGACAGCCCCTCGGGCGGCAGCCGCGCGCCAGGCGGGCGTGCCGGTCCACGGTCGTCACGGTGAGAGTCATCGGGACCAAGCCTAGCGGGAGGTCAGCCGCGCCCGTGCCGCAGTGCCGGGTGCTCGCCCGCCGCCACCAGGTCGGCCACCGCCGCCTTCGGGTCGCGGCCGGTCACCAGGGACTCGCCGACCAGGACCGCGTCGGCGCCGGCGTTGGCGTAGGCGATCAGGTCGTGCGGCCCGCGCACGCCGGACTCGGCCACCTTGACCACGCTGTCCGGGATCTCCGGGGCGATCCGCTCGAAGGTGCCGCGGTCGACCTCCAGCGTCTTCAGGTCGCGCGCGTTGACGCCGATGACCCGGGCGCCCGCGTCCACCGCCCGCTCGACCTCGTCCTCGTCGTGCACCTCGACGATGGGCGTCAGGCCGATGGACACCGCCCGCTCGATCAGCGACTCCAGGGCCGGCTGGTCCAGCGCGGCCACGATCAGCAGCGCGAGGTCGGCGCCGTACGCGCGGGCCTCCCACAGCTGGTACGACGTGACGATGAAGTCCTTGCGCAGCACCGGGATGTCCACGCGCGCGCGAACGGTCTCCAGGTCGGCAAGGGAGCCGCCGAAGCGGCGCTGTTCGGTGAGCACGGAGATCACGGCGGCGCCGCCGGCCTCGTAGTCCGCCGCGAGTGCGGCCGGGTCGGCGATCGCGGCGAGCGCGCCCTTGGACGGGCTGGAGCGCTTGACCTCGCAGATCACCTTGACGCCGTCGCCCTTGAGCGCGGCCACCCCGTCCTTGGCGGCCGGGGCCTTCGCCGCACGCTCCTTGAGCTCGTCGAGGCTGACGCGTGCCTGCCGCTCCGCGAGGTCGGCACGGACTCCGTCGATGATCTCGTCGAGCACACTCACGCGAGCGGCCCCCTTCCAGGACGGTGGTTCCTTCGGTTCTGAAAACCCGTGGTCACTGCGATGGTATCCGCAGGAGGGCCGAGGCCTCGCATCCAGTTGTGGGCGGTCCCACTACCTGGACGTTCGCCGTTCGATCAAGGGTGTAGCCAGCCACCGAACGGCAGGTTCCGGACGACGGTGAACACCAGCAGCAACGCGCCGAGCGCCCACAGCTGTGCCGGCCGGGGGTCGATCCGCAGCGGCCGGCCGCGCGTCGCGCGGACCACCCAGACGGCCCACAGCACGGCGAGGCCCAGGCAGGCGGCCACCCCCAGCGCGTTGTCGCGCAGGGCGGTGAGGAGCTCGCCGTGGACGAGGGCGTGCGCGCCGCGCAGCCCGCCGCAGCCCGGGCAGTACAGGCCGGTGACCCGGTACAGGGGGCAGGCGGGGTAGTGGCCGGGCTCGTTCGGGTCGACGGCGCCTACGTAGGCGAAGGCCCCGCCGACGGCGGCGAGCAGCCCCACCGCGACGGCGAGCCGCCGCCGCGGCGGCACGGGCGGGGCGGGGCGCGGAAGGCTCCGCGGAGCCCACGGCGGGGCCGGTCGGCTGTCGGCGTTCACCCGGGAAGTCTCCCCCGCGGCCGGGGCACGCGCGCGCGGAGCGCGTCCGGCCGGGGGGGCCGCACATCCGGCTGAGGGACGAGCGGGGCCGCACACGGCCGGGCGGAAAGGTGCCCGGTCCGGCCGGCACGCGCGTGTGCCCCGTCCGGCCGGGCGGCGGCAGGCGCCGGCGCGCCCCCGGCGAGCGGGGCGCCGTGCCGTCGGCCTCGCCGGACCGACAGACATACCCGGCGGGGCCCGGGACCGGCCGGGTCAGCGCGGGCGACCGTCAGCGGGCGCGTCCGCAGGGGGCCGCACCCCGGAGAGCCGCTGCGGACCGGCTCTCGGGGGGGGCGGGGTGCGGACGGCACCCCGGCGGGAGCCGGATACGGCCCGGCCCCGGGAGGACCGGACCCCGGCGGGAAGACGCGGACCGACAGTCATACGCGGAGGCGTCCGGGTCAGGTCGCCCCGGGCGCGAGGGCAGACCCGCAGCAGGCGCGTCCGGAGGGGGCCGGTCCCGGTCCCCCGGACGGCCGGCGTGCGGACCGGTTCCCGGAGGGCCGGCGCGCGGACCCGGCCGCCGAGGGACGGCGGCGGGACGAACCCCGGAGAGGCGCGCGGGGGCCGGACCGTAGAGGGGCCGGATACGGACCGGCCCCGGCGGGGCGGGTGGGCACCGGACCCCCGGGGGCAGGTGAGCGCCGGACCCGGGAAGCTCGGGTCAGGGCCGGCCCCACGGGTGGGCCGATACGGACCGGCCCGGAAGGGTGAAGGCCCGGGAACGGTGAAGGGCGGCGCCGGGTTCCCTGTCGGGGTCCGGGCCGCCCCTCGGGCAAGCGTCGCGCGCGCCGGTCAGCTCTCGGCGCCGGCCGGCTCGCGGGTCGCGGCGGGGGCGGTGTGCGGGGCGGGGCGGGACGCCTTCGGCTGGCCGAGACCCATGGCACGCATGATGGCGCCGACGACGCCGCCGAGCACCACGATCACCATGCCGGCCCAGAAGCCGGCCGGCTGGGCCATCACCATGAAGGCGCCCGAGACGCAGAAACCGATGAAGGCGATGATGACACCGGTCCAGGCGGCCGGGGTGTGACCGTGGCTGCTGCCCGCCATGACTTGCTCCTCGTTGCTGTGTACGTGTGCGTCGTAGTACGCGTCGTACGTCGTGTCCGTACGGTTGCGAGCCCGCCCGTCACTGTCCGAGCCGGACGCTCGCCGTCCATTGTCCCGTACGCGTGTGGCCGCCGGACGCTGGGGTGGCGTCTGTTTCACCACACCGGGCCGCATCCGCCCGCGCCCGCGGCTCCCCGCTCAGGCGCCGGTCGGGTCCTCGCCCCGGTCCAGGGCCTTCCAGATCTCCTCCGGCCGCTCCGGGTCGGCGGGCCGGGCCGTGCGCCGCGGGCGGGGCGTGCCGCGCTCGTAGCGGCCGGACATCGCGGGCCACAACCGGCCGTAGCGCAGGGCGAGCAGCCCGGCGAGCAGGATCAGCAGGCCGCCGGCGACGGCGACGTAGGGCCAGGCGGTGTGGGTGAGCGCGTCGACCGTGGCGGAGGTGTCGCCGCTGACCCTGGCGGCCTTCTCGTCCAGCGCGGAGCTGTCGGAGGCGGCCACGAGGGCGGCGGCGGCGATCCCGGCACCGGACAGCGCGAGCAGCCCGGAGACGGCGAGGCGGCCGGCCCGGCGGACGGCGAAGACGGCGACGAGCGCGGCGAGGCCCACTATGGCGAGGGCCGCGGGGACGCCCGTGACGTCGCTGCCCCTGGCGGTCAGCGGGAACGCGCCGCCGGCCACCGTCGCGGTGCCCTCCGCCCAGCGCTGCCGGGTCGCGAGCAGCGTCACGGCCGCGCCGAGCGCACCGCACAGGAGGGCCACGGCGAGGCTGCGCCGGCCGGACCGGGCGGGTGCGGCGGCTTCGGAACGGGGGTGAGGAACGGCAGTCACGTACTCCACTATCGCCTGAACCCCGGGCGAACCGTCACCCGGGGCTCCCGTGGCGGGCGTCCTACCGGCTCAGCCGGTTCGCCGTGTGGACCGCCCGCAGCACCGCCGCGGCCTTGTTGCGGCACTCCAGGTCCTCGGCGGCCGGGTCGGAGTCGGCGACGATGCCGGCGCCGGCCTGGACGTACGCGGTGCCGTCGCGGAGCAGGGCCGTACGGATGGCGATCGCGGTGTCGGAGTCGCCGGCGAAGTCGAGGTAGCCGACGCAGCCGCCGTACAGTCCGCGCCGGGAGGGCTCCAGCTCGTCGATGATCTGCATCGCCCGGGGCTTGGGGGCGCCGGAGAGGGTGCCCGCCGGGAAGCAGGCGGTGAGCACGTCGAAGGCGGTGCGGCCCGGGGCCACCTTGCCGGTGACGGTCGAGACGATGTGCATCACGTGCGAGTAGCGCTCGACGGACATGAAGTCGACCACCTCGACCGAGCCGGGCTCGCAGACCCGGCCGAGGTCGTTGCGGCCGAGATCGACGAGCATCAGGTGCTCGGCGCGCTCCTTGGGGTCGGCGAGCAGTTCCTCGGCGAGGGCCTGGTCCTCCTGCGGGGTGGCCCCGCGGTGCCGGGTGCCGGCGATGGGGTGGACCATCGCGCGCCCGTCCTCCACCTTCACCAGGGCCTCCGGGGAGGAGCCGACCACGTCGAACCCGTCGAGGCGGAAGAGGTACATGTACGGCGAGGGGTTGGTGGCCCGCAGGACCCGGTAGACGTCCAGGGCGCTCGCCGTGCACGGCGTCTCGAAGCGCTGGGAGGGCACGACCTGGAAGGCCTCGCCCGCGCGGATGCGCTCCTTGATGTCCTCGACGGCCCGCCGGAAGTCGGGGCCGCCCCACAGGGCGGTGTGGTCGGGCAGCTCGGAGGGCGGCAGGACGGCCGGGGGCTGGGCGACCGCGCGTGTGAGGTCGGCCTCCATGGCGTCGAGACGGGAGACGGCGTCCGCGTACGCCTCGTCCACGCCGGTGTCGAGGTCGTTGTGGTTGATCGCGTTGGCGATCAGCAGGACCGAGCCCTCCCAGTGGTCCATCACGGCGAGGTCGCTGGTCAGCAGCATGGTCAGCTCGGGCAGCCGCAGGTCGTCGCGTTCGCCGGGGCCGATGTTCTCCAGGCGGCGGACGATGTCGTAGCCCAGATAGCCGACCATGCCGCCGGTGAAGGGCGGCAGGCCCTCCTGGTGCGGGGTGTGCAGGGCCTCCAGGGTGGCGCGCAGGACCGCGAGGGGGTCGCCGTCCACGGGGACGCCGACCGGCGGGGTGCCGAGCCAGTGGGCCCGGCCGTCGCGTGCGGTGAGCGTGGCGGCGCTGCGGACCCCGACGAAGGAGTAGCGGGACCAGGACCGGCCGTTCTCCGCCGACTCCAGCAGGAAGGTGCCGGGGCGCTCGGCGGCGAGCTTGCGGTAGAGCGCGACCGGGGTGTCGCCGTCGGCGAGGAGCTTGCGCGTGACCGGGATGACACGCCGGTCGGCGGCCAGTTTGCGGAAGGTCTCGAGGTCCATGGCCGCTGACCTTACTGAGCGGAGGCGGTCGGGCCGGAATCGGCGGCTTCGAGGAGGACGTCCGCGTCGAAGCAGGTGCGGGCACCGGTGTGGCAGGCGGCGCCCACCTGGTCCACCTTGACCAGCAGCGTGTCGGCGTCGCAGTCCAGCGCGACCGACCTCACCCACTGGAAGTGGCCCGAGGTGTCGCCCTTGACCCAGTACTCCCCGCGGCTGCGGGACCAGTAGGTGCAGCGGCCCGTGGTCAGCGTCCGGTGCAGTGCCTCGTCGTCCATCCAGCCGAGCATGAGCACCTCGCCGGTGTCGTACTGCTGGGCGATGGCGGGGACGAGCCCGTCGGTGCTGCGCTTGAGCCGCGCGGCGATCTCCGGGTCGAGGCTGCTGGGCCGGGGCGTGCCGGTCGTACTGGTCATGGGTGCCATTGTGCCGCGCGGGGCCGGCCGGGCGGCCGGGGCGTCCGGGGAATGGTCAGGGCGCCGGCGGCGCCCTCCGGGGAGGGAGATGGGCGGGTGGCGGCTGGGAGGACCGCCGGCGGGGCCGTAGGCTGGCTGCATGTCGACCTTCGCCAAGCGTGAACGGCTTCTTCTCGCCGACCTCTTGGAAACCGTCGGCCCGGCCGCGGAGACACTCTGCGAGGGCTGGCGGACCCGGGACCTGGCCGCGCACGTGGTCGTGCGCGAGCGCCGCCCCGACGCGGCGGGGGGCACGCTGGTCAAGCAGCTCGCGCCCCGTCTCGAGAAGGTGATGGCCGAGTACGCCGCCAAGCCGTACGAGGAGCTGATCCGGCTGATCCGGACCGGCCCGCCCCGCTTCTCACCCTTCCAGCTCAAACAGGTCGACGAGGCCGCCAACATCATCGAGTTCTACGTCCACACCGAGGACGTCCGCCGCGCCCAGCCCGGCTGGAGTCCGCGGGAGCTGGACGCGGTCTTCCAGGACGCGCTGTGGTCCCGTCTGGAGCGGGCCGCGCGGCTGATGGGGCGGGGCGTGCCGACGGGGCTGGTGCTGCGCCGCCCGGACGGGCAGACGGTGGTGGCGCACCGGGGCACTCCGGTGGTGACGGTGACCGGTGAGCCGTCGGAGCTGCTGATGTTCGCGTTCGGCCGGCAGAGCGCGGCCCGGGTGGACCTGGAGGGTGACGCGGACGCGATCACCACGCTGCACGAGTCCCGGCAGCTGGGCATCTGAGAGGGGCGCCCCCGTGATCAAGGTGGCGATGACCGGCGTCTACGTGGACGACGTGGCACGGGCGCACACCTTCTACACGGACGTCCTCGGCTTCGAGACCCGGCTCCACATGGACCTCGGCGGTGGCACGCTGTTCGTCACCGTCGGCGCGCCCCAGGGGGCCCAGCCGGATCTCCAGCTGCTGCTGGAGCCCGGCGAGGGGCCGTACCGCAGGGCGCTGTACGAGGCGGGGCTGCCGTGCATCGTCTTCTCCGTGGACGACATCCGGGCCGAGTACGAGCGGCTGCGCGGGCTCGGGGTCCGGTTCACGCATCCCCCGCGGGACCAGGGGCCGGTGCTGGCGGCGGTGTTCGACGACACCGTCGGCAATCTGGTGCAGCTGGTGCAGCCGAAGGAGTGAGGCGGCGTCAGCCCGGGATCTCGGCGCGGCGCAGGCCCGGCACGAGGAGGGCGACGGCCCCGCCGAGGCCGCAGACGACCGCGCTGACCACGAAGACCGGCCCGAGGCCCCAGACGCCGATCGCGGCGGCGGCGAACGGCATGCTCAGCGGGGCGAGGCCGAGACTGACCAGGCCGGCCACGGCGGTGACCCGGCCGAGGTAGGCGGGGTCGGCCTGGGTCTGGAGCAGGGCTCCGCACAGGGCGCCGCTGAGCCCGGCGAGCAGGCCGACGAGCAGGGCCACCCCGACGGCGGCGGCGAGCGCGGGCACGAAGGCGAGGGCGCCGATGGCGACGGAGCCCGCGACGCACGCGCACCCGGTGACCAGCCCCGCGCGGGGCACCCGGCCGCGCACGGCCAGCAGCAGCGAGGCGGCACCCGCGCCGGCGCCGAACCCGGCGAGCACCCAGCCCATCCCGGGGGCGCCCCAGCCGCGCCGGTCGGCGAGCAGGGTCAGGCCGACGTTCAGCGGGCCGACGAAGCCGAAGTCACCGAGGGCGATGGCCAGCATCAGCGGGGCGAGGACCCGGTGGCGGCGGATGTGGCGCAGGCCGTCCCGCAGCTCGCTCCAGGCGGTGCCGCGCGGGGCGTCCGTCCGGTCGGCGGGCTGGTCCCGGACGCGGACGGAGATCAGCAGCGGCACCGAGACGGCGATCAGCACGCCCGCCAGGGCGAAGGCCGCCGGCGCACCGCCGACCGCGACGCCGAGGCCGCCGAGCGGGGCCCCGGCGACGTTCGCGAACCGGATGGCGAGTCCGCGCATGCCCTGCACGCGGGCGAGCTGGCCGGTGCCGGTGATCCGGGCCGGGAGGGCGCCCACGGCGGGCAGGAAGACGGCGTCGACGGTGCCGAAGACCAGCGCGAGCAGGGCGAGCGGCCACAGTCCGGGGCTGGTGAGGAACAGCAGGGCGGCGACCGTGAGGACGGCGGCGCAGCGCACCGCGTCGCTGCCGATGACGACCCTCCTGGGGCCGAGCCGGTCGGCGACCACTCCCCCGCCGAGCAGCAGCACCGCCCGGGGCAGCGCGCTGGCCGACATCACCAGGCCGGCCCGCGCCGGGCTCCCGGCCTGGACGGCGGCCCAGGACAGGGCCAGGTAGTACACGCTGTCGCCGAGCATGGAGGAGGTGTAGGCGCCGAGCCAGCGCAGGACGTCGGGGTCGCGGTGGGCGGGGCGGTCGGGCCTGGCGGGGGCGGGGGGCAGGACGGTGGCGGTCACGGAGAGGTCCTCTCAGACACGGATCCGACGCGAACCGGCACGAACCGACGCGGACCGGGCGCGAATCGGACGTAGACCTGGCACGAATCGACGTGGGTCGGGCGGGGGTCAGACCCGGAAGGGGAAGCCGTACGCGAACAGCGCGACGCGTTCGCGGCCCTCGGTGTCGCCCGCGGCCTCGGCGGCGCGGGCCCGCTCGTCGTACCGGCGCAGCAACGCCTCCAGCTCCTGCTTCAGCGCGGCGAGCTCCGCCGGGGTCAGCCGCATCCAGGACTCGTTGTCGAGGGACGCGGTATTCCACTCGGGGGTCCAGGTGGGCCGCTCGTCCAGGTACCGGCGGTAGTGGTCGGCGCGCTGGTCGTGGAAGAGGCGCGTGGCCGCCAGATGCGCCGCGGCCCTGCCGGGCTCGCCCCGGAAGTCCTCGCCCCGGATGCTCACCCCGTCCGAGGCGGGCCGCCACCAGCGTTCCCGCCCGTCCCCGGTCTGCGGCTCGGCCTCCTCGATCAGCCCGTGCCCGGCGAGCTTGCGCAGGTGGTAGCTGACCAGCGAGACGGCCTCGTCCACGTGCTCGGCGAGCTGGGAGGCCGTGGCGACCCGCTCGACGCACAGCAGCCGGTACAGATCCGCGCGCAGGGGATGCGCGAGGGCCTTCAGCGTGCCCACGTCCGTGATGCGGCGGTTCTCTTCGCTCGGCATGCCCTCACCCTAGATACGAAAGAGAAGTTGCGCAATTAACGTTGCACAGCTTCTCTTTCGTATCCGCTCCGGGGCTCCGGAGGGTCACCGCACCGGGTGCCCGGCCTCCCGGAGGGTCTGCTTCACCTCGCCGATCCGCAGGTCGCCGAAGTGGAACACCGACGCGGCCAGCACCGCGTCCGCGCCCGCCTCGACGGCCGGCGGGAAGTCGGCGAGGGCGCCGGCGCCGCCGGACGCGATCACCGGGACGGTCACGTGCTTGCGGACCGCCGCGATCATCTCCAGGTCGTAGCCGTCCTTCGTGCCGTCCGCGTCCATGGAGTTCAGCAGGATCTCCCCCGCGCCCAGCTCGGCCGCCCGGTGCGCCCACTCCACGGCGTCGATGCCCGTGCCGCGCCGGCCGCCGTGGGTGGTCACCTCGAAGGTGCCGCCGGGGGTGCGCCGCGCGTCCACCGAGAGGACCAGCACCTGACGCCCGAAGCGTTCGGCGATCTCGCGGATCAGCTCCGGACGCGCGATCGCCGCGGTGTTGACGCCCACCTTGTCGGCGCCCGCCCGCAGCAGCTTGTCCACGTCCTCCGCCGTGCGGACACCGCCGCCGACCGTCAGCGGGATGAACACCTGCTCGGCGGTGCGGCGCACCACGTCGTAGGTCGTCTCCCGGTTGCCGGAGGAGGCGGTGATGTCCAGGAAGGTCAGCTCGTCGGCGCCCTCGGTGTCGTACACCTTGGCCATCTCGACGGGGTCGCCCGCGTCGCGCAGGTTCTGGAAGTTGACGCCCTTGACGACCCGGCCGTTGTCCACGTCCAGGCAGGGGATGACTCGTACGGCCAGGGTCATGCGGGCACCCCGGGTTCTCCGCCGGAGCGGAACGCCTCCACCTCGACCTCGACGACCAGACTGGGGTCGACGAGACCCGAGACGATGATCATGGATGCGGCGGGCCGGACGCTGTCGAACAGCTCCTTGTGGGCACGGCCGACCTCGTCCACGTCCCGGGCGTGCGTGAGGTACATGCGGGTGCGTACCACGTCGTCCCGGCCGAGCCCCACCTTCTCCAGCGCCGTCAGCGCCACGTCGAAGGCGTTGACCGCCTGCTCGTAGGGGCCGCCCCCCGCGATCTGGCCGTCCACGATGGAGGTGCAGCCCGAGACCAGCACCAGGCCGTTGGGCAGCGCCACCGCGCGGGCGTAGCCGAACTGCTCCTCCCAGGGCGCGCCCGTCGTCACACGCCGTACGTCACTCACCGGGACACCGCCTCCAGAGCCTCTTCCAGGGTGAACGCCTTCGCGTACAGCGCCTTGCCGACGATGGCGCCCTCGACGCCGAGGGGCACCAGCCCCGCGATGGCGCGCAGGTCGTCCAGGGACGACACGCCGCCGGAGGCGACGACCGGGCGGTCGGTGGCGGCGCACACGTTCTTCAGCAGCTCCAGGTTGGGGCCCTGGAGGGTGCCGTCCTTGGCGATGTCGGTGACGACGTAACGGGCGCAGCCCTCCTTGTCGAGGCGCTCCAGCGTCTCGTACAGGTCGCCGCCGTCGCGGGTCCAGCCGCGGCCCCGCAGGGTCGTGCCGCGCACGTCCAGGCCGACGGCGATCCGGTCGCCGTGCTCGGCGATGACCCGGGCGACCCACTCGGGGGTCTCCAGGGCGGCCGTGCCGAGGTTCACCCGGGTGCAGCCGGTGGCGAGGGCGGCGGCCAGGGTGTCGTCGTCGCGGATGCCGCCGGACAGCTCCACCTCGATGTCCATCGCGCCGGTGACCTCGGCGACCAGGGCGCGGTTGTCGCCGGTGCCGAACGCGGCGTCCAGGTCGACCAGGTGCAGCCACTCGGCGCCGGAACGCTGCCAGGCGAGGGCGGCCTCCAGCGGGGAGCCGTAGGACGTCTCGGTCCCGGACTCGCCGTGGACGAGGCGTACGGCCTGGCCGTCGCGTACGTCGACGGCGGGGAGGAGTTCGAGCTTGGCCATGGTCTACAGGGTTCCGATCCAGTTGGTGAGGAGCTGGGCACCGGCGTCGCCGGACTTCTCGGGGTGGAACTGGGTCGCCCGCAGGGCGCCGTTCTCCACGGCGGCCACGAACGGCTTGCCGTGCGTCGACCAGGTGACCCTGGGCGCCTCGATCACCGGGTTGTGGCTCTCCAGGGTCCACTCGTGGACGGCATAGGAGTGCACGAAGTAGAAGCGGGCACCGGCGTCGAGGCCGGCGAACAGCTCGGAGCCGGCGGGCGCGTCGACGGTGTTCCAGCCCATGTGGGGCACCACGTCGGCCTGGAGGGGCTCGACGGTGCCGGGCCACTCGTCCAGGCCGTCGGCCCGGACCCCGTTCTCGATGCCGCGCGCGAAGAGGATCTGCATGCCGACGCAGATGCCCATGACGGGGCGGCCGCCGGACAGCCGGCGGTCCACGATCCAGTCGCCCCGGGCGGCGCGCAGGCCGTCCATGCAGGCCGCGAACGCGCCGACGCCCGGCACCAGCAGCCCGTCGGCGTTCATCGCCCGGTCGAAGTCACGCGTGATCTCGACGTCGGCGCCCACGCGCGCGAGGGCGCGCTCGGCGGAGCGGACGTTGCCGAAGCCGTAGTCGAAGACGACGACCTTCTTGGTGCTCAATTCCACACCTCCAGCCGCATGACGCCCGCGACGAGGCACAGGGCCGCCCCGATGGAGAGCAGCACGATGAGGCTCGCGGGCATCTTCTGCTTGACGAAGGAGATGATCCCGCCGGCCAGGAAGAGGCCGACGACGATCAGGAGGGTCGACAGACCGGTCATGGGTTAGAGCGCGCCCTTCGTGGAGGGGAGGATGCCGGCCGCGCGCGGGTCGCGCTCGCTGGCGTAGCGCAGCGCCCGGGCGAGCGCCTTGAACTGGCACTCCACGATGTGGTGCGCGTTGCGTCCGTACGGCACGTGCACGTGCAGCGCGATCTGCGCCTGGGCGACGAACGACTCCAGGATGTGCCGGGTCATCGTCGTGTCGTACGCGCCGATCATGGATGCCATGTTCTCGGGCTCGGTGTGCACGAGGTACGGGCGGCCGGACAGGTCGACGGTGACCTGGGCGAGGGACTCGTCCAGCGGGACCGTGCAGTTGCCGAAGCGGTAGATGCCCACCTTGTCGCCGAGCGCCTGCTTGAAGGCGGCGCCCAGCGCGAGGGCGGTGTCCTCGATGGTGTGGTGGGAGTCGATGTGCAGGTCGCCGTCGGTCTTCACGGTCAGGTCGAACAGACCGTGCCGGCCGAGCTGGTCGAGCATGTGGTCGTAGAAGCCGACGCCGGTGGCGATGTCGGTCCGTCCCGTGCCGTCGAGGTCGATCTCGACCAGGACCGCGGTCTCCTTGGTGGTGCGCTCCACGCGTCCTATGCGGCTCATGCCTCAAACTCCTTCTTCAAGTCCCGTACCGCGTCGAGGAACGCGTCGTTCTCCTGCGGGGTGCCGGCGGACACCCGCAGCCGTCCCGGTACGCCGTTGTCCCGGACCAGGACGCCCCGGTCGAGGATCCGCCGCCAGGCGTCGTGGGCGTTCTCGAAGCGGCCGAACTGCACGAAGTTCGCGTCGGACTCGGTGACCTCGTAGCCCATCGCGCGCAGTTCGGTGACCAGCCGGTCCCGTTCCGCCTTCAGCTGCTCGACGTAGCCCAGCAGCGTGTCGGTGTGCTCCAGGGCGGCCAGGGCGATCGCCTGGGTGATCGCCGACAGGTGGTAGGGCAGGCGCACCAGCTGGACGGCGTCGACGACCGCGGGGTGCGCGGCGAGGTAGCCGAGGCGGAGCCCGGCGGCGCCGAACGCCTTCGACATGGTGCGGGAGACGACCAGGTGGGGGCGGTCCGCCAGCAGGGGCAGCAGCGACTCGCCATGACTGAACTCGACGTAGGCCTCGTCCACGACGACCATCGACGGCTTCGCCCGCTGGGCCGCCTCGTACAGCGCGACGACGGTCGACGCCGGCACCGCGTTGCCGGTGGGGTTGTTGGGGGTGGTGATGAAGACGACGTCCGGCCGGTGCGTGGCGATCGCCCGCTCCGCGGCGGCGGGGTCGAGGGTGAAGTCCTCGTTGCGCGGGCCGGCGACCCAGCCGGTGTTGGTGCCGCGCGCGATGAGGGCGTGCATCGAGTAGGACGGTTCGAAGCCGAGGGCCGTACGGCCCGGGCCGCCGAAGGCCTGGAGCAGCTGCTGGATGACCTCGTTGGAACCGTTGGCGGCCCAGACGTTCTCGGTGCCGAGCGGGTGCCCGCCGGTCCTCGTCAGGTACCTCGCCAGCTCGGTGCGCAGCTCGACCGCGTCCCGGTCGGGGTAGCGGTTCAGGTCGCGGGCCGCCTCCCGCACCCGTTCCGCGATCCGCTCGACCAGCGGGCCGGGCAGCGGGTAGGGGTTCTCGTTGGTGTTCAGCCGTACCGGCACGTCCAGCTGGGGCGCGCCGTAGGGGGACTTGCCGCGCAGCTCGTCCCGTACGGGTAGGTCGTCGATGCCGAAGCTCACTTGTCCGCCGGAACCTTCCATCCGAACCGCGCCTTGACCGCCGCGCCGTGCGCCGGCAGGTCCTCCGCCTCCGCCAGCGTCACCACGTGGTGGGCGACCTCGGCGAGCGCCTCCCTGCTGTAGTCCACGATGTGGATGCCGCGCAGGAACGACTGGACGGACAGGCCCGAGGAGTGGCAGGCGCAGCCACCGGTGGGCAGGACGTGGTTGGACCCGGCGGCGTAGTCGCCGAGCGAGACGGGGGCCCAGGGGCCGATGAAGACCGCGCCCGCGTTCTTCACCCGGTCGGCCACCTCGGCGGCCCGGGCGGTCTGGATCTCCAGGTGTTCGGCGCCGTACGCGTCGACCACCCGCAGGCCCTCCTCGACGCCGTCGACGAGGACGATCGCGGACTGCCGGCCCTTGAGCGCGGGCACGATCCGGTCCTCGATGTGCTTGGTGGCCGCGACCTGCGGCTCCAGCTCCTTCTCGACCGCGTCCGCCAGCTCGGCGGAGTCGGTGACGAGGACGGCCGCCGCGAGCGGGTCGTGCTCGGCCTGGCTGATCAGGTCCGAGGCGACGTGCACCGGGTCGGCGGTGGCGTCCGCGAGGATCGCGATCTCGGTCGGGCCGGCCTCGGCGTCGATGCCGATCCTGCCGGTGAAGTAGCGCTTGGCGGCGGCGACCCAGATGTTGCCGGGGCCCGTGACCATGTTGGCGGGCGGGCAGGACTCGGTGCCGTACGCGAACATCGCGACGGCGGTGGCGCCGCCCGCGGCGTACACCTCGTCCACGCCGAGCAGCGCACAGGCGGCGAGGATCGTCGGGTGCGGGAGGCCGCCGAACTCCGCCTGCGGCGGGGAGGCGAGCGCGATGGACCCGACGCCGGCCTCCTGGGCCGGTACGACGTTCATGATCACGGAGGAGGGGTAGACGGACCGGCCGCCGGGCGCGTACAGCCCGACGCGTTCGACCGGCACCCACTTCTCGGTCACCGAGCCGCCGGGCACCACCTGGGTGGTGTGCGTGGTCCGGCGCTGCGCGCGGTGGACGAGGCGGGCGCGGCGGACGGACTCCTCCAGGGCGGCGCGCACGGCCGGGTCGAGGCCGTCGAGCGCGTCGGTGAGCGCCCGGGCCGGGACACGGACGGATTCCAGCCGTACTCCGTCGAACTTCTCGGCGAAGTCGATCAGCGCCGCGTCACCCCGATGATGCACGGCCTCGCAGATGGGACGCACCTTCTCCAGGGCGGCCGCGACGTCGAAGTCGGCTCGGGGCAGCAGGTCGCGCAGGGCGGGGCCCTCGGGAAGGGCGTCGCCGCGCAGATCGATTCGGGAGATCACAGTCCCAATTCTCTCAGACCGGCGTAGGGAGTCGTCCGCGCGTATCAATGGCTGATACAGAACGCGGGCCAATGGCGGGCCAATGGCTGGTACATAGGCTGGCCGGAACCCGGAAGATCCCCTTCACCTGCTGTGTTCCGAGGGTCACTCACCGGGCATGAACGGCTGTACGAAACCACTGGACCGGACTGGACCGGGACTGGACCGGGAGAGGACAACGGTGACCGAGGGGACCGGCATCCGCGCCGGGGACCTGCCGGACGACCTGACGGCGGCCGAGGCCGGCATGTGGCAGGCCTTCCGCAACGGCAGCGTCTACGACCTGAGCAGCGGAGACGCCATCGTGGACGATCCGCACGGCGGTCATCCGTGGGGTCCCGAACGCACCGTGCGGGCCCGCATCGTGTGCTGGCTGCTGCTGGACGGCCCGCCGGCGCTCGCGGGCCGGGTGTCCGCGCTGAAGCTCGCCGGCGTGCGGATCACCGGCACGCTGGACCTGGCGGGCGGCCAGGTCACGCCGTACCTGGAACTGAGCGGCTGCCGGTTCGACGAGGAGGTCCGGCTGCCGGAGGCCCGGTTCACGACCGTGCGCCTGGTGGACTGCTCGGTGCCGCGCCTGGAGGCGGCCCGTGTGCACACCGAGGGCGATCTGCACCTGCCGCGCTGCCGTTTCCAGAACGGGGTCCGGCTGACCGACGCCCACATCGGCACCGATCTGCTGCTCAACCAGGCGATCGTGTACCGGGACCGCAGCGGCCGGTCGATCGCGGCGGACGGCATGACCGTCGGCCAGGATCTCCAGGCCGAGCTGCTGGAGTCGCACGGCGAGCTGAGCCTGCGCGGCGCCAAGGTCGGCGTGTCGCTGAGCCTGCGCGGCGCGAAACTGGCCAATCCGTACGCCCGGCTGGCCCTGAACGCCCCCCAGCTGACGGTCGAGCGCACCCTGTACCTGACCCCGGCCGGCGTCGGCAGCCCGCTGCTGAGCGGCACGACACCCGCGCGCGGGACGCGCATCCAGCGGTTCGAGTGCCGGGGCGGGGTGCGGCTGGACGACGGGCGGTTCGGGGACGCCGTCGACCTGGAGCGGGCCCGGTTCACCTTCACCGACGACCAGGAGCTGTCGCTGCGCCGGGTGCAGACGCCGGAGCTGCGCTTCCTCGGGGACCGGCCCGAGCGCGGCAAGGTGGTGCTGTCCGGCGCGCGGATCGTGAACCTGGTGGACCGCGCGAGCAGCTGGCCGGACGAGGGGAACCTGCACATGGGCGGGTTCGCCTACGAGAACCTGGTGCCGCAGGGCCCGTTCCCGCTGACCCGGCGCCTGGACTGGGTGTCGGCGGCCACCGCCGAGTACGCCCCGGAGCCCTACGAGCGGCTGGCCGCGGTGCTGCGCGCGGCCGGGGAGGACGAGGACGCGCGCGAGGTGCTGCTCGCCAAGCAGCGCCGGCGGCGCGAGACGCTGCCGCTGGCGGGCAAGCTGTGGGGCCACGTCCAGGACTGGACGGTCGCCTACGGCTACCGGCCCGGCCGGGCGGCGGTGTGGATGACGGTGCTGTGGGCGGCGGGCACACTGGCGTTCGCGCACGCGGCCCACCCGCCGGTGAACCCCGGCGGCCACCCGGCCTGGAGCCCGGCGCTGTTCACGCTGGACCTGCTGCTGCCGGTGATCGACCTGGGGCAGGCCGGCCAGTGGCAGCTGCGCGGCGGCTGGCAGTGGCTGGCGGCGGTGATGATCCTGCTCGGCTGGATCCTGGCGACGACGGTGGCGGCGGGCGCGACCCGGCTGCTGCGGCGCAGCTGAGGCCGCGACGCGACACGCCGGACACCCGGGGCATCGACACCCGTCCTTCACCTCCGGACCCGGACGCACACAATTTGAACATTCATCCTTTACGGGTCCTTGACTCGCAGACATACAACTTTCCCCGACTTGCCCGGACCCTCTGGCGCCGCCGGGACCTGCGGACTTTCAATGGTCGGCACCATGGCTCTGCTGCCCTCGTTCATCCGCCCCACCCGGATGGCCAAACGCTCCGCGCACCCGTCCGGCCGGCCGCCGGCCGGGGACGAGACGGTGCTCGACGCCCCCGACGACCGACTCTCGCCCGCGCTGGTCGCCGCCGGACGGGGCGAGTACGCCGTCGCGGCCGGTCTGCTGGCCGCCACCCGAGCCGCCGCCGAGTGGGAGAACCGGGACCGGTACACGCGCCGCCTCGCCGCCTTCGCCCGCTCACGCCCCGAGTGGTACGAGGAGTGGCGCGCCGCCGCCCCCGAGGACCCCGGCGCGCTGCTGGTCGGCGCCCAGCTGGCGGTGGACCGCGCCTGGCCCTCGCCGGCGCGCGCCGAACTGCTGCGCGAGGTCAGCCCGCACATCACCGCCGCCGCCCGCGCCGACGACCGCGACCCGGTGCCCTGGCGGATCGCGCTGGACCACGCGCGCGGCTCACGGGCCGGGCACCGCTACTTCGAGGAGCTGTGGGAGGCCGCGGTCCGCCGCGCCCCGCACCACTACGGCTGTCACGTGGCCGCCCTGCGCTACCTCGCCGCCTCCTGGCACGGCTCGCACCACGCGTGCTTCGACTTCGCCGACCGCGCCGCGCAGGACGCCCCCGCCGGCTCGCTCGTGCAGGCCCTGCCCGCCCGCGCGGCCTTCGGCTACCTGACCGACGGCTGCGGCCCCGAGGTGCCGCGCGCCCGGCTCGACGCGGCGGCCGACCGGGCGATCGGGCTCTCCGGGCACTTCCCCGAGGCCGATCCGTGGCCCGCCGAGGTCCGCAACAAGCTGCTGTACGTCCTGCTGCGCCTGGACCGCCGGGAGGACGCCCGCACGCAGCTGCGGCTGATCGGCCCGTACGCCACGTCCTTCCCCTGGGAGCTGTTCTCCGACGACCCGCTGGGCCACTTCCTGCGCCTGCGCGAGCACCTGCTGACGCAGGGGCCCCGGCCCCTCCCGGCCGGGCTGATCACCGCACCCGAGGACCCCCTCGGCGAGCACGGCGGACACGTCCGCGCCGACGACCACTAGGCTGGGGCGCCGTGACCACCGTCCGTCTCCCGCTCTTTCCGCTGAACTCGGTGCTGTTCCCCGGGCTCGTGCTGCCGCTGAACGTCTTCGAGGAGCGGTATCGCGCCATGATGCGCGAGCTGCTGAAGACCCCCGAGGACGAAGCGCGCCGGTTCGCCGTCGTGGCCGTCCGCGACGGCCACGAGGTCGCGCCCAGCGCCCCCGGCATGCCGGATCCCACGGCCGAGCCGGAACGCGGCCCGTCCGCCGGCTTCGGCCCCGACCTCGTCCGGGCTTTCCACAGCGTCGGCTGTATCGCGGACGCGGCGACCGTCCGGGAGCGGTCCGACGGCACGTTCGAGGTGCTGGCGACGGGCACGACCCGCGTCCGCCTGCTGTCCGTGGACGCCTCGGGCCCCTTCCTCACCGCGGAGCTCCAGGAGCTGCCGGAGGAGCCCGGAGACGAGGCCGGGGCACTGGCGGAGGGCGTCCTGCGGTCCTTCCGCCAGTACCAGAAGCGCCTGGCGGGCGCCCGCGAGCGCTCCCTGTCCTCGGGGGCGGAGCTGCCGGACGACCCGAGCGTGGTGTCGTACCTGGTGGCGGCGGCGATGGTGCACGACACGCCGACCAAGCAGCGCCTGCTCCAGGCGCCGGACACCGCGTCCCGGCTCCGGGACGAGCTGAAACTCCTTCGCGCGGAGACGGCCATCATCCGTAGCCTGCCGTCGTTGCCGGCGTTCGAGCTGACGCGGACGCCGACCAGTCTCAACTGAGGAGGACCGGCACTCCCGATGGCGAAGAAGCAGAAGCAGCAGTCCGGGGGCACGCCCGCGACGGTGGCCCTGACGGCGGCTGGCGTGGACTTCACGGTCCACGCCTACGCACACGACCCGTCCCACCCCTCCTACGGCGAGGAGGCGGCCGAGGCGATGGGCGTCTCCCCCGACCGGGTCTTCAAGACCCTGGTCGCCGACGTGGACGGCTCCCTGGTGGTCGGCGTGGTCCCGGTGGCGGGCTCCCTGGACCTGAAGGCCCTCGCGGCGGCGGTCGGCGGCAAACGCGCCACGATGGCCGACCCCACCCTCGCCGAACGCACCACCGGCTACGTCCGCGGCGGCATCTCCCCCCTCGGCCAGCGCAAGAAGCTCCGGACGGTCCTCGACGACTCGGCCGGGGCCCATCCCACGATCTGCGTCTCGGCGGGCCGCCGCGGCCTGGAGGTGGAACTGGCCCCGCAGGACCTGGCCGACCTGACGGACGCGGTCCTGGCCCCCATCGGCCGGGGCTGAGGGTCCCGGCCCCGGCGGCCGGGGCGCGGGGGCGTACCGGGCGGAGCGTCGCGGTCAGGCGTGCGGGTGCGGCGGCTCGGGGTCCTGCGGGCCGAAGAGCTCCGGCTCGGGGTCCCGCGGCCCGAAGAGCGCCGTGAGCCCGAGATGCACCAGCGCCCCGCCCAGCGGCCAGGCCAGCAGCGAGCCCCTCGCCCCGAGCTTCAGCGGCGCAGCGAACGTCACCCCCTTGCCCGCGGCCCGCGCGCGTGCGAGCACGTCGGACCCGGGGCCCAGCCACACGCCCAGCCGCCAGGCCAGCAGCGAGCCGAGCAGCCCGCCCACGCCCAGTGCCACCACGACCGGCACGCCTCCGCGCCGCCGTAGCAGGAAGACGACCACCGCGCTGACCAGGCCGAAAGCGAGCCCCAGCAGCGCGAACGTGCCGTCCACGCCGATCGCCTGCTCGCCCTCGGTGTCCTTGAGGTAGACGACCCAGTTCTTGTCGATCACGTCCCCGACCAGCGGCACGTGCGGCGCCAGCCACCACCACAGCAGTCCCAGCAGCACCCCGCCGAGCGCCACCGCCACCGTGATCACGGCGGCGTCCCGTACTTCCGTCTTCATCCCGGGGCCGTCCTGTTCGTACGGACCCGCGCCCGGCGCCCCGGCGGACGGCGGGGCCTGCCGTACCTGGTGCGGGGAATCGTCGTGCGGGGGCGGAGGCGGAGTCAGCGGTGCGGTCACCCTGACATCGTGCCAGGTCGCGCCGCGCGGCGCGTCACCGGACGGCGGCCCTGCGGTACGCCCGTGCCGCCACGGCCAGCGAGACCACTCCGACACCCGCGCACACCCCCAGGTCAGCGAGGACGACCGCCCAGTCCGGGTGCGCCCCGAACGTCCGGGCGTACGCCTCCACACCGTAGGTCGAGGGCAGCAGATCACGGGCCAGCCGTACGATCTGGGGCATCCGGTCGGCCGGCAGCACGCCCAGCAGCAGCGCCGCCGACATGCCCAGCTGGCCGAGCAGCGTGGCCAGTTCCGGCCGGGGCGCGAGGAGTCCGCACGCGGCGCCGAGCCCGGACAGCGCGGCCCCGGCGAGCGGGATGACGGCCAGCAGGATCCACAGGTTGGACAGCGGCAGCCCGAACAGCACGCACCCGAAGACGGCGGTCACCAGCGTGCCCGGCACGGTGAAGGAGGCGTACGCCGCCGCGGCGCCCAGCACCACGGCGGCCGGCGGCACCGGCAGCGTGGCGTAGTGGTCGAGTCCGCCGCTGGCCCGCAGCTGCCCGAAGTACTGGGACAGCAGGTTCAGCGCGACGAACGCGACGACCAGCACCGAAGACCCGGCCACCACGGACTGGGCCTCGCTGCCGCTGTCGACGACCCCCCGCATCATCACGGTGATCCCGACGGACTGGAAGGTGGCCACGAACAGCAGAGGCATCCGCGCCACCCGGGCCCGGGACAGCTGCGCCCGGTAGACAGCCACCAGCGACGGCCACAGCCGCGCGGGCGGCCCCAGCTCGGCCGGACCGGGCGCCGTCCCGGGCACGGCCCGGGCGCCGCCCGGCACCACCTCGGCGGGTACGACACTCACGGTGAGCTGCTCCCCTTCCCTACGGCGGTCGCGTGGACCCCTGCGCTCGGCGCGGCCGGTGCGCTCATGCCCTCACCAGCCCCTGCCGGGCCGCGCCGCCCAGCGCCAGGTAGACGTCCTCCAGGCTGGGCGTGGCGAGCGTGAAGTCGTCCAGGGCGGCGAAGGCGGCTCCGCCGGTCACCGTGGCGACGACGGCGCGGGCCTCCTCGGGCACGAGCCGGAGCGTCCAGCGCCGGCCGGACTCCACGGCCCGCTCGCGCAGGACGGCGACCTCGGGCACCTCCAGCGGCGCCCGCTCCCGCCACACCAGCTCGACCCGTACCTCGCCGGCGACCCGCGCCTTGAGTCCGGCGGGACTGTCGCAGGCGATGACCCGTCCCTGGTCGAGCACGGCGACCCGGTCGAGCACGGTCTCGGCCTCGATGACGTTGTGGGTGACCAGCAGCACGGTCGTGCCGCGCTCGGCCCGGCGCCGGTCCACGGCCGCCCACACCGCGCGCCGGGCCACCGGGTCCATGCCGGTGGTCGGCTCGTCCAGTACGAGCAGCGGCCGTTCCCCGACGAGGGCGGCGGCGAGGCAGGCGAGCCGCCGCTGGCCGCCGGACAGCTTCTTCAGCGCCCGCCCGGCGATCGGGGCGAGCCCCAGTTCGTCCAGTACGGCGTCCCGTTCGGCCCGCGCCCGCCGGACGTCCAGGCCGCGCAGGCGTCCGGTGGTCTCGGCGGCGAGGGAGACGGTCAGCTCGTCCAGGGCGGAGGACTCCTGGCCCAGGTACGCGAGGAGCCGCGCGGCCCGCTCGGGATGGCGCACGATGTCGTGCCCGAGGATCTCCACGCTTCCGGCGTCCGGCCGCAGCAGCCCGGTCAGCTGCCGTACGAGGGTGGACTTGCCGGCGCCGTTCGGTCCGAGCAGCCCGAAGATCTCCCCGCCGCGCACGTCCAGCTCGACCCCGTCGGTGGCGCGCAGCTCGGGGGTGCCGGGTGCGCCCCGCCGCCCCTTCACGGCCGGGTAGGTCTTGCTGAGCCCGCGCACGCGTACGACCTCGTCGTACCGAAGTGCCTGTGCCGCGCGCGTACTCACAAGGGACGAGGGTACGGGGTCGGGGGCCTTTACTCGCCTTTGGGGCCGCTTCTCCCGGTCACCGCGGCACGACCGCGCCGCCTTCGGCGGGACGGCCGCGGTCCTCGGCGGGGTGCGTCGCGTCAGTCGGCCGCGGGCGTGCTCTCCGTCGCCGCCGGAACGCCGGCCTCCCGCCAGAAACCCGCCCGGATGGCGTAGCGGTCGTGCTCGTCGATCTGGTCGTCCTTGTGGGCCAGCAGCCCGAACCGCGCCGCGTAGCGCAGCAGCTCCCCGTCGATCCGGTGCGGGATCCGCGGGTACATCTGCGACAGCCGCGCAAGATGGCTCTGCTCGCCGCCGAGCCGGGACATCCAGCGGCGGGCGAAGACCTGCCCCACCTCGTACGGGTCACCCCCGACGGTGGTGATGTCCTCCTCCCGGTCGGCCCAGCGCTGCTCGGCCGTGGTGAGCTGGGCCAGCGTCGGCATCGAGGCGACCTCGGGCGGCTCCGTGACCGCGCCGGGCCGGTCGACCCACCCCTTGTCGGAGGACCAGCGCAGGGTCGCGGTCGGCGGTTGCTGCGCGGGCTGGGCGCCGGGCGCGCGCAGCGCGGCGAGATCCTTGGGGGTCGGTACGGTCCTGGCGGCGGACGCCCGCTCCTGGGCGCCGTTCTCCGTCCCGCCGGTGCCCGGCGGTCGGTCGGTCCGCTCGGCGGAACCCTCGGTGGCCGCCGACGGCGCCGACTCGGGCAGCGGCGCGGAGAGGATCGCGGCGATCTCCGGGCGGGGCACGGGCGGCGGCGCGCAGATCCCGGTCAGCTCCTTGGCGCGGACGGCCTGGGTGATCCAGGCGCGGTCCAGCACGCGCCGCTCGTCGGCCTCGGCGACCAGGTCCTCGGACTGGTTGTAGTCGCCGTCGGCGGCCTGGACGGCCCACAGGTGGACGGCGACGCCGTGCTCCTTGGCGGCCATCATGCCGGGCAGCAGATCGCCGTCGCCGGTGACGAGGACGACGTCGGAGCAGGCGCGGTTGCGGGCCAGCTCGGTCAGTTCGGCGTGCATGGCCGCGTCGACGCCCTTCTGGGCCCAGCGTCCGTCGCTGCGGGTGAGGGCGCCGAGCCGGACGGTGACCCGGGGCATCACGCGCAGTCGGCGGTGCTCCGGCTGGGGGACGCGGTCGGGGGCGCCGTCGAACCAGTAGATGCGCAGCAGCGGCCGTTCGGTGTCGAACTCCGCGCGGTCGCGCAGTGCCTGGATCAGGGCGGCGTGGTCGACGGTGATCCGGGACCGCGAGGGCTCACCGGCGAGGAGGCTGGCGGCGGCGCCCAGCAGATACCCGGCGTCCACCAGGACGATGCAGCGGTCCACGCGACTCACCCTCTTCCCGGGAGGTTTTACTCCGGACTTCCCCCGAGTCTGCCCGACCGCGCGGGGGTTAACGGCCGGAACTCGATCTTCGGCGTGGCGTTTGCGGATCCCGCGCGCTCACCCACCCTGTCACACACGGTAATTATCCGACATGCGCCTGATGTCAGCCTATGTGAATCTGGTCCCGTCCCTGGCCCCCAGACCCCTCGCAGGAGGCAGATCAGCATGGCCAAGAACAAGAACCGCAAGCAGGCCGGCCCGCAGAACCGTGGCCCGCAGGCCGAGCAGACCCACGAGCGCACGCACCGTCCGCCGGCGGAGGAGCCCGAGTCCTCGATGGCGGGCATACCGGGCAGCCCGGCGGACGTCGCCCGCAAGCAGCAGAAGCGCTTCGGTCACAACTAAAGGGCAGTTGAAGCCCGGGCACACGAAAGGGGCGCACCCGTCGCGGGTGCGCCCCTTGACGCCGGGGGACCTCAGCCGGCCAGGCAGGACGGGCCGAGGAGCACCTTCAGGTCGCCGAAGAGCGCCGGGTCGGGCTTGACCCGGTGGCGGTCCAGACGCAGGACGGTGGTCTTGCGCGGGCCCTGGAGCTTGATACGGACCTCGCTGTCGCCCTTGTGGTGGCTGAGGATCTCGCCGAGCCGGCTGACCATCGGCGGGGTCACCTTCACCGAGGGGATGGTGAGGATCACGGGCGCGTTGGTGCCGGCGTTGGACAGGTCCGGGACCATCAGCTCCATGGCGACGAGGCGGGGCACGTCCTCGCGCTTGTCGAGCCGGCCCTTGACGAACACGACCGCGTCCTCGACGAGTTGGGTCGACACCAGCTGGTAGGAGGCGGGGAAGAACATGCACTCGATGGAGCCGGCGAGGTCCTCCACCGTGGCGATGGCCCAGGCGTTGCCCTGCTTGGTCATCTTGCGCTGGAGGCCGGAGATGATCCCGCCGATCGTCACGACCGCGCCGTCCGCGTGCTCACCGCCGGTGAGCTGGGCGATCCCCGCGTCGGCCTTGTCGGCCAGCACGTGTTCCAGGCCGAACAGCGGGTGGTCGGAGACGTACAGACCGAGCATCTCCCGCTCCTGGGCGAGCAGATAGGTCTTGTCCCACTCGTCGGCGGAGAACTCCACGTCCAGCCCGAAGCCGGGTTCGCTGCTGCTCTCCTCGCCCATGCCGCCGAAGAGGTCGAACTGCCCCTCGGCCTCCTTGCGCTTGACCGCGACCACGTTGTCGATCATCGGTTCGTACTGCGCCGTCAGGCCCTTGCGGGTGTGCCCCATGGAGTCGAAGGCGCCGGCCTTGATCAGCGACTCCGTGGTCCGCTTGTTGCAGACCACCGCGTCCACCTTGTCCAGGTAGTCCGGGAAGGAGGAGTACTTCCCCTTCGCCTTGCGGCACTTGATGATCGACTCGACGACGTTGGTGCCGACGTTGCGGACGGCGGAGAGGCCGAAGAGGATCACGTCGTCGCCCTGGGCGGCGAAGTTGGACTCGGACTCGTTGACGTTCGGCGGGAGCACCTTGATGCCCATGCGGCGGCACTCGTTGAGGTAGACCGCCGACTTGTCCTTGTCGTCCTTGACGGAGGTCAGCAGGGCGGCCATGTACTCGGCGGGGTAGTTGGCCTTGAGGTACGCGGTCCAGTACGAGACCAGGCCGTACGCGGCGGAGTGCGCCTTGTTGAACGCGTAGCCGGCGAAGGGGACCAGCACGTCCCACAGGGCCTGGATGGCCTCGTCGCTGTAGCCGTTCCGCTTCGCGCCGGCCTGGAAGATGGTGAAGTTCTTCGCCAGTTCGTCGGGCTTCTTCTTGCCCATCACGCGGCGCAGGATGTCGGCCTCGCCGAGCGAGTAGCCGGCGATGATCTGGGCGGCCTTCTGGACCTGCTCCTGGTAGACGATCAGGCCGTAGGTGACGGCCAGGACCTCTTCGAGGGGCTCCTCCAGCTCCTTGTGGATCGGGGTGATCTCCTGGAGCTTGTTCTTGCGCAGCGCGTAGTTGGTGTGCGAGTCCATGCCCATCGGGCCGGGACGGTAGAGCGCCGAGACGGCGGAGATGTCTTCGAAGTTGTCGGGCTTCATCAGGCGCAGCAGCGAGCGCATGGGGCCGCCGTCGAACTGGAAGACGCCGAGGGTGTCGCCGCGCTGGAGCAGTTCGAAGGTCGTCGGATCGTCGAGCGGGAGGCTCAGCAGATCGATGTCGACGCCCTTGTTGGACTTCACCATCTTGACGGCGTCGTCCATGATCGTCAGGTTGCGCAGGCCGAGGAAGTCCATCTTCAGCAGGCCGAGCGACTCGCAGCTCGGGTAGTCCCACTGCGTGATGGTCACGCCGTCGGTGTGCCGGACCCAGACGGGCACGTGCTCGGTGATGGTCTCACTGGACATGATGACGCCGGCGGCGTGCACGCCCATCTGCCGGACCAGGCCCTCGACGCCCTTGGCGGTGTCGATGACCTTCTTCACGTCCGGCTCGTTCTCGTACATCGCGCGGACCTCGCCCGCCTCCGAGTACCGGGGGTGGCTGGGGTCGGTGATGCCGTTCAGGTCGATGCCCTTGCCGAGGACGTCGGCGGGCATGGCCTTGGTGATCCGGTCGCCCATCGCGTACGGGTAGCCCAGCACGCGCGCGGAGTCCTTGATCGCGTTCTTGGCCTTGATCTTGCCGTACGTGCCGATCATGGCGACCTTGTCGGCGCCGTACTTCTCCGTCACGTACCTGATCACCTCGACGCGCCTGCGCTCGTCGAAGTCGATGTCGACGTCGGGCATGGAGACGCGCTCGGGGTTGAGGAACCGCTCGAAGATCAGGCCGTGCGGGATCGGGTCGAGGTCGGTGATGCCCATGGCGTACGCGACGATCGAGCCGGCCGCGGAGCCTCGGCCGGGGCCGACCGCGATGCCGTTGTTCTTGGCCCACATGATGAAGTCGGCGACGACGAGGAAGTAGCCCGGGAACCCCATCTGGATGATGACGTCCATCTCGTACTCGACCTGCTTCTGGCGGTCCTCGGGGATGCCGCCGGGGAAGCGGCGCTCCATGCCGCGGCGGACCTCCTCCTTGAACCAGGTGACCTCGGTGTAGCCCTCGGGGATGTCGAACTTCGGCATCAGGTCGCGCTTCTCGAACATGCCGGCGGTGTCGACCATCTCGGCGACGAGGAGCGTGTTGGCGCAGCCCTCCTGCCAGGCGTCCGAGGAGTCGATGGCGTACATCTCGTCCGTGGACTTCAGGTAGTAGCCGGTGCCGTCGAACTTGAAGCGGTCGGGGTCGGAGAGGTTCTTGCCGGTCTGGATGCACAGCAGGGCGTCGTGGGCGCCCGCCTCGTGCGCGTACGTGTAGTGCGAGTCGTTCGTCACCAGCGGCGGGATGCCGAGCTTCCGGCCGATCTCCAGCAGGCCGTCGCGGACCCGGCGCTCGATCTCGATGCCGTGGTCCATCAGCTCCAGGAAGTACCGGTCCTTGCCGAAGATGTCCTGGTAATCGGCGGCGGCCTTGAGTGCCTCGTCGAAGTGGCCGAGGCGCAGCCGGGTCTGCACCTCGCCGGAGGGGCAGCCGGTGGAGGCGACGATGCCCTCGGACCACCGGGCGATGGTCTCCTTGTCCATCCGGGGCCACTTCGTCAGCCAGCCCTCGGCGTACGCGTCGGAGGACAGCCGGAAGAGGTTGTGCAGACCGGTCCGGTTCACCGCCCACATCGTCTTGTGGGTGTAGCCGCCGGAGCCGGAGACGTCGTCCCGCTTCTGGTGCGGCTGGCCCCACTGGATCTTGCGCTTGTTGCGCCGGGACTCCGGGGCGACATACGCCTCGATCCCGATGATCGGGGTGATTCCGGCGTTCTTCGCGGAGTGGAAGAAGTCGTACGCCCCGTGCAGGTTGCCGTGGTCCGACATGGCGATATGGGTCATGCCCATCTCGTGGCAGGCCTGGAACATGTCCTTGAGCCGCGCGGCACCGTCCAGCAGCGAGTACTGGGTGTGGACGTGCAGGTGCGTGAAGGGCGGCTTTGACACGGTTCGAGCCTCCAGGGCAAACGTGCGTCGACGGGTGTCCCACGGGCTGTGGACAGTCAGGGGGACAGCGTCGAAGTCTATGCCCCCGCACTGACACGCGCGGGCCCCGTCCGCGTACCTTCGTGCGGGAAGCGGGCACTCCCGCGTGGCGTCGCCCGTTGAAACGGCGGAAGCGCCGTCGTACGCGTTCCCGCACCTACACGCACCACCCGTCCCGCACCAGGAGGCACCCCGCGATGTCGGTCCCCCAGCTCAACGACGAGCAGCGCGGCGAGGAGATCCTCGCCGTCTTCGACACCGCCTTCGGCCGGCTCCTGGCCGCCGACCCGGCCGCGTTCCGGGTGAAGTTCCGCAAGATGGCGGCCTCGGCGTTCGCCTTCTACCGCGGCACGGCGGCCCTCTTCTACCATGACCTCGACGCCGAGAAGCGCGGCGGTCCGTACCTGGACGACCGCACCTCGCGCGTGTGGATCCACGGCGACCTGCACGCGGAGAACTTCGGCACGTACATGGACTCCAACGGCCGCCTGGTCTTCAACGTCAACGACTTCGACGAGGCCTACGTCGGCCCCTTCACCTGGGACCTGAAGCGTTTCTCGGCCTCCATCGCGCTCATCGGGTACGCGAAGGCGCTCGGCGACGAGCAGATCACCGAGCTGGTGACGGTCTACGCCGACGCCTACCGCGAGCGCGTCCACGCCCTGGCCACGGGCGCCAAGCGGGACGAGGTGCCGCCGTTCACGCTGGACACCGCGCAGGGCCCGCTCCTCGACGCGCTGCGTGTCGCCCGCTCGCTGACCCGGTTCGGCCTGCTGGACTCGATGACCGAGATCCGGGACTTCGAGCGCCGCTTCGCCCCCGGCGGCGGCTCCATCGAGCTGGACGCGGCCACCCGCTACAAGGTCCTGGCGGCCTTCGACGGCTATCTGGAGACGCTGCCGGACTCCTCCCTGGCCCGCCCGGACTCCTACCGGGTGAAGGACGTCGTGGGCCGGCGCGGCATCGGCATCGGCTCGGCGGGTCTGCCGTCGTACAACATCCTCCTGGAGGGCCACAGCGACGCCCTGGAGAACGACGTGGTGATCTACATCAAGCAGGCGCAGACCCCGGCCGTCTCCCGGCACATCACGGACCCGGCCATCGCGGAGTACTTCCAGCACGAGGGCCACCGCACGGTGATCTCCCAGCGCGCCCTCCAGGCGCACGCCGACCCCTGGCTGGGGTGGACCGAGCTGGACGGCGCGGGCCAGCTGGTCGCCGAGGTCTCGCCGTACGCGGTGGACCTGGACTGGGGCGACATCGACGACGTCGAGGAGATCGCGGCCGTCGTCGCCGACCTGGGCCGGGCCACCGCCACCATGCACGCGGCGGCGGACGACCAGTCCGGCGAGTCCCTGGTGCCGTTCTCCACCGAGCGGGCCATCGACGCGGCGCTCGCGGCCGACGAGGAGGGCTTCGCGCCCCTGCTGGTGGACTTCGCGCACAGCTACGGCGCACGCGCGCGTGCCGACCACCAGATCTTCGTGGACCTGTTCCGCAACGGCCGGATCCCGGGGCTGTGACGCCGCGGATTCACAGGCATCCTTTAGGGGTCTCTTACCCGCGTACGTGACAGACTCTGCTCTCGCTATGGACATATCCGGGACCCAGCTCAGAGCCGTGCGCGCGGCGCTGTTCACGGCCTTCGTCGTGACGCTCGGCACCGCGTCGCACGTGCTGCTGTCCCGTGCCCCGCTGCCGTCGGCCGCCGTGGCCGCGGTCGCCGCGGGGGTGTTCGCCACCGCCTACGCGCTGGCGGGCCGTGAGCGCGGCTTCGGCCGGATCGCGGCCCTGCTGGTCCCGCTGGAGCTGGCCGCCGACACGGTGTTCACCACCGGCCAGCACGCCTGTTACGGCCGGGCGGGCGGCCCGGTCGCCGGCCCGCTGCGCGCGGTCGGCCTGGACGTGCTGTGCGAAGGCCGGATGGGCGCCCCCCTGGTCCGGGTGACCGGTGGCGGCGACCGGGCCGGCGCCCTGTTCGCCCATGCCGGCCCGGCCGCCGCCTGGCTGCTGCTCGCCGCGCACGTCGGGGTCGGCCTGCTGGCCGCCGCCTGGCTGCGCCGGGGCGAGCGGGCCCTGGCCCAACTGCTGTACGCGGTGGCCGGCACCACGTTCCGGCCGCTGCTGCTGGCGGTGGCCGCGGTCACCGTACGGGCGCTGCCGGCCCGCCGGGCGCCCCGCCCGGCGCCGCCCCGCAGCGCGGCCCGTGACCGGCTCCTCACGCACTCCCTGGGACGGCGTGGACCGCCGCGCTCCCCCGCCGCGGCCCTCGCCTGAGCCACCCCGGCTCCCGCGCGGCCGACGGCGTCCGGACACCGACCGGTCCCCCACCCGCGCCCGCGTACGAGCGGGGGCGCGTCCCCCATGGAGATCACCAGCATGAGCAAGCGGAACAGCCAGACGGCGAAGACGGCGGCCCGGGAGCGGCTGCGCCAGGAGCGCGAGCGGCAGGCCAAGCGCGACAAGGCCAGGCGGCAGACCATCGTGGCCGCCTCGGTCGTGGCCGTCCTGGCCGCGGCCGGCGGCATCGGCTACGCCGTCGTCCAGAACAACAAGCCCCAGTACTGGGAGGCCGCGAAGGACGACAAGCTCGTCAAGCCGGCCCACACCACGGGTGCCGACGGCACGACCGTCGTCGTCGGCAAGGCGAGCGCCGGGAAGACCCTCGTGATGTACGAGGACCCGCGCTGCCCGGTGTGCGCGGCGTTCGAGCAGACGGTCGGCCCGACGGTGAAGAAGGACCTCGACGCCGGCAAGTTCAAGCTCAAGTACGTCGGCGCCACCTTCATCGACCGGAGCCTGCCCGGCGAGGGCTCCAAGAACGCGCTCAGCGCCCTGGGCGCCGCGCTGAACGTCAGCCCCGAGGCCTTCCTCGAGTACAAGTCCGCGATGTACTCCAAGAAGTGGCACCCCGAGGAGACCACGGACAAGTTCAAGGACGACGCCTACCTGATCAAGATCGCCGACACCGTCCCCGCGCTGAAGGGCAACGCGGCGTTCCGCAAGGACGTGAAGGACGGCACCTACGACCGGTGGGCGCTGGAGGAGTCGAAGGTCTTCGACAAGGACGGTGTCTCCGGCACCCCGACCCTGAAGATGAACGGCAAGACCCTGACGGGTCCGGACGGCAAGAACGCCCCCATGACCGTCGCCGACTTCGACACCGCGCTCGGAGCGGCCCTCAAGGGCTGAGCCGACGCCCGGCCGAAGAGTGGGCGAACTTTCGCGAGTTCGCCCACTCTCGCGCGTACTGATCAGTAGCCTGATCGTCCGTGACCAGTCGATACAGATCATCCGAGGCCGCTCAGCGCCTCGGCACGCCGTTCCCCCGCCGCCGTACGGTCGTCAAGGCCGCGGCGGCGACCGCTGTCCTGGCGGGCCCGCTCGCCGCCGCCCTCCCGGCCCGCGCCGCCACGGACGCCCCCGCCTTCCTGCACGGCGTCGCCTCCGGTGACCCGCTGCCGGACGGCGTACTGCTGTGGACCCGCATCACCCCGGTCCCGGAGGCGATACCGGGCTCCGGGGCCGGCCCGGACACCGAGGTCAGCTGGGTCGTCGCCAGGGACAGGGCGCTGACGGACATCGTCGCCAAGGGCTCCGTCACCGCGACCGCGGGCTCCGACCACACCGTGAAGGCCGACATCCGCGGCCTGGCACCGGCCACCGACTACTGGTTCCGCTTCTCGGCCGGCGGCACCGACTCCCCGGTGGCGCGCACCCGCACCGCGCCGGCGGCCGACGCCGACGTGCCCGGGCTGCGCTTCGGCGTGGTCTCCTGCGCCAACTGGGAGGCGGGCTACTTCGCCGCCTACCGCCATCTCGCCGCCCGCAACGACCTGGACGCCTGGCTGCACCTCGGCGACTACATCTACGAGTACAAGAGCGGCGAGTACGCCGCCCGCGGCACGGTCGTCCGCCCGCACGCCCCGGCCAACGAGATCCTCACCCTCGCCGACTACCGCACCCGGCACGCCAAGTACAAGACCGACCCCGACCTCCAGGCCCTGCACCTGAAGGCGCCCGTCGTCGCGATCTGGGACGACCACGAGTTCGCCGACAACGCCTGGTCGGGCGGCGCGGTCAACCACACCGAGGGCGCCGAGGGCACCTGGGTGGCCCGTCAGGCCGCCGCCAAGCAGGCCTACTTCGAGTGGATGCCGGTCCGCCCGGCCGTCGCCGGCACCACCTACCGGCGGCTGCGCTTCGGCAGGCTCGCCGACCTGTCCCTGCTGGACCTGCGCTCCTTCCGCTCCCAGCAGGCGTCCACGGCCAGCGGCTCGGTGGACGACCCGGACCGCACGCTCACCGGACGCGCCCAGCTCGACTGGCTGAAGGCCGGGCTGAAGGCCTCCGACACCCGGTGGCGGCTGGTCGGCAACTCGGTGATGATCTCGCCGTTCTCCTTCGGCTCCCTCACCGCCGACCTGCTCAAGCCGCTCGCCAAGCTGCTCGGGCTGCCGCAGGAGGGCATCGCCACCAACACCGACCAGTGGGACGGCTACACCGACGACCGCCGCGAACTCCTGGCCCACCTGCGCTCCAACGCCATCGGCAACACCGTCTTCCTGACCGGTGACATTCACATGGCCTGGGCCAACGACGTGCCGGTGGACGCGGGCACCTACCCGCTGTCGGCGTCGGCGGCCACCGAGTTCGTGGTGACCTCGGTGACCTCCGACAACCTGGACGACATCGTGAAGGTGCCCGAGGGCACGGTCTCCGCGGTCGCCTCACCGGTCATCAAGGCCGCCAACCGGCACGTCCACTGGGTGGACACCGACCGGCACGGCTACGGCGTGCTGGACATCACCGCCGACCGCGCGCAGATGGACTACTACGTCCTGTCCGACCGCACCGACGCGCGCGCCACGTCCGGCTGGGCGCGCTCCTACCGCACCCGCAGCGGCACGCAGAAGATCGAGCGGACCTACGACCCGGTGTGACCCCTCGCTCAGCGCAGCGTCTCCAGGAAGCCGAGCGCCACCCGCCAGGTGGCCTCGGCGGCCTCCGCGTCGTGATCCGGCAGACCGGGGTCGGTGTAGAGATGCCCTGCCCCGGCGTACCGGTACACCTCCACGTCGGCACCCGCCCGGCCCATCTGCAGATACCAGGCGCTCAGCCAGTCGTCCGTCTCGAACGGGTCCGGCTCCGCCACGTGCAGCTGCACCGGCAACTCGTCCACCTGCGCGTTCGGCGCGATGTCGGAGGTGCCGTGCAGGAGCAGCAGCCCGCGCGCCTTGCCGTCGCCGAGGGCGAGCGTCTGGGCGACGGACGCGCCCAGCGAGAACCCGGCGTACACCAGCCCCCGGTCCGAGTACGGCGCGGCCGCCAGCACGGCCCGCTTCAGCAGCTCCTCCTTGCCGGTGCGCTCCTGGAACTCCATGCCGTCCTCGACGGTGTCGAACGTGTGTCCCTCGAAGAGGTCCGGCGTCCACACCTCGTGTCCCGCCGCGCGCAGCCGGTCCGCGGCCTCGCGCACCGCGGGCCGGAGTCCGTAGGCCGAGTGAAAGAGCATGATGTTCATGAGGCCATGGTGCCAGCCGTCGCCCTCGCGGCCGTATCGGCGGCCCTACCCACACACGCTCGGAACACACATGTTCATCACCCGCCGAGCCCGGTTAGGTTCGGAGGCATGGAGAACGTACTCCGCCCCCTGATCGTGGTGGGCAGCTCGGTGCTGCTCACCCTTGCCCTCGGCTGGGCCACCGACCGGCTGCTGCGCAAGGCCGACGAACGCAACCCGGACTCGACGCTGTGGGAACTGCTGCGGCGCGGCCGCATCCCCTACCAGCTGGTGCTGTGCGCCGCGCTGCTCAGAGGCTCCTACGACCAGGCGCAACTGTCCGCGCAGCACCACACCGGCATCGGCCGCGCGCTGACGCTGGTGCTGATCGGGTCCGCCGCCTGGCTGGTGATCCGGATAGCCGCGGCCGTCGTCGAGACCTCCTACAGCCGCTACGCGCGCGTCCACCGGGACGCGGCCCGGGTGCGCCGGGTCCGCACCCAGGTGGAACTGATCATGCGGGTGGTGTCCGCGATCGTCATCGTGATGGCGATCGCCTCGATGCTGCTGACGTTCCCCGCGATGCGCGCGGCCGGCGCCTCGCTGCTGGCCTCCGCCGGCATCCTGGGCATCGTCGCCGGTGTCGCCGCCCAGTCGACCCTGTCGAACCTGTTCGCCGGGCTGCAGATCGCCTTCGGCGACATGGTCCGCATCGGCGACACGGTCGTCGTGGACGGCGAGTGGGGCACGGTCGACGAGATCACCCTGACCTTCCTGACCGTACGGACCTGGGACGAGCGCCGGATCACCATGCCGGTGTCGTACTTCACCTCCAAGCCCTTCGAGAACTGGTCCCGCGGCACCCCGCAGATGACCGGGACCGTCTACTGGCACCTCGACCACAGCGCGCCGATCGAGGCGATGCGCGAGAAGCTGCGGGACATCCTGCGCTCCTGCCCGGCCTGGGACGGCCGGGCCTACAGTCTCCAGGTGACCGACACCACACCGAACACCGTCCAGGTGCGCGCCCTGGTGACGGCGAAGGACGCGGACGACATCTGGACGGTGCGGGTCGCGGTCCGCGAACAGATGATCACCTGGCTGTCCGAGGAGCACGCCTACGCGCTGCCCCGGGTGAACACCTCCGAGGCCGTGCTGCCGCCCTACCGCGTCCCGTCCCCCGACGGCGCCTCGCTGCGCCGGGCCTACGAGTTCCCGCGCACCGGCCGGGGCTGACCGGCCGGACGGTCACGGCGCCGGTTCTCCGGCGGCCACGCGGCGCGGCCACGGGAGCGGGTCACCGCAGGCTGCGCACGTCGAGGTGGCGCAGTACCCGGTCCACGATCTCCGGATCCGACCCGGGCTCGCTGCGCGCCGCCAGCACCTCGTGCCGCGCCGCGCTGAGCATCTCGCCCTGGATGCGCCGCACCCGCTTGAGCCGCCTGGCCCGCTGGTGCTGCGCCTCCCGGCGCTCCTCCTCCCCCATGTCCGGACTGATCCGGATGCCGATGTCGAAGGCCCGCCGCAGCATCTGCTCGGAGAGGTCGTCGGGCAGGTCCTCCACCTGCTCGATCTCCCGCAGCCTGCGCTTCGCCGCCTTCGCCGCCCGCACCGCGAGTTCCTTCTCGAACTCCTTCTCCCGCTCGGAGTCGGCCCGCACGCCCAGCCGCCGCACCAGCCACGGCAGTGTCATCCCCTGCACCACCAGCGTCGCGATGATCACCCCGAAGGCGATGAACACGAGCACGTCCCGCTGCGGGAAGGGCGAGCCGTCGTCGGTCTTCAGCGGGATCGCGAGGACCAGGGCCACGGAGGCCACCCCGCGCATCCCGGACCACCACATGACGACGGTCTCCCGCCAGCTGACCGGGATGTCCTCGTCGTAGTCCCGGCGGGCGTGCAGCCGCTTGGTCAGCCAGGTGGCCGGCAGCAGCCACAGCAGCCGTACGACGACCACCACGCCGACCACGGCGGCCGACCAGCCCAGCAGCTCGCCCCAGCGTCCGCGGCCCGTGTGGATGGCGTTGTGCAGCTCCAGGCCGATCAGCCCGAAGGCGACCCCCGTGACGAGGGTGTCGATGATGTCCCAGAAGGTGTGCCCGGCCAGCCGGGTCATCACGTCGTCGGCGTCGGTGGCGTACTCGGCGAGGAACAGAGCCGTGGTGAGCACGGCGAGCACCCCGGAGCCGTGCAGCTTCTCCGCGAGCACGTAGGAGGCGTACGGCACCAGCAGGGTCATGCCGATCTGGAGGGTCGGCTCGTCCAGCAGGTCCATCAGCCTGTTCGCGCCCCAGCCCAGCACCAGTCCCACGGCCACCGCGACGACGGCGGACAGCACGAGGTCGAGCCCGGCCCGCCAGGGCGAGAAGGAGCCGCTGAGGGCGGCGGCGATCGCCACGTGGTACAGCACGATGGCCGTCACGTCGTTGAAGAGGCCCTCGCCCTCCAGGATGGACACCAGGCGCCGCGGCAGCCCCAGCTGTCCGGCGACACTGGTCGCGGCGACCGGGTCGGGCGGTGCGATCAGGGCGCCCAGCGCGACGGCCGCGGCGATCGGCAGCCCGGGCACGATCGCGCTGGCGACCAGTGCCACGCACACCGTGGTCACGAACACCAGGGCGACGGCCAGCAGGAAGATCGGTCGGACGTTGGCCGCAAACTGCCGCCAGGAGGTCCGGCGCACGGCGGCGTAGAGCAGCGGCGGCAGCAGCGCGGGCAGGATCAGGTCGGGCGGGATGTTCACGTCGGGCACGAAGTCGGCCACCGCCAGGGCCCCGCCGAACAGGGTCATCAGCACGGGCGCCGGCACGCCGAACCGGTCCCCGAGCGGGACGCTCACCAGGGCCCCGAGCAACAGGGCGAACAACAGGGCCAACTGATCCACGGACGGCGCTCCGGGCTCGACGATCACACGGCAGACCTCTAGCCTGCCACGACGCCCGCGCCCCGGCCGTACCGACGTCTCCCGGGCGGAGCTGCGGGCGGGAGCTGCGGGGTGCGGCGGGCGGGAACCAGAGGGTGCGGCGGGTGGGAGCTAGAGGGAGCGGCGCATCGCCCGGTGCGGTATGCCGGCGTCCGGGAACTCCGGGCCGTACGCCACGTAGCCGAGCCGCTCGTAGAAGCCCTGGGCGTGGGTCTGCGCGTGCAGGTCGAGCGCGGTGAGGCCCTCCGCGCGGGCGATGTCCTCGATGGCGCGCACCAGGGCCGCGCCGATGCCTAGCCCGCGTGCCTCCCGGGAGACGGCGAGCCGCCCCAGGGAGCCGACCGCCGGGTCGCCACCGGTCTTCGCCGCCGCCTCGCCGTGCAGCAGCCGCCCGGTGCCCAGCGGTACACCGTCCTCGCGGACCGCCAGGACATGCACGGCCACGGCGTCCCAGGCGTCGTACTCGATGTCCTCGGCGACGCCCTGCTCGGCGACGAAGACCTCTTTGCGGACCGCGAAGCAGGCCTCGCGGTCGGTGAGGTCCGTCGCGACCCGGACGGTGTGGCGCGGGCTCACGCCCACGTCTCCTCGCGGACCTGGTCGAGGGCCTGCCGCAGGTCCTCGGGGTAGTCGCTCCCGAACTCGACCCACTGTCCGTCGCCGGGGTGCTCGAAGCCGAGCCGGACCGCGTGCAGCCACTGGCGGGTCAGGCCCAGCCGCTTGGCCAGGGTCGGGTCGGCGCCGTAGGTGAGGTCCCCGACGCACGGGTGGCGGTGCGCGGCCATGTGGACGCGGATCTGGTGGGTGCGCCCGGTCTCCAGCTTCACGTCGAGCAGGGAGGCGGCGCGGAAGGCCTCGACGAGGTCGTAGTGCGTCACCGACGGCTTGCCGTCCGCGGTGACCGCCCACTTGTAGTCGTGGTTGGGGTGGCGGCCGATCGGGGCGTCGATCGTGCCGCTCGTCGGGTCCGGGTGGCCCTGGACCAGGGTGTGGTAGCGCTTGTCGACCGTGCGCTCCTTGAACTGGCGCTTGAGCGACGTGTAGGCGCGCTCCGACTTCGCGACCACCATCAGACCGGACGTGCCGACGTCCAGACGGTGCACGATGCCCTGGCGCTCGGCAGCGCCGGAAGTGGAGATCCGGTACCCGGCGGCGGCGAGACCACCGATGACGGTCGGCCCGGACCAGCCCGGCGACGGGTGCGCGGCCACGCCGACCGGCTTGACGATCACGACCACGTCATCGTCGTCGTGCACGATCTCCATGCCCTCGACCGGCTCGGCGACCACCTGCACCGGCGCCGCGGCCTGCGGCATCTCGACCTCGAGCCAGGCGCCGCCGTGCACCCGCTCGGACTTGGCGACCACCGCCCCGTCGACCTGGACCTTGCCGGCCGCGGCCAGCTCCGCCGCCTTCGTGCGGGAGAAGCCGAACATGCGGGAGATGGCGGCGTCGACGCGCTCGCCCTCCAGGCCGTCTGGCACGGGCAGGGTACGAATCTCGGGAACGGTGCTCACCCGTCGAGTATGCCGGACGGGTGCCCGGCCACCGAACGGGCCTGTGGAAAACCGCCCGTCCGCAGGCCCCGCGGACGACGGGACGGGCGGGACCGGCCTCAGTCCTTGTGGACCGTGCCGTCCGGGTCCAGGCCGCGGAAGGACAGCAGCACGATCAGGATGCCGCCGCACACGATCGCCGAGTCGGCGAGGTTGAACACCGCGAAGCCCTGGGGCGCGATGAAGTCCACGACCTCGCCCTCGAAGATCCCCGGCGCCCGGAAGATCCGGTCGGTGAGGTTGCCGAGCGCACCGCCCAGCAGCAGGCCGAGCGCGATCGCCCAGGGAAAGCTGTAGAGCTTGCGGGCGAGACGGATGATCACCAGGATCACGGCGGCGGCGATGAGGGTGAAGATGATCGTGAAGGCCGCGCCGAACCCGAAGGCCGCGCCCGGGTTGCGGATGGCGTGCAGCTCCAGCCAGTCCCCGACGACCCGGATCGGCGCGTGGCCCTCCAGGCGGGCGACGACGAGCATCTTGCTGATCAGGTCGAGGGCGTACGCGAACGCGGCCACCGCGAACAGCACGGCGATCCGGCGCCCGCGGCCGGTCCGCCGCCCCACCGGGGCGGACCCCACGCCGGCATCGGCCGGGCCGGACGCTCCCGGACCGGCGGGCGCTCCGGCCGCCGCAGTCCGCTCGCCGCCGTCGTCCGGGGTTTCCGGCGTACCGATGATGCGCTCCGCCTCTGCCACGTGAGTCCCTCAACCTAGGTGCCTGACTGGGGACGAGACTACGGCACGCCCCCACGGCCCCCGGCGTTCAGGAGCGGCGTTCCTGCTTCTGCTTGCACTCCACGCACAGCGTGGCCCGCGGGAAGGCCTGCATGCGTGCCTTGCCGATGGGATTGCCGCAGTTCTCGCACAGGCCGTAGGTGCCCGCGTCGAGCCGTTCCAGGGCGCGCTCGGTCTGGTCCAGCATCTCGCGCGCGTTGGCGGCCAGCGCCATCTCGTGCTCGCGGGTGATGTTCTTGGTGCCGGTGTCGGCCTCGTCGTCGCCCGCGCCGTCCCCGGAGTCCCGCATCAGGCCGGCGACGGACGCCTCCGACGAGCTGATCTCCGCCCGCAGCCGCCCCGACTCGGAGTCCAGCTCCGCGCGGGCCTCCGCGACCTCTTCCGGGGTCCAGGGGTCCTCCCCGGTGCGCACCGCCAGCTCGCCGGGCTCCGCCGCGGCGGCCCTCGCCTTGGGAAGGGGGGTCTGTTCCGCCGTGACCGTGCCTGGGGTCTTCTTCGCAACCACTGTCGTGGCTCCCGTCTGCTTCGCGGCCCGCGCCGCACCCGCCTTCTTGGCCGTGCTCTTGTGGGCCGTCTCCGTGGAGACGTCCCCGTGGACCGCCCGCCTGCCGCCGGCCTTCCTCGCCGCCGGCTCCCGGGGGACCGTCTTGTCCGTAGCCGCCTCGCCGGTGGCCGTCCTGTCCGTAGCCGCCTCGCCGGTGGCCGTCTTCGTCGCCGGCTCCCTGGGCACCGCGGCCTTCCCGGCCGCCGCGTCCTGCACCGAGCCGTCGGCCCCCGCGTGGCCGTGTGCCGCCTTCCCGGCCACCGCCTTCCGCGCCGGGGACCTCCCGGCCGCCGTCTTCCGCACCGGCGTCCGTTCCACCGCCGCCCGCTCCGCCGTCGTCTCCGCCGCCCTCTCCGTCGGGGCCGCGTCCTTGACGGCCGCGTCCGCCGGGGCCGTGTCCGTCACAGCCGCCTCGTTCACGGCCGTCTCCTTCACGGCCGCCTTCTTCGTGACCGTCTTGCGCACGGTGGCTCTCCTCGCCACCCGTTCCTCCGCCTTCGCCGCCTCTCCCCGCTCCTGATCCACGGCCGCGTGGCCGGCTGCCGGCTTCCCCGCGGCCGTCCTCCCGGCGGCAGGTCCCGCGCCCGTCCTGCCGGTCGCCGGCTGCTGTACGGCGGTCTTCTTCGCCACCATGGCCGCGGCCCCTTCACATATTGTGATCTTGCTCGCGAATCGTGCTGGGACGATAAATCGACTCGAGTCCCGCGGCAACGGGGCACACCGCCCGATTCGCCCGCCCGCACCCCCCGAGCCACGGGCCTGCATCCGTTGTGCCCAGCTCCCCGCCGGGTAATCCGTCCGGTCGGGCCCGCGCGGACACGTACGCCCACCCCCTCGCCATTCGGGTCACGCGGCCCGGCTCGGGCCCGCCTCCACACCCGCCTCCACGCCTGCCTCCGCGCCGCGCGAAAACCGGTCCGCCGATGTCCGTGGGGCGCCGTACACTGGTCGGAGCGAAAAGCGTGGATGGGGACGAGTAGCGGCGTACGCAGCCCAGAGCGACCCGGGGACGGTGTGAGCCCGGGGGCGAGCGCGACGTGAAGATCACCCCGGAGCCGCCGGAAGAAAGCCGCAGCCGCAGGGCGACGGCGAGTAGACCCGGCCTCGCGACCCCAATGAGGGGGCTCACCGGCGTGTACGGCGCGGCGGAGGGCCAAGGAGGGTGGTACCGCGGGAGCGCGCCGCACACGGCGTGGATCAGGATCTGAGGCTCTCGTCCCTCCGACGGAAGGCAGCAAGTCCGTTGGAGGATGCTCGCAGATGACAGCGCCGACGTACCGCCAGGTGCCCGCACAGGTCGACCTGCCCGCCCTTGAGCACGCCGTGCTCGACTTCTGGCACGAGCAGAAGATCTTCGCCAAGAGCCTGGAGCAGTCCGAGGGCCGCCCCGAATGGGTGTTCTACGAGGGCCCGCCCACCGCCAACGGCATGCCCGGCGCCCACCACATCGAGGCCCGCGTCTTCAAGGACGTCTTCCCCCGCTTCCGCACCATGCGCGGTTACCACGTGGGCCGCAAGGCCGGCTGGGACTGCCACGGCCTGCCGGTCGAGCTGGCCGTCGAGAAGGAACTGGGCTTCGCCGGCAAGCAGGACATCGAGGCGTACGGCATCGCCGAGTTCAACGCCCGGTGCCGCGAGTCGGTGACCCGGCACACCGACGCCTTCGCCGAGCTGACGACCCGCATGGGCTACTGGGTCGACCTGGACGACGCCTACCGGACCATGGACCCCGAGTACGTGGAGTCCGTGTGGTGGTCGCTGAAGGAGATCTTCGGCAAGGGGCTGCTGGTCCAGGACCACCGTGTCGCCCCCTGGTGCCCGCGCTGCGGCACCGGTCTGTCCGACCACGAGCTGGCGCAGGGCTACGAGACGGTCGTCGACCCCTCCGTGTACGTCCGCTTCCCGCTCACCTCCGGCCCGCTCGCCGGCGAGGCCGCCCTGCTGGTGTGGACGACGACCCCCTGGACCCTGGTGTCCAACACGGCGGTCGCCACGCACCCGGAGGTCACCTACGTCGTCGCGACGGACGGCGAGGAGAAGCTCGTCGTCGCCGAGCCGCTGCTCGCCAAGGCGCTCGGCGAGGGCTGGGAGACCACCGGGCAGACCTTCACCGGCGCCGAGATGGAACGCTGGACGTACCAGCGCCCGTTCGAGCTGGTGGAGTTCCCCGAGCCGGCGCACTACGTGGTCAACGCCGAGTACGTGACGACCGAGGACGGTACGGGTCTGGTCCACCAGTCCCCTGCCTTCGGTGAGGACGACCTCAAGGTCTGCCGCGCCTACGGCCTGCCGGTCGTCAACCCCGTCCGCCCGGACGGCACCTTCGAGGAGGACGTCCCGCTCGTCGGCGGCGTCTTCTTCAAGAAGGCGGACGAAAAGCTCACCGAGGACCTGGCGCAGCGCGGCCTGCTCTTCCGGCACCTGCCGTACGAGCACAGCTACCCGCACTGCTGGCGCTGCCACACCGCGCTCCTGTACTACGCGCAGCCCTCCTGGTACATCCGCACGACGGCGATCAAGGACCGTCTCATCCAGGAGAACGAGAAGACCAACTGGTTCCCGGACACGGTCAAGCACGGCCGCTTCGGCGACTGGCTGAACAACAACATCGACTGGGCGCTGTCCCGCAACCGCTACTGGGGCACCCCGCTGCCGATCTGGCGCTGCGAGGACGACCACCTCACCTGCGTCGGCTCCCGCGCGGAGCTGACCGAGCTGACCGGCACCGACCAGTCGGGCCTGGACCCGCACCGGCCGTACATCGACGACGTCACCTTCGCCTGCCGTCACGACGGCTGCGGGAAGACGGCCACGCGCGTGCCGGAGGTCATCGACGCCTGGTACGACTCGGGTTCCATGCCGTTCGCGCAGTGGGGCTACCCGTACAAGAACAAGGAGCTGTTCGAGAGCCGGTATCCGGCGCAGTTCATCTCCGAGGCGATCGACCAGACCCGCGGCTGGTTCTACACGCTGATGGCCGTCGGCACCCTCGTCTTCGACAGGTCGTCGTACGAGAACGTCGTCTGCCTGGGCCACATCCTCGCCGAGGACGGCCGCAAGATGTCCAAGCACCTGGGCAACATCCTCCAGCCGATCCCGCTCATGGACCAGCACGGCGCGGACGCGGTGCGCTGGTTCATGGCGGCCGGCGGTTCCCCGTGGGCGGCCCGCCGGGTCGGCCACAACACCATCCAGGAAGTCGTCCGCAAGACCCTGCTGACGTACTGGAACACGGTCGCCTTCCAGGCGCTGTACGCCCGCACGTCCGGCTGGGCGCCCTCCGCGGCGGACCCGGCGCCGGCCGAGCGTCCGGTGCTGGACCGCTGGCTGCTGTCCGAACTCCACGCCCTGACCGACCAGGTGACCCAGGCGCTGGAGGCGTACGACACCCAGCGCGCCGGCAAGCTGCTGTCCGCTTTCGTGGACGACCTGTCCAACTGGTACGTCCGCCGTTCGCGCCGCCGCTTCTGGCAGGGCGACAAGGCCGCGCTGCGCACCCTGCACGAGGTGCTGGAGACGGTCACGAAGCTGATGGCGCCGATCACGCCGTTCATCACCGAGCGGGTGTGGCAGGACCTGGTCGCGCCGGTCACGCCGGGCGCGCCCGAGTCCGTGCACCTGGCCCCGTGGCCCGAGGCGGACCTGTCCGCGATCGACCCGGAGCTGTCGCGGCAGATGGTCCTGGTCCGCCGGCTGGTGGAGCTGGGCCGCGCCACACGCGCGGAGTCGGGCGTCAAGACGCGCCAGCCGCTGTCCCGTGCGCTGATCGCGGCGACCGGCTTCGAGTCCCTCGACCCGGAGCTGCACGCGCAGATCACGGAGGAGCTGAACGTCGAGGCGCTGGCATCGCTCAGCGAGGTCGGCGGCAGCCTGGTCGACACGACCGCCAAGGCCAACTTCCGGGCGCTGGGCAAGCGGTTCGGCAAGCGGGTGCAGGACGTGGCCCGGGCGGTCGCCGGTGCCGACGCCGCCGCGCTGTCCCTCGCGCTGCGGGAGGGCACCGCGTCCGTGGAGGTCGACGGGGAGACGGTCACCCTCGCCCCCGACGAGGTCATCATCACGGAGACCCCGCGCGAAGGCTGGTCGGTGGCCGCCGACTCCGGTGCCACGGTCGCCCTCGACCTGGAGATCACCGAGGAGCTGCGGCAGGCCGGTCTGGCCCGGGACGCGATCCGGATGATCCAGGAGGCCCGCAAGAACAGCGGCCTGGACGTGGCCGACCGGATCGCCCTGCGCTGGACCTCGACCGATCCCGCGGTCATCGCCGCGCTGTCCGAGCACAGCGCCCTGATCGCCGAGGAGGTCCTCGCGACCGACTTCGCCCAGGGCGAGGCGGACGGCACCTACGGCGACGCCTTCACCGACGAGGGCCTGTCCCTGACGTTCCGGCTGCGCCGGGCGTAACCGCCCGGACGCGCGCAAGGGCCCGGTCTCCGGCGAGGAGACCGGGCCCTTGCGCATGGACGCCGGACCAGCAGACCCGGGCCCTTGCGCATGGACGCCGGACCAGCAGACCCGGGCCCTTGCGCGTGGACACCGAACCAGCAGACCCGGGCCCTTGCGCGTGGACACCGAACCAGCAGACCCGGGCCCTTGCGCGTGGACACCGGACCGGCAGACCCGGCCCTTTTCCCGTGGACACCGGACCAGGGGTTCCCCCCCGGACGTCGTACCCGGAGTTCCTGCCCGGACGCGGACCAGGAGTTCACGCCCGGTACCGGACCGTGGGTTCCGCCCGGACGCGACGCCGGACCGTGGCTTCCGCCGGGATACCGGACCGGGCCTGCCGCCCGGATGGCGGCCGGTCCCGTCACCGTCGCGCGGTGTCCCGCACCCCACGGCGGGCGCGCGCAACCCGCGTAAAAGGGGCGGGCCCCCGGACCGAAGTCCGGGGGCCCGCCCCTGAGGCGCTGCCGACGCCGTTGTCGTACTAGTACCCGGTGCTCAGTTGTCGTCCTCGTCGATCAGGAACCCGCGCATCGGCGAGGGCGCCTGGCCCATCGGGGACGGACCCTGCGGGCGGACCGGGGCCATGGGCTGGGTCATGGCCGGGGTCATCTGCTGCTGGCCGCCGTAGGACGGGCCGGGGTTGCCGGGGTTGCCGCCCATCCCCTGGTTGCCGCCGTAGGACGGGGCGCTCGCGCCGGCCGGGGCCATGGAGGGCGCCGGGGACGGCGGCAGGGACGCGGTGGCCGGAGTGCGCGGCGGGGCCAGGGAGTCGTCGGCCTGGGTCTCCAGCTGACGCAGCTGCGACTCCAGGTACGACTTCAGCCGCGTGCGGTACTCGCGTTCGAAGCCGCGCAGGTCCTCGACCTTGCGCTCCAGCGTGGCGCGCGCGGACTCCAGGGAGCCCATGGCGACGCGGTGCTTCTCCTGCGCGTCCCGCTCCAGGGCGTCGGCCTTGGCACGGGCGTCACGCTCCAGACCCTCGGCGCGGCTGCGGGCCTCGCCGACGATCTTGTTGGCCTCGGAACGGGCCTCGGCGATCGCCTGGTCGGCGGTCTGCTGGGCCAGCGAGAGGACACGGGCGGCACTGTCGCCGCCGGGGCCCTGGCCGTGGCCGCCCATGGGACCGCCCATCGGGCCGCCCATCTGCTGCTGCATGGGCGGCTGACCGCCCATGTGACCCTGACCCATCTGGCCCTGGCCCATCTGGCCCTGACCCATGGAGCCCTGACCCATCTGACCCTGGCCCATCTGGCCCTGACCCATGGAGCCCTGCCCCATCTGACCCTGCCCCATCTGACCCTGGCCCATCTGACCCTGGCCCATCTGACCCTGACCCATCGGGCCGGGGCCCTGCGGGCCACCCTGACCGCCGGGGCCGGCGGGCAGCTGCGGGGCACCGCTCGGCAGCTGGGGCGGACCACCCATGGGGCCGCCCATCTGCTGCTGCGGCGGGCCCGATATGCCGGCGGGCACCGGTGCGCCGGGACCTCGCATCCCCTGCTGGGGCATGCCCTGCTGAGGCATTCCCTGCTGGGGCATCCCCTGCTGCTGGTCCTGCTCCGGGGGCTTGCGCATGTTCTGCTGGTTCTGGGCAGCCGCGCGCGTGGCCGCGGCCAGTTTGGCGCGCAGGTCCTCGTTCTCGCGGAGCAGCCGCGTCAGTTCGGCTTCGACCTCGTCGAGGAAGGCATCGACCTCGTCCTCGTCATAGCCTTCTCGGAGGCGGACGGTCGTGAACTGCTTGTTCCGCACGTCCTCGGGGGTCAACGGCATCTCTTCACCTCAACGTAGTCATCGGCAGTCGGCAAGACCGTATCGTCCACCCTCATCTCACGAAGTGCTGCGCAATGGAGATGAGGACGTAAACGATGATCATCAGTACGAAGAAGGACAGGTCGAGCGCCACGCCCCCGAGACGCAGCGGCGGGATGAACCGCCGCAGAAGCTTCAACGGTGGATCGGTGACAGTGTAGGTGGCCTCCAGTACGACCACCATCGCCTTGCCGGGTTGCCACGAGCGGGCGAACTGGAACACGTAATCCATGACCAGCCGGAAGATGAGCACGACGAGGAACACCATCAGCGCGATGTAGATCACCTGCGCGAACACGCTCATGGCCTGCGGTTCCCTCTCCCCTGCTCCGTGCTTTCCGTACTGCGGTCCGGTCGTGCGTCTCAGCTCTGGTTGAAGAACCCGCCCTCTGCGATGCGGGCCTTGTCCTCCGCCGTGACATCGACGTTAGCAGGAGACAACAGGAACACCTTCTGCGTCACCCGCTCGATGCTGCCGTGAAGACCAAACACCAAACCGGCCGCAAAGTCGACAAGTCGCTTGGCGTCTGTGTCATCCATCTCAGTCAGATTCATGATCACCGGGGTGCCCTCACGGAAGTGTTCCCCGATGGTACGGGCCTCGTTGTAGGTCCGCGGGTGAAGCGTGGTGATCCGGTAAGGCTCTCGTTCCGACACGACCTTGGGCATGATCACCGGTGCGTTCTTCTCCAGAGACTGACGTTCTTGTGTGATGGATGCCACGGGCGCGATCCGCGCCGGGCGCCCCGATTCCGCGGCGAGCGAAGTCGAACGGGCCACCGGTTCGCGTGGCGCGGGCGGTTGCACGATTCGCACCTCTTCGTCCCTTTGGGACTGGTGTGCACCATGCGACTGATGCGACGGTTCGTGCCGTCGGTGGTCCCGCTCGGGCTCCGGGTCCAGCTCGGGCTCGAATTCGTCGTCGGGGTCGAATCCGCGGCCGTCGTACCCATCGTCCTCCACGAGGCCGAGGTAGACCGCCATCTTGCGCATCGCGCCGGCCATGCTCTGAGTCCTCCGCTCTGTGGTGGATCGACTGACGACTGCCAAATGCCCGCGATCCACGTGGTCGTTGTGCCCGGCTTGACGGGCACTGACCATATTTTCTGCTGTGGTCCGACTTCCTGGCGACGTTACCCGAGCCTGGGGCGGACTCCGAGTACCGCACTGCCGACGCGTACATGTGTCGCTCCGGCGGCCACGGCCTGTTCGAGGTCCGCACTCATCCCTGCCGACACCATGGTTGCAGCCGGATGGGCCCGGCGCAGGTCGGTCGACAAATCCATGAGCCGTCCGAACGCCGCCTGTTCGCGTCCCGCGTATTCCCCGGTGAGCGGAGCGACGGTCATCAGGCCGTCGAGCCGCAGACCGGGCGCCGCGGCCACGAGGTCGGCCAACTCTTCGATTCCGTCCGGCGCCACGCCACCGCGCTCGCCCCGGCCGCTCGCCCCCGCGTCGAGCGCGACCTGGAGGAGGCAGCCCACCTCGCGCCCCACCCGTACCGCTTCCTTCGACAGCGCGGCGACGAGCCGGGAACGGTCGACGGACTGCACGACATCGGCATAACCGACCACGGAACGGACTTTGTTGGTCTGCAACTGCCCGACGAAGTGCCAGGTCAGGGGCAGATCCGCGCACGCGGCGGCCTTCGGGGCCGCGTCCTGGTCGCGGTTCTCGGCGACTTGGCGCACGCCGAGCCCGGACAGGATCCGCACATCGCTCGCCGGGTAGGTCTTGGTGACCACGATGAGGGTCACCTCGTCCCGCCCGCGCCCGGCCGCCGCACACGCGGTCGCGATGCGCTCCTCCACCTTCGCCAGGTTCGCGGTGAGTTCCGTCTTACGGTCCGTCATGCCCCATCAGTCCAGCCACACATAGCCGGCGAGCCGCCCCGTGGTGCGGTCGCGGCGGTACGAGAAGTGGTCCCCCGACTCCAGCGTGCACACCGGCGACTGCGCCCGGTCGCGCACCCCGAGCCGGTCGAGCTGCGCGTGCACGCCGGCGCCCACGTCGACCGCGGGCGTGCCCCAGCTCGTCTCGGCGTGCGCCGCCGGTTCGACGGCGGCGACCTCGGCGCGCATCGCCTCCGGCACCTCGTAGCACCGGCCGCAGACGGCCGGTCCGGTGCGGGCGACGATCCGGTCCGGTACGGCGCCGAGTTCGACCATGGCCCGTACGGCGGCCGGGACGACCCCCCGGACCATGCCGGGCCGGCCCGCGTGGGCCGCGGCGGCGACCCCGGCGACGGGGTCGGCCAGCAGAACCGGCACGCAGTCGGCGGTGAGGACGGCGAGGGCGAGTCCGCGCCGGGCGGTGACGACCGCGTCGGCCTCGGGCACCGGACGCCCGCCCCACGGCGCGTCCACGACCACGACGTCGGCGCCGTGCACCTGCCGCATCCAGACCACCGAAACGGGGTCGAGACCGAGCGACTTGGCCGCCAGCTCCCGGTTGGTCCCCACGGACTCCGGGGCGTCGCCGACCGCGCCGCCGAGGTTCAGCTCCTCGTACGGAGCGGCGCTCACCCCACCCCACCGGTCGGTGAAGGCGAAGTGCGCGCCGCTCACGCTCTCGCGCCGTCCTATCACTTGAGGAAGTCCGGGACGTCCAGCTCCTCGGCGGTACTGTCCGCGTACGCGGGCCGCGGCGCCGGCGCGACCGGCGGCGGGACCGGGATGTCGGCCACCGGCTCGGGCGCCGGCTCCGGCTCCTCCTTCGGCTTCACGCTGCCCAGCGACCCGAAGGACGGGCGGCTGGGCTCGCTCGACCGCACGGGCGCGGGCTCCTCGCGGCGGGCGGGCGCCGATCCGGAGGTCGAGCCGAGCACGTTGTCCCGGCGGGCGGGCGGCTGGCCGCCGTCGAAGCCGGCCGCGATGACGGTGACCCGGACCTCGTCGCCCAGGGCGTCGTCGATGACCGCGCCGAAGATGATGTTGGCCTCGGGGTGCGCGGCCTCGCTGACCAGCTGGGCGGCCTCGTTGATCTCGAACAGGCCGAGGTCGGAGCCGCCGGAGATGGAGAGCAGCACGCCGCGGGCGCCGTCGATGGACGCCTCCAGCAGCGGGGAGGAGATCGCCATCTCGGCCGCGGCCACCGCGCGGTCGTCGCCGCGGGCCGAGCCGATGCCCATGAGGGCCGAACCGGCCTCGGACATGACCGACTTGACGTCGGCGAAGTCCAGGTTGATCAGGCCGGGGGTGGTGATGAGGTCGGTGATGCCCTGCACACCGGAGAGCAGGACCTGGTCCGCGGACTTGAAGGCGTCCAGGACCGAGACCTGGCGGTCCGAGATGGACAGCAGCCGGTCGTTGGGGATGACGATGAGGGTGTCGACCTCTTCGCGGAGTTCCGCGATGCCGTCCTCGGCCTGGTTCGCGCGGCGCCGTCCCTCGAAGGTGAACGGGCGCGTGACCACGCCGATGGTCAGGGCGCCGAGATTGCGCGCGATGTTGGCCACGACGGGTGCGCCGCCGGTGCCGGTGCCGCCGCCCTCGCCGGCCGTCACGAAGACCATGTCGGCCCCCTTGAGGACCTCCTCGATCTCCTCGCGGTGGTCCTCGGCGGCCTTGCGGCCGACGGCCGGGTTGGCTCCGGCGCCGAGTCCGCGGGTGAGTTCGCGGCCGACGTCGAGCTTGACGTCGGCGTCGCTCATCAACAGCGCCTGTGCGTCGGTGTTGATGGCGATGAACTCGACGCCCTTGAGACCGACCTCGATCATCCGGTTGATGGCATTGACACCACCGCCGCCGACACCGATGACCTTGATGACTGCGAGGTAGTTCTGCGGTGCTGCCACGTCGAAGGCCTCTCGCCTCGAATTACGTTGTCGCCGCCGTGCGGTTGCCCCGCGCCGGGACGACGGATGCCGAATGGGACGGTCCGTAGCGCCGACCCGAACCCTAACCTTGAAGTTTAGGGTTACCAGTGTGTCTGTTCCCTGGAGTCTTCTGAACAGGACACTAAGTCGACAAGTGGCGCCCGTTCAACGAACACGCCGAACCTCCCGTTTTTCTTTTCACCCTATGTGATCAGGCATAGCAGTGCCCAACCAGGGTGCTGGCCTGCGCTGATGTGCGTCAACTCCCCGATGACGAAGGGGCGGTGGGAACGGTGACATCAAAGTGCCGTGCGCCGGGAACTGCTTTCATGAGAGCCGTGAGGGCCCGCGCCTTGGCGCTGCCGTTCTCGCCGCTGCCCCATGCCACCGTGCGCCCGTCGCCCCACTCCAGCGAGATCGCGTCGTAGGAGCGGACTTGGACGGCACGGGTGACCCTCAGCACGGGCTCCGGCAGGTCACCGGCGACCCGGACGGCCTCGCGCACCAGCCGGTCCACGCCGAAGCGCCGGAAGCTCGCGGCGCCGGACCCCTTGCGGGAGGCGGACACCTCCAGCGCCGGAACGCCCTTCGGCGCCTGCGGAACCGTGGCGAACCGGACACCTTCGTGGTCGACTTCGACGAAGTTCCCGCCCTTTCGGATCAGCAGAACCGGAGTGCGCTCGATCACTTTCAGGCCGATTCCATGCGGCCAGGAACGAACCACATCTACGGTGTCAATTCGGGGCAATTTCTGCCGAAGCCGGGCTTCGACGGCATCCGTGTCGGCGGAGATCATCGGCTCCCCGATGGGCACGGCCGCCGCCTCGCGCACCTGGGCGGGGGTCAGCACCCGCGTCCCGGACACCGAGACGTGGTCCACCCGCAGCCAGGCGGAGCCGTACAACGCCCAGACGGCACCGGCCCCGAGGAGCACCAGGAGGGCCGCGACGGCGGCGAGCACCAGGAGGCGCCGCCTCCTGGCCCGGGAAGCGGACGGCGGGCCGGACGACTCCTGCCGGCGTTCACCGCGCTCGGCGGTCGTCGGTCCGGCCACGCTCACTCCTTTTCCTGGCCCGGTTCACCTCCGGGGCGCGCCCGTGCGGTGCGCGCCCCTTCGGCTCACCCGCCCATGCCTTACTGCGGACGGCGTGAGGCGATCGCCTCGTACACCAGGCCGACGAGCAGGTCGTCGGCGTCCCGGCGGCCGAACTCGCTCGCCGAGCGGGACATCTCGTACAGCCGGTGGGGGTCGGCCAGCACGGGCAGGACGTTGTGCTGCACCCACTCGGGCGTCAGTTCCGCGTCGTCGACGAGGAGTCCGCCGCCGGCCTTGACCACCGGCTGGGCGTTCAGCCGCTGTTCGCCGTTGCCGATGGGCAGCGGGACGTAGGCGGCCGGCAGTCCGACGGCGGAGAGTTCGGCGACGGTCATCGCGCCCGCGCGGCAGAGCATCATGTCGGCCGCCGCGTACGCGAGGTCCATCCGGTCCAGGTAACTTACCGGGATATAGGGCGGCATTCCCGGCATCTGGTGCACTTGCGGCAGTTCGTTCTTCGGACCGACCGCGTGCAGGATCTGGATGCCGGCCTGCTGGAGCCAGGGAGCGACCTGCTGGACCACCTCGTTGAGGCGCCGGGCGCCCTGGGAACCGCCGGAGACGAGCAGCGTGGGCAGGTTCGGGTCGAGCCCGAAGCGGGCGCGCGCCTCCGGGCGGACGGCCGCGCGGTCCAGGGTGGCGATGGAGCGGCGCAGCGGGATGCCGATGTAATGGGCGTCACGCAGCTTGCTGTCCGGGGTCGAGACGGCGACCCGGGCCGCGTACCGCGAGCCGATCTTGTTGGCCAGGCCCGGGCGGGCGTTGGCCTCGTGGATCACGATGGGCACACCGAGGCGCTTGGCGGCCAGGTAGGCGGGCAGGGCGACGTAGCCGCCGAAACCGACCACGGCGTCCGCCTTGGTGCGCTCCAGGATCTGCTCGGCCGCCTTGATCGTGCCGCGCAGCCGGCCCGGGACGGTGATCAACTCCGGCGTGGGCTTGCGGGGCAGCGGCACCGCCGGGATCAGCGCCAGCTCGTAGCCGCGCTCCGGAACGAGCCGGGTCTCCAGGCCGCGCTCCGTGCCCAGGGCCGTGATCCCCACGGTCGGGTCCTGCCTGCGCAGGGCGTCCGCGAGGGCGAGCGCGGGCTCGATGTGGCCGGCGGTCCCCCCACCGGCGAGTACGACATGCACCGAAATTCACCGCTCTCCGGACGTACGCGCCGCCGAGGCACGCCGTCGCATCGTGTTCCATCTCCGTGGTCCCCGGCCGGATACCCGCCCGGCACCGGAGCCTCCCGCCCGCTTTCTACCAAAGCGAGGTTGCCGCGTCGCGAGCGCCGCCCGCGCAGCGGGCTCGTCGCGCGCGAAGGCGATCAGCAGCCCGATGGCGAACATGGTCGGCAGCAGGGCGGACCCTCCGTAGGAGAACAGCGGGAGCGGGACACCGGCGATCGGCAGCAGACCGAGCACCGCACCGATGTTGATCACCGCTTGGGCGGTGATCCAGGTGGTCACGCCTCCCGCGGCATACCTCACGAAGGGGTCCTCCGTGCGTCCGGCCACGCGGATACCCGCATAGCCTAGAGCCGCGAACAGGGCGAGCACCGACAGTGTCCCCGCGAGACCCAGCTCCTCGCCGGTGACGGCGAAGATGAAGTCCGTGTGGGCTTCCGGGAGTTGGCCCCATTTTTCCACACTCGCGCCGAGTCCGGAGCCGAAGAAGCCGCCGGAGGCGAGGGCGTAGATGCCGTGCACGGCCTGCCAGCAGTCGGCGACCCCGGTCTTCGGCTCGGTTGCGCCGATGCAGGCGAGGCGGGCCATCCGGTTGGGGCTGGTCTTGATGAGGACCACACCGATCAGCGCGGCGACCGACAGCACGCCCGCGAACAGCCGGGTCGGCGCGCCCGCGAGCCACAGCAGGCCGAACAGGATCGCCGTGAGAATGATCGCGGTGCCCATGTCCCCGCCCAGCATGATCAGCCCGAGCAGCAGGAACGTGACCGGGACCAGCGGCACCAGCATGTGCTTCCACTGGGTCAGCAGCTTGCGCTCCTGCTTGCGGGCGATCAGGTCCGCGCCCCACAGCACCAGGGCCAGCTTGCCGAACTCGCTGGGCTGGATCTGGAAGGAGCCGCCGAGCGAGATCCAGTTCTGGTTGCCGTTGACCGCCATCCCTATCCCGGGCACCTGCACCAGGGCCATCAGGAAGACGGCGCCGGCGAGGATCGGGTAGGCCAGCGCCCGGTGCAGTTTCACCGGCATGCGGGAGGCGGCGAACAGCAGTGCGCCGCCGATGAGCGCGGCGAGGAACTGCTTGCGGAAGAAGTAGGACCCCGGCAGCGACAGCTGCAACGCGGTGATCTGCGAGGCCGAGTAGACCATCACCAGACCGAGCACGGTGATCAGCACGCTGCCGCCGGCGATCAGGTAGTAGGCGGTCAGCGGCCGGTCCCAGGCCCTGCGCGCACGGGTGCAGAACCGCTGGACGGGGTTCTCGCGCGGGCGCCGGGGAAGGGCGGGACGCGGGCGCCGGGGCGCCCGCTGCACGGGCGGCCGGCCGGTTCGGCTACTGGGCATCGGCGCCTCCACTGAACGTCGACCGTCCCACGCGTCCCTCCCAAGGTCCGCCCGGCAGGCGGCCGGGGTCAGGCGCCGAGTTCGCGGACCGCCGCCGCGAACGCGTCGCCGCGCTGGTTGTAGTTGGTGAACATGTCCATGGAGGCGCAGGCCGGGGCCAGCAGCACCGTGTCGCCGGGCCGGGCCAGCCGCTTCGCCTGAGTCACCGCCTGGAGCATCGCCCCAGTGTCGGTCCGGTCGAGGTCGACGACGGGTACTTCCGGGGCGTGTCGCGCGAGGGCCTCTCGGATCAGTGCCCGGTCGGCGCCGATCAGGACGGCTCCGCGCAGTCGCTTCGCCGACTTGGCGACCAGTTCGTCGAACGTCGCGCCCTTCGCCAGACCGCCCGCAATCCATACGATCGGTTCATATGCCGCCAACGAGGCTTCCGCGGCGTGGGTATTGGTCGCCTTGGAGTCGTCGACGTACGCCACCCCGTCGATGTCGGCCACGTGCGCGATGCGGTGGGCGTCGGGCCGGAAGGCCCGCAGGCCGTCGCGTACGGCCGTGGCGGGCACGCCGAAGGCGCGAGCGAGGGCCGCCGCGGCAAGGGCGTTGGCGATGTTGTGCGGGGCCGGCGGGTTCACGTCGGAGACCTCGGCCAGCTCCTGCGCGTTCTTCTGCCGGTTCTCGACGAAGGCCCGGTCGACCAGGATGCCGTCCACCACGCCCAGTTGAGAGGGTCCGGGCGTGCCCAGGGTGAACCCCACGGCCCGGCAGCCCTCTTCGACGTCGGCCGCGCGCACGAGGTCCTCGGTGGCCGGGTCGGCGGCGTTGTAGACGCAGGCGACCCGGTTCCCCTCGTAGATACGGCCCTTGTCGCGCGCGTACGCCTCCATGGAGCCGTGCCAGTCCAGGTGGTCCGGCGCGAGGTTGAGGACGACCGCCGAGTGGGCACGCAGGGAGGGCGCCCAGTGCAGCTGGTAGCTGGAGAGTTCCACGGCGAGGACGTCGTGGCGCTCCTCGCCGAGGACCGCGTCCAGCAGGGAGACGCCGATGTTGCCGACGGCGGCCGTGCGCAGGCCCGCCGCGGTCAGGATGGAGGCGAGCATCTGGACGGTCGTGGTCTTGCCGTTGGTGCCCGTCACGGCCAGCCAGGGGGCCGCGTCGGGGCCGCGCAGGCGCCAGGCCAGCTCCACGTCGCCCCAGACGGGCACGCCCGCCGCATCGGCCGCCAGGAACAGCGGCTTGTCCGGCTTCCAGCCGGGCGCGGTGACGATCAGCTCGGTGCCCTCGGGCAGGGTGGCCCCGTCGCCGAGGCGCACGGTGATGCCGAGCGCCTCCAGCTCAGCCGCCTGTTCGCGCGCGCGTGCGTCGTCGCCGTCGTTGACGACCGTGACGACCGCCCCGCGCGCGTGCAGCGCCTTCGCCGCCGGGATCCCGGAGACGCCGAGCCCGGCGACGGTGACGTGCCTGCCCTGGAATGCGAAGGCCTCTGAAGGCACCGAGGAGGTCACTTGTCCGCTGCCCATCCCGCGTAGAAGAGGCCCAGTCCGACGATCACACAGATGCCCTGGATGATCCAGAAACGGACCACCACAAGTACCTCGGACCAGCCCTTGAGTTCGAAGTGGTGCTGGAGTGGCGCCATCCGGAAGACGCGCTTGCCGGTGAGCCGGAAGGAGCCGACCTGGATGACGACCGACATGGTGATGAGGACGAACAGGCCGCCCATGATGGCCACCAGCAGCTCCGTGCGGGAGAGGATGGCCAGGCCGGTGAGGACACCGCCGAGCGCGAGCGAACCGGTGTCACCCATGAAGATCTTCGCCGGCGAGGTGTTCCACCACAGGAAGCCCAGGCAGGCGCCCATCAGCGCGGAGGCGATCACGGCCAGGTCCAGCGGGTCGCGCACCTCGTAGCAGGCGCCCGGGTTGGTCAGGGTGCCCGCGTTGGCGCAGGACTCCTGGAACTGCCAGACGCCGATGAAGGTGTAGGCGCCGAAGACGAGGACGGAAGCGCCGGTGGCGAGGCCGTCCAGACCGTCGGTCAGGTTCACGCCGTTCGACATCGCGAGGATCATGAACAGCGCCCAGACGACGAACAGCACCGGGCCGAGCGTCCAGCCGAAGTCGGTGATGAACGACAGCTTGGTCGAGGCCGGGGTGTTGCCGCGCGCGTCGGAGAACTGGAGCGACAGCACGGCGAAGGCGATGCCGACGGTCAGCTGGCCGGCCATCTTGGCCTTGGCCCGCAGGCCCAGCGAACGCCGCTTGACGATCTTGATGTAGTCGTCCAGGAAGCCGACCAGGCCCATGCCGGCCATCAGGCCGAGGACCAGCAGACCGGAGTAGGTCGGGGGGTAGCCGGTGATGAGCTTGCTCAGGAAGTACGCGGCGATCGTCGCCAGGATGAAGGCGATACCGCCCATGGTCGGCGTACCGCGCTTGCTGGCGTGCTCGCGCGGGCCGTCGTCACGGATGTACTGGCCGTAGCCCTTGCGGGCGAGGAGCTTGATCAGCAGCGGGGTGCCGACCAGGGTCAGGAACAGACCGATGACTCCCGAGAACAGGATCTGCTTCATCATCGGGCATCGACCCCGCCCTCGGCACCGGTCTCGGTGAGCGCCTGGGCCACGCTCTCCAGCCCCACCGACCGGGACGCCTTCACGAGTACGACGTCCCCCGGGCGCAACTCGCTGCGCAACAGGTCGATCGCCGCCTGTGCGTCGGACACGTGCACCGACTCCTCACCCCACGAACCCTCGTTATATGCGCCCAGTTGCAGCCAGGAGGCCTCAATCCCCCCGACGGCGACGAGCTTGCTGACGTTGAGCCGGACGGCGAGCCGTCCGACGGCGTCGTGCTCGGCGAGCGCCTCGTCCCCCAGCTCGGCCATCTTGCCGAGCACCGCCCACGTGCGGCGCCCCTTGCCCATGGCCGCGAGCGCCCTGAGGGCGGCCCGCATGGACTCGGGGTTGGCGTTGTAGGCGTCGTTGACGATGGTCACGCCGTCCGGGCGCTCGGTGACCTCCATGCGCCAGCGGGAGAGGGAGCCCGCCTCGGAGAGCGCGGTGGCGATCTCAGCTGCGGACATGCCCAGCTCATGGGCGACGGCGGCCGCGGCGAGCGCGTTCGACACGTGATGCTCACCGTACAGGCGCATCGTCACATCGCTTGCACCGGAGGGTGTGTGAAGCCTGAAGGCGGGCTGTCCGCTGTCCGTGAGTCGTACGTTCTCGGCGCGTACGTCCGCTTCGGCCGACTCTCCGAAAAGGACCACCTTCGCCTTGGTACGGGAGGCCATGGCCCGCACCAGCGGGTCGTCGGCGTTGAGGATCGCCGCGCCGTCCCCGGGAAGGGCCTCCACGAGTTCGCCCTTGGCCTGGGCGATCTGCTCGCGCCCGCCGAACTCGCCGATGTGGGCGGTGCCGACGTTGAGCACCAGGCCGATCTTCGGGGGGGTCAGATCCGCGAGGTAACGGATGTGCCCGATGCCGCGGGCGCCCATCTCCAGCACGAGGAACCGGGTCTCCTCGGTGGCGGTCAGGGCGGTCAGCGGCAGCCCGATCTCGTTGTTGAGCGAGCCGGGGGTGAACACCGTCGGCGCCTTGCGCCGCAGGACCTGCGCGATGAGGTCCTTGGTGCTGGTCTTGCCGGCCGAGCCGGTCAGGGCGACGAGGGTCGCGCCGAGCCGCTGTACGACGTGCCGGGCGAGGGCGCCGAGGGCCGTCTGGACGTCGTCGACGACGATCGCGGGGACGCCGACCGGCCGGGACGCCAGCACGGCGACCGCGCCGCCCTGGACGACCCGGGCCGCGTAGTCGTGGCCGTCCACGCGCTCGCCGACGAAGGCGGCGAACAGGCTGCCGGGCACCACCTCGCGGGAGTCCCGGACGACCGGTCCCGTGACCTGCGCGGACGGATCCGGTATGTCGTGCGTCTGCCCGCCGACGACTGCTGCGATCTCGGCGAGGGAGAGGGCGATCACAAGTTCATCCCTGGGTCTGCTGGATAGCTTCGCGAAGCACCTGGCGGTCGTCGAAGGGACGGATCACGCCGGCGATGTCCTGGCCCTGCTCGTGGCCCTTGCCCGCGACCAGTACCGTGTCGCCGGCCTGGGCGCGGCCCACGGCGGCGGCGACGGCGGCGGCCCGTTCCTCGAACAGGAGCACCTCGCCGCGCTCGTGCGCGGGCACGGAGGCCGCGCCCTGGAGCATGGTCGCGAGGATCGCGAGGGGATCCTCGGAGCGGGGGTTGTCGGAGGTCAGTACGGCCGTGTCGGCCAGCCGGGCCACGGCGGCGCCCATCGGGGCGCGCTTGGTCCGGTCGCGGTCGCCGCCACAGCCGAGGACGACGTGCAGCCGGCCCTTGGTCACCTTGCGCAGCGCCTTGAGCACGGACTCGACCGCATCGGTCTTGTGGGCGTAGTCGACGACCGCGAGGTACGGCTGCCCGGCGTCGACGCGCTCCAGACGGCCGGGGACGCCCGGCACGGCCGCGATGCCGTCGGCGGCCGCCTGCGGGTCGAGGCCGGCCGCGGCGAGGGCGACGACGGCGGCGAGGGTGTTCGCCACGTTGAACGGGCCCGGCAGCGGGGACCTGGCCTGGACCCGCTCGCCGTTCGGGCCGAGGACGGTGAACGTCGAGTCCATCGGACCGACCTGGACGTCCTCGGCGCGCCAGTCGGCGTCGGGGTGGCCCTCGGCGGAGAAGGTGACGACGGGGACGCCCGCCTCGGCGGCGAGCCGGCGGCCGTACTCGTCGTCGGTGTTGACGACACCGAGCCTGCTGCGCCGCGGCGTGAACAGCTGGGCCTTCGCCTGGAAGTAGTCCTCCATGCCGGAGTGGAACTCCATGTGCTCCGGGCTGAGGTTGGTGAAGACGGCGATGTCGAAGACGCAGCCGTCGACCCGGCCGAGGACCAGGGCGTGGCTGGAGACCTCCATGGCGACCGCCTCGACACCGCGTTCGCGCATGACGGCGAACAGGGCCTGGAGGTCGGTGGCCTCGGGGGTGGTGCGCTCGGACTTGATGCGCTCCTCGCCGATGCGCATCTCGACGGTGCCGATGAGTCCGGTGCTGCGCGCGGTCTTCAGGCCGCCCTCGACCAGATAGGCCGTGGTGGTCTTGCCTGAGGTGCCGGTGATGCCGATCTGGAGCAGGTCGCGGCCCGGCCGGCCGTAGATGGTGGCCGCGAGTTCGCCCATCCCCGCGCGCGGGTCGTCCACGACGAGTACGGGCAGCCCGGTGGCGGCGGCGCGTTCGGCGCCCGTCGGATCGGTGAGCACGGCGACCGCGCCCAGACCGGCGGCCTGGGTGGCGAAGTCGGCGCCGTGCAGCCGGGCACCCGGCAGGGCGGCGTACAGGTCGCCGGGGCGGACGGCACGGGAGTCGTGGGTGATGCCCGTGACCTCGGCGGAGCCGGCCGGAGCGGCGGCACCCAGCTGATCGGCGAGTTCCGCGAGGGGTGTGGCGGAGACCTCGACCGGTCGCGGCGGTCCCGGATATGTCACGGAAGCGCCCTTCTGGGTGGTTTGGGACTGATCAGCGTGTGGCACGGCGGTGAGCGTACCGGGCGCACCCGCTCCGGAGCGAAGCGAGGGGCCCTCGGCCCCGTGGTTCCCGTCGTCGGGGGTGATCGTTGTCACGAGCTGGTTCCTGGTGTTTCCGGGGTGCTGATCAGGGCTTGTAGTCGACGGGCAGGTTGGCGGCCCTGGCTCCGGTCGGCGGGATCTGGAGGGTCTTGAGGGCGAACTCCATCACCTGCTTGTAGATGGGACCGCAGATCTGACCGCCGAAGTAGCTGCCGGCGGTGGCGTTCTGGATGGCGCAGTACACGGTGACGCGCGGGTTGTCCGCGGGCGCGAAACCGGCGAACGACGAGGTGTACCCGCGATAGCGGCCGGTGGCCGGATCCACGCGGTTGGCCGTGCCGGTCTTGCCCGCGACCCGGTACCCGGGGATGCGGGCCTTGATGCCGGTGCCCTGCTCGTCGTCCACGACCGACTCCAGCATCTGGGCGACCGCCTTGGCGGTCTTCGCGCTGACCACCCGGGTCTTCGTGGGCTTGTGGGCGGGTGTGAAGCGCCCGTCGGCACCCTTCGTGCCGCGCACCAGGCTCGGCTCGACGCGCACTCCGCCGTTGGCGATCGTCGAGTACACGGAGGCGGCCTGCATCGCGTTGATGGAGAAGCCCTGGCCGAAAGGAATCGTGTACTGCTGCGAGGTGGACCACTTCTGCGGCGGCGCGAGGATGCCGCGGGTCTCACCGGGGAAGTCCAGCCCGGTGTAGCCGCCGATGCCGAACCGGTGCAGATAGGAGTGGAGGATCCGGTTGGCCTCGGGCTGGGACCTGCCGAGTTCGCCGGTGGCCAGGATGGTGCCGATGTTGCTGGACTTGGCGAGCACGCCGTTGAGCGTGAGGTACCAGGTGGCGTGGTCGATGTCGTCCTGGAAGAGGCGGTCGCCGCGGTGCAGCCGGTTGGGTACGACGACGTGGGTGAGCGGGGTCGCCACGTTCTGCTCCAGCACGGCCGCCATGGACATCACCTTGGCGGTGGAGCCGGGCTCGAAGGCGTCCTGGAGGGCGGCGTTGCCCATGGCGTCGCCGTCGGCCTTCGACAGGTCGTTCGGGTCGAAGCCGGGCGAGTTGGCCATGGCCAGGATCTGGCCGGTGCGGGTGTCCTGGACGATGACGTACCCGCGGTCCGCCCGGGACTTCTTCACCTGCTCGGTGATGGCGTTCTGCGCGGCCCACTGGATGTCCCGGTCGATGGTCAGCTCGACGTCGGCCCCGGGCACGGCCGGTGTCTGCGTCGACCCCACGGTCGGCACCTGGCGGCCGCCCGACTGGGCGTACCGGACCTTGCCGTCCTTGCCGGTGAGCTGCTTGTCCAGTTCCTGCTCGATGCCGCCGCCGCCCCGGCCGTCGGCGTTGACCCAGCCCAGTATCCCGGCGGCCAGGTCTCCGTTGGGGTACACGCGCTGGCTGCTGGGATCGGCGAAGACGCCGGCCAGCACATTGGCGGTGTGCCGGTCCGTCCCCGCCTTCTTGGCGAGCGCGGCCTTGAGGTCCTTGATCTGCTTCCAGACCTGCGGGGTCTGCCGCGCGGCGAGCCGGGTGTAGCGGGAGTTCCTGTTGGCGGGCCGCAGCTTCTGGACGAGCGTCGCCTGGTCCTGGCCGAGGATCGGCGCGAGCAGCGCGGCTGCCTGCTCGGGGCCGTCGCCGGTCTTCAGCTGCTTGGCGGTGAACATCGTCGGGTCGGCCGTGATGTCGTACGCGTCCTCGCTGATGGCGAGGGCCACGCCGTTGCGGTCGGTGATCCCGCCGCGCGCGGCGGCCAGGGTGTGCACCACGTAGCGGTTCTGCTCGGCCCGGGCCGCGTAGGCGCTCGCGTCGACGGCCTGGACCTGGAGCAGCCGTACGACGAAGGCGAGCAAGACCAGGGTCAGGCCGAGGCCGACCAGGCGCAGCCGGGGCCGGGGGCTGCCGAGCCGGAGGGGACGCGGGGGCATGGGCCGGGCCCCGGCGGGGCGGCGGGCCGGGCGGGCGCCGGGCCCGGGCTGCCGCCGGACGGCGCCCCGTGGCCGGGGCGGCTTGGCGGGTCCGGGCACGCGGCGGCGGGGCGGTTGCCTGTCGGACACTTCCGTCACCTGCCGGGGGTCGGGGTGGGGGCGGTCTGGGGGGTGAGGGGCGGCGCGGCTGCCGGGGCGGGGGCCAGGGGGTCGCCCACCGGGGGCTGGGCCGGCGGGGCGGGGGGCGCCGCGGTGGGCGGCTGGGGCGGGGCGGCGGGGAGGCCGGCGGCCGGGAGCACCGCCCCGGGGTCGAGGGGGCCGGAGAAGACGGCGGACTCGGGGGCGGGGCTGGGGACACCGCGCACGGTGCCGCCGGGGCCGAGGAAGGCCGGGTCGCCGCCGGGGACCATGCCGAGCTCCTGGGCGCGGCGCTGGAGGGCGTCGGGGGACGAGTAGGCGTCGATGTCCCGCTGGAGGGACTGCTCCTCGTCGGTGAGGTTCTTGGTCTGTTTCTGGAGATCGGCCAGTTGGAACGAGCCTTCGCTGAGGGCGGAGTTGAGGACCAGCAGCCCGATGAGGCCGCCGCCCAGGAGCAGGACGACGAGGAGCACGAACGGGGTGCGGGCCGCCCGGGCGCGGCCGGCCGGGAAGAGCCGGGCGAGCCGGGCCGCCCTCCCCTTCAGCTGGGGTTTCCTGCTCACCGCTCCCCCCGTGCCCGGAGGTGACCGGTCCCCGGGTGCGTGGCGGGAACCGGTTCCCGGTGCGTGGGGGGAACCCACCGACCCGTCTGGCTCACTCGACGTCCTCCCTGATGCGCTCGGCGCCCCGCAGTCTCGCCGGGGCGGCGCGGCGGTTCTCGGTGATCTCGTCCTCCGTGGGAAGTTCGGCACCACGGGTGAGCAGCTTGAGCCGCGGCTGGTAACGCTCGGGCACGACCGGCAGCCCGGGCGGCGCGGTGGACGCCGCTCCGGCCGCGAACACGTGCTTGACGAGCCGGTCCTCGAGCGAGTGGTACGACAGCACGGCGATCCGCCCGCCCACGTCCAGGGCCTTCACGGCGGCCGGGACCGCCCGCTCCAGGACGGCCAGTTCGCCGTTCACCTCGATGCGCAGCGCCTGGAAGGTGCGCTTGGCCGGGTTGCCGCCGGTGCGCTTGGCGGCCTGCGGCAGGGCGTCGCGGATCAGGGTCACGAGCCGGGCGCTGTTCGTGAACGGCTCCTTCTCCCGCTCACGGACGATCGCGGAGACGATCCGCTTGGCCTGCTTCTCCTCGCCGTACGCGCGCAGGATGCGCACGAGGTCGCCCGGCGGGTAGGTGTTGAGGACCTCGGCAGCGCTGATGCCGGCCGTCTGGTCCATGCGCATGTCCAGGGGCGCGTCCTGGGCGTAGGCGAAGCCGCGGTCGGCCTCGTCGAGCTGCATGGAGGAGACCCCGAGGTCGAACAGCACGCCCTGGACGCGCGCGATGCGGAGCCGGTCCAGTACGTCGGGCAGTTCGTCGTACACGGCGTGCACGAGGGTGGCGCGGTCCCCGTACGGTGCGAGCCGCTCGCCGGACAGGCGCAGCGCCTCCTTGTCGCGGTCGAGGCCGATCAGCCGCGCCCCGGGGAACCGGGCCAGCAGCGCCTCGCTGTGGCCGCCGAGCCCGAGGGTGCAGTCGACGACCACCGCTCCCGGGCGTTCCAGGGCGGGCGCCAGCAGGTCCAGGCACCGCTGGAGCATCACCGGGACGTGTCGACTCTGGCTCAAGGGGGCCTCTCAGGATCCGGCGCGGCCGTACGCACCGCCGGGTCCCCGCCGGCTCGTGGAGGGGCGGCCTGCCGGCGCCGGAAGCGTCGGCCGGCCGGGAGCGGGAGGAGGCCGAGCCGTACGTACGCGCCCGCGCACGTGGGGAGACGGTCCGGGCGTGTGCCGGGGTCTTCGGGTGTTTCACCAGCAGGGAGAGCCACGCCTCCCGCTTCGCGCCACTTTAGTCCACCGTGTCTCGCGGTCAATCAACCGGCCTGCGCGTCGTGCGCCGCGGCGGGACGAAGGCGGCTGTTCGAACCGATTCATCCGTCCGGTCCGGGTCCGTCCCCCTGTGGGTTGGCTCACAACAAGCCGCGATGGCGTTCTTTGTCCTCTCTCACAGCAGGCCGGAACGCCACGTGACCAGTAACGTCGTCCTCATGACGACTTCCGCAGCAGTGCCCACTGGATCCGAAGACGCCATAACCGAGGGCGCCGACGTGACCGACCGCCTGGTGGCGGCCAACCAGCGGTATGCCGAGGCCTTCACGGACCCCGGCATGGACGCCCGTCCCGTGCTCCGTGTCGCCGTGGTCGCCTGTATGGACGCCCGGCTCGACCTGCACAAGGCGCTCGGCCTCCAGCTCGGAGACTGTCACACGATCCGCAACGCGGGCGGTGTGGTCACCGACGACGTCATCCGGTCCCTGACCATCAGCCAGCGCAAGCTGGGCACCCGCAGCGTGGTGCTGATCCACCACACCGGCTGCGGACTGGAGGCCCTCACCGAGGACTTCCGCACCGAGCTGGAGATGGAGATCGGCCAGCGGCCGGCCTGGGCGGTGGAGTCCTTCCGGGACGTGGACCAGGACGTGCGCCAGTCCATGCAGCGCGTGCGCACCTCGCCCTTCATGCTGCACACCGACGACGTCCGCGGCTTCGTCTTCGACGTGCGCACCGGCCGGCTGCGCGAGGTCGACCCGGCCTGACCCGGCCCGAACCCGGCCGCCGGCCGGCCACCCCGGAACACATCTCGCCGCGCACGTATCGAAAATGTGGTCGAAAAAGGCCCTAAGGCCGACATCGTGCGGGCAGTTGTCCACAGGCGAGTGACACGAATCCGTAACGGCAGCAAGAATGCGGGATGTGACGTCACGCGGAACCTTTCCCGCGTGGTGTCCGTGTTCCGGGGTGGGCCGGCCGCGCATCGAGAGCGTCGGCCCGGAAAGTACGGGCCGAGGAGGGCCGGGTGTCGACCTATGACGATCCAGCGAGCCATGGGGGCGCCACCGCCCGGGCGTATGCGGGGGCGGGGGATGATCTGACCGCCACCGTGGAGCGGGTGCGCGCCTCGGTGGAGAGTGTGATCGAGGGCAAGCCCGAGGTCGTACGGCTCGCGCTGACCGTGCTGCTGGCCGAGGGCCATCTGCTGCTCGAGGACGTTCCCGGCGTGGGCAAGACGATGCTCGCCAAGGCGCTGGCGCGGTCCATCGACTGCTCGGTGCGGCGCATCCAGTTCACGCCGGACCTGCTGCCCTCGGACATCACCGGAGTGTCCATCTGGGACCAGCAGCGCCGGGACTTCGAGTTCAAGCCGGGTGCCATCTTCGCGCAGATCGTGATCGGCGACGAGATCAACCGCGCCTCGCCGAAGACCCAGTCGGCGCTGCTGGAGTCCATGGAGGAGCGGCAGGTCACCATCGACGGGCAGACGTACGAACTGCCCAGCCCCTTCATGGTGGTGGCCACCCAGAACCCGGTCGAGATGGAGGGCACCTACCCGCTGCCCGAGGCGCAGCGCGACCGCTTCATGGCCCGTGTCTCCGTCGGCTACCCGAGCGTGGAGGCCGAGCTGCGGATGCTCGACGTGCACGGCGGGGTCAGCCCGCTGGAGGACCTGCGGCCGGTGGCGCACGCGCACGACATCGTGAAACTGACCGAGGCCGTGCGCGAGGTGCACGTCTCCGAGGCGGTCCGGCGGTACGCGGTCGAGCTGGTCGCCGCCACCCGCGCGCACCCCGATCTCAGACTCGGCGCCTCCCCGCGCGCGACGCTGCACCTGCTGCGGGCCGCGAAGGCCTCCGCGGCCCTCGCCGGCCGGGACTACGCACTGCCGGACGACGTCCAGGCACTCGCCGTCGCCGTCCTCGCCCACCGCCTGCTGCCCACCGCCCAGGCCCAGCTGAACCGGCGTACGGCCGAGCAGATGGTGCTGGAGATCCTCCAGCACACCTCGGTGCCCGCGGTGCCCGGGCAGCAGAGCGGCTTCGGCGGCCTGGGCCGGACCATCCCGGCCTATCCCCAGCAGCCGCCGCGGAGGCTCTGATGGACGCCGGGGGGGCCGGACCGGTGGACACCGGCAGCGCGGATGCGGGCGGGGTCCGTACGGCCCTGGCGGGGCTCACCACCCGTGGCCGCTCCTTCCTGGCGGCCGGGATCGCCGCCGCGGTCTGCGCCTACGTGCTGGGCCAGAGCGATCTGCTGCGGGTCGGGCTGCTGCTCGCCGTGCTCCCGCTGGTGTGCGCCACCGTGCTGTACCGCACGCGCCACCGGGTGGCCGCCGCCCGCCGGCTCTCCCCCGGGCGGGTGCCGGCCGGCACCGAGGCCCGCGTGCACCTGCGCATGGACAACGTCTCCCGGCTGCCGACCGGTCTCCTCATGCTCCAGGACCGGGTGCCGTACGTCCTCGGGCCCCGGCCCCGGTTCGTGCTGGACCGGGTCGAGCCGGGCGGGCGGCGCGAGGTGTCCTACCGGGTCCGCTCCGACCTGCGGGGCCGTTATCCGCTGGGCCCGCTCCAGCTGCGGCTCACCGACCCCTTCGGCATGTGCGAGCTGACCCGCTCCTTCTCCGCGTACGACACCCTGACGGTCGTCCCGCACGTGGAACCGCTGGCCCCGGTCCGCTTCAGCGGCGAGGCCCAGGGGTACGGCGACGGGCGGCAGCGCTCGCTGGCCCTGGCGGGCGAGGACGACGTGATCCCGCGCGGGTACCGCTACGGCGACGACCTGCGCCGGGTGCACTGGCGTTCCACCGCGCGCTACGGCGAGCTGATGGTGCGCCGCGAGGAGCAGCCCCGGCGCGCCCGGTGCACCGTGCTCCTGGACACCCGGGGCGGCGCCTACGAGGGCGCCGGCCCCGACTCGGCCTTCGAGTGGGCGGTCTCCGGTGCCGCCTCGGTACTCGCGCACATGCTCGAACGCGGCTTCTCGGTACGGCTGCTGACCGACAGCGGCAGCGCGGTGCCCGGCGAGAGCACCGACGGCTTCGCGGGCACGGGCCAGGAGACGGCGGACGCGGCCGGGCTGATGATGGACACCCTCGCCGTGCTCGACCACTCCGACGGCACCGGTCTGTCCCGGGCGTACGACGCGCTGCGCGGCGGCGACGACGGGCTGCTGGTCGCCTTCCTCGGCGACCTGGACGAGGAACAGGCCACGACGGTCGCCAGGATGAGCCGGCGCAGCGGCGCCGTCGCCTTCGTACTGGACCCCGACACCTGGACCCGCGAGACGACCGACGTGCCCCGCCCGGGCGGGGCGTACGGGGAGCGGCTGCGGATGCTGCGCGAGGCGGGCTGGACGGCACTGAGCGTGCCGCGCGGCGCCTCGCTGGACGGACTGTGGCGGCAGGCCGACCGGGAACGCTCGGGCCTGGCCGCCGTGAGCGGGGAGGCACGGGGATGAGCGGACGGGCACGGCTGGCCCTGAGCGCGGCGGCGGCCACGCTGCTGACCTCCTGCGCGCTGCTCCCCCTCGTCGACCAGCCGACCTGGCTGCTCGAACTGGTGCCGCTGCTGGCGGTGCAGACCGGGGTGGGCGTGGCGGCCCGGCGCGTGCCGCTGGGCCGGCCGCTGACGGTGGTGGCGCAGGCGCTGGCCACCCTGCTGCTGCTCACCCTGGTGTTCGCCCGGCAGCACGCGTTCGCGGGGCTGGTCCCCGGCCCGGACACCTTCCGGTCCTTCGCCGACCTGTTCCGGCAGGGCTCGGACGACATCAGCCGGTACGCGATTCCGGCGCCGCTGCACGACGGCATCCGGCTGATGCTGATCGGCGGTGTGCTGCTGATCGGGCTGCTGGTGGACACGCTGGCGGTGACCTTCCGCAGCGCCGCGCCGGCCGGTCTGCCGCTGCTCGCGCTGTACTCGGTGGCCGCGGGCCTGTCCGAGGGCGGCGCCGACTGGCTGTGGTTCCTCGCGGCGGCGGCCGGCTATCTGATGCTGCTGCTCGCGGAGGGCCGGGACCGGCTCGCGCAGTGGGGCCGGGTCTTCGGCGGCGCGCCCCGCGCCCCGGGCGTCTCCGAGGGCGGGGCCCTCGCACCGGTGCGCACCGGGCGCCGGATCGGCGCGGTCGCGCTCGGTGTGGCCCTGACGGTGCCGCTCGCCCTGCCCGCGATGCACGGCGGGCTGCTGGACCGCGCCGGCACGGGTGTGGGGCCGGGCGACGGCCCGGGAGCCGGCGGCTCCGCGGTCAGCCTGCTGGTGTCGCTGCGCGACGACCTGAACACCGATGACGACCGCCGGCTGCTGTCCCTGCGCACCGACACCGACGACATCTCCGACCTGTATCTGCGGATCGTGTCCCTGGACGACTTCGACGGCACCACGTGGAAGCCGGCCCAGCGGCACGTCGTCGGCGTGCCGGGCACCTTCCCGATCCCCGTCGGGCTCGGCGGCGACGTCAGGCGCGGCACGGTGCGCACGACCGTCACGGCGGCGGACACGTACGCCCAGGACTGGCTGCCGATGCCCTACCCGCCGAGCGGGGTGAAGATCGCCGGGCGGTGGCGGTACGAGCCGGTCGGCATGGCTCTGGTCGGCGACCACGGCCAGACCACGCGCGGCCAGACCTACCAGGTGACCAGCCTGGCCGTGCGGCCGACCGCGCGGCAGCTGGCCTCCGCGCCGCAACCGCCGGCGGCCCTGCGGCGCGAGTACACCGGCGTGCCGTCCGCGTTGCCGAAGGTGGTCGCCCGCACCGCCCGGAGGATCACCGCCGGCGCCGGCAGCCACTACGAGGAAGCCGTCAAGCTCCAGGACTACTTCGCCGTCACCGGAGGCTTCCAGTACGACACCCAGGTGGCGGTCGGGCGCGGACCCGGGGCCATAGCGAACTTCCTGAAGAAGAAGCAGGGCTTCTGTATCCACTTCTCCTTCACCATGGCGGCGATGGCCCGCACCCTCGGCATCCCGGCCCGGGTCGCGGTCGGCTTCGCGCCCGGCACCCCGCAGGCCGACGGCACGGTCGCGGTGAACCAGAAGGACGCGCACGCCTGGCCCGAGCTGTACTTCGAGGGGGTGGGCTGGACCCGCTTCGAGCCGACCCCGACCCGCGGCACCGCGCCGTCGTACACCCAGCCGGACACGCCCGGCACCTCGCTGCCGCAGGAGTCGCTGCCGTCCGGGAAGGCCTCCTCGGCACCTTCGGCGGCGGCCTCGCCGAGCGCGAGCTGCGCCGGCGAGCCGCGCCGGCCGGTACCCTGCGCCGGCGCGTCCGCGGCGGCGGCCGCCCATCCCGGGGGCGGCGGTCCCGGCCCGTGGTGGTGGCTGCCGGCCGGGCTGGGCGGGCTGCTGGTACTGGTGGCGGCGTTGTCGCCGCTGCTGTGGCGGAGACGGATGCGCGCGCTGCGGCTCGGCGGGCACTCCCGGACGCCGGAGGGCGCGGCGGCACACACCCTGGCGGCCTGGCAGGAGCTGACGGACAGCGCCTGGGACCACGGCATCACACCCGACGAGTCGCTGACCCCGCGTGGGGCCGCCGCCCGGGTCGTCCGGCTGGGGCACCTCGATCCGGCGGCCGGGGCCGCCGTGCACCGGCTGGCGGACGCGGTGGAGCGGGTGCTGTACGCGCCCCGGCCGCATCCGGCCCCGGGTGCGGCGGAGGACGTGCGCCGGGTGACGGAGGCACTGCGGGCCACGGTGAGCACCCGAACGCGGCTGCGGGCGCTGCTCCTCCCCCGTTCGGCCGTCCGCGTGCTCTGGAACCTGTCGGCCCGCTGGTCCGCCCTGCGAACCCGGTCGACCCTCCGCCCGAGACTGCGCCGGCCGTCAGGGCAACGGGGCTGAGGGCACGGCCCGTCCGTGGTCCGGCCGAGAGTACGGAGGACAACGGGGTTGAGGGCACGGCCCGTCCGTGGTCCGGCCGAGAGTACGGAGACCGTCGGCACGGCGGGGTGGGCGCACACGCGCCGGGCGCCCCTCCGCCAGAGGCAGGTGGCCGTCGGGGCGAGGGGACTGGGCTTAGCTCACGGGCCCGGACGGCGGTCCGGGCCGGGCCGCCGCTGCCGTCGAAGCGACGGGCCGAGGGCATCCGTGGCGGGGGCGGCCACCCGGGGTGCGCGCACCGTGTGCGGGGGCGAGCGTTCATGGAGAGGGGCGGCCACCCGGTGGTGGCCGCCCCTCTCCGTCCGTCTGTCGTGGCCGGCGCCGCTGCCGCGCGGCGGTCAGTGGCCCTGTTCGTCCCGCCGGCGCTGCCAGCGCTGCTCGATCCGGTCCATCACGGAGCGCTTCGGCCGCACCTGGCGGACGCCCGGGGGCTGCTCGCCCGGCTTCGGGGCCTTGCGCCAGCCGGTGACGGCGAGCACGGCGCAGCCGAGCATGACGAGGAAACCCACCACGCTGATCCAGATCAGCTGGGCGACCATTCCGGCCATGAGGAGCGCGATACCGACGAGGAAGCCCGCGACCGCCTGGTAGACCCGCCGCCGGGTGTACGTCCGCAGCCCGTTTCCCTCAAGCGCTGACGCGAACTTCGGATCTTCGGCGTACAGCGCTCGCTCCATCTGCTCGAGCATGCGCTGCTCGTGCTCCGAGAGCGGCACGGAGTCCTCCTCATCGTGCAGTCGCCGGGGCGACCCGGGGGGTCCCTTCAGGATAGGCAGGGAATCGCCCCCGTGAAACCCGCCCCTCTACGCCAATTGGCCAACCGGAGTCCGTCATGGCTGTCCCGGCCCACTGAGGCTTGCATTCCCCGGCGGCCGACCCGTCATGCCGGGCGGTGTACCTCGATCATACGGCGCAAACCCCTCGTTCGGGGGGCTTGTGGCGTACTCCATCCGCCGCCGAGAGCCTGATCAGCGGCCGGTCACGGCGGTGCCGCTCAGGCCTGTGCGGCACCCTCGGTCTCACCGAGCACGTGCAACTGGGTGGCGACGGAGTGGAACGCGGGCAGCTCGGCCGCCGCGGTCTCCAGCTTCAGCAGCGCGTCGAGCGCGCCCGGCTCGGTGTCCACGAGAACGCCGGGCACGAGGTCCGCGAAGACGCGCACGCCGTGCACCGCGCCGATGCGCAGACCGGCACCCTCCACCAGCCCGGTGAGCTGCTCGGCGGTGAAGCGGCGGGGCATCGGATCGCCGGAACCCCAGCGGCCGTCGGGGTCCTGGAGGGCTTGGCGGGCCTCGGTGAAGTGGCCGGCGAGGGCGCGGGCGAGTACGGCGCCGCCGAGGCCGGCGGCGAGCAGGCTGAGGATGCCCTCTGCGCGCAGCGCGGCGACCGCGTTGCGGACGCCCTCGGCCGGGTCGTCCACGTACTCCAGGACGCCGTGGCACAGGACGGCGTCGTAGCCGCCGCGCTCGACCACGTCGAACAGGCCGTGCGCGTCGCCCTGGACGCCCCTGACCCGGTCGGCGACCTCGGCCTCGGCGGCGCGGCGCTCCAGCGCGAACAGGGCGTTGGGGCTGGGGTCGACCACGGTGACGCGGTGGCCGAGGCGGGCGAGGGGCACGGCGAACTTGCCGCTGCCGCCTCCGGTGTCGAGGACGTCCAGCGCGTCCCGGCCGGTGGCCTTGACCCGGCGGTCGAGGGCCTCCTGGAGGACGTCCCAGACCACGGCGGTACGGGCGGAGGCGCGGGGACGAGGAGGGTCGGAGCGCAGCGACGCGGTGTGCGGGTGGTGGGGGGAGACGGGCGGGCGCATCGGGTCCGACACGGCAGTTGACTCCTCGGCAGGGCGAACGCTTCAGGCGACCTCCACCCTATTGCCTCCGCACCATCCCTGGTCACCGCACCAGCGCACGTCCCCACGCGCCCCACCCCGGCAGCCGGCCGGCGGCCCGCCCGGAGGGTCGCGGGGGCGAACGACGACCCGGCTGAGGCCCGGGGCCGGGGGCCGGGGGCCCGGTCCGGTGGATGTCGTGGGTCGGCCCGTCGGTCGGCCCGAGGGTCAGCCCGTGGGCGGGAGTCCGCCCGCTCTTTCCGGGGCGTCCGGACCGGCCTGGTCACCGGGGCCGGTGTCGGCGTCTCCGCGTGGTGCGGGCAGGGCCGGCTGGAGGACCAGCATCCGCTCCACTATGCGGAGGAACATCGCGACGTCCCGTACGAGATCGTCGGCGTCGCGCTGGCCGGCGGCGCCCTGGATGCCCGCCTCGGCGCGGGCGCGGCGCGCGGCGCCGGAGGCGAACAGCGCGCTCCACTCGGTCAGCTCGGGCGCGACCTCGGGGAGCACCTCCCAGGCGGGGCGGATGCGGGCCCGGCGGCGCGAGGAGGTCTCGGGGCGGCCCCGGGCGGCGAGCACGGCCGCGGCGGTGCGCAGCGCGGCGAGGTGGGCCGTCGCGTACCGCTCGTTCGGCGTGTCCAGGACGGTGGCCTCGTCCAGTCCGGCACGGGCCTGGGCGAGCAGGTCTAAAGCGGCGGGTGGGGCCGTGGCCCGACGGAGCACGGGGTGCACGTCGCTCGCCGGGCCGGTCAGTGAGGGGGCAGGGCCGGCGGCGCGGCGCCGGCGGGCGGCGGCTGCGGACGGGTGGGCCATGACGAACCTCCTGTCGTCTGGGTGACGGCACGTATGCCGTATGTACCCATCGTGAGGCGTACCACTGACAATCCGTCCTGACCTGCGCTTTTGCCTCGACCGTCAGTTCGGGCGTATTTTTGCACTGACCAGTCAGTTCAATTTCAAGGGGCAGGGGGGCGCGTGGAGGGCACGGACAGCACGACCGGCGCTGACGTCAGGGCCGGGAGCCTCGGGCTCAAGGGGCCACGGGGGTGGGCCTTCCGCGACGTCACCGTCGACGCGGAGCCCGGCTCGCTGATCGCGATCGAGGGACCGTCCGGCTCCGGCCGCACGTGTCTGCTCCTCGCACTCACGGGACGGATGAAGCCCACTGAAGGAGTGGCCGCCGTCGGCGGTCTCAAACTTCCCCGGCACATGGCGGCCCTGCGCCGCGTCAGCGCGGTGGCCAACGTGGCCGGCGTGACGGATCCGGAACCCGCCCTGACCGTCGGGGAGCACCTGCGGGAGCGGTCCCTGCTCCAGCGCCGGTTCGGCGACTCCCTGCGCGAGCTGCTGCACCCCCGGGTCCGCCGCGCGCACGAGGCGCGGCTGCGCGTGGACGCGGCCCTGGCCGCCGCCGGACTCGACCTGGAGAGCCTGCCCAAGGGTTCCCGCACCGCCGTCCGCGACCTGGAACGGCTGGAGGAGCTGCGCCTGTCCGTCGCCCTGGCCCTGATCGGCCGGCCCCGGCTGCTCGGCGTGGACGACGTGGACATGAAGCTCTCGGACGCCGAGCGCGCCGAGGTGTGGGACCTGCTGCGGTCCCTCACGCGCGCGGGGACGACGGTCCTGGCGGTGTGCCGCACCGCCCCCGCGGACTGCGTGTCCGTCTCCACCCTGCGCGACGACCACACCGGCGACGGGACGACCGGTTCCGCGGAGGGCGACGCGACCGGCTTCGGCACGGGCGACGACGACAGCGACGCCGGGACCGGTGACGGCAGTGACCCGCAGGACGGACCCGAGGACGCGAAGGAGGAGAGCGATGCGCTCACCGAGGCTCGCCGCGCTTGAGCTGAGGCGCTTCGGGCGCGGGAAGCTGCCGCGCGCCGCCCTGGTCGCGCTGCTCGTGCTGCCCCTGCTCTACGGCGCGCTCTACCTGTGGTCCTTCTGGGACCCTTACGGCCGTCTGGACCGCATCCCGGTGGCCCTGGTGAACGACGACAAGGGCGCCACGGCGGGCGGGAAGAAGATCACCGCCGGTGACGACATCGTCGGCGGACTGCGCGACAGCCGGACGTTCGAGTGGCACGAGGTGAGCGCCGAGGAGGCCCACGCGGGTGTCGAGGACGGCACCTACTACCTGTCGCTGACCATGCCCGCCGACTTCAGCCGGCGCATCGCCTCCAGTTCGGGCGACTCCCCGGAGACCGGCGCCCTCCAGGTGCGCACCAACGACGCGAACAACTACATCGTCGGCCAGATCTCCCGCACGGTCTTCAACGAGGTGCGCTCGGCGGCGTCCAAGAAGGCCTCCCGGGGCTTCCTCGACAAGATCTTCGTCTCCTTCTCCGACATCCACGACAAGACCGTCACGGCCGCCAAGGGCGCCGACAGACTGAACAGCGGCATCGGAAAGGCGGAGAAGGGCTCCAAGGAGCTCGCCGACGGGCTGAGGACCGCCAAGGACGGCAGCGGCAGGCTGGCCAAGGGCCTGAAGAAGCTCGACACGGGCTCGGGCGACCTTCAGGACGGTTCGCGGCAGGTCGCCGACGGCACCCGGCAACTGGCCGACCGGGTCAACGGGGTCTATGCCGAGGCGGGACCGTTCCTGAAGAGCAACGAGAAGACCATCGGCGACACGGCCCGGCTGGTCTCCGACTCGGCCAGGACGGTCAAGGACAACCTCGACGTCCTGGTGAAGCTCGCGCCGGGCGCCGCCAGGACCGCCCACGCGTCCTCGGCCGTCATCGACGAGGTCTACAAGGCGCGCTGCGAGAACGCGAGCGTCCCCGACCCGGCCTGCGCCGACCTGAAGCGGGTCAAGCTGGCCGCCGCCGAGGTGGCCACCGTCGCCGACGACCTGAACACGCTCATCGCCGACCAGGACGGCGACCTGAGGACGATGCGGGCCAACCTGGGGACGCTCCAGAAGCAGGCCGATGCCCTCGCCGCGCGCGCTCCGCACCTCTCCGAGGACGTCGAGGACGCCGTCAAGAAGATCAACAAGCTGAACACCGGCGCGCAGCAGGTCGCCGCCGGGGCCGAGAAGCTGCACACCGCGCTCGGCACCGCGCACACCGGCGCCGACAAGCTCGACCAGGGCATCGGAACGGCGAAGTCCGGCGCCGAGACCCTGAACGCCGGCCTGTACAAGCTCTCCGACGGCTCCGGCAAACTGGCCGGCGGCCTGCACTCCGGCGCGAAGAAGATCCCGGACTACGACAAGCAGGACCGCGACCGGCGCACCGGCGTGATGGCCGACCCGGTCCAGCTGGCCTCCCACGACCTGCACCAGGCGCCGAACTACGGCACCGGGTTCGCCCCGTACTTCATTCCGCTGTCCCTTTGGGTCGGCGCGATGGTGGCCTACATGCTGATCGCGCCGCTCAACCGGCGGGCCCTCGCGGCGGGCTCGTCCGCCTGGCGGATCGCGCTCGCGGGCTGGCTGCCCGTGGTCGCCGTAGGGGTGCTCCAGGTGGCCGCGCTGATGGCCGTACTGCACTGGGCGATCGGCCTCCAGATGCTCCGGGCCGCCGGCACGATCGGTTTCCTGTGCCTGGTCACCGCCTGCTTCGCGGCGATCGTGCAGTGGCTGAACGCCCAGTTCGGCGCGGCGGGCCGGATCCTGGTCCTCGCGCTGCTGATGCTCCAGCTGACCTCGGCGGGCGGCACCTATCCGGTGCAGACCAGCCCGGGCTTCTTCAACGCGATCCACCCGTTCCTGCCGATGAGCTACATCGTGGAGGCGCTGCGCCGGCTGATCACGGGCGGCGGGCTGGGCCCGGTGTGGCAGGCGTGCTTCGTGCTCAGCGCGTTCACCGCGGGCGCCCTCGCGCTGACCGCCCTCGCGGCCCGGCGCCGCCAGGTGTGGACGCTGGACCGGCTGCACCCGGAGCTGAGCCTGTGATCCCCGGGAAGCACCCGCACGCGCGCGTACCTGTGAGAATCGGGGCCATGGAAAGCAGCAGCGCCAGGTCCGGCGGCAGCCCGCGCCGCGAGGCCACCCGCCAGAAGCTCTACGAGGCGGCCGTCACCCTCATCGCCGAGCAGGGGTTCTCCGCGACCACGGTGGACGAGATCGCGGAGCGGGCCGGGGTCGCGAAGGGCACGGTCTACTACAACTTCGCGAGCAAGTCCGTCCTCTTCGAGGAGCTGCTGAGGCACGGCGTGGGCCTGCTCACCGCCTCGCTGAAGGAGGCGGCCGAGCGGACCGCGGCCGAGGGCGGCGGCAAGGTGGACGCGCTGGACGCCATGATCCGCGCGGGTCTGGTCTTCATCGACCGCTACCCGGCCTTCACCCAGCTGTACGTCGCCGAGCTGTGGCGCACCAACCGGGCCTGGCAGTCCACCCTGATGGTGGTGCGGCAGGAGGCCGTCGCGGTGGTGGAGGGCGTGCTGCGCGAGGGCGTGGCGGCCGGGGAGTTCAGCGAGGAGATCGACGTGCAGCTGACGGCGGCGGCGCTCGTCGGCATGGTGCTGGTGGCCGCGCTGGACTGGCAGTCCTTCCAGCCGGAGCGTTCCCTGGACGACGTCCACGCGGCCCTGTCCCGGCTGCTCCAGGGCCGGGTCAGCGGCAGGGTCTGAGAGCCTCCGGCAGCACGGGCGCACGAGGAAGGCGCCGGTCCGTCCGCGGACCGGCGCCTTCCCCTTCCCCGTGCTCCCCCGTGCTTCCTTTCCGGACTCCCCCGTACGGTGTCGCCGTACGGTTCCCCGTGCGGACCCCCGTGGTGGTCTTCCCCGGGACCCCCGTGCCTCGCTCCCGCCGACGGATCGGCGGAAGGAGCGGCGGCGGGCGCGCACCGTTCCGCCGCCCCGTGCCGGCGGTGCCGGGTCACGCCCCCTGCCGTGGTCACCACTCTCCCTTCTCCGGGGCCGGCATCCCATCCGCGCGCATACTCATCCGCAGGTCTGAGTACGTGTACTCAGCTGTCGGTGCGCGGGCCCACGACACCCGCCCGCCGCATGGCTACGATCGCCTCCGTGTCCGTACTCCCTCTGGTCTTCACGAGCGGCTGGGCGAGCGGCATCAACGCCTACGCGGTGGTGCTGCTGCTCGGCCTGTTCGGCGCGACGGGACTGAGCGACGACGTCCCGCAGACCCTTCAGAGCCCCCAGGTGCTGGTCGTCGCGGGCGTGCTGTTCCTGTGCGAGGCCGTCGCGGACAAGATCCCGTACGTCGACTCGGTGTGGGACTCCGTGCACACGGTGATCAGGCCGGCCGCCGGCGCCTGGGTCGGGGCGCTGCTCGCCGGCCACAGCGGTTCGCTCCCGGACGTGGCGGCCGGCCTGATCGGCGGGTCGACGGCGCTGGCCAGCCACACCGTCAAGGCCGGCACGCGGATGGCGGTCAACACCTCACCGGAGCCGTTCAGCAACGTCGTGCTGAGCCTCGCCGAGGACCTCGGGGTCGGCGGCGTCGTCGCGTTCGCGATGTTCCATCCCGAGGCGGCTGCGGTCGTCGCCGCCGTCCTGCTGGCCGGCGGGCTGCTGCTCCTGGTGTTCCTCGTCTCCCGCATCCGGCGCTTCCTGCGCCGCCGGGCCCGGCGGCGTGCGGAGCGGCAGCCGGTGACCCGGGCCCCCTGACCGGTGCCGCGACCGCCCGGCGGACGGATTGTCGGTGGCCCTCGGTACAGTCGCAGGCATGGCACGGATTGCGGTGATCGGCGCCGGGATGGGCGCGATGGCGGCTGCCGCCCGGCTGGCCGTCGCGGGCCACCGGGTGACGGTGTACGAACGGACGGAGACGTACGGCGGTGCCGTGCGCCGCTTCGAGCGGGACGGGTTCCGCTTCGACACGGGCCCGGGACTGCTGACCCTGCCCGCCGTGTACCGCGACCTGTTCGTCAAGACCGGCAAGGAGCCGCTGGAGGACTGCGTCGAGCTGGTCCAGGTCGACCCGTCGGCCCGGCACGTCTTCGCGGACGGCACCGCGGTGTCGCTGCCGAACGCCTCGCGCGCGGGTGTCGTCGCGGCGCTGGACGAGGCGCTGGGCGAGGGAGCGGGCCGGCGCTGGGGCGACTTCCTGGTGCGGGCCCGCGAGGCCTGGGACCGCACGCGCCGGCCGCTGCTGGAGGAACCGCTGTGGCCCGACTGGCAGGTGCTGGCCGGGAAGGAGCCGTATCCGGCGGTGCCGCACAAGCGGCTGCTGCGCACGCGGACGGCACGCACGGCGGCCGACATCGGCCGGTGGGAGCTGCGCGACGACCGCCTGGCGGACCTCCTGGACAGTGAGGTGCTCGCGTACGGCCTGGACCCCCGCACCGTCCCGGCGAGCGCGGCCGTGCTGCCGTACATGGAGCACGCCTTCGGCACCTGGTACGTGCGCGGTGGCGTCCGGGAGCTGGCGCGCGCGGTGTACGAGCGGTGTGTGCGGCGGCGGGTGGAGTTCGTCTTCGGCGCCGAGGTGACCGGGATCGTGGAGAAGGACGGCCGGGCCGCGGGGGTGGAGCTGGCGGACGGCACGGTGGCCGACGCCGACCATGTCGTGGCGGACGTGGACCCGGCGCGGCTGCGGGCCCTGACGGAGCGTGAGCTGGACACCGCCGGTGACGTGGGGGCCGAGCCCCTCGCCGCCCCGTTCGCCCGGTTCGCCCTGCTGCTCGCCCTGCGCGGCGCGCCGGAGTCCGAGGTCGTGCACCGCACGGTCGTCCATCCGGCGGCCCCCGAGTCGGAACTGGACTTCCTGGTCTCGCCGGGCGGTGACGTGCCTCCGCCGCCCACGGTGACCGTGCTGCGCCCCGACGACCCCGCGCTCCGGCCCGACGACGGGCACGAGTCGGTGGTGCTGTCCGCCGTGGTGTCGCCCGAGGCCCTCTGGACGGAGGAGGCCACGGTGCGGCGGTACACCGAGCTGCTCCTCGAAGCCGCCGGGCGCGTGATACCCGGTCTGCGGGAGCGTCTGCTGTGGCACGAGGTCCGCGCGCCCGGACACGTCGAGGACGAGACGGGCGCCCGCTCCGGTGCCGTGCCCGCGCCCGCGCTCGCCGCCGGCCAGGGGCGTTTTCTGCGCCCGGGGAACACCACGCGCCTGCCGGGCCTCTACCGGGTCGGCGGCTGGTCCCACCCGGGCGGCGGCCTCCCGCACGCCGGCATGTCGGGCGCGCTGGTGGCCGGGCTGATCGTGGAGGGCCCGGAGTTCCGCGGCTCGCAGTGACCGGCCCACCGGCGAGCGGGCCCGCCGCTCGCCGGCCCGGCCCGGCCCTCAGAAGCGGTACTGCTCGTCGTACCCGGCGCCGGGCTGCGGCTGCTGGGCGCCCGCCTGGTGCGGGTAGGGCTGCTCCTGCGGGAGTTCGCCGCCGTACGTCTCGTCGGTGCGCTGCTGCGGCACCCACACCCCGTTGGCCGGGGGCTCGCCGTAGCCGCCGGCGTACGGGTCCTGGGCGTAGCCCTGCTGGCCGTACTGCTGGGAGTAGTCGGTGCCGTAGGAGGCGTCGCCGTAGGGCTGGCTGCCGATGTACGGGTCGGAGTAGTTGGCGTAGCCCTGCTGGCCCGCGTCGTCGTAGCCGTAGCCCTGCTGGCCGTAGCCGGAGTAGTCGTAGGCGTAGTTCTGCTGGGCCGCGCCCTGGGGCTGGGCGGTCCCGGCGTAGGCGGGGCCGCCGTAGACGCCGTAGTTGCCGGTGTCGTCGGGGAGGGGCTGCGGCGCGTACACGTCACCGGTCCCGGCGGCCGTCGGTTCGGCCGGCCGGGAGGCGGGTGGCGTGAAGACGTCGTCGCGGTCGTAGTCGTCGTAGTCACCGGACGCCTGGGCGTGGCCGCCGTAACCGTCATGGGCGTCCTGGGCGCCGTGGTCGGCGTCCCGGTCGTCGGCGGTACCGGCGAACTGCGGGCCGGTGTCCTGCGTGTCCGGTTCGTGCCGGTCCGCCCGGCCGCGGCGGCGCTTGCTGCCGCCCTCGGCCTCCGGGCCGGGGCGCTTGACCGCCCAGCCCGAGGCGAAGCCTCGGCGGAACGACAGCGTGACGTAGGTCTGGCCGACCGCGAAGGCGATCGCGCCCAGTCCGATCACGACGACGGAGGGGATCAGCACACCGAGCACGACACCGACGAAGCCGGCGAAGGCGAGCAGCCGCCAGCGCAGGCGCGCCTTGTATTGCAGCAGTACCTCACCGAGCAGCCACAGCGCGACGCCGCCGAACGCGATGTAGAGGACCGTCCAGCCCATGTACGCCCCTCTCCCAGTGGCTCCGCAGTGTGTCGTATCGCGGTGCGGCCGGTCTAGGCCTGCGGGGGGTGGTGCAGGCCCAGGTTCTCGTAGATTTCCAGGGTCGCCGTGGAGTTGTTGAGCGTGATGAAGTGCAGTCCGGGCACTCCCTCGGCCAGCAGCCGAGCGCAGAACTCCGTGGCGAAGTCGATACCGATGGAGCGTACCGCCGCCGGATCGTCCTTCGCTGTGAGGATCCGCTCTTTCAGGGCATCCGGGAAGCGGGCGTTGCTGAGCTTCGGCAACCGTTCCAGCATCTTCACACTGGTGACCGGCAGGATCTCGGGGATGACGGGGGTGTCGCAGGCCGCCGCCACCACCCGGTCACGCAGCCGCAGATAGGACTCCGGCCGGAAGAACATCTGTGTGATGGCGTAGTCGGCGCCCGCGCGGCACTTGTCCACGAAGTGCGCGACGTCGGTGTCCCAGTCCGCGGAGCGCGGATGCATCTCCGGGAACGCGGCGACGCCCACGCAGAAGTCGCCCGACTCCTTGATGAGCCGGACGAGTTCGGCGGCGTAGGTCAGACCCCGGGGGTGCGGCACCCAGTCGCCCATGGGGTCGCCGGGCGGGTCGCCGCGCACGGCGAGCATGTTGCGGATGCCGGCGTCCGCGTACTGGCCGATGATGTTGCGCAGTTCGGCGATGGAGTGGTCGACCGCGGTGAGGTGGGCGACCGGGGTCAGCGTCGTGTCGGCGACGATCTGCTGGGTCTCCTTGACGGTGCCCGCGCGGGTGGAGCCGCCGGCGCCGTAGGTCACGGAGACGAAGTCGGGAGCGACCGCCTCGACCCGCCGCAGCGCGCTCCACAGGTTCCGCTCGCCCTTGGGGGTCTTCGGCGCCGAGAACTCGAACGAGTAGACCGTCTTGCCGGTGGCGAGCATGTCACGCACGGTACGTGCGCGATCAGTCCTGGTGGACGCGGTTCCGAGGGCCATACCCGCAGGTTAACCAGGGGTGGGCGGTCCCCCAACCGATCAGGGGATATTCGCCTGAATTATCTGCTTTTTGTCCAGCAGGTGGACAGCGGACGCCGTGCGGAACCGGCCGGCCGCCACCGGACCCCGTGTTTCCGGACCCCGTGTTACCGGGTCTCGCGTTACCGGGTCTCGCGCAGCCGCTTCGCGAACTCGGCCGCCGCGGCGCCCGGGTCGCCGGCCTCGGTGAGGGCGCGGACCACGACGACCCGGCGGGCGCCCGCGTCCAGCACCTCGTCCAGGTTGCCGAGGTCGATACCGCCGATGGCGAACCAGGGACGGTCGGTGCCGAGGGCCGCCGTGCGACGGACCAGGTCGAGGCCGGGGGCGGGCCGGCCGGGCTTGGTGGGGGTCGGCCAGCAGGGGCCGGTGCAGAAGTAGTCCACGCCCTGCTGGGCGGCGGCAGCGGTGGCCTCGGCCACGGAGTGCGTGGAGCGGCCGATCAGCACGTCGTCGCCGAGGACGGCGCGGGCGGCCGGGACCGGCAGGTCGCCCTGCCCGAGGTGCAGCACGTCGGCGCGGACGGCGTAGGCGACGTCCGCGCGGTCGTTGACCGCGAGGAGCTTGCCGTGCCGGGCGCAGGCGTCGGCGAGGACCCGGAGGTGTTCCAGCTCCTCGGCGGCCTCCATGCCCTTGTCGCGCAGCTGCACGATGTCGACACCGCCGGCCAGGACCGCGTCCAGGAACTCCGGCAGGTCGCCCTGGCGCTTGCGGGCGTCCGTGCACAGGTACAGACGGGCGTCGGCGAGCGCGGCGCGGGCGGTGTCGGACATGCGTGGGTCCCCCCGTGGTCGGTGTGTCTGACGGTGCGGGCGGCGTGCGGGCACGGGGCCCGCACGCCGGCCCCTGGTGCGGGCCGCCTCAGACGGCGAGCGCCTGGGCGCGGCGCTTCACCTCCGTGCCGCGATTCTCGCTCAGGGCCTGCGCGGGGGTGCCGGGCAGGGTCGGGTCGGGGGTGAAGAGCCACTCGATCATCTCTTCGTCGGTGAAGCCGTCGTCCCGCAGGAGCGTCAGGGTCCCGGTCAGGCCCTTGACGATCTTGTCCTCGTCGATGAAGGCGGCGGGGACGTGCAGCGCCCTGTTCTCACCTCGGCGTACGGCGATGAGCTGGCCGTCCTTGACCAGCTGCCGCACACGCGTCACCTCGACACCGAACATCTCGGCGATGTCGGGCAGGGTGAGCCAGGCGGGGACGAGAGCTTCGATCTTTGCGTCAATCTCGGTCACAGGACAAGCCTGCCATCCCCCACTGACAGTCGGAAGCCAGGTGGGTCCACCTGGGACGATGTGCCGGGGCGGCCGACCGTCGCCGGCGTGCCCCGAAGGGCGCCGCCGGCTAGTCGGTGCCGGCGTCCTTCAGGGGGCGGCTCGGGTCGGCCAGCGCCCGGGCGTCCATCCGCCGGCCCGCCTCGATCAGCCGTCGTCCCTGCGCCAGGTCCCGGGGGCGGCCGACCGCCAGCAGGGCCACCAGCCGGTCCTCGCGCAGCCAGCACACCGTCCAGGCCGGTCCCGCCGGGTCGCCGCGCCAGACCAGGTGGTCGGCGGCGGCGTGGTGGCCGGCGTGCTGCACGAACCGGCCGAACTGCTCGGACCAGAAGTACGGCACCGGGTCGTAGGTCTGCGGGGTGTCGCCGAGGTGGTCGGCGGCGAGGATGTTCGCGGCGACCGTGCGCGGGCCCTGGAGGGCGTTGTCCCAGTGGTGGACGAGCAGCCGTTCGCCGTAACGGGCCGACGGGAACGAGGCGCAGTCGCCGACGGCGTACACATCCGGCAGGGAGGTGCGCAGGCGGGCGTCGGCGAGGACCTCGCCGTGCGCGCCCAGCTCGATGCCGGAGCCGGCCAGCCAGGCGGTGGCGGGGCGGGCGCCGATGCCGACGACGACGGCGCCGGCGGGCAGCCGTGTGCCGTCGGCGAGCAGCACCGCGCCGGGCTCGACGCGCTCCACGCGCGCGTGGGTGCGCAGTTCGACGCCGGCGTCGGCGTACCAGGCGGCCATGGGGGCGGCGACCTCGGCGGGCAGGGCGCCGGCGAGCGGCCGGTCCGCGGCCTCGACGACGGTCACCGCGCAGCCCGCCTCGCGGGCGGCGGTGGCGAACTCGGCGCCGATCCAGCCGGCGCCGACGACCACGACGTCGTGCTGCCGGGCGAGGACGGGCCGCAGCCGTTCGGCGTCGTCCAGGGTGCGCAGCAGGTGCACGCCGGGCAGGTCCTCGGTGCCGGGCAGGGTGATCGGTTCGGCGCCGGTGGCGAGGACCAGGACGTCGTACGGCACCGGGCCGGTGCCGGTGTCCAGTTCGTGGTCGCCGGGGCGCAGGCCGCGCACCTCGCAGCCGAGGCGCAGTTCGACGCCGAGGGACTCGAAGTCCACGTCGAAGGCGGAACCCTCGGCCTTGCCGAGCAGGACGGCCTTCGACAGCGGCGGCCGGTCGTAGGGCTGGTGGGCCTCGGCCCCGAGGACGGTCACCGCGCCCCGGAAGCCCTGTTCCCGCAGGGCGACCGCGGTCTGGACCCCGGCCATGCCCGCGCCGACGACGACCACGCGGGGTCCTTGCGACGTGCCCTCTTGCGCTGTCTGCTCGCTCACCCGATCACCTTAGTCAGGTGACGTTCCGTCAGTCAGGGGGCGTGCTCGGTGACCTGTTCCACAACGCTGGTGCCGGAGCCCGGCCGGGACTCCCACTCCCAGGTCTCCTCCAGCCGCAGCCGCCCGTCGGGCAGCTCCACGACCGTGGACACGCAGTGCCCCGAGGCGGTCGTGCCGTCGGTCCTCAGCTGCACGTAGCGGAAGTCCAGCCGGTCGCCCTCGCGGGTGCCGACCAGGTGGCCCCGCACGACGTCGCCGCCCGCGTACCCGGCCCAGATCGCGCCGTCGTCCTCGTGGTAGGCGAACCGGGTGCGGGTGCCCACCTGACCTGGGGCCTGGTCCGCCACGGGGGCGAAATGCAGTCCGTCGAGCGAGCGGGACATGGCGGAGGACTCCCTTACGCGTGGTGAGCGGGGCGGGCTAGGGTGGCCACCGTACAAGCACTCGCGGGAGCCCGGACGCACCGGGCTGAGAGGGAGGCTGGCGGCCTCCGACCGTACGAACCTGATCCGGGTCATGCCGGCGAAGGGAGGGGCTGGACGCCCATGTCGTCACGTACGTCCGACGTCCTCGTCATCGGGGGCGGGATCATCGGCCTGGTCACGGCCTGGCGGGCCGCGCAACGCGGGCTGGCCACGGCCGTGGTGGACCCCGAGCCGGGTGGCGGGGCCGCCCGGGTCGCGGCCGGGATGCTGGCCGCGGTCACCGAACTGCACTACGGCGAGGAGACGTTGCTCGCCCTCAACCTGGAGTCGGCCCGCCGCTACCCGGAGTTCGTGGCCGAGCTGACCGAGCTGACCGGTCACGACCCCGGTTACCGCCGCTGCGGCACCCTCGCCGTCGCGCTCGACGCCGACGACCGCGCCCACCTGCGGGACCTGCACGCCTTGCAGCAGCGCTCGGGGCTCGCCTCCGAGTGGCTGTCCGGGCGGGAGTGCCGGCGCCTGGAGCCGATGCTGGCGCCCGGGGTGCGCGGCGGCCTGCGGGTCGACGGCGACCACCAGGTCGACCCGCGGCGGCTGGCGGCGGCCCTGATGGCGGCGTGCGAGCGGGCCGGCGTGGTGTTCCACCGCGCGTGGACCGAGCGGCTGGACGTCGCGGGAGGCCGGGCCGCCGGGGTCACCACGGCCGACGGGACCGGGTTGAGCGCCGGTCAGGTGGTGCTCGCGGCCGGGAGCCTGAGCGGGCGGCTCGCGGGCCTGCCGGAGGAGCTGCGTCCACCGGTCCGGCCGGTCAAGGGGCAGGTGCTGCGGCTGACCGTGCCCCACCGGTTCGCGCCGTTCCTGAGCCGTACCGTGCGGGCGGTGGTCCGCGGCAGCCAGGTCTATCTGGTGCCCCGGGAGAACGGCGAGCTGGTCGTCGGCGCCACCAGCGAGGAGCTGGGCTGGGACACGACGGTCACGGCGGGCGGCGTGTACGAGCTGCTGCGCGACGCCCACGAGCTGGTGCCCGGCATCACCGAGCTGCCGCTCACCGAGACCCGGGCCGGGCTGCGGCCCGCCTCCCCCGACAACGCCCCGCTGCTCGGCCCGTCCGGCCTGGACGGGCTGCTGCTGGCCACCGGCCACCACCGCAACGGGGTGCTGCTCACGCCGGTCACCGGGGACGTGCTGGCGCACACCCTGGTCACCGGCGGCCTACCGCCGGAGGCACGTCCGTTCACCCCGCGGCGGTTCGGCGCCGCACCCGTGGAACAGCTGGAGCAGCCCGCATGAGCGTTTCCGTCACCATCTCGGTCAACGGCGAACCCCGCCGCATCGTCGCGGGCACCGCGCTGGACGCACTGGTGGGGTCCCTCACCGCGGCGCCGCGCGGGGTGGCCGCCGCCGTCAACGAGACCGTCGTCCCGCGCGCGCGGTGGGCGGCGACCGCCCTCGCCGAGGGCGACCGCGTCGAGGTCCTCACCGCCGTGCAGGGAGGCTGAGTCATGGCCGACGATCCCCTGGTCCTCGGTGGGCTGACCCTGTCGTCCCGGCTGATCATGGGCACGGGAGGGGCGCCCAGTCTGGACGTGCTGGAGCGCTCGCTCGTCGCCTCCGGCACGGAGCTGACCACGGTCGCGATGCGCCGGGTGGACCTCGGCGTGCACGGCTCGGTGCTGTCCGTGCTGGAGCGGCTCGGCATCCGGGTGCTGCCGAACACGGCGGGCTGTTTCACCGCCGGCGAGGCTGTGCTGACCGCCCGGCTGGCCCGGGAGGCGCTGGGCACGGACCTGATCAAGCTGGAGGTCATCGCCGACGAACGGACGCTGCTGCCGGACCCGGTGGAGCTGCTGGACGCCGCGGAGACGCTGGTCGACGAGGGGTTCACGGTGCTGCCGTACACCAACGACGACCCCGTCCTCGCGCGGAAGCTGGAGGACGCCGGCTGTGCGGCGGTGATGCCGCTGGGCTCGCCGATCGGGTCCGGGCTCGGTATCCGCAACCCGCACAACTTCCAGCTGATCGTGGAGCACGCGCGCGTGCCGGTGATCCTGGACGCGGGGGCCGGTACGGCGTCCGACGCGGCCCTCGCGATGGAGCTGGGCTGTGCCGGGGTGATGCTGGCGTCCGCGGTGACGCGGGCGCAGGAGCCGGAACTGATGGCCGCGGCCATGAGGCACGCCGTGGAGGCGGGGCGGCTGGCCCGGCGGGCCGGGCGGATCCCGCGGCGCCACTTCGCGGAGGCCTCCTCCCCGGCCGCGGGCCTCGCCCGCCTGGACCCGGAGCGGCCCGCCTTCTAGGCCCTTCGCCCGGGCCCCTGCGCACGGAGCGGGGCCGGCTCCGGCCGGCCCCCGCCTCCCGCCGGGCTGCGCGTCGCGTGACGGTCACAGCTCTGCTGCATTCCGTCGCCGGGGCACCGTGGCCGGCGATGGTGTCGGTGGGTCCTCGTAGACTCCCCTGCGTGGATATGACCCTTCAGGACCCCCTCGTCGGTCAGCTGCTCGACGGCCGCTACCGCGTCGACGCGCGGGTCGCGGCCGGCGGGATGGCCACGGTCTACCGGGCCCTGGACACCCGCCTGGACCGCGTCCTCGCGCTGAAGGTGATGCACCCGGCGCTCGCGGCCGACGGGTCCTTCGTCGAGCGGTTCATCCGGGAGGCGAAGTCCGTCGCCCGGCTCGACCACCCCAACGTGGTGCAGGTCTTCGACCAGGGCACCGACGGGTCGTACGTGTACCTGGCGATGGAGTACGTCGCCGGGTGCACCCTGCGGGACGTGCTGCGCGAGCGGGGTGCCGTGCAGCCGCGGGCCGCGCTGGACGTCCTGGAGCCGGTGCTGGCCGCGCTGGGTGCCGCCCACCGGGCCGGGTTCGTGCACCGGGACATGAAGCCGGAGAACGTGCTGATAGGGGACGACGGCCGGGTCAAGGTGGCCGACTTCGGGCTGGTGCGGTCCGTGGACACGGTGACCAGCACGACGGGCGCCGTCCTCGGGACCGTTTCGTATCTCGCCCCCGAGCAGATCGAGCAGGGCACCGCGGACCCGCGCGTCGACGTGTACGCGTGCGGTGTGGTCCTGTACGAGATGCTGACCGGCGGCAAGCCGCACGCCGGTGAATCCCCGGCCCAGGTGCTCTACCGGCACATCCACGAGGACGTACCGCCGCCCTCGGCGCTCGTGCCCGGGCTGCCGTATCAGCTGGACGAGCTGGTGGCGTCGGCCACCGCGCGCACCCCGGACCTCCGGCCGCACGACGCCGTGGCGCTGCTCCTCCAGGTGCGCGAGGCCCGCGAGGGGCTGACCGACGAGCAGCTGGACGCACTGCCGCCGCAGGCGCTGACCGCGGAGCACGACAACGCCGGTGACCGCACGAGCGTGATCCCGCGCTCGCTGACCGTGCCCCGGCCGCGGCCCGTGGACGGTGACGCCCCCGCGGGCGTCACCGACCGCACCGCCCGCTTCGCGAGCCCGCCGCCGCCTCCTCCCCGGCGGCACCCGGCGCGGTCCCGGCGCACGGTGCTGGCGGTCGTCGCGGCGGTGCTGGTGGTGTTCGGCGTGGGCGCCGGGGTCTGGTACATCAACTCCGGCCAGTTCACCGAGGTCCCGCCGCTGCTGGCGAAGACCGAGGCGCAGGCGAGGGCGCGGCTGAAGGACGCCGGGCTCGACGTCGGGCAGGTCAGACACGCCTACAACGACACGGTCAGGCGCGGCACGGTCATCAGCAGCGACCCTGCGGCCGGCGGCCGGATACGGGACCACGACACGGTGACCCTGACCCTGTCACTGGGCCCGGAAACGGTGAAGGTGCCGGACGTGGCGGGCCGGCCGCTGGCGAAGGCGCGGGCGGGGCTGAAGGCGGACGGTCTGGAGCCGGGCATGGTCACGCACGCGTTCAGCGACGACGTGCCCAAGGGCTCGGTGATCGGTACGACCCCGGACGCGGGCACCGAGCGGCACGCCGGATCGGCGATCGCGCTGACCGTCAGCAAGGGCAGCCCCATCGACGTGCCGGACGTCACCGGCGAGAACGTGGACGACGCGAAGCAGGAGCTGACGGACGCGGGGCTGACCGTGCGGATCGCCACCGGGCGGGTCAACTCCTCGTACGACAAGGGCGAGGTGGCCGCCCAGAGCCCCCGGGACGGCGGGAAGGCCGCCGAGGGTGACACGGTGACGCTGACGCTGTCGAAGGGTCCGGAGCTGATCAAGGTCCCGGACGTGGTCGGGGACAGCGTGGACGACGCGCACCAGCGGCTGGAGGCGGCCGGTTTCGAGGTCGACGACGACCGTGGGCTGCTCGGACTGTTCGGCGACACCGTGAAGAAGCAGTCGGTGGCCGGTGGCGACAGGGCGCCCGAGGGAGCGACGATCACGATCACCATCCGGTGAGCGGAGTCACCGCGGACCGCGGTCCGGGCGCCGGGCCGGACATGACACCCTGGACGGGTGAGTCCCGATCCGTCGCCCCTCCTCCCCCGCAACCCGGTCGGCAGCCATGTGCCCGTGGCCGGCGGCCTGCACTCCGTGGGTCTGTCGTACGCCCGTGAGCTGAAGGCCGAGACCGTGCAGGTCTTCGTCGCCAACCCGCGCGGGTGGGCCACGCCCGCCGGGAACCCGCGGCAGGACGAGGCGTTCCGCGCGGCGTGCGCCGAGGAGTCGATACCGGCGTACGTCCACGCCCCCTACCTGATCAACTTCGGCTCGCACACCGAGGCGACCGTGGAGCGGTCGGCACAGTCGCTGCGGCACTCGCTGCGGCGCGGCCGGGAGATCGGCGCGCTGGGCGTGGTCGTGCACACCGGGAGCGCGACCGGCGGGCGGGCGCGGGAGGTGGCGCTGAAGCAGGTGCGGGAGTACCTGCTGCCGCTGCTGGACGAGCTGACCCACGACGACGATCCGTTCCTGCTGCTGGAGTCGACCGCCGGACAGGGCGCCTCGCTGTGCTCGCGGACCTGGGACTTCGGGCCGTACTTCGAGGCGCTGGACGCGCATCCGAAGCTGGGCGTGTGCCTGGACACCTGCCACGTCTTCGCCGCCGGGCACGACCTGGCCGGGCCGGAGGGCATGCACCGCACTCTGGACCTGCTGGTGGACACGGTCGGTGAGGGCCGGCTGAAGCTGATCCACGCCAACGACTCCAAGGACGTGGCGGGCGCGCACAAGGACCGGCACGAGAACATCGGCGCCGGCCACATCGGTGAGGATCCCTTCCGCGCCCTGATGACCCATCCGGCGACGGCGGGCGTCCCGCTGGTCATCGAGACGCCGGGCGGCCGGGAGGGCCACGCGGCGGACGTGGAACGGCTGAAGAAGCTCCGGGATTCCTGACCCGTTCCGGAATACCCCAGGGGGGTACCTGGTTCCATGGGACGACAGGAACCGTCACTCGGCTCGGGGGAAACCATGGACCAGACCCGCACCGGCCACGAACACCAGCACCAGCACCAAGGGCGCACCGGCACCTCAGCCACCTGGTCGACGGCCGTGCGGGCCACGCTGCACTGCCTGACCGGCTGCGCGATCGGCGAGGTGCTCGGCATGGTCGTGGGCACTGCGTTCGGCTGGGGCAACCTGCCGACCACGCTGCTGGCGATCGTCCTGGCCTTCTTCTTCGGCTACTCGCTGACCCTGCGCGGGGTGCTGCGCGCCGGGGTGGACCTTCGTACGGCCGTCCGGGTGGCGCTGGCAGCCGACACCCTGTCCATCGCCGTGATGGAGCTGATCGACAACGGCGTGATCGTGGTCTGGCCGTCCGCGATGGACGCGACGCTCGGCGATCCGCTGTTCTGGATCTCGCTCGCGGTCTCGCTCACGCTCGCCTTCGTCCTGACCACGCCGGTCAACAGGTGGACGATCGGGCGGGGCAAGGGGCACGCGGTGGTGCACCAGTATCATCACTGACCCCCGAGGGGCCGGAGCTCACAGCTCGGGTCCGTCGCCGGGCTCCTCCTGGTAGGAGTAGCGCTGCTCCTTCCAGGGGTCCCCGATGTTGTGGTAGCCGCGCTCCTCCCAGAAGCCGCGCCGGTCGGCCGTCATGTACTCCACGCCCCGGACCCACTTGGGTCCCTTCCAGGCGTACAGGTGCGGCACGATCAGGCGGACCGGGAAGCCGTGCTCGGCGGTGAGCAGCTCGCCGTCCTTGTGGGTGGCGAAGATCGTGCGGTCGGAGGCGAAGTCCGCGAGCCGCAGGTTGGAGCTGAAGCCGTACTCCGCCCAGACCATCACATGGGTGACGTCCGGCGCCGGCGGCGCGAGGTCCAGGATCGTGCGGGCGGGGACGCCGCCCCACTCCGCGCCGGGCATGCTGAACTTCGTCACACAGTGCAGGTCGGCGACCACGGTGGTGTACGGCAGCGCCGTGAACTCCTCGTGGTCCCAGGTGTGCTTGTCACCGTCGGCGGTGGCGCCGAAGATCCGGAACTCCCAGCGCTCGGGCCGGAACTTGGGCACCGGGCCGTAGTGCGTGACCGGCCAGCCGCGCTGGAGCCGCTGACCCGGCGGAAGCCCGGACCCTGCCGCCGCCCCAGACTCTCGCTCGACCGGATGACCCATGTATCCATCCTGACAGACCTCGGGCAATGCCCTTGACCACCCGCACACCAACCGGACAATCATCGACAACTCACTACGTACTCACTAAGTACGCACTTACTGGACGATCATCGTCGCCGGTGCAATCATGCCGCCGCACACCTCCCCCGTCCCCCGTGTGGAAGGAGCCGCTGCGATGCAGGGCGACCCCGAGGTCATCGAGTTCCTCAACGAGCAGCTCACCGGCGAGCTGACCGCCATCAACCAGTACTTCCTGCACGCGAAGATGCAGGAGAACTTCGGCTGGACGAAGCTCGCCACGTACACGCGGCACGAGTCGTTCGACGAGATGAAGCACGCCGAGGTGCTCACCGACCGGATCCTGTTCCTGGAGGGGCTGCCCAACTACCAGCGGCTGTTCCACGTCCGGGTGGGGCAGACGGCCCGGGAGATGTTCGAGGCCGACCGGCAGGTCGAGGTGGAGGCGATCGACCGCCTCAGGCGGGGCATCCGGGTGATGCGCGAAAAGGGTGACATCACGTCCGCGAACATCTTCGAGGGCATCCTCGCCGACGAGGAGCAGCACATCGACTACCTGGACACCCAGCTGGAACTGCTGGAGAAACTCGGCGAGGCCCTCTACATCGCCCAGGTGATCGAGCAGCCGGAGAGCTGAGCCGCGTCGCGGCTACGCGGCGTCCGCGACCTCCGCCAGGGCGGGCAGGCCCTGGCCGGCCGGCTCCGGGCGCGGGGCGGCGCCCCGGCCGAGAAGGGCCTGGATGCGGCGGACACAGGAGCCGCAGTCGGTGCCGGCCTTGCAGGCGGAGGCGACCTGGCGCGGGGTGCAGGCGCCGTTCGCCGCGTGTCGCTGGACCTGGGCCTCGGTGATGCCGAAGCAGCTGCACACGTACAAGCGGTTCACCTCCCGACGGGATCGCTGTCCTCCTGCCATCCCGTTCCCGGTGAGGCAAACCTAACCTTACCCATACCCGCGGGACCCGCAAAAGAGCGGGGGGCGCGGATCGCATGTGATCCGCGCCCCAGGAGGTCGGTGCTCCCCGGTCAGTGCTTCCCGGTCACTGGTCCCGGTACATCTCGGCCACGAGGAACGCCAGGTCCAGCGACTGGCTGCGGTTCAGCCGCGGGTCGCAGGCCGTCTCGTAGCGCTGGTGCAGGTCGTCGACGAAGATCTCGTCGCCGCCGCCCACGCACTCGGTGACGTCGTCGCCGGTCAGCTCCACATGGATGCCGCCCGGGTGGGTGCCGAGCGCCTTGTGGACCTCGAAGAAGCCCTTGACCTCGTCGAGCACGTCGTCGAAACGGCGGGTCTTGTGCCCGGAGGCCGCCTCGAAGGTGTTGCCGTGCATCGGGTCGGTCACCCAGGCCACCGCCGCACCGGACGCCGTGACCTTCTCCACCAGCTCGGGAAGCCGGTCGCGGATCTTGTCGGCGCCCATACGGACGATGAAGGTCAGCCGGCCCGGCTCCCGCTCGGGGTCGAGGCGGTCGATGTACCGCAGCGCCTCCTCGGCCGTGGTGGTGGGGCCGAGCTTGATGCCGATCGGGTTGCGGATCTGCGAGGCGAACTCGATGTGCGCGCCGTCCAGCTGCCGGGTGCGCTCACCGATCCACACCATGTGCGCGGAGACGTCGTACAGCTTGCCGGTGCGGGAGTCGACCCGGGTCAGGGCGGACTCGTAGTCCAGCAGCAGCGCCTCGTGCGAGGAGAAGAACTCGACGGTCTTGAACTCCTCCGGGTCCGTACCGCAGGCCCGCATGAAGTTCAGCGCGTTGTCGATCTCCCGCGCGAGCTGCTCGTAGCGCTGGCCCGACGGCGAGGTCCGCACGAAGTCCTGGTTCCAGGCGTGCACCTGGCGCAGGTCGGCGTAGCCGCCGGTGGTGAAGGCGCGGACCAGGTTCAGCGTGGAGGCCGAGGCGTTGTACATGCGCTTCAGCCGCTCGGGGTCCGGGATACGGGACTCGGGGGTGAAGTCGAAACCGTTGACGGAGTCGCCCCGGTACACCGGAAGGGTGACGCCGTCGCGGGTCTCCATGGGCTTCGAACGGGGCTTGGAGTACTGCCCCGCGATACGGCCGACCTTCACCACGGGCACGGAGGCCGCGTAGGTGAGGACGGCACCCATCTGGAGCAGCGTCTTCAGCTTGTTGCGGATGTGGTCGGCCGACACCCCGTCGAAGGCCTCGGCGCAGTCGCCGCCCTGGAGGAGGAACGCCTCTCCCTTGGCGACGGCCGCCATCCGGGCGCGCAGCTGGTCGCACTCGCCCGCGAAGACGAGCGGCGGATACGACTCGAGGTCCGCGATCGCTGCGCGCAGGGCCTCGGCGTCGGGGTACTCGGGCTGCTGCGCCGCGGGCAGGTCTCGCCAGGTGTTGCCAGCGCTCGGGCTGGTCTTAGCGTTCACGGTCACCCCATAAACACTACGGGGTCGTGTCGAATGATTTTGCTCCGGCTCGAAGAATGAGACACAGCGCTTACCCCCTGGACACCGTGGAGGTGAGGTAGGGTTTTTCGCATGTTCGCGCCGTCGATCCAGAACTGGTGGTGGACCGCTTCTCCGGCGGCCCGCTGATCGCGCGTACCCACACTTCGCGAAGGCCGCCCGAGGGGCGGCCTTCGGCGTTCCCGGGGCCGTTCCTCTCCGTCACACGATCGAGAAGGAAACCGACCCGTGCGCCTGAAGGACCTGCTCCGCGACCCCCGCCCCTTCGCCCTGCTCCGCCGCCGCACCCCCGGCCGCGACGAGCGGACGGTGGAGGTGCTGCTCGGGCCGGTGACCCGCCGCGAGCGGCTTGCCGACCTGCCGGACGAGGGGCTCGCCCTCGTTCCGTTCGGGCAGATCCGCGAGCGCGGCTTCGACGTCCGCGACGACGGCACGCCGCTGCTCGTCCTCACCCCCGAGGAGACGCACACTCTGCCCCTGGACGAGGTCCTCGCGCAGCTGCCCGCGCACGACGTACGGGTCGAGGACGGCGGATTCGACGTGGCCGACGAGGAGTACGCGCGGATCGTCGGCCGCGTGCTGCGCGAGGAGATCGGCCGGGGCGAGGGCGCGAACTTCGTGATCAGGCGCACGTACGAGGGCCGCATCCCCGGCTTCGGCCGCGCCGACGCGCTGGCGCTGTTCCGGCGGCTGCTCGCGGGCGAACGTGGCGCGTACTGGACGTTCGTCGTGCACACCGGGCCGGAGGCGGGCGGGCGGACGCTGGTCGGCGCCAGCCCCGAGGTGCACGTCCGGATGTCCGGGGGGACGGTCGTGATGAACCCGATCAGCGGGACGTACCGCTATCCCGCCGGGGGCCCGACGCCGGAGCACCTGCTCTCCTTCCTCGCCGACCGCAAGGAGACCGAGGAGCTGTCGATGGTCGTCGACGAGGAGCTGAAGATGATGTGCACCGTCGGCGACATGGGCGGGGTCGTCGTCGGCCCGCGGCTGAAGGAGATGGCGCATCTGGCGCACACCGAGTACGAGCTGCGCGGCAGGTCCTCCCTGGACGCGCGGGACGTGCTGCGGGAGACCATGTTCGCGGCGACCGTCACCGGCTCGCCGGTACAGAACGCCTGCCGGGTGATCGAGCGGTACGAGCCCCTCGGACCGGACGGCACGGGCCGCGGGTACTACGCCGGTGCGCTGGCGCTGCTCGGCCGGGACTCCGGGGGCGCACAGACCCTCGACTCCCCCATCCTGATCCGCACCGCCGACATCGGCGCCGACGGCCGGGTGCGCGTCCCGGTCGGGGCCACGCTGGTGCGGGGCTCGGACCCGGCCGGCGAGGTCGCGGAGACCCACGCCAAGGCGGCGGGCGTGCTGGCCGCCCTCGGGGTCCGGCCGGCCGCGCCGCGCACGGAGCACGGGCGGCCCCGGCTCGCCGACGACCCGCGGGTGCGGGCCGCGCTGGACGGGCGGCGGGCCGCGCTCGCCCCGTTCTGGCTGCGGATGCAGGACCGCGCCCCGGAGCCCACCGGCCAGGCCCTCGTGGTCGACGGCGAGGACACGTTCACCGCGATGCTGGCGCACGTGCTGCGCTCGGGCGGCCTCGGGGTGAGCGTGCGGCGCTACGACGAGCCGGGGCTGCGGGCGGCCGTGCTCGCGCACGAGGGACCGGTGGTGCTCGGTCCCGGCCCCGGCGACCCCCGCGACGCGGCCGACCCCAGGATGCGGTTCCTGCGGGCGCTCACGGCCGACGTGCTGCGGGAGCACCGGCACGGGGTGCTGGGCGTCTGCCTGGGCCATGAGCTGATCGCCGCCGAGCTGGGCCTGGACCTCGTCCGCAAGGAGGTGCCCCTCCAGGGGGCGCAGACGGTGATCGACCTGTTCGGGCGGCCGGAGACCGCCGGCTTCTACAACAGCTTCGCCGCCCGCTGCGACGACGGGGCGGCCCGCGGGCTGGCCGCCCGCGGCGTCGAGGTGAGCCGGGCGGCGAACGGCGAGGTGCACGCGCTGCGGGGGCCCGGGTTCGCCGGGGTGCAGTTCCACCCGGAGTCGGTCCTCACCCTGAACGGCGCGGCGGTCGTCCATGAGCTGCTCGACGGGCTGCGCGGGGCGCGTGTGACGCCGTAGACGCGAGCGGGACGGCGTGGGCCGGGCGGGCCCGGGGACCGTGCGCGGTTCCCGGGCCCGGCCGGGCCTCAGCCGAAGAACACGCCGACCTCCCGGTACAGCTCCGGGTCCACCGTCTTCAGCCTGGCCGTCGCCTCGGCGAGGGGGACGCGGACGATGTCGGTGGCGCGCAGGGCGACCATCGTGCCGAAGTCGCCGTCGTGGACGCAGTCGACGGCGTGCAGCCCGAAGCGGGTGGCGAGCCAGCGGTCGTAGGCGCTGGGGGTGCCGCCGCGCTGGACGTGCCCGAGGACCGTGGTGCGGGCCTCCTTGCCGGTACGGCGCTCGATCTCCTTGGCCAGCCACTCGCCCACGCCGGACAGCCGGACGTGCCCGAAGGAGTCCAGCGACCCGTCCTTGAGCACCATGGCCCCGTCCTTGGGCATGGCGCCCTCGGCGACGACCACGATCGGCGCGTACGACGCCCGGAAGCGGGAGGTCACCCAGCCGCAGACCTGCTCGATGTCGAAGCGCTGCTCGGGGATGAGGATGACGTTGGCGCCGCCGGCCAGGCCCGAGTGCAGGGCGATCCAGCCGGCGTGCCGGCCCATCACCTCCACCACCAGGACCCGCATGTGGGACTCGGCGGTGGTGTGCAGCCGGTCGATGGCCTCGGTGGCGATGTTGACGGCGGTGTCGAAACCGAAGGTGTAGTCGGTGGCGGACAGGTCGTTGTCTATCGTCTTGGGCACCCCGACGCAGGGCACCCCGTACCCGTCGGACAGTTGCGCGGCGACGCCCAGGGTGTCCTCGCCGCCGATCACGACGAGGGCCTGGACGTCCAGCTCGGCCAGGTTGTCCTTGATCCGGCGGATGCCGTTCTCCTCCTTGAGGGGGTTGGTCCGCGAGGAGCCGAGGATGGTGCCGCCGCGGGGCAGGATGCCGCGCACCGCGGGGATGCCGAGAGGGACGGTGCCGCCTTCGAGGGGGCCGCGCCAGCCGTCCCGGAAGCCGACGAAGTCATAGCCGTACTCCTGCACGCCCTTGCGGACGATGCCCCGGATGACGGCGTTGAGCCCGGGGCAGTCGCCGCCTCCGGTCAGTACTCCGACCCGCATGGGAAAATCCCTTCTCCGCGGTTGCCTGACGACCGGTCACGCTAATGGTGAGTCAGGTCACACGGGAGGGGCGGGGACGGGTGATTCCGGCGCACGGCCCCGCGCGCGCTACGCGTCGTCGAGCCCGCGCTCGATCGCGTACCGCACCAGCTCCACCCGGTTGTGCAGCTGGAGCTTGCCCAGGGTGTTCTGGACGTGGTTCTGCACCGTGCGGTGGGAGATGACGAGGCGTTCGGCGATCTGCTTGTAGCTCAGTCCCTTCGCCACCAGCCGCAGCACCTCCGTCTCCCGGTCCGTCAGCCGCGGCGCGCCCGGCTCACCGGCGTCCGGGGCGGGCGCGGGCTCGGCGGCCAGCCGCCGGTACTCGCCGAGGACCAGACCGGCCAGGCCGGGCGTGAACACCGGGTCGCCGGCGGCGGTACGGCGCACCGCGTCCAGCAGTTCCTCGGTGGAGGCGGACTTCAGCAGGTAGCCGGTCGCGCCGGACTTCACGGCCTCCAGCACGTCCGCGTGCTCGCCGCTCGCGGAGAGCACGAGGACCCGCAACGCCGGGTTGTGGGCGACCAGTTCCCTGCACACCTGGACACCGGGCTTGGCGGGCAGGTTGAGGTCCAGGACCAGGACGTCGGGAGCGGCGGCCCTGGCGCGGCGGACCGCCTGCTCGCCGTCGCCGGCGGTGGCGACCACCTCCATGCCGGACTCGGCCAGATCCCGGGCGACCGCGTCCCGCCACATCGGATGGTCGTCCACCACCATGACCCTGATCAGGTCCCGCTGCTCCGTCATCGCTGCTCCGCCTTCCTCCCCCGCGCCCGCACGGCGCCCTTGGGTACCTTCAGTTCGACTTCCGTGCCCTGCCCCGGGACCGAGACGACGTCGGCGCTGCCGCCGAGGTCGCGCAGCCGGCCCCGGATCGACAGGGCCACCCCGAGCCGCCCCTCGCCCTCGGCCTCGGCGAGCCGGCCCGCGGGGATGCCGGGGCCGTCGTCCCGGACGGTGACGACGACCTCGCCCGGCTCGTCCTCCACCAGGATCCAGGCCCGCGCCTGCGGTCCGGCGTGCCGGCGCACGTTGTCCAGGGCGGCCCCGACGGCGGCGGCCACCTCCCGGGCCACCGCCGGGGGCAGCGGCACCGGGGCGCCGGGCTCGGCGAGGGCGACCCGGGCGCAGGCGTACGGGGCGAGCAGGCAGCGCAGGTCGACCGGGCCGGCCGATCCGTCCTCGTCCGCCACCTCGACGGCGCGGACGACGGCTCCGGCCGCCGCGTCCCCCGACACCCGCGACACCCGCGACACCGGCACCGGACCGCCCGACACCAGCGTGCGCAGCGCCACCTCCTGCTCCCCGGCCAGCCGGCCCAGCTCGGCCGCCTCGCCGCCGAGGGCCGTGCCGCGCCGCTTCACCATCGCCAGCACCTGGAGCACGCCGTCGTGGATGTCCCGGGCCAGCCGCTCCCGCTCCCGGGTCGCGGCCTCGATCTCCAGGGCGCGGGCGAGGGTGCGTTCGGAGGCGCGGGCCACCTCCACGACGTAGCCGATCGCGATGGAGGCGACCCAGACGAGGACGACGTTGTGCACGGTGTCCCGGGCGGGGTGGCCGCGCTCGGCCAGGTTGGCGGCGGCCACGGCCGTGGAGGCGACGGCCGCCCAGCGCCAGCCGCCCTTGATGGCGAAGGCCAGCACCGCGCCTGCCGTCCATATCGACGGCAGGGTGGGGCCGCCGCCCGCGATCCGCTCGTGGCTGTCGGCGAGCGGGGTGAGCAGGATGCCGGCGAGGGCGACGGCCAGGTCGGCGGCCAGGAAGCCCCGGGTGCAGCTCGCCGCGTTCGCCACCCTGGGCAGGGTGGCGAGGGTCCACACCACCAGGACGGCGTAGTAGCCGACGGCGATCCAGGGCCGGACGAACTGGCCGTACGCGGTGGCGCACAGGCCGATGGCGTACAGCGTGGTCAGGACGCGGTAACCGGCCAGCGCGCGCCACAGCGGCAGCTCGACCGACATCCGTACGACGCGCTCGCGCTTGGGCATGTCCCCCGGTCCCCCCGATGTCCCCCCGGCTCCCGGACCCCCCGTCCGGGAACCGCCCGGCTACTTCTCGGCCTTCTCGGCCGTCTCCACCCTCTCGGCCGTCCCGGCCTTCTCCGCCTTTTCCTTGGCCGCCTTCGCCGCCTTCGCCGCGTCCGCGATCTGCCGTTTGGCGGCGGTGGCGTACATGTCGACGTACTCCTGGCCGGACAGCTTCATGATCTCGTACATGACCTCGTCGGTCAGCGCGCGCAGGACGAACCGGTCGTGTTCCATGCCCTGGTAGCGGCTGAAGTCCATGGGCTTGCCGATGCGGATGCCGGGCCGCATCAGCTTCGGCACGACCTTGCCGGGCGGCTGGATCTTCTCCGTGTCGATCATGGCGACCGGGATGACCGGCGCGCCGGTGGCGAGTGCCACGCGCGCGAGGCCGCCGGGCTTGCCCCGGTACAGCCGCCCGTCGGGCGAACGGGTGCCCTCGGGATAGATGCCGAACAGCTCGCCGCGCTCCAGGACCTCCATGCCGCTCCTGACCGCCGCCTCGCCGGCGCCGCGCGACCCGGAGCGGTCCACCGGGAGCTGGCCCACGCCCTTGAAGAAGGCCGCGGTGAGACGGCCCTTCACACCCGGGGTGGTGAAGTACTCGGCCTTGGCGATGAAGGTCACCTTGCGGTCCAGCACGGCCGGCAGGAAGAACGAGTCCGAGAAGGACAGGTGGTTGCTGGCCAGGATGGCGGGACCCTCGGCCGGAATGTTCTCCATGCCTTCCACCCAGGGCCTGAAGGCGACCTTCAGCGGGCCTCCGATGGCGACCTTCATCGTGCCGTACAACACCCGTGTGCCTCCCGTTTCCGTCGAACAGACCATAACCCGGGGGACCGTCAATGGGCCCGACGACCCTGGTCGGTGTCAGTGCGGTCGCGTACGGTGAAGCACATGCCAGTTCTCCCCGGAGCCGAGCCGTACCGCCACCAGGGCGGGGAGGTGGGGGTTCTCCTCTGCCACGGCTTCACCGGCTCGCCCCAGTCGCTGCGCCCGTGGGCCGAGCACCACGCGGCCCATGGCCTGACCGTCTCCCTCCCGCTGCTGCCCGGCCACGGCACCCGTTGGGAGGACATGCAGCTCACGGGCTGGCAGGACTGGTACGCGGAGGTGGACCGCGAACTGCGCGTCCTCACCGAACGCTGCTCCCGGGTGTTCGTCGCCGGCCTGTCGATGGGCGGTGCGCTGGCCCTCCGGCTCGCCGCGCGGCACGGCGAGCGGGTCACGGGCGTGGTGGTCGTCAACCCCGCGAACAAGGTGCACGGCCTGTCGGCGTACGCCCTCCCGGTGGCCCGGCACCTCGTGCGGACGACGAAGGGCATCGCCAGCGACATCGCGAAGGAGGGCGCGGCCGAGCTGGGGTACGACCGGGTGCCGCTGCACGCGGCGCACTCGCTGCGGGTGTTCCTGCGCCGGCTGGACGGCGAGCTGCCGCAGGTCACCCAGCCGTTGCTGCTGCTGCGCAGCGCGCGGGACCATGTCGTGCCGGCGGCCGACGCGGCCCGGGTGCTGAGCCGGGTGTCGTCCACGGACGTGACCGAGAGCGTGCTGGAACACAGCTACCACGTGGCGACGTTGGACCTGGACGCGGACCGGATCTTCGAGGAGAGCCTCGCTTTCATCGGCCGGCTCGCACCCAGTGTCGGCAAGGAAGGGACGGCCGCAGTTGGCTGAGCACGACTCCGGCCGGGAGGACCGGGAGCCGGACGAGCAGGGGGTGCCCTTCGACGAGGACGCCGCCTGGCGGGCCATCGTCGCCGGGTACGGCCAGGAGCCGCCGGATCCGCCCGGCGCCCGGCCCTTCAAGGCGGTGGAGGACCTCGCGCTGCTGGAGAAGAACAGCGGGCCGGACACCGCGGGGAACGCCGGGACGGACGCGGGCCCGGACACCGGTACGGACACCGCCGAGGACGGCGAGGGCGACGACGCGGGCCGGCGGCCCGCCCGGCCGCTGGGCGGCTCGGTCTCCTTCGCGGTCGGGGTCGGCCCGCGCGACCACACGCCCGCCGAGCCGTCCGACGACGACTTCGGCGAGGACGACGAGGGCCACTTCGTGCCGCCGGAGCCGCCGCCGCTGCCGGCCGCCGACACCACCTCCAGGTTCGCCTGGCTGGGTGTCGTCGGCGGCCCGGTGCTGCTCCTGCTGGCGGTGCTGCTCGGCTGGGACATGACCTGGTGGCTGGCGACCCTCGGCATCGGCGGCTTCCTCGGCGGTTTCGCGACGCTGGTGACGCGGATGCGGACGGACGACGACGAGGAGGACGGCCCCGGGCGCGGGGCCGTGGTCTGACAGCGGCGTGGGGCCGTGGTCTCCAGCGGCTTGGGGCCGTGGTCTGACAGCGGCGTGGGGCCGTGGTCTGACAGACACCGGCGCGGGTCCCGTCTCAGGCGGCGGGGACCCGCAGCGCGGCCAGCACCGGGAGGTGATCGGTGGCCGCGGTCAGGTCGGCGTGCGTGACGCCCGGCTGGTCCAGCGGGACGCCGCAGCCGAGCACCTCGATGCCTCCGGTCGCGAAGACCGCGTCGATGCGCTGCCGGGGGTCGGCCGGGGTGGAGGTGAACTCGCCGCCCCAGGGTGCCGTGGTCCGGCAGTCCTGGAGGCGGGCGGCGAGACGGCGGAAGGTGTCGCCGTCGGGGCGCTCGTTGAGGTCGCCGCCCGCGACGGCGTGGTCCACCCCGAGCCCGTCGAGACGTTCCAGCAGCTGGGCGCCCTGGTCGCGGCGCTCCTTCTGGTTCAGGCTGAGGTGGCAGCTGATCACGCCGAGACGGACGCCGCCGAACCGGACCACCGCCGTGGCGAGACCGCGGCGGTGCAGGCCGGGGGTGAGCGGGAACAGGACGTCCTCCGTGCGCTCCACCGTGGCCCGCAGCGTGCACAGGACAGCCGGCCCCGCCGCCGTGGCACCACCGGTCAGGACGACCTGGCCGGAGGCCGCGGCGAGCCGGGCGAGCTTCTTGCGCCAGCGGAAGAAACGGGGGGCCTCCTGCACGAGGACCAGGTCGGGGGCGCAGGCGGTGATGACACGGGCGAGCGCGTCCGTGTCGTCGCGCATCGACCGGATGTTGTAGCTCAGGACCCGGATGACCGCGGAACCATCGGGCTCCGTGCGCGAGTTGGGAAGCAGCGGAGTTGCCATGCCGTCAATTTACGCCGCGTGGGGCGCGTGGGGCTCGGGCCGCCGCGCGCCGCATGCGCGCGAACCTCGCGCGGCCCGGGTGTGGGTTCCGGGGCCGGACTGCGGGACGGGTCCGAGCGCGGGCCCTTTGGGCGAGGCCCAGGTGTCGGGCCGGGAGCGGGCCCGAACCGGAGACCGAGCACCGAACTCCGGGCCGAGCGCGCGACCCGGGCGAGGGCCGGGGGCCGGACCGGGGCGGGTACGCACGCAAGGGCCGGGCGCCGACGCAGGTGCCAGGTCGGAGCGCGACCCCCTGGCGAGGGCCGGGCGCCGGACCGGGGACGAGCCCGGGTGTGAGCTCCGGGGTCGAACACCGGCGGCAGGGCCCGGGGGCCCCGGCCGCGGTGGGGCGGGGTTCGGCCGGGTCGGCGCCCGCGTTCCCGGGTCGGGCGCGGGCGCCGTGGCTCGTGCGGTGGGTGTTACATGATCGGGTCGGGCTCGCGGGCCAGGTCCGCCGCGCCGACCATGCCGGCCTTGTTGCCGAGCTGGGCCGCGATCACGTCGGCCACCGGGCGCCAGTTGCCGCCGACCAGCCAGCGCTTGTACGACTTGCGGATCGGGTCCAGGACCAAGTCACCCTCGTCGGAGAGGCCGCCGCCGACGATGAAGGCGGAGGGGTCGAAGAGGGACGCCAGGTCGGCGAGGCCGGCGCCGGCCCAGCGGGCCAGCTCGCGGTAGGAGTCCACGGCCACCGGGCAGCCCTGGCGGGCGGCCATGGAGATGTGCTTCCCCTCGATGCCGTCGGGGGTGCCGTCGCCGAGCGACAGCAGCACCTCGGCACGCTCGGGAGTGGCGTTGGCACGCTGCTTGGCGTAGCGGACCAGGGCGCGGCCGGAGGCGTACTGCTCCCAGCAGCCCTGCGAGCCGCAGCCGCACAGCAGGCCGTCCGGGACCATCCGGATGTGGCCGAACTCGGCGGCCACGCCGAAGTGGCCGCGGCGCAGCTTGTTGCCGATGATGATGCCGCCGCCGAGGCCGGTGCCGAGCGTGATGCAGATGACGTTGCGGTGGCCCTTGCCGGCCCCGAACCTGTACTCGCCCCAGGCGGCGGCGTTGGCGTCGTTCTCGACCACGACGGGCAGTCCGGTGCGGGCCTCGACCTTCTCCTTGAGCGGCTCGTTGCGCCAGTCGATGTTGGGCGCGAAGTACACCGTGGAGCGCTGCCGGTTGACGTATCCGGCCGCGCCGATGCCCACACCGACGATCTCGTGCCCGGCGCGCGCGCCCTCCACCGCCGAGGCGATGGCGTCCACGATGGCCTCGGGCGTGGTGGGGGTCGGCACCTTGAAGGTCGAGAGGATGTTGCCTTCCTCGTCGACCACGCCGGCCGCGATCTTCGTGCCGCCGATGTCGACGCCGATGGTGAGTCCCATGAATCCCTCAGTTCCGGTCGAGCCCCGCTACGGCCAACCGTACCCGAGGCCCTGCCGTGGCAGGGCTTCAGTCCAGGTCGATGCGTTCTCCCGGACCGGTGCCCTCGTCCCCGTCGGACCGGCCCGGCCCGTCGGGCCCGTCGCCGGCCTGTCCGGCCGAGCGGGCGGTCCAGCGGCGCTCCTGGGCCTGGACGGCCGAGCGGTAGGCGGCGAGCAGCTCACCGCCGGCCGCGGCGAGATGGTCGAACACGTCCGGGTTGCGCTCCACGACGGGTTCGACGGCGGCCTTCGCCTGCTCGACGACCTGCCGCACCACCTGCTGCGCGGCGGGTCCGGCGAGGGGGCCGAGCAGGGGTGAACGCAGGCCGGACAGCTTGTCGGCGACCGTGTCCACGAGCTTCCTCAGCTCCTCGGCCGCGGAGCCCGGCGGCGGGCCGTGTCCGGTGTGGCGGCGGGCCTTCTCGGCGGCGAGGTCCTCGGCACAGGCCGTGGCCCAGGCGTCGGCGTCGGTCGCCCGCGGCTCGTCCGGTTCGGGTGCGGGGCGCTCTTCGCTCATGGCGGACTCCTGACGACGGTTCGCCCTTACGACGTTACCCGAACGGACGTGCCCCGTTCACCGTCCGGCGGCGGGCCACAGCCCGGGATCGGGGGCGAACCGGATGCGCAGCTCGCCCTCGCGGAGCGCGGCCCCGGCGACGGTGCAGCGGCGCAGGGCGGACGGCAGCGGCACGATCCGGCGGAACGGGCCCGCGGTGATCAGGAGTTCGTCGCCGCGCCGGACCAGGTCCAGGTCGTCCCGTACCGCGCCGGGCAGCGGGAGGTGCCAGACGAGTACGCCGTCCTCGGCGGTCCGGTCGGTGACGGGCCACTCGACCGGGGTGGGCGCGGGGTTGACGCCGGGTACGGCGAGGGCCTCCAGGTCGTCGGTGCCGTGCGGGTCGCGTCCGAGGTGGGGCACGGGGTGGACGTCGTACGGCTCCTCCCGCCAGCCGTCGAGGGTCTTGCGCTGCTGGGCGAGGAGCCCGGCGAGCCAGTCGCCCCCGGCCTCGGGCAGGACCCGGTTGGCGATCAGGGCCTCGGTGCCCAGGCCGCGCAGGGCGAGGCCGAGGCGTGCGGCGCGGACGGCGTCGGCGCCGGCCGGGCCGGGTTCGGCGACCAGGCGTACGGCGGTGTTCCGGTCGGCGAGGACGGCCTGCACGGCGGCGAGTTCTACGTCCCAGCGGGCCGCCGTCTCGTACAGCCATGCGGCGGGCATGGGGACGCCGGCCAGCCGGCCGAGGACCGGGCGCAGGGCGCGGGCGGCCTGCCGCTCGGGCGGCAGCAGGCGGCGCAGGTAGCGGCGCAGTTCCTCGGGCAGGGCGAGCAGGGCGAGGGCCTGCGGGAGGGGCGGGAGGTCGACGACGAGGAGGTCGTAGCGCTCGGAGAGGGCCGCGTCCCGCAGGGCGCGCAGGAAGGACAGTTCCTCGGCGCCGGGCAGCGGGGTGACCTCCTCGGCGTCCAGGCGGGCGGCGCCGAGGAGGTCGAGGACGTTCGCGGCGCGGGTCTGGAAGGCGGTGAGGTCCTCGCGGAAGCGGGCGGACGCGTCGGGCCGCCAGGCGGTGAGGCGCTCGGCGGCCCCGGCGGGGTCCGGTCCTGTCGCGGCGCCCAGTGCCGTGCCCGGGGTGTCGGTGCGGTCGGCACTCAGCAGGAGGGTGCGGTGTCCCTCGCGGGCGGCGGTGAGCGCGGTGGCGGCGGCGATCGTCGTACGGCCGCTGCCGCCGGGGCCCGTGATCAGGATGGTGCGCATGGAGGTGAACGCTACCGTCGTGCGCGCGGCGGGCGCCGGGCCGGCTACGCGTCCCCGGACTCGACGCGCTTCTTCAGTCCCGCGAGCGCGCGGTCGATGATGACCTTCTCGGCCTTGCGCTTGATCATGCCCAGCATGGGGATCTTCACGTCGACCGTCAGCCGGTAGGTGACCTCGGTGGCGCCCGCGCCGGCCGGCTTCAGCAGGTAGGAGCCGTCCAGGGAGCGGAGCATCTGGGACTTGACGAGGGTCCAGGAGACCTCGTGGTCACCCGTCCAGGTGTAGGCGAGGGTCTGGTCGTCCTTGATGGCGCCGGCGTCCATGACGAGGCGGACCCGCTCGGCGCGGCCCTGGCCGTCGGTCGCGAGGACCTCGGCCTCCTTCACCTCGCCGGTCCAGTCCGGGTAGCGCCCGAAGTCGGCGATCACCGCCATGACGTCGGCCGGGGCCGCCTCGATCGTGATGCTCGAACTGGTGTGTTCCGCCATCGTCGTGGCTCCTCCGGATGCGGGCCGTGTGGAGAGGTGTGCGCGCCGGTCTGCGCACGTGTGTGCAGCGTGAAGGCTACCGCGCCACCGCGCCGCCGCCGTCACCCCGCCTGCGTGGCCTCACCATTCGAGCGCCCAGGGCGTGCCGGTGCCGGCGAAGTGCCCCACGTTGACGCACTCGGTGGCGCCGATCCGCATCCGGGGGGCCAGCGGCTGGTGCACGTGTCCGAACAGCGCGTACCGCGGCCGGGTGCGGCGGATGGCGTCCAGCAGGGCGCGGCTGCCCCGCTCGAAGCGGCGCGCGACGGTGTCGTAGACCAGCTCGGGCACCTCCGGCGGGATGTGGGTGCACAGGACGTCGACCTCGCCGACCGCCTCGATCTTCGCGGCGTACTCCTCGTCGCCGATCTCGTAGGGCGTGCGCATCGGGGTGCGCAGGCCGCCGCCGACGAAGCCGAAGGTCCGGCCGCCGATCTCGACGCGTTCGCCGTCGAGGACCGTGGTGCCGGGCCGGGCGTACTCCGGCCACAGGGCCGGCATGTCGACGTTGCCGTAGGTGGCGTAGGTGGGGGTGGGGAACGCGGCGAACAGTTCCGCGTACTGCTTGCGCACCGCCCGCTCGATGGCGGCGGCCCGGTCGGCGCCGATGCCGCTCCACAGCCGGGCGCCGAAGGCGCGGGCCTCCTCGAAGCGGCGGGCGGTGCGCAGCTCGACGATGCGGTCGGCGTTCTCCGTGCCGAACAGGTCGGGGAAGATGCCGCGGGAGTGGTCGGCGTAGTCGAGGAAGAGGACGAGGTCGCCCAGGCAGATCAGGGCGTCGGCACCCTCGCCGGCCCGGGCCAGGTCACGGGCGTTGCCGTGGACGTCGCTGACGACGTGGACGCGGGTCCGCCCGCTGCCGGTGCGTGTGGATGCCATGGCGATCAAGCGTAGGCGGAGCGCCGCACCTGTGAACAGTGCCGGTCAGGCGCTCGGTTACTCGCCGGTCGGATCGGCCGTCGACTAATGTGCGCGAAGGAACGCCCCCGTGTGTGACGCAGCGAACATCTGCCCTGGCCCCCCTGTCCTAGACGGCATACCGGCGGGTAACGTCCGGGCAGTCCAGTCGTGCTCAGGATTTCAACATGTGAATTCCGTGAGCACTTGCCCGAGCCTTGGACCGCACCGTCGCATCGCACAACGTCGTGGCGCCGGCGCCCTATGAGGAGCAGCAGTCTTGCGCGAGTTCAGCCTTCCGGCTTTGTACGAGGTCCCCGCGGACGGGAATCTGACCGACATCGTCCGCAGAAACGCCGCGCAGCATCCCGACGTCGCCGTGATCGCCCGCAAGACGGGAGGTGTCTGGCAGGACGTGACCGCCCGGACGTTCCTCGCCGAGGTGCACGCCGCCGCCAAGGGGCTCATCGCCGCCGGGGTGCAGCCGGGCGACCGGGTGGGCCTGATGTCCCGCACGCGTTACGAGTGGACGCTGCTGGACTTCGCGATCTGGAGCGCGGGCGCGGTCACCGTGCCGGTGTACGAGACCAGCTCGCCGGAGCAGGTGCGGTGGATCCTGTCCGACTCGGGTGCCACCGCCTGCGTCGTGGAGCTGGACGCTCACGCGGCGGCCGTCGAGTCGGTGCGCGAGTCCCTGCCCGCGCTGAAGCACGTCTGGCAGATCGAGGCCGGCGGTGTGGAGGAGCTGGGGCGGCTCGGCCAGGACGTGTCGGAGCAGACGGTCGAGGAGCGCGGCTCGCTGGCCAGGGCCGACGACCCGGCGACCATCGTGTACACGAGCGGTACGACCGGGCGGCCCAAGGGCTGTGTCCTCACCCACCGCAGCTTCTTCGCCGAGTGCGGGAACGTCGTGGAGCGGCTGCGTCCGCTGTTCCGCACCGGCGAGTGTTCCGTCCTCCTCTTCCTGCCGCTGGCGCACGTCTTCGGGCGGCTGGTGCAGATCGCGCCCATGATGGCGCCGATCAAGCTGGGCTGCGTCCCGGACATCAAGAACCTCACGGACGAGCTGGCCGCGTTCCGGCCGACGCTGATCCTCGGTGTCCCGCGGGTCTTCGAGAAGGTCTACAACTCGGCGCGGGCCAAGGCGCAGGCGGACGGCAAGGGCGCGGTCTTCGACAAGGCCGCCGACACCGCGATCGCCTACAGCAAGGCGCTGGACAGCCCGTCGGGTCCGCCGCTGGGCCTGAAGATCAAGCACAAGGTGTTCGACAAGCTGGTCTACAGCAAGCTGCGCGCGGTCCTGGGCGGCCGGGGCGAGTACGCCATCTCCGGCGGCGCCCCGCTGGGCGAGCGGCTCGGACACTTCTTCCGGGGCATCGGCTTCACCGTGCTGGAGGGCTACGGCCTGACCGAGTCCTGCGCGGCGACCGCGTTCAACCCGTGGGACCGGCAGAAGATCGGCACGGTCGGGCAGCCGCTGCCCGGCTCGGTGGTGCGGATCGCGGACGACGGCGAGGTGCTGCTGCACGGCGAGCACCTGTTCAAGGAGTACTGGAACAACCCGGACGCGACCGCGGTGGCGCTGGCGGACGGCTGGTTCCACACCGGTGACATCGGCACCCTCGACGAGGACGGCTATCTGCGGATCACCGGCCGGAAGAAGGAGATCATCGTCACGGCGGGCGGCAAGAACGTGGCCCCGGCCGTGATCGAGGACCGGATCCGGGCGCACGCGCTGGTCGCGGAGTGCATGGTGGTGGGCGACGGGCGGCCGTTCGTGGGCGCGCTGGTCACCCTCGACGAGGAGTTCCTGGACCGCTGGTGCGCCGAGCACGGCAAGCCGGCGGGCTCGACCGCGGCGTCGCTGCGCGCGGACGCGGATCTGATCGCCGCGGTCCAGGCGGCCGTGGACGACGGCAACGCCGCGGTGTCGAAGGCGGAGTCGGTGCGCAAGTTCCGCATCCTGCCGTACCAGTTCACGGAGGAGTCGGGCCATCTCACCCCGTCGCTGAAGCTCAAGCGGCACGTGGTGGCGAAGGACTACGCGGACGAGATCGAGGCCATCTACGCCAAGTGAGCCCGCCCGACGGCGCGGTGTCCTCGGTGAGGACCCGCGCCGTCACGCTGTCCGGCTGACGGGGCATCACATTCGGTGCGTGGCAAGCGCGCCGGCTGCGGGCGCCCGGTCACCGCCGGCCGTGCGGGCGGGTCTGGGGATCACGGCCGGCCGGACGGGCCGGACCGGGGATCACGGCCGGCCGTGCGGGCGGTTCACAGCAGGGCCTTCAGCTTCTCCGCCAGCAGGTCCCAGCGCCACTTCTCCTCCACCCACCGCCGGCCGCGCTCGCCCATGCGGCGGCGCAGCTCGGGGTCCTGGAGCAGGACGACGATCCGCTCCGCGGTCTGCTCGGCCGAGCCGCCCCGGACGACCCAGCCCGTCTCCCCCTCCAGTACCGCGTCCGGCGCGCCGCCCGAGTCGCCCGCGACGACCGGCAGGCCCGTGGCGGACGCCTCCAGGTAGACGATGCCGAGGCCCTCCACGTCCAGGCCGCCGCGGCGGGTGCGGCACGGCATGGCGAACACGTCCCCGGCGCCGTAGTGCGCGGGCAGCTCGGCCCAGGGCACGGCCCCGGTGAAGCGGACCGAGGCCGCGACCCCCGTCTCGTGGGCGAGGCGGCGCAGGTCCTGCTCGTAGGGGCCGCCGCCGACGACGAGCAGCACGGTGTCCGGCTCGGCGGCGAGGATGCGGGGCATGGCCCGGATCAGGGTGTCCTGGCCCTTGCGCGGCACCAGCCGGGAGACGCAGACCACGACCGGCCGGTCGGTGAGGCCGAGCCGCGCGCGGACCTCGCCGCCGCCGGAGCCCGGGTGGAAGGTCTTCTCGTCGACCCCGGGCGGCAGCTGAGCCATCCGCCGGGCCGCCGCCGGGGTGAGCGCGGTGGCGATCCGGGAGCGGGTGTACTCACCGAGGTAGGTGACCGTGTCGGTGCTCTCCCCGATCCGGCGCAGCAGCTGCCGGGCGGCGGGCAGCTGGGCCCAGCCGGCCTCGTGCCCGTGGGTGGTGGCCACCAGCCGCTCGGCGCCGGCCCCGCGCAGCGCGGGCGCCATGAGTCCGAGCGGCGCCGCGGCCCCGAACCACACCGAGGTGCAGCCGTGCTCCCGCAGCAGCCCGGCCGCCCGCCGGGTCACCCGCGGGGTGGGCAGCAGCATCGTCGTACGGTCGCGGACGACGGTGAAGGGCTGCTCGGCGTCGAACGCGGCGGTGGCCTCGGCGCCCTCCGGGCCGCGCTTCCAGGTGGAGGCGTACACGACAAGCCGGTCGGGTTCCAGGCGCAGCGCCATGTTGTGCAGGAAGGCCTGGATCCCGCCCGGGCGGGGCGGGAAGTCGTTGGTGACGATCAGGGTCTTGCGCATCGCCGCCGACCCTACCGAATCGCCCGTCCGGCGCCGGGCGCGGCCGGGTCCGTGGCAGCGCACAGGTACGCAGGACATCATGGTCGCCCGGGGCGGAATCGAACGGCGCGCCCGGGCGCCGGGGACGGACGACAGGGGTTCACGTGGAGACGAAGGCCGTCCGGCGGTTCCCGGCCCGGCCGCTGGCGGCCTGGGGCGTCACCCGCGGGGTGCTGCTGCTCGCCGTCTTCGGGGTGTACGCCTTCCCGGGCCCGGACGTCACCTCGGACGTGTCGGTGATCTACCGCGGCTGGTACGAGGTGCTGCGCCACGGAACGTTTCCGCTGGACGACGTGACCTGGCAGTACCCGCCCGCCGCCGCCCTCGCCGTCCTCTCCCCCGCCGCCCTGCCGTTCCTGTCCTACCCGCACGCCTTCTTCCTGCTGGCGTTCCTCGCCGACGCCGCCGTGCTGGCCGCGCTCCTCGTCGCGGGCGGGCGCCCCGGCCGGTCGCCGCGCGGGGCCTGGGCGTGGGTGGCGGGCGTGCCGCTGCTCGGGCCGACGGTGTACGCCCGCTACGACGTGATGGTGACCGCGGTGGCCGTGGCGGCGCTGCTCGCCGGGACCCGGCACCCCCGGGTGCTGGGCGCGCTGGCCGCGTTCGGCGCGCTGCTGAAGGTGTGGCCGGTGCTGCTGCTGGCCGGGGCCGTGCGGAGGGCCTGGCGGACGGCGGCGGTGACCGCGGCGGGCCTGGCGGCGCTGTTCGCGGTGTCCATGCCGGGCGCCTTCGCGTTCCTGGCCTTCCAGCGGGAGCGGGGCACCGAGGTGGAGTCGCTGGGCGCGCTGGTCTTCCATGTGGCCCGGCACTTCGGCTGGGAGGGGCAGGTGCTGCTGAACTACGGCTCGATCGAGTTCCTCGGCCCGTACGTGGACCGGGTCAGCACGGCCGCGCTGGCGCTGACCGTGGCCGCGTTCGGCTGGCTGCTGCTGTGGCGGCTGCGCGCGGGCCTGTTCCCGGCGCACGTCCTCGCCGAGGCGGCCCTCACGGCGGTGCTGCTGTTCACGGTGACCAGCCGGGTGATCAGCCCGCAGTACCTGGTGTGGCTGGTCGGCCTGGCCGCCGTGTGCCTGTCGCACCGGGCCAGCCGCATGACGGCGCCCGCGGTGCTGGTCGTCCTCGCGTCCTTCGTGACGGTCCTGGAGTTCCCGATCGGCTTCTCGCACGTGGTGGCGAGCGACTGGTACGGCGTCGCGCTGCTGGCGGTCCGCGACGGCCTGCTGCTCGCGGCGGCCCTGACGGCGGCCCGCCGCCTGTGGTCCTCGACCGTCCCCCACGCCATGCCCACCGCCCCCTTCCCTTCTCAGACCACCCGCACGAAGGAAACGCCCCTCTCCTCCTGACGCCCGGTCCGCCGCATCAGCACCCCCACGACCACGCACTGCACGGCCATCGCGAGCGCCGGCGCCAGGCAGATGCCGGGCAGCCCGAGTCCGGAGAGGGCACAGGCGAGCGGCAGCTGGACGGCGGTGCCGGGCAGGGTGACCCGCGGCAGCGCGGACGCCGACCCACTGCCCTCGTGCTGCGGCCGGCCCGGGCCGGGGGGCGCCGAGCGGGAGTGGTTGCGGGAGGCTGTGGGCGGGCTCAGTCGAGTTGTGCCGTGACGTATCGCCGCCAGCGTGCGGTGAAGTCCCGCGGGGTCGTGCCGAGTACCTCCCGCAGTGCATCCTCGACCGCCCCCGGCCGTTTCCCGTGGGCGCCGACGGCCCGGTAGAAGGCGCCCAGGCGGGCCGTGCCCCACTGTCCGGCGATCATCCGGCAGGCCAGCCAGCCGCCCTCGTAGGCGCGCGCCAGGTCGGTCGGGTCGCTGGTGAAGCCGAAGTCCCGGTCGGCGGGGAGGGTGGCCGGCAGCTCGTCCTGCCGGACGGCCCGGGCGAGTTCCGGGGCGGCCTCGGCCGGGGTGCGCCCGGTGTCCAGGTAGCCGATCCAGTCGGCATAGCCCTCGGAGAGCCACAGCGGGGTGGCGGCGGTGGTCTGCGCCCGGGTGGCGACATGGGTGGTCTCGTGGGTGAGCACGACCTGCTTGCCGAGGTCACCGAGGACCGCGTACGCCTCCGGGTTGACCACCACCCGGTCGGCGGGGGCCGCGCCGGCGGGCCCGGCCGGGGTCGCGCTCACCTCGCCGGTGGTGACGGCGGCGATGCCCCGGTAGGTGGCGGCCGGCGAGCCGAGCAGGGCCGCCATCCCCGCCAGGGACCGCGGGACCAGGACGACGACCCGGCGGCTCCAGCCGGCGCCCCAGGCCCCGGAGACGGCCGGGACCGCGCGGTCGGCCAGCCGGGCGTACGTCCGCAGGCCGGCGGCGGACCCGCCGGCGCCGAGCACCAGGCTGTGCGCGCCCCGCACCACGGTCACCGTGCCCTGGTCCCACAGCTGCTGCCCGGCCCTGCCGGCGGGCCGGTCGGCGGTGACGTACCAGCGGCCGCCGGCGGTGCGGGCGAGGGTGAGGGTACGGCGGGCGCCGACGGAGGCCCGGTCGTAGCCGGCGACGCGGTAACGCAGGTCGGCGTCGGCGGTGGCGCCGGTGCCGGTGCGCCGCAGGCCGGTGACCCGGTAGCTCCAGGAGGCCAGCGGGAGGGCGCGCAGCCGGGTGTACTCGGTGCGGGCGCCCGTCGCGCCGTACGCCCTCTCGTCGTGGCCGAGCAGGGCCGCCGCGCGCCGGTCGAGCATCCGCTGCACCTCGGCCCCGGCCGGGTCGGCCGCGGGCCCGCCGCGGCACCCGGCAAGGGGCAGCAGCAGAGCCAGTCCCACCGCTCCGACACCCCATGCCCGCCTGCGACCAGCCACTTCCCGATCGTACGGCGAGCGGGCGGTCAGGGTCTGGTGACCGAGGAGACGGGCATCATCCCGACCGGGTCGTAGCGCACCGGGGCGCCGGGGTAGGGCGCGTGGATGACCTGGCCGTTGCCGACGTACATCGCCACGTGGCTGGCGTCGGAGCGGTACACGACCAGGTCGCCGGGGCGGGCCTGGGAGAGCGGGACCTGCCGACCGGCGAAGCGCTGCGCCTGCGAGGTGCGCGGCAGGTGGATGCCCGCGTGCGCGTACGACCACTGCACCAGGCCCGAACAGTCGAACCCGGAGGGGCCGTTGGCGCCCCACACGTAGGGGCGGCCGAGGGCGGAGCGGGCGGCGGCCAGGGCCGCGGCGGCGCGGCCGTCGGCGGCGACGGCACCGACCGGGCCGGGCAGGCCCGCGCGGCTGCCCCGGGAGGCCCGGTCGTAGGCGGCGCGCGCGGCGGCGGGCAGCGCGTTGATCAGCTGCCGGGCCCGGGCGAGCTTCTGCTCCACGGTCCGCTTGTGGGCGGCCACCGCCCTGCGGCTGCGCTCCAGTTCGGCGAGCTTGCCGGTCGCCTCCGCGCGTTCCTGGGCCAGGTCGCGCAGCGCGGACTGCAACTGGCGGAGCTGGCCCGCCTGCCGGCTGCCGATGCGGTCGAGGGTGGACGCCTTGTCGAGGTAGTCGTCGGGGTCGTCGGAGAAGAGCAGGGCGACCGCCGGGTCGATGCCGCCGGCGCGGTACTGGGCGCCGGCCAGCGAACCCAGCCGCTCCCGCAGGGTGTTGATGCGCTGCTGCTGGCGGGCGATGTGGTCCTGCGCGTCGCGGACCTCCCGGCGCAGCACCCCGGCCCGCTCCCCGGCCCGGTCGTAGGCCTGGGTGGCCTTCTCGGCGGCCTCGTACAGACGGTCCACCTCGGCGCGGGTGTCGGCGTCCGGCGTCGCGTGCGCCGGTACGGCGCCGAGCGCGGCTGCCGCGGCCGACACCACGCACAGGGCGACGGAGCCCCGGTCGAAGCCGGACGGGGCGAGACGGCGATGAGAGCCCACGAGAAGCCGTGTTCCTTCCGCTGGCCTACAGGACACGTCCGCCCGGCGCCGGGGACGGGGAGACCCCGGCGCCGGGGAAACGCGGCAGACAGTAGCCGTGCGGAGGGGTCCGGGCCAAAGACCGCGGAGTCAACACAGGGTGACGCCCCGCCGCTGACGCAGGTCATGGGCGGGGCGTGACGTCAGTTCCGGTCACCGGGATTCGCTCGTTCGGGCGCCCCTCGTGTCCGTGTCGTACGGGGTCAGACCCGGACGCCGAACTGGAAGGGCATGTTGCCGATGGCCTCGTAGCGGACCACGGCACCGGTGTGCGGGGCGTGCAGGACCTGGCCGTTGCCGGCGTACAGGCCCACGTGGTGCAGGTCGCCGTAGAAGAAGACCAGATCGCCGACCTTCAGGTCACCGACGGAGCCGATCCGGGTGCCGATGTTCGCCTGCGCCTCGGAGGTGCGCGGGATGGACACGCCGGCCTGGGCGTAGGCCCAGGAGGTCAGGCCCGAGCAGTCGAAGGAGGAGGGGCCGGTGGCGCCGTAGACGTACGGCTTGCCGATCTGGGTCTGGGCGGCGGAGAAGGCCGCCGAGGCGCGCCCGGAGGCGGGCGGGGCGTCGCCGAGGTCCACACGCTCGGTGGAGGAGCGGTTGGCGCGCTGCTGCTCCTGCGCGAGCTGCGCCTTCTCCTTGGCGGTGAGGGTGTTCAGGAGCTTCTGCGCGGCGGCGAGCTTGCCCTGCACCTCCTGCTTCTTGCTGCCCAGCTCGGTGCGGGTGGCGGCGAGGTCCTTGAGCTTCTCGGTGGCCTCGGCCCGCTCCTGGGCGAGTTCGCGCTGTTTGTCCTGGATCTTCTTCAGCGCGTCGACCTGCTGACTGCTCAACTGGTCGAGGGTGGACGCCTTGTCGAGGTAGTCGTCCGGGTTGGAGGACAGGAAGAGCTGGACGGAGGCGTCGATGCCGCCGGAGCGGTACTGGGCGGTGGCCAGCGAACCCAGGCCGTCACGCAGCTTGTTGAGCTCCTCCTGGCCACGGGCGACATCGTCCTGGATGGTGGAGATGTCCTTCTGGAGCTTCTGCTGCTTCTCCTTGGCGCCGTTGTACTTCTCGGTCGCCTGCTCCGCCTGCTCGTAGAGCTTGTCGACCTTGGCCTTCACCTCGTCCTTGCTCAGCTTCTCGCTGGGGGCGGCGTTGGCGGCGTTCGCGCTGAGCGCGACGGCCGCGGCGGCTGCGGTGGTCAGCACGGTCACGCGGGTGCGACTGGGCTGCTTGGGTCGACGGTGGGACGCCACGGAGGACGAACTCCTTCTTGTGAGTGATCACCCGTTCGGAGGTTCGAGCCCAGACCCTAGTGACACAGTTGTGATCAGTTCAAATCCTCACAGGAAAAAACCCTGTCACGCCATGCATTCTTTGCACATAACTCACTTGTAGTGAGACCCGATTGACGCAACGTTGCGCGACGCAACGACCAATTCGGGCATGAGCGACGTCCGTTGGACCTTCAGGACAGTCGCTTCAGAAGTACCGCAGAAGCCACGGGACGGGCACCGGCCCTGGCGACCCCGTCGGCCACCTCGCGGTCCGTGGACGCGACGATGACCGGACGCCCCGGCGGCTCCGCGCGCACCAGCTGGCGGATCAGCTCGTCGGCCGTGACGCCCGGCTTGGAGAACAGCACCCGCACCCCGCGCGGCGGCGCGAGCAGCACCGGCGCGGCCAGTTCGGCGCCGTCGAAGACGCACGTCACCTCGGCCCCGGTCTGCGCGGCGAGCGCGGAGAGCTGGCCCAGCAGCCGGAGCCGCTGCTTCTCCAGCGGCATCTGCGGATAGCCGGTCTTGGTCACGTTGTAGCCGTCGACGACCAGATGCGCCTGCGGGAGTGCGAGGAGCTGGTCCAGGATGGCCGGATCGTGCTCGGACAGGGCCCGTGCCGCGATGTCCTTCGGGGTCATCCGGCCCGGTTCCACCGCGTCGACCGTCTCGGCCGGCCGCACGGACACCGGGGGCAGGGCGAGTTCGCGCCGCAGGCCCTGGGTCGCCTCCAGCAGGGTGTCGAGCAGCAGCCGTACCCGCATGTCCTCCACGCTGCGGCCCTCCCGGGCCGCCCGCCGGGTGGCCTCCAGCGCGGCCTCGGACTCGCTCAGCCTGGCCTTGAGCCGCCGCGACTCGCTGTCCGCGGCCGACACCCGCGCGTGCGCCTCGGCGCGCGCGGCGTCGATCTCGCCGTGCGCCTTGCGCAGCGCGGCCTCGCCCCGCTTGACGTCGCTGAGCGCGGCCCGCAGCTTGCGGTGCAGCGAGTCGGCTTCCTTCTTCGCCGACTCCAGCTCCGTGCGCAGCCGTTCGGTCTCGGCGCGGGTGTGGTCGCGGGCCTGCGCCAGCTCCGCGCGCAGCCGCTCCAGCTCGGCGCGGCTCTCCTCGCCGGCCCGCTCGGCGTCCGCGCGCTGGGCCTCCTCGCCGGCCGCGGTGACCAGCTTCACCCAGCCCGCCGGGCGCAGTACGTAGGCCGCGGCCGCCACGTCGAGCGGGTCCGCGGCCGGGGGCGGCGAGCCGGAGTCGAGGGCGCCGGCGAGTTCCGGCTGCGTCTCTCTGAACTTGTCGCCGATCCGCTGCCGGAACAGCGGATCGGTCTCCAGCGCCGCCGCCATCGCGTTGCCGGCGAACTTGGCCCGGCGGTTCGGGGCGAACCGGGCGTACTGCCGCAGCTGGGCGGGCAGTTCGGCCACCGTCAGCCCGCCGAAGGCGTCCGAGACGATCTGCACGACCCGCCGGCGCACGCCGTCGGGCAGCGGACGGTCAAGCACCTCAGCGGTGCCGTCGCCCGGCCCCCCGCCTGCGGTCTCCACCATCCGTCACACCCCAATACCGAAAAAGCCGCCCCGGGACCGCTCCGCTCAGGAGCCGTTGCCCGGCCTGTCCACGAGTTCCACCTGGTCCACCGCGTTGCACCAGCGGCAGCGCACCGACTCGATGGTCTCACTGACCACCTCGCGCTCCTCTACCGTGGGCTCACCGGCCAGGTCGAGGTGGACGTACTCGACGACCTTGGACGAACGGGTCACGTCGAAGCGGGTGAGGTTGCCGCACAGCGTGCAGCGCCATCGTGTCGTGGCCGTCGGCAGGGGAACCGTCATCGTGACCGTCCGCTTCCTTCTCGTGTCGTTACGCGCCGTTCCCCGGCGCGTGTGGCTCGTAACCCTACGGCCTGCCGGGTCCTCGCCGCCCGCGCGTCCAGGGCGGCGAGGCGGTCTGTCAGCTTGCGTCCCGTTACGTCATGCTCTGTAGTCATGATCAGCACCTGGAGCACGGCGGCCGGCAGGACCCTCAGAGCGGTCCGGGGCACCCCGGCACCGATCACGTACGGCCTCATCGTCCTGTGCTGCCTGATCTTCGTCCTGGGCCCCGCCTCCGGGCTCACCCCCGGGTACGGCACCGGGGACGCGCTGCTCGCCGCGCAGCGGACGTACTTCCGGCGCTGGGGCGTGGTGCCGGCCGTGCTGTTCGGCAGACCGGCCCGGGAGGCGCTCACCCCGGCCACCGCGCTGTTCGTGCACGGCGGCTGGGTCCACCTGCTCGGCAACATGCTCTTCCTCTTCGTCTTCGGGGCGATGACCGAGGAACGCATGGGCCGGGTGCAGTTCACCCTGTTCTACGTCGGCTGCGGATATCTCGCCCTGCTGGGCTACGCGGCCGCCAACGCCGCCTCCGAACAGTCGCTGGTCGGCGCCTCCGGGGCGATCTCGGCGGTCCTCGGAGCGTTCCTCTACCTGTTCCCCCGTGCCCGGGTGACCAGTCTTCTGCCGTTCCTGTTCTTCCTGCCGCTGCGCTTCCCGGCCTGGGTGGTGCTGCCGTTCTGGGCGGCGCTCCAGTGGTTCGCGGCGGGGCGGGCCTCCGACGGGCCCGGGGTGGCCTACCTCGCGCACCTGGTCGGGTTCGGTCTGGGGTTCGGCTACGCGTGGGTGCGCTACGGACGCGGGCGGAACCGCGCGGACGGAACCGGCGGGGCGGTGGTGGCGGACGGGCGGGCGACTAGAGTGAGGGCCGCACCAGCTCCGGTCACCGAGGGAGAGACACAGCCGTGATCACCGCGATCGTCCTGATCAAGACCAGCGTGGACCGGATCCCCGAGATCGCGGAGCGCATCGCCGCGCTGGAGAGCGTCAGCGAGGTCTTCTCGGTCACCGGCACCTACGACCTGATCGCCATGGTCCGGGTCGGGCAGCACGAGGACCTCGCCGAGATCATCCCCGGCCGGATCAGCAAGATCCCCGGCGTGGAGGCCACCGACACGCACGTCGCGTTCCGCACCTACTCCCAGCACGATCTGGAAGCGGCCTTCGCCATCGGCCTCGACAACTAGCCCGGCGACCGGGGCCCGCCACCCCGGCAGGAGCCGGGAGGCGGGCCGGGTGGTCTCAGACCGCCGGGACGCAGCGGCCGTCCTCCGTGCGGTACTGCCACCGGGCGCCGTCGCGCACCAGTTCCCGTACGGCGTTCACGAAGCGCTCGACGTGCTCGTCGGGGGTGCCGGCGCCGAAGCTGACCCGGACGGCGTTCAGGGACTTCTCGCCCGGGGCCGCCTCGGGGGCGCCGCACTCCCCCTGGGTCTGCGGGTCGGTGCCCAGCAGGGTGCGGACCAGGGGGTGGGCGCAGAAGAGGCCGTCGCGCACGCCGATGCCGTACTCGGCGGAGAGGGCGGCGGCGAAGTGCGAGCTGTTCCAGCCCTCGACGACGAAGGAGAGGACACCCACGCGCGGGGCGTCGTCGCCGAAGAGGGAGAGGATCCTGACCTCCGGGACCTCGGCGAGGCCCTCGCGGACCGTGCGGATCAGCTGCTCCTCGCGGGCGACGAGGGTGTCCCAGCCGGCCTCGGTGAGGGCCTTGCAGGCGGCGGCGATGGAGTAGGCGCCGATCACGTTCGGGGAGCCGGCCTCGTGGCGGGCGGCGCTGTCGTGCCACTCCACGGCCACCCCGCCGTCCTGCCGCCGGGTGACCTTGCGGCTGGCGCCGCCGCCCGCGAGGTACGGCTCGGCCGCCCGCAGCCAGTCGGCGCGGCCGGCCAGGACACCGGAGCCGAAGGGGGCGTACAGCTTGTGGCCGGAGAAGGCGACCCAGTCGACGTCCAGGTCCCGGATGTCCACCGGGTGGTGGGGGGCCAGCTGGGCGGCGTCCAGGACGATGCGGGCGCCGTGGGCGTGCGCGGCTGCGGCCAGCTCGCGCACCGGCCACAGCTCGCCGGTGACGTTGGAGGCGCCGGTGACGCAGACCAGGGCCGGGCCGTGGGGGTCGCGGCCGGCGAGGGCCCGCTCCAGGGTGCGGACCGCCTGGCGCGGGGTGCGCGGGGCGTCGAGGTAGGTCACCCGGGCGTCCTGCCAGGGCAGCAGGGAGGCGTGGTGCTCGGTCTCGAAGACGAAGACCTGGCAGCCGGCCGGGAGGGCGCGCGCCAGGAGGTTGAGGGAGTCGGTGGTCGAGCGGGTGAAGACGACCTGGTCGTCCGGGCGGCAGCCGAGGAACTCGGCGACGGTCCTGCGGGCGTTCTCGAACAGGTCGGTGGAGAGCTGGGAGAGGTAGCCGGCGCCACGGTGGACGCTGCCGTAGTACGGGGCGTAGGCCGCGACGTCGTCCCAGACCCGCTGGAGGGCGGGGGCGCTGGCCGCGTAGTCGAGGGCGGCGTAGGCGACCTCGCCGCCCGTCACGAGCGGGACGGTGACGTCCCGGCCCAGGACGGGCAGCGGGGCGCAGAGGGACCGGTCGGCGGCAGCGGTGGAGACGGACATGGCTGAACTCCCGTGAAGGCAGGTGGAATCCGCCGGGCGAGCGGGTGTGCTTGAGCGCCGGTGGGGTGAAGGGGGATGCGGAGGCGGGGCTCTGCGGCCCTAGCGCATTCGCTTGCTCACGGGAGGCTCCTCGACGACCAGGATCCCTGGTCCCACACCCTGAGAGGTGTGCGAGGGATCCGCGCTTGCCGTGGACCTTGCTGTCCACGGCCTGGTCTTCACCCGGGGCACCCCGCCACGGACGGAGGGTTGCCGGACAGTCGGCCGGGGCCTCATGACTGTCACTCATGACCTGGTGGAAGAACGTACGCGAACTGATCGTCGTCCCGCAACCCGTGTCCGGATCGCGGGACGACGTGCGGTGCGGTCAGGCGTTGCTGGCCGCCACCCACCGCTCCAGCGTCCGCCGGGCCGCGCCCGAGTCGATCGACTCCGCGGCTCGCGCCATGCCCGCGCGGAGCTGCTCGGTGAGCGACGCGCCGGTCGGCTCCAGGGCCACCAGGGCCGCCGCCGAGTTCAGCAGGACGGCGTCCCGTACGGGTCCCTGCTCGCCGTCGAGCAGACGGCGGGCGACGTCGGCGTTGTGGGCCGGGTCGCCGCCGCGCAGCGCCTCCACCGGGACCAGGGGCAGACCGGCGTCACGGGGGTCGAAGGACTCCTCGCGGACCCGGCCGTCGCGGACCACCCACACCCGGGAGGTGGAGGTCGTCGTCAGCTCGTCCAGGCCGTCGTCGCCCCGGAAGACCAGGGAGGAGTTGCCCCGTTCCGCGAGCACGCCCGCGACGATGGGCGCCTCGTGCGCGACGGCGACACCGACCGCCTGGGCCCGCACCCGCGCCGGGTTGGTCAGCGGGCCGAGCAGGTTGAACACGGTCCGGATGCCCAGCTGTCCCCGGGCGGCGCCCACATGGCGCAGGGCGGGGTGGAACTTCACCGCGAAGCAGAAGGTGATGCCGGCCTCCTCCGCGACCTCCACGACCCGGCGGGGGGTCAGGTCGAGGTTGACGCCGAGCTTCTCCAGGACGTCGGAGGAGCCGGACGCCGAGGAGGCGGCGCGGTTGCCGTGCTTGACGACCTTCGCGCCCGTGCCGGCGACGACCAGCGAGGACATGGTGGAGATGTTCACCGTCCTGGCCCCGTCGCCGCCGGTGCCGACGATGTCGACGGTGCGGCCGGGCACCTCGATCACGTTCGCGTGCTCGTACATCGTGCGGACCAGGCCGGTGATCTCCTGGACCGTCTGCCCCTTCGCCCGCAGCGCCACCGCGAAACCGGCGATCTGGGCGTCGGTCGCCTCACCGCGCATGATGCGGTCCATCGCCCACGCGGTGTCGTCGGCCGCCAGGTCACGGCCCTCCAGGAGGCCGTTCAGCAGGACGGGCCAGGAGCGGCCCGCCGTGGTGTCGCCTCCAGCGGGGGTCACAGCGCTCATCAGCCGCTCCTCGTACACGGTCCTGCTCGGTCGTACCCCACCCTATCCAGCCCGAGGCACCGCGAAGGGCCCCGTCCGCGAGGCGGACGGGGCCCTTCTGCGTGGTGTGGCGACGCGGGGATCAGTGGTGGCCGTGGCCGCTCGTGATCTCCTTGAACTCCTCGACGGTCGGCTTGGGGATCTGGCTGTCCTCGCCGTAGTAGACGTTGGAGAGCTTGACCCGCAGCTTCTGCGAGGTGCCCACCTTGCGCTCGACGCCGTTCTCGTCGGTCGTCGGACCGATCTCGGCCGGCCGGTACTGCTCGTGCGAGGTGAGCGTGTGCAGCTGCTCCTGGCTGAGCGGCTCGTGCACCTCGATGAACTCACCGTGCGGCAGCCGCTTGATGATGCCGGTCTCGCGGCCGTGCAGCACCTTGTCGCGGTCGCGGCGCTGGAGGCCGAGGCAGATCCGCCGGGTGGCGATGAACGTGAGGACCGGTCCGGCGAAGAACGCGATGCGGACGAACCAGGTGACCGCGTTGATCGACAGATGGAAGTGCGTGGCGATGATGTCGTTGCCACCACCGATCAGCATGATCACGTAGCCGGCGACCCACGCGGCGCCGAAGGCGGTGCGGGTCGGGGCGTTGCGCGGCCGGTCCAGGATGTGGTGCTCGCGCTTGTCGCCGGTGATCCAGGACTCGATGAACGGGTACAGCGCGATCATCGCGAGGAACAGCCCGAACAGCGCCAGCGGGATGAACACGCCCAGGACCAGCGTGTGGCCCCAGAAGTTGATCTCCCAGCCCGGCATGGCGCGGACGAGACCCTCGGCGAAGCCCATGTACCAGTCGGGCTGGGCGCCCGTGGAGACCTGGTCCGGACGGTAGGGGCCCATCGCCCAGATCGGGTTGATGGACGCGATGCCGGCGATGAGGGCGATGAAGCCGAACACCAGGAAGAAGAACCCACCGGCCTTGGCCATGTAGACCGGCAGCAGCGGCATGCCGACGACGTTCTTGTTGTTCCGGCCGGGGCCCGCGAACTGCGTGTGCTTGTGGTAGAAGACCAGGATCAGGTGCGCCACCACCAGGCCGAGCATGATGCCCGGCAGCAGCAGGATGTGGATCGAGTAGAACCGGGCCACGAAGTCGTGGCCGGGGAACTCGCCGCCGAACAGGAACATCGAGATGTACGTGCCGACGATCGGCACGGACAGGATCGCGCCCTGCGTGAAGCGGACACCGGTACCCGAGAGCAGGTCGTCCGGCAGGGAGTAACCGGTGAAGCCGGTGAACATGCCGAGGACGAACAGCAGGAAGCCGAACAGCCAGTTGATCTCACGCGGCTTGCGGAACGCGCCGGTGAAGAACACGCGCATCATGTGCACGAACATGCCGGCGAGGAAGACGACCGCCGCCCAGTGGTGGATCTGCCGGATGAGCAGGCCACCGCGCACGTCGAACGAGATGTGCATGGTCGAGTTGAACGCCTCGGACATCAGCTGTCCCTGGAGCGGGACGTAGCTGCCGTGGTATTCGACCTCGTTCATCGACGGGTGGAAGAACAGCGTCAGATAGACACCCGTCAGGATGATGATGATGAAGCTGTACAGGCAGATCTCGCCGAGCATGAAGGACCAGTGGTCCGGGAAGATCTTGCGCATGTTGGCCTTGGCCAGGGAGTAGATCCCGAGCCGGCCGTCGGCCCAGTCGGCGATCCGCTCGCCGGCCGGGGCCTTCCCGCGAGAGCGGCCCGCCGCGGCAGCGGTGGACGAATTCGTCTCGTTCGATGCAGTACTCATCCGCGCTCCCAGAAAGCAGGACCGACGGGCTCCTCGAAGTCGCCGAGCGCCTGGAGGTAACCCTCACTGTCCACACCGATGCGCAGCTGCGGCAGGGGGTGGCCGGCGGGGCCGAAGATGACCCGGGCGCCGTCGGAGAGGTCGAAGGTGGACTGGTGGCACGGGCAGAGCACGTGGTGCGTCTGCTGCTCGTACAGGGAGATCGGGCAGCCCACGTGGGTGCAGATCTTCGAGAACGCGACGATGCCCTGGTGCGACCAGTCGAGTTCGCGCTTGTCCTTGATGTTGCCCGGCTGGAGCCGGACGATCATCAGGGCCGCCTTGGCGATCTGGTCCTGGAAGTCCTCGGCGCGCTCCTCCAGCCCGTCGGGCTTGGCGAAGGTGAGCGAGCCGACCTCGATGTCCTCGGGACGCAGCGGCTGGTTGGTGTTCATGTTGACCAGGCGCTTGTTCTTGGCCCACAAGGTGTGCCGGAGCTTGGTCCCGGGGGCCGGGCCCAGACCGCCGAGCAGCATCACGCCGGAGAGCGGCACCAGGGCCAGCGCGCCGAACATCGTGGTGCGGATCAGCTTGCGGCGGCCGAGCGCCGACTCCTTGGCACCCTGGCGGAAGTCGTCGTGGACCTTCGCGCGGACCTCGGGGGAGGCCTCGATCGGGTGACGGTCGTCGGCGACCTCGACGTCGGACATCAGGGTGCGGGCCCAGTGGACCGCGCCCGCGCCGATGCAGAACAGGGCGATGCCGAGGGTCAGTCCCAGCGCGAAGTTCATCGCGCTGATGTGCCCGAGCGGGAAGACGAAGATCGACTTGTCGTTCGGGATCACCAGATAGGCGGCGATGAAGCCGATCGTCGCCAGCATCGACACCGTGAACAGCAGGGCGACCACGCGCTCGGACCGCTTGGCGGCCCGCTCGTCGATGTCCTGGATCCGGTGCTCGTGCGGCGGCAGTCCGGGGTTCGCGAACGGGTTCTCCCGGTCCGCGACGTCTACCGCGCCGTGCGCGTGGTCCCGCCCGGCGGGCAGGTTCTCTTCTGGAATGTCTTGGCTACTCATGACTTCTTGGCCTTTGCGGTCCGGGCGGCAACCCACACGGCGACGGCGATCAGTCCGCCGAGACCGAAGATCCAGCCGAAGAGACCCTCGCTGACCGGCCCGACGCCGCCCAGCTCCAGACCACCCGGGTTCTCCGTCTCATCGCCGTTGACCGCGTTCAGGTACGCGATGATGTCCTTCTTGTCCTTTGCTGGCAGCGTGGTGTCGGGGAAGGACGGCATGTTCTGCGGGCCGGTCTGCATGGCCTCGTAGATGTGCTTGGGAGTGACACCCTCCAGGCTCGGCGCGTACTTGCCCTTGGTGAGGGCACCGCCCTTGCCGGTGAAGTTGTGGCACTGCGCGCAGTTGGTCCGGAACAGTTCGCCGCCGTGGGCGATGTCCGCGCCGGCCGGGCCGTACTGGTCCTTGGTCGGCACGGTCGGGCCGGCGCCCAGCGACGCCACGTACGCGGCGAGCTGGTCGATCTCGGCCTGCGTGTAGCTGACCTTCTTGCGCGGGAGCTGGGCCATCTGGGAGGTGGAGGCCGGCATGCGGCCGGTGCCCACCTGGAAGTCGACCGCGGCCGCACCCACGCCGACCAGGCTGGGGCCGTCGGAGGAGCCCTGGCCACCGGTGCCGTGGCAGCTGGCGCAGCCGACCTCGTAGAGCTTCTTGCCCTCCTTGATGGTGAGGGACTGGGAGGAGTCGTCGGCCTGCGCCTTGCCCGCGGGCGCGAACGCGGCGTACAGCCCCCCAGTGGCCGCCAGCGCGAGGAGTAGGACGACGACCGCCGCCAGCGGATGGCGTCGTCGTGCGGAGAGCTTTTTCACGGATTACCCCGGTGTCAGGATCTTCTGCGTCGGTGCTTCTGGATTGCGGGAGCGGTCCCCGCTACTTGATCAGGTAGATCGTGGCGAAGAGGCCGATCCAGACGACATCGACGAAGTGCCAGTAGTAGGACACGACGATCGCGGCGGTCGCCTGCTCGTGCGTGAACCTCTTGGCCGCGTAGGTGCGGCCGAGGACCAGCAGGAAGGCGATGAGACCGCCCGTCACGTGCAGGCCGTGGAAGCCGGTGGTCAGGTAGAACACCGAGCCGTACGGGTCCGAGGACAGCGAGATGCCGTCCTTCTTCACCAGCTCCGTGTACTCGTAGATCTGACCGCCGATGAAGATCGCACCCATCATGAAGGTGAGGGTGAACCAGCCGCGGAGCTTCTTCACGTCGCCGCGTTCGGCAGCGAAGACACCGAGCTGGCAGGTGAGGGAGGAGAGCACCAGGATCGTGGTGTTCGTCGCGGAGAAGGGCACGTTGAGCGCGTGCGCCATCTCCTTCCAATGGGCCGGTCCGGTCACCGACCGGAGGGTGAAGTACATCGCGAAGAGGGCCGCGAAGAACATCAGCTCGGAACTCAGCCAGATGATGGTTCCGACGCTGGTGAGGTTCGGCCGGTTGACCGACGGGTGCGCGTGCCCGGTTTCTACTGTCGTTGCTGTCGCCACGACCGACATTATGTCGGTCGCTTATCCCGCCCTCACTCCGGGGGGTGCCGTTCGGAGTGTTGCCGCCCGCCGAACCGGTGCTGACGTGGTGTTCATGGGAGTAACATCCGCCCGAACGGCCCTGTCCGTCCTGTCCGTACGACGCTGACGTCCCGGAGGAACAATGCAGCCGACCGCCACGGTGCTGGTCTACAGCGACGACTCCAACACCCGCGAGCAAGTACGGCTGGCCGCCGGGCGCAGGCCGGCCCCGGACGTCCCCCCGGTGGAGTTCCTGGAGTGCGCGACCCCCGAGGCGGTGCTGCGCGAGCTCGACAAGGGCGGCATCGACGTCTGCGTGCTCGACGGCGAGGCCGTGCCGATGGGAGGCATGGGGATGTGCCGGCAGATCAAGGACGAGGTGTTCGACTGCCCGCCGGTGCTGCTGCTGATGGGCCGTCCCCAGGACGCCTGGCTGGCCACCTGGAGCCGCGCCGACGCCGCCGTGACGCTGCCGGTGGACCCGGTCGGGTTCGCCTCCTCGCTGGCCTCCCTGCTGCGCCGCAAGAGGCTGCTGAGCGCCTAGGGACCCGGGGCGCGGGTCCGTGCGCGCGCACCGCCCCGTGCGCGCGCACCGCCCCGTGGGCGCGCACGGGGCCGTGGGCGCTCCTCGCGCCCGTACGGGCGGCCCGTGCTCCGGTACGGCCCCGCGCCCCCGGGTGACGCTCACACGGCCGTCGGCTGGAGGCGCAGCGCGTCTCCCGGTGCCGGGCCGTCCGGTGTGCCGTTGAAGAGGGCACTGCCCTGGCGCCACTTCGCCCAGTCGACGTTCCAGTCGCCGAAGCCGTTGCCGAAGGGTTCCATCGGGTCGCCGGCGGAGTTGACGACCCGCACGATGTCGCCCTCGCGGACGGTGTCGAAGAACCACTCGGCGTTGGACGTGTTCATGCCGGTGCAGCCGTGGCTGACGTTGGCGTAGCCCTGGGAGCCCACGGACCAGGGGGCGGCGTGGACGTACTCGCCGGACCAGGTCACCCGGGTGGCGTAGTAGACCGGCAGGTCGTAGGAGTCGGAGCTGCCCTCGGCGATGCCGACCGTGGTGCTGCGCATGCGTACGAAGTACTGCTTGCCGAGCACGACCTTGACGCCGTTGCGGGTCTCGTAGCCGGGCTTGCCGGTGGTGACGGGGATCTGGTTGATCTCCGCACCGTTCTTGTAGACCGTCATCTGGTGCGAGGAGGCGTCCGTGACGGCCTCGACCCGGTCGCCCGTGGTGATCTTCAGCGGCTTGGAGGCGCCGCCCCACAGCCGGTCGCCGATCCGGATGCCGTCCAGGTTGCTGTGGACCCGGACGGTGGCGTGGATGGGCCAGTACTCCTTGGGCCGGTAGTGGAGTTCCTTGCCGCTCACCCAGTACCAGGCGCCCTGCACCGCCGGCGTGGATTCCACCCGCAGGGCGCGTTCCACGACGGCGCGCTGCGCCTTGTCCTTGATCTCTTGGTCGAGCTGGGCCGTGAGGGGCTGCCCGACGCCGTAGGTGCCCGCCTGCGGCCCGAAGGTGACGTTCAGGCGTTTCTTGCTGGTGGGCTTGCTGGTGTCGAACGTGAGGACCTTGCGGCCGGGCGCCCCGTCCTCGTCCTCGGTGCTCACCGACACCGTGTAGTGGGCGTTGGCGGCCAGGGGGGAGGTGCTGTGCCAGCGGCTGCCGTCCGCGGCGAGTTCGCCCGCGACGTAGCGCCCTGTGGAGTCCTGGGCGGTGACGTCGGTGATGCGCCCCTCGTCACCGTTGGCGGTGACCTCCAGGGGCTTGTCCGGATCGGCCCGCTTCTCTGCACCGGTGGGGCCGTTGAAGGAGATCAGGCCCGCTGCGTCGTACGGCTTGGCCGACAGGGGGTTGCCGTCCGAACCGCAGGCGGTGACGCCCGCGCCGAGGGCGGTCACCAGCAGGGTGCAGCTGACGACGGTGCGGGTCCGCGGAATGTGGTTCATATGATCACGCTATGAGACGGAGAGCTTACCGGCACGGCAGGTAATCCGTACGAGCGAACGACACTCCGGCAAAGGACGGACCCGCACTGCCGCGCGAACGACGGGAGCCCGGGCCCTCCTGGCGGAGGGTCCGGGCTCCCGGTGCGCTCGGCGCGTGCTACTGGGTGCTACTGGGTGCGGTTCTCACCGCGGTAGTACTCGAAGACCCAGCCGAACAGGCCGATCATGATGATCGGGGCGGCGAAGTACACCAGCCACCAGCCGACCGCGACACCGAGGAAGGCGAACGCGCCGCCGACGCCCAGCATGAGCGGCTGCCAGCTGTGCGGGCTGAAGAAGCCCAGCTCGCCCGCGTCGTCCGCGACGTCCGCTTCCTTGTCGTCCTGGGCGCCCGCGTCGACCCGCCGGGCGGTGAAGCCCAGGTAGAAGCCGATCATGACCGTCAGGCCGAAGGCCAGGAAGAGCGCGGTGGTACCGGCCGGCTCCTTCGACCACACGCCGTACACGCTGGCCATGATCAGGATGAAGACGCTCAGCCAGATGAACAACCAGCCCTGGATCTTCACTTGCCGGCCTCCTTGCTGCCCGTGACAGCGCTGGTGCCGTGGCCGGCGTGCTCAAGCTGCTCGAGGGCGGCGATCTCGGGGTGGTGCAGGTCGAACGCCGGGGACTCGCTGCGGATCCGCGGCAGGGTGAGGAAGTTGTGCCGCGGGGGCGGGCAGGAGGTCGCCCACTCCAGCGAGCGGCCGTAGCCCCACGGGTCGTCCACGTTGACGGGCTTGCCGTACTTGGCCGTCTTCCACACGTTGTAGAGGAACGGCAGGATCGACAGGCCCAGCAGGAACGAGCTGATCGTCGAGACCGTGTTCAGGGCGGTGAAGCCGTCGGCCGCCAGGTAGTCGGCGTACCGGCGCGGCATGCCCTCGGCGCCCAGCCAGTGCTGGACCAGGAAGGTGCCGTGGAAGCCGATGAACAGCGTCCAGAAAGTGATCTTGCCGAGGCGCTCGTCCAGCATCTTGCCGGTCCACTTCGGCCACCAGAAGTGGAAGCCGGAGAACATGGCGAAGACGACCGTACCGAAGACCACGTAGTGGAAGTGCGCCACCACGAAGTACGAGTCGGAGACGTGGAAGTCCATCGGCGGCGAGGCCAGGATGACACCGGTCAGACCACCGAACGTGAAGGTGATCAGGAAGCCGGTGGCCCAGAGCATCGGTGTCTCGAAGGACAGCGAGCCCTTCCACATCGTGCCGATCCAGTTGAAGAACTTCACCCCGGTCGGGACGGCGATCAGGAAGGTCATGAAGGAGAAGAACGGCAGCAGCACACCACCGGTGACGTACATGTGGTGGGCCCACACCGTCACGGACAGACCGGCGATCGCGATGGTCGCGGCGATCAGCCCCATGTAGCCGAACATCGGCTTGCGGCTGAACACCGGGATCACTTCGGAGATGATCCCGAAGAACGGTAGCGCGATGATGTACACCTCTGGATGGCCGAAGAACCAGAAGAGGTGTTGCCACAGCAGCGCTCCGCCGTTCGCGGCGTCGAAGACGTGGGCGCCGAACTTGCGGTCCGCCTCCAGGGCGAACAGGGCGGCGGCCAGCACCGGGAAGGCCAGCAGGACCAGCACACCGGTCAGCAGCACGTTCCACACGAAGATCGGCATGCGGAACATGGTCATGCCCGGGGCGCGCATGCAGATGATCGTGGTGATGAAGTTGACCGAGCCGAGGATCGTGCCGAAGCCGGAGAAGGCCAGACCCATGATCCACATGTCGGCGCCCATGCCCGGCGAACGCACCGCGTTCGACAGCGGCGAGTAGGCGAACCAGCCGAAGTCGGCCGCACCCTGCGGGGTGAGGAAGCCGGCGACGGCGACCAGCGAGCCGAACAGGTACAGCCAGTAGGCGAACATGTTCAGCCGCGGGAACGCCACGTCGGGCGCGCCGATCTGGAGCGGCATGATCCAGTTCGCGAAACCGGCGAACAGGGGGGTGGCGAACATCAGCAGCATCACGGTGCCGTGCATCGTGAACGCCTGGTTGAACTGCTCGTTCGACATGATCTGAAGGCCCGGCCGGGCCAACTCGGCGCGCATGAGCAGCGCCATCACGCCACCGATCAGGAAGAACGCGAACGACGTCGCCAGATACAGCGTGCCGATCGTCTTGTGATCGGTGGTCGTGAGCCACTTGATGACGACTTCACCGCGGCGCTGGCGCCGGACCGGCAGCTCGTCCTCGTAGTGGGACCCTGCTGCCGCGGCACCCTGGGGTTCGTTGAGGATGCTCACAGGATGTTCGACTCCCGGTTCTTCTCGTGGGTCGTCTGCTCGATGCCCGCGGGAATGTAACCGGTCTGCCCCTTCTTGACGAGGTCCTTGAGGTGCTGCTCGTAGCGCTCCGGGGAGACGACCTTCACGTTGAACAGCATGCGGGAGTGGTCGACGCCGCACAGCTCGGCGCACTTGCCCCGGAAGGTGCCTTCCTTGTTAGGAGTCACCTGGAAGGCGTTGGGGTGGCCCGGAATGACGTCCTGCTTCATCAGGAACGGCAGCACCCAGAACGAGTGGATGACGTCACGAGAGGTCAGGACGAAGCGGACCGTCTTGCCCTTGGGCAGCCACAGCGTCGGGCCGGGGTTGCCGTTCTGCGGGTTGCGCGTACCGGGCGTACCGGCGTCGTAGACACCGCCGGCGTGCGCCGGGAAGTACTTCTTGTACCGGTCCGGGACGCCGGCCAGGTTCGCGTCGGTCCGCGCGTCACCGGTGGAACCGGGGACATCGGCGATGTAGTTGAAGCCCCAGCTCCACTGGTAGCCGACCACGTTGACCGTGACGTCGGGCTTCTTCGACATGTCGAGGAGCTTGGACTCGTCCCGGGCCGTGAAGTAGAAGAGCACCGAGATGATGATGATCGGGACCACTGTGTAGAGGGCCTCGATCGGCATGTTGTACCGCGTCTGCGGAGGTACTTCGATCTTCGTGCGGCTGCGCCGGTGGAAGAAAGCACTCCACAGGATCAGGCCCCACACCAGCACGCCGACGGCGAGCGCGGCAGCCCAGGAGCCCTGCCACAGGGAGAGGATCCGCGGAGCCTCTTCCGTGGTCGGGGTGGGCATGCCAAGGCGGGGGAAGTCCTTGTATGTGCAACCGGTTGCGGTCGCCAGGACCAGGCCCGCGGTCAGTGCCTGCAGCAGCTTCCGCCGCATCGGGCGCCGCGGCGAGCGGTCGGAGCCGTTGGGACTCACGTAGCGCCTTCCCGAGAGTCTCGCCCGCGCGGTCGGCTGCGGCCTTCTCGCTGGTCGGTCGCCGCCCTGCGTCGGGCAGGGGTTTGGATGTTTATGCGGACCAAACCCTAGCCGACGCCCTTCGGGGGTTCGCGGGGAGGGGGGCATACGCGCCGCCTGTCACTCCGACGGGGTGGAACGGGGTGCCTGATAGCTCGGGGTTGTCGCGTTTTGGGGCAGCGCCGCGAAGGGCATCGTGGCTGCTCGCGCCGCGCGGCGGGCCCTTGTTCGGGCACGGCCGCGTGCCCCTGCGGCGGGCCGCCCCCGGACCACGTTCTACCGTGGCTGTGTGTCCTACTTCGACGCCGCCTCCGCCGCCCCGCTCCATCCCGTGGCCCGCCAGGCCCTGTTGGCCTCGTTGGAGGACGGCTGGGCCGATCCCGCCCGGCTCCACCGGGAGGGGCGCCGGGCGCGGATGCTGCTGGACGCCGCCCGGGAGGCGGCTGCCGAGGCCGTGGGATGCCGGGCGGACGAGGTCGTGTTCACCGCGTCCGGGACCCGGGCCGTGCACAGCGGGACGGCGGGGGCGCTGGCCGGGCGGCGCCGGGCCGGACGCCACCTGATCGTGTCCGCGGTCGAACATTCCTGCGTCCTCCATTCGGCGGACGTGTTCGAGGCGGACGGGGGTACGGTCACCCGGGTGGCCGTCGGCCGGACGGGCGCCGTCGACCCGTCGGCCTTCGCCGCCGCGCTCCGCCCGGACACCGCGCTGGCCTGCCTCCAGTCGGCCAATCACGAGGTGGGCACCGTGCAGCCGGTGGCCGAGGTGGCCGAGGCCTGCCGGGCGGCCGGGGTGCCGCTGCTGGTGGACGCGGCGCAGTCGCTGGGCTGGGGGCCGGTCGCGGGCGACTGGTCGCTGCTTGCGGCCAGTGCGCACAAGTGGGGCGGGCCGCCGGGGGCCGGGCTGCTCGTCGTGCGCAAGGGCGTGCGGTTCGCCGCCCAGGGGCCGGTGGACGAGCGGGAGTCGGGCCGGGCGCCCGGCTTCGAGAACCTCCCGGCGATCGTGGCGGCCGTGGCCTCGCTGCGCGCGGTACGGGCCGAGGCGGCCCAGGAAGCGGTACGGCTGCGGGAGCTGACGGAGCGGATCCGGGTGCGGGTGCCGGAGCTGGTGCCGGACGTGGAGGTGGTCGGCGACCCCGAGCAGCGGCTCCCCGGGATCGTCACCTTCTCCTGCCTCTACGTCGACGGTGAGGCGCTGCTGCACGAACTGGACCGGGCGGGCTTCTCGGTCTCCTCCGGCTCCTCCTGCACGAGCAGCACGCTGACGCCCAGCCACGTGCTGAAGGCGATGGGGGTGCTGAGCGAGGGGAACGTCCGGGTCTCCCTGGCGCCGGGCACGGCCGAGGCGGACGTGGAGCGCTTCCTGACGGTGCTGCCGGGGGCGGTGGCCGGGGTGCGGGAGAAGCTGGGGGCACCGGCTACGGCGCCGGTGACGGCCGTCCGCGCGGCGGAACTCCTCGTCGACGCGCTCGGCAGACGGTGCCCGATCCCGGTCATCGAGCTGGCCAAAGTGATCGGGGACGTACCGGTGGGCGGCACGGTGCGGGTGCTGTCCGACGACGAGGCGGCCCGGCTGGACATTCCGGCGTGGTGCGAGATGCGCGGGCAGGAGTACGCCGGCGAGGAGCCGGCGGAGCGGGGCACGGCGTACGTGGTCCGCCGGGTGAGCTGAGGGGGCCGTCCGGGGGGCGCGGTTCCGGGGCGCGGGGTTCCCGGGGGCGCTGCTCCCGGGGGCGCTGGTCCCGAGGGCGCTGCTCCCGGGGGCGCTGGTCCCGAGGCGGCCCCGGGGGCTCGATCCCGGGGGTCCCGCCCGGGGTGCCGTCCCGACAGTGCGATCCCGGGGATGCGGTTCCGGAGCGCCGGCCCGAGGGCGCCGTCCCCGAGAGTGCCGACCCGAGGGCGGCAGCCCGAGGCGGCCGTCTCAAGGGCGCGATCCGCCCGTCCGAGGGTGCGGTCCGGGGGCGCCGGCCCGAGGCGGCCCCAGGGGCTCGATCCCGGGGGTCCCGCCCGGGGTGCTGGCCCGAAGGCGTGCTCCCGGGGATGCGGTTCCGGAGCACCGGCCCGGGGATGCGATCCCCGGGGGCGCCGTCCCCCAGAGTGCTGGCCCAGGGGGCGGCGGCCCGAGGCGGCCGTCCCGAGGGCGCGATCCCGCCCGCCCGAGCGTGCGGTCCGGGGGCGCCGGCCCGAGGCGGCCCCAGAGGCTCCATCCCGGGGGCCCCGCCCGGGGTGCCGTCCCGACAGTGCGATCCCGGGGATGCGGTTCCGGAAGGCCGCCCCGGGGGTGCGATCCCCGGGAGCGGCGTTCCGAGGCTGCCGACTCGGGGTGCTGGCCCGGGGGCGTTGTCCCGAAGGTGCCGTCCCGGGGGTGCGATCCCCGGGGGGCGCCGTTCCGAGGCTGCCGACTCGGGGTGCCGGTCCGGAGGTGCGGTTCCGAGGTGCCGACCCTAGGGTGCCGGGCCGAGAGCGCCGGGCCGAGAGCGCGTGGGGCCCGTTGGAGGGGGTCCCCACGCGTTCCGGTCCGGGGCCGGGGGTCAGCGCAGGTGGCCCTGCACCTCTGCGGCGGCCGGCTCCCCGTACGCCTTGGTGAAGCGCTCCATGAAGGACTCCCGGCGCAGCCGGTACTCCTGCGTGCCGACGGTCTCGATGACGAGCGTCGCCAGCATGCAGCCCACCTGCGCCGCCCGCTCCAGGGAGATCCCCCAGGCCAGCCCGGAGAGGAAGCCCGCGCGGAAGGCGTCGCCGACACCCGTGGGGTCGGCCTTGCGCTCCTCGTCCGGGCAGCCGACCTCGATCGGGTCCTCGCCGGCCCGCTCGATGCGCACGCCCCGCGAGCCGAGCGTGGTGACGCGGTGGCCGACCCTGGCCAGGATCTCGTCGCCGGTCCAGCCGGTCTTGGACTCGATGAGGCCCTTCTCGTACTCGTTGGAGAAGAGGTAGGTGGCGCCGTCCAGCAGGATCCGGATCTCCTCACCCCCCATGCGGGCGATCTGCTGGGAGAAGTCGGCGGCGAACGGGATGCCGCGAGAACGGCACTCCTCGGTGTGGCGGAGCATCCCCTCGGGGTCGTCGGCGCCGATGAGGACCAGGTCGAGGCCGTTCACGCGGTCCGCGACGGTCTTCAGCTCGATGAGGCGCGCCTCGCTCATCGCACCGGTGTAGAAGGAGCCGATCTGGTTGTGGTCGGCGTCCGTGGTGCACACGAAGCGGGCGGTGTGCAGGGTCTCGGAGATGCGGACGGATTCGGTGTCCACGCCGTGCCGGTCGAGCCAGGCGCGGTACTCGTCGAAGTCGAAGCCGGCGGCTCCGACCAGGATGGGCCTGGTGCCGAGCTGGCCCATGCCGAAGGCGATGTTGGCGCCGACGCCGCCCCGGCGTACGTCGAGGTTGTCGACGAGGAAGGAGAGCGAAACCGTGTGCAGCTGGTCCGCGACGAACTGGTCGGCGAAGCGGCCGGGGAAGGTCATGAGGTGGTCAGTGGCGATGGAGCCGGTGACTGCGATGCGCACGACGCGATCTCTCCTGCGGGAGGCTGAGTTGACAGTTCACGCTACCCGCTCGGGAGCCACCGCTGTAGCTGACGAAACTACCCGATAGTAGATCTTTCTTCGCGGCCGGTGACGTGTCTACGGTGCGGTCATGACGAACCCGAAGGTCACCTCCTCCGCCCCGGCCGACACCGACGGCGACCTGGCCGCACTCCGCGGCGACTGTGCCCGGATGGCCCCGCACTGGGCGGCCCCCGAGCACGTCGAGTCCCGGCCGGTGCCGCCGTCCCGCATCCACGGCGTGTCGGTGCCCGCGCGGTCCGCCCGGCTGCTGGACGCGATGTCGGACTACGGCGACTGATCCGCGGGACGCCGCCCGCGGGGGCGTGACCCCCGGGGGTCACGCTCCGGGAACCGTGCGCTCCCCTCCCGCGTCCCATCGGCGTCCCCCGCGTCGGGGACTGCGGGACACGACCCAGCGAGGAGCGATGCGGTGAACACCGAGCGGCCTGAGAACGCCGGGAACGCGGAGGTTCCCCCTGCGTCCGGGGAACGGCCGGCGAAGCCCTCCGGGGCGTCCGGACCCGAGGACAGCGCCTCCCGGCCCCCTGCGGAGGTGCCGGACATCTCCCCGGACCCCGAGACCTCCGGGGCACCCGGAGCCCCGGAGACGGCGGGACGGCGGCGGCCGGCCGCCGTCGTGGTGTCCGTCGCCGCGGCCGTACTGCTGGCCGGGGGCGGCGGCGCCTACCTCGCCGCGAGCGACGGCGGCGGCCGTACGGACGGCCCGGCCGCCTCCGGCAGGAGCACCGCTCCCCCGCCGCTCGCCCTGGACGGCTGGACCACCGGCGGCACGGGCGGCATCGCGCCCGGTGAGCCGGACCCGTACGGCGTCCGGTACGTGGCGCGGGGTGAGCTGCCGGACGGGCCTGGTTCCGCGCCGGTGTACGAGCCGGGGCCCGGGATCGGCCGGGACCGGGTGGTCCGGCTGGCGAAGGCGTTCGGCCTCACGGGCGGTCCGGTGGCCGAGGGACGGTTCTGGCGGGTCGGCGGCCAGGACGGTTCCGGTCCGGTCCTGGAGGTGAGCCGGGACGCACCCGGCAGCTGGACCTTCACCCGGCTGGCGCCCGGCACCGACAACTGCCGGAAGGTGACCGTCTGCACACACGACCCGGCCGCCCCGGCCGGCGAGCCGGTGAGCGTGGCCCGCGCCGAGAAGGCGGCGGCGCCGGTCCTGAAGGCGGCGGGGCTGGACGACCCGAAAACCGACGCGGGCGACGTCATGGGCGACCAGCGGGTGGTCCACGCCGACCCGGTCGTCGGCGGCCTGCCCACGTACGGCTGGACGACCGGCCTGACCGTCGGCCGGCGGGGCGAGCTGGTCGGCGGCCACGGACTGCTGGCCACGCCGGTGAAGGGCGACACGTACCCCGTCCTGGGCGCGCGCGGGACGCTGGCGCTGATGAACGGGCCGGTGAAGGACGCCCACCGGATGGGGATCGGCGGGTGCGCCACCCCGGTGCCGCTGAAGGACCGGCTGGAGCAGCCGTGCGGTACGGCCGCCACGGCGCCCGCGCCCGCGGGGGCCCGGGACACGGTGACCGTGGAGAAGGCGGTGTTCGGGCTGGCCGCGCACTCCGTCGGGGGCCGGCAGGCGCTGGTGCCGTCCTGGCTGTTCCGGGTGCGGGGGTCCACGGCGGGCGGCGCGTTCACGGTGACGTACCCGGCCGTCGACCCGGCCTACCTCGCGTCGGCGTCCCCGTCCCCGGCGTCCGGCGGACCCTCGGCGCCACGGACGTCAGGTGCGCCCGGGAAGAGCCGGAGCGTGCGGGTGAACGCCTACACCGCCGACGGGCGGACGCTGGACCTGAGCTTCTCCGGCGGGGTGTGCGCCGACTACCGGACGTCGGCGCGGGAGAGCGGCGGCCGGGTGACCGTGCGGGTCACCGAGACGCCCTGGCCGCACCGGGTGTGCGTGCTGATCGCCAAGGAGTACGTGAAGACCGTACGGCTGGACGCCCCGCTGGACGGGCGGACGGTGGTCGGCACCGACGGCAGGAAGATCGCGAGGGCGAAGGCCGGCTCGCTGCGGCCGGACGCGTCGGCGATGCCGCGCTGACCCGCCGCGCACGCGCGAAGGCGGCGGCCCCCGGACAGGGGCCGCCGCCTTCGTCACACCGCCGGCGGTCGCGCCGCCGGACGGTCACTGCATCAGCTGAAGGAGTCGCCGCAGGCGCAGGAGCCGGTCGCGTTCGGGTTGTCGATCGTGAAGCCCTGCTTCTCGATGGTGTCCACGAAGTCGACGGTCGCGCCGCCCAGGTACGGAGCGCTCATGCGGTCGGTGACGACCTTGACGCCGTCGAAGTCCTTCTCCACGTCGCCGTCGAGCGAGCGCTCGTCGAAGAAGAGCTGGTAGCGCAGGCCGGAGCAGCCGCCGGGCTGGACGGCGACGCGCAGCGCGAGGTCGTCACGGCCTTCCTGGTCGAGCAGGGCCTTCACCTTGGCCGCGGCGGCGTCGGTCAGGATGATGCCGTCGGTGACGGTGGTGGTCTCGTCCGATACGGACATCTACATCTCTCCCGGGTTGTACGGAGACTGCTTGCCGACGAGTGCAACCGGCGCTTCCGCGGATTCATTCCGGGCCGGCCAGTCAGTGGTCGCGTTCGTTGTTCCTTCTTCATGCTCGCACATGCCCCTGGAGGCGGACAGCGGCCCGGAGCCGGACTCCGCCGGGCGGCGGGGGACCGGAGAGGGCCGGGGAGAGCGCCGAGGGGATTCACGTCACATGGACGTTATGGCCGTCGTCAAAGTGACGTGAACCAGCTATGATAGATAGCGTCAGTTAGACGAAAAGCAGAAAGGGTCGCGTGTCGTGACCACCGCCCAGACCCCGGAACTCGACGTGCAGCCGACTCCGCTCGCCCTGCTGCTGCTCGGCCGTGAGGCCGACCCGAGGAGCGAGCGGGGCGTCGAGTGCCCCGGTGACCTGCCCTCCCCGTCCGACCCCGACCTGGTCGAACGGGCCCGCGCGGCCAAGGAGAAGCTCGGAGACAAGGTCTTCGTGCTCGGCCACCACTACCAGCGCGACGAGGTCATCCAGTTCGCCGACGTCACGGGCGATTCCTTCAAGCTGGCCCGGGACGCCGCGGCGCGCCCGGAGGCCGAGTACATCGTCTTCTGCGGTGTGCACTTCATGGCCGAGTCGGCGGACATCCTGACCTCCGACGACCAGAAGGTCGTCCTTCCCGACCTCGCCGCCGGCTGCTCCATGGCCGACATGGCGACGGCCGAGCAGGTCGCGGAGTGCTGGGACGTGCTGACCGAGGCCGGGGTGGCCGACCTGGTGGTCCCCGTCTCCTACATGAACTCCTCCGCCGACATCAAGGCGTTCACCGGCAGGCACGGCGGCACCATCTGCACGTCGTCCAATGCCAGGCGCGCCCTGGACTGGGCGTTCGAGCAGGGCGAGAAGGTCCTCTTCCTGCCCGACCAGCACCTGGGCCGCAACACCGCCGTCCGTGACATGGGGATGTCCCTGGACGACTGCGTGCTCTACAACCCGCACAAGCCGAACGGCGGCCTCACGGCGGACGAGCTGCGCGCCGCCAAGATGATCCTGTGGCGCGGGCACTGCTCGGTCCACGGCCGGTTCAGCGTGGAGTCGGTGAACGACGTCCGCGCGCGCATCCCGGGCGTGAACGTCCTGGTCCACCCCGAGTGCCGGCACGAGGTCGTCGCCGCGGCGGACCACGTCGGTTCGACCGAGTACATCATCAAGGCGCTGGAGGCGGCCCCGGCCGGCTCCAAGTGGGCCATCGGCACCGAGCTGAACCTGGTGCGCCGCCTGGCGAACCGTTTCGCTCCCGAGGGCAAGGAGATCGTCTTCCTCGACCGGACGGTCTGCTTCTGCTCGACCATGAACCGCATCGACCTGCCCCACCTGGTCTGGACCCTGGAGTCCCTGGCCGAGGGCAACCTGGTCAACCGGATCGAGGTCGACAAGGAGACGGAGGCGTTCGCGAAGCTGGCGCTGGAGCGGATGCTGGCGCTGCCGTAGCGTACTGCCGCCGCACGCGCGAAAGGGCCGGGCCTCCCCGTGAGGCCCGGCCCTTCGTCATGCCGTCACACCCCGGCCGGCTCCGGCGTCCGCTGTGCCTTCGTCCGCCGCTTCTCGGCCCGCTTGTGCGCCCGGCGCTCCTTGCGCAGCTCCAGCGTCGCGTAGAGCGTCGGGACGAGGAGCAGCGTCAGCAGGGTGGAGCTGATCAGGCCGCCGATGACGACGACCGCCAGCGGCTGGGCGATGAAGCCGCCCTCACCGGTGACGCCCAGGGCCATCGGCAGCAGGGCGAAGACGGTGGCCAGGGCCGTCATCAGGATCGGGCGGAGGCGGTGCCGGCCGCCCTCGACCACGGCTTCCACCACGCCGTGACCCTGGGCACGGTACTGGTTGATCAGGTCGATCAGCACGATCGCGTTGGTCACCACGATGCCGATCAGCATCAGCATGCCGATCATCGCCGGCACGCCCATCGGGGTGCCGGTCGCGACCAGCAGGCCGATCGCGCCCGTCGCCGCGAAGGGGATGGAGACCAGCAGGATCAGCGGCTGGGCGAGCGAGCGGAACGTCGCGACCAGGAGCATGAAGACGATCGCGATGGCCGCCAGCATGGCCAGGCCCAGGTTCTTGAACGCGTCGTCCTGGTCGGAGGTGACCCCGCCGATCTCGGCCGTGGCGCCCGCGGGCAGCTTCAGGGCCTTGATTCCCGACTGGAGCCTGCTGCTGACCGCGCCGGTGTTGTCGCCCGTCGGCCTGGCCGTGACGGTGGCCGCGCGCCGCCCGTCGATCCGGGTCATGGACACCGGGCCGTCCACCGCCTTCACCGTGGCGATGTCGCCCAGCTTCACCGGGCCGAGCCGCAGCGCCTTCAGCCGGGCCAGGGTCGTGACGGGCTTCGCCGACCGTACGACGACGTCGCGCTCGGTGTCGTCGAGGACCGCCTTCGTGGCCGTCGTGCCGCGCACGGCCTGCGCGACCGCGGCGCCCAGCTTCTGGTCGTCGAATCCGGCCGCGGCGGCCTTCGCGTTCGCCCTGACCGAGATCCGGGGCACGCTCTGCGCGAGGTCGCTGGTGACGTCGGTGACGTGGTCGAGGCCGGCGACCGCGGAGCGGACCTGTTCGGCCGCCGTGCGCAGCGCCCGCGGGTCGGAGGCCTTCACGACGACGCTCAGGTCCTGGTTGCCGAAGCCGCCGCCGGCCGACACGGTGGTCGTGCCGATGCCGTGGAGCTTCGCCAGCCCGTCCGTCACGCGCTGCCGGACGTCGTCGTAGGACGCCGAGTCCTTCAGCATCACCTGGTAGGTGGCCTGGTTGGTGTCGGTGCCGCCGCCGAAGGCGGCCATGAAGCCGGAGGAGCCGACGGTGACCTGGTAGTCCTTCACGCCCTCGGTGGCGGCGAGCAGCTTCTCCACCCGCCGGGCCTGCGCGTCGGTGGCGGCCAGGCCGGTGCCGGGCTCCGTCTTCTGCCGGAGGGTGAGGACCTCCTGGTCGCCCTGGTCGAAGAAGTTGGTCTTGAGCAGGCCGGACATGCCGAACGTGACGGCCAGGACGGCGACGGCGATGAGCACGCTGGTGAGGCGGCGGCGGGTGGCGAAGCGCAGGACGGGGACGTACGCGCGCTGGAGGCGGCTGTTCGCCTCCTTCGCCTCGGCCGCGCGGCGGGCCTCGGCCGCGTCCCCGGGGGTGCCCTTGGGGGCGCGCAGGAACCAGTACGACAGGACGGGCACGACCGTCAGCGACACCAGCAGGGACGCCAGCAGCGCGGCCGTGACCGTGATGCTGAACGAGCCGAACAGGGCGCCCACCATGCCGCCGACCAGGCCGATCGGCAGGAACACGGCGACCGTGGTGAGGGTGGAGGAGGTGACCGCGCCGGCCACCTCGCGCACCGCGGTGAGGATGGCCTCCTGCCGCTCCTCGCCGTAGCCGAGGTGCCGCCTGATGTTCTCCAGGACCACGATCGAGTCGTCGACGACCCGGCCGATGGCGATGGTCAGCGCGCCGAGCGTGAGCATGTTCAGCGACAGGCCGCGCGTCCACAGCACGATCAGCGCGAGGACGACCGACAGCGGAATGGACACCGCGGTGACCAGCGTCGAGCGCACCGACGCCAGGAAGACCAGGATGATCACGACCGCGAAGAGCAGACCGAGCGCGCCCTCCGTGGTCAGGCCCTTGATGGACTTGGACACCGCCGGGCCCTGGTCGCTGACGACCGTGAGCCTGGCGCCCGAGCCGAGGTCCGCGCGCAGGCCGGGCAGCTTGTCCGCGACCGCGCCGGAGATGGCGACCGCGCTGCCGTCGTGGTCCATCGTCACGTTGACGGCGAGGCTGGGCCGGCCGTCGGTGCGTGTCAGGGAGTCGGCCGGGGCGGGCTGCTCCCGGACGGTGGCCACGGCACCGAGGCGTACGGGCCTGCGGGCGTCCTCGGCGGTGACGGTCAGGTCCCTGATCTGCTTCAGCGAGGTGAGGCCGCCGCCGACCTGGACGGTGCGGTCGGCGCCGTCCTCGTCGAAGGAGCCGGCCGGGACGGTCGCCCCGGCCGCCCTGAGGGCCTCGCCGAGGGACGCGGTGGTCAGGCCGGCGCGCGCGAGCTTCGCGTCGTCGGGGGTGACGGTGACCTGGAGGTCGCGGACGCCCATGACCTGGACGCGGCCGACGCCGTCGATGTCCTTCAGCGCCGGGACCACCGTCGTGTCCAGCTGGTCGGCGAGGGCCTGCTGGTCCTTGTCGGAGGTGACGGCGAGGACGACGGTCGGCATGTCGTCCGTGGAGCCGGAGACGACCTGCGGGTCGACGTCGTCGGGGAGCCGGTTGCGAGCCCGGTTCACGGCCTGCTGGACGTCGGAGACGATCCGCTTGGTGTCGTTGCCGTAGTCGAACGACGCCATGATCACGGCGTTGCCCTCGCTCGCGGTGGAGGTGACACCGCTGACGCCGTCGACGGCCTGGAGGTTGTCCTCGATCGGCTCGACGACCTGCTTCTCCACGACATCGGGTGCGGCGCCCTGGTAGGGGGCGATCACCGACACCATGGGCAGTTCGATGGTGGGCAGCAGCTGCTGTTTGATCTGGGGTATCGCGATCAGCCCGAAGGCGAGCGCGACGAGCGACACGAGCCCGACGAGGGCCCGTTGGGCAAGGCTGAATCCGGACAGCCGGAACATGGGTGAGGGTCTCTCTTCTGTGAGCGGCAGAAGCGCTGCGCCACGGCCCTGAACCACGGCGGAAGCAGCCACGGGACGCACAGGTGAGCGCCCACCCCACCACCCTGGACCATCGCGGGGAGCCGCTCCGTAGCCCCCAGGTCCCGTTCCTCGTCCGGCTCCTACTCCCCGCGCAGTACGCCAGGGTGGAGATCACTCCATCCGCGGACGGACCAGCCCCGACTCGTACGCGATCACGACGAGCTGGGCCCGGTCGCGCGCGCCCAGTTTGGCCATGGCCCGGTTGACGTGCGTCTTCACCGTCAGGGGGCTGACGGCGAGGCGCTGGGCGATCTCGTCGTTGGAGTGGCCGCCCGCGACCAGGCCGAGGACCTCCCGCTCCCTGCCGGTGAGCGCGCCGAGCCGCTCGGAACGGGCCGGATCCGGGCCGTCGCCGTCGTCGCCCCGGGCGAGGAAGCGGGCGATCAGGCCCTTGGTGGCGGCCGGGGACAGCAGTGCCTCGCCGCCGGCCGCGACCCGGATGGCGTTGAGCAGCTCCTCGGGTTCGCTGCCCTTGCCGAGGAAGCCGGAGGCGCCGGCGCGCAGCGCCCGGACGACGTGGTCGTCCACCTCGAACGTGGTCAGGATGACCACCCGGACCTGCCCGAGGGAGGGGTCGGCGCTGATCAGCCGGGTCGCGGCGAGACCGTCGGTGCCGGGCATCCGGATGTCCATGAGGACGACGTCGGGGCTGTGCTCCCGGGCCAGCCGGACCGCCTCCGCCCCGTCGGCGGCCTCCCCCACCACCTCCATGTCGGGCTCGGAGTCGACCAGCACCCGGAACGCGCTGCGCAGCAGCGCCTGGTCGTCGGCGAGCAGGACACGGATGGTCATACGGGCTCCCCCTGGGCCGTCACCGTCTGGACCGGCAGGATCGCATGGACGCGGAAGCCGCCTCCGGGGCGGGGGCCGGTGGTCAGGGCGCCGCCGAGGGCGGTGACCCGCTCGCGCATGCCGAGCAGCCCGTGCCCGCCGCCGGCCTCCGGCGCGCCGGGTCCTCCCGGGCCGTCGTCGAGGACGGTGACCTCCACGTCCGGACCGGCGCGGACGATGCTCACCTCGGCGCCGGCCCCGGGACCCGCGTGCTTCTGCACGTTGGTCAGCGCCTCCTGCACGATGCGGTAGGCGGCCAGGTCGACGGCGGCGGGCAGTGCGGCGGCCCGGTCGGCGCCGACCAGCCGGACCGGGAGGCCGGCGCTGCGGAAGGTGGTGAGGAGGTCCTCCAGGCGGTCCAGGCCGGGGGCGGGCTCGGTGGGGGCCTCCGGGTCGCCGCACTGGCGGAGCAGACCGACGGTGGCGCGCAGTTCGTTCAGCGCGCTGCGGCCGGCCTCGCGGACGTGGGCGAGGGCCTCCTTGGCCTGGTCGGGCCGCTTGTCCATGACGTGCGCGGCGACACCGGCCTGCACGTTCACCAGGGCGATGTGGTGGGCGACGACGTCGTGCAGGTCACGGGCGATGCGCAGCCGCTCCTCGGCGACCCGGCGGCGGGCCTCCTCCTCGCGGGTGCGTTCGGCGCGTTCGGCGCGGTCCCGCATGGCCTGGACGACCGCGCGGCGGCTGCGTACGGCGTCCCCCGCGGTGGCGCCGATACCGGTCCAGGCCAGGACGCCGAGGTTCTCCTGGGCGTACCAGGGCAGCGGGCCGGCGAACACGGCGGCGGCCGTCAGCACGGTCATGGTGAGCAGGCCGAGGCGCCAGGTGGTGGCGCGGTCCGTGGTCGAGGCGACGGTGTACAGGGCGACGACGGCGGACATCGCGACCGGGGCACGCGGGTCACCGGTGACGCACTCGACCACGGAGACGGTGCCGGTGAGGGCGAGGACCGCCTTGGGAGCGCGGCGGCGCAGGACGAGCGCCGCGGCGCCGACCAGCATCAGCAGGAGGCTGAGGGTGTCCGGGACGCGTACGCCCCAGGTCACGCCGTTCTCGCTCCGGGGCACCACGAAGGAACCGGCGACCATGCAGACCAGCACGCCCGCGGCGAGCGCCGCGTCCAGCGCGAGGGGGTGGGCCCTGAGGCTGCACCGGGCGCGTTCGAGAGTGCTCACGGGGTGAACAGTACGGCCCGGCCCCGTGCCGGTCAGCCACACGGACGAACGCCGCGCACCGGCCCGGCCGGGGCCCGCGACCGCGGGAACGCGGCCTCGGCCACAGCATCGCGGGCATCGCCACACGCGCCGTACGGGACCCGGGAGTCCCAGCCAGGCGGGCAGACCCGAGCCCGGGAGCGACAGCCAGGCGGGGGGTCACCGGCCGGCCGGGCCGCCCAACGGTGCGGAGGCCGCCGCCCGGCGAGCCCCGGCTCCGGCGGCAGGCCGGTCATCGCCGAGCGGGAAAGCCTCCGCAGTCCGGAGCAGGAGTCACGGCAGGCAGCTCCGGGGCCGCTGGAGGGCACCGGGGCCACCGCTCCCGAGCCCTGTTTCCCCGAAAGCATGACGGCCAGCGCCGCTCCGTCCCCGAGCCCGGAAGCACGACAGCCGGAACCGCGCCACCCCGAGCCCCGTTCCCCGGCTGCCTCGGTGGCACCGCCGAGGCAGCCGGCCGCTGCCCCGTGGGACCGCCCCTCGGGCCGCGGCCGGGCCCGTGCCGGAGTGGCCGGCGTAGGTGGCTGGGGTCAGCTGGGGATCAGGCCGTCGTCGCCGAGGAGGTCCCGGACCTCCTCCAGCGTCGCGTCCGGCGACGGCAGGATCAGTCCCGAGGGTTCCAGCGCGTCGTCCGGCAGCGGGGTGCCGAGCCGGCGGACGGCGTCCAGGAGAGCGGACAGCGTGCGGCGGAAGCCCTCACCGTCACCGCTCTCCATCTCGTCGAGCAGGTCGTCGTCCAGCCTGTTCAGCTCGGTGAGGTGGACGTCGTCCAGCTCGACCTGGCCCTCCCCCATGATCCGTACGATCACGTCGGCCTCCTCGGCTCGGTCCCGGCGCGGGGCTACTGCTTGTCGAAGCGCGGGGTGTCCTGCGGCTGCTGCTGGGTCTGTCCCTGACCGGTGCCACCCTCGATGGCCTGCTGCGGGGAACCGCCGGCCAGCTCCGCCTTCATGCGCTGGAGTTCCAGCTCTACATCCGTACCACCGGAGAGCCGGTCCAGCTCGGCCTGGAGGTCGTCCTTCTGCATGCCGGAGGGGTCGTCCAGGGCGCCGGAGGCGAGCAGTTCGTCGATGGCACCGGCCCGCGCCTGGAGCTGGGCGGTCTTGTCCTCGGCACGCTGAATGGCCAGGCCGACGTCGCCCATCTCCTCGGAGATGCCGGAGAAGGCCTCGCCGATCCGGGTCTGGGCCTGGGCGGCGGTGTAGGTGGCCTTGATGGTCTCCTTCTTGGTGCGGAAGGCGTCCACCTTGGCCTGGAGGCGCTGGGCCGCGAGGGTGAGCTTCTCCTCCTCGCCCTGGAGGGTGGTGTGCTGCGTCTCCAGGTCCGTCACCTGCTGCTGGAGGGCGGCGCGCCGGGACAGCGCCTCGCGGGCGAGGTCCTCACGGCCGAGCGCGAGCGCCTTGCGGCCCTGGTCCTCCAGCTTCGAGGACTGCTGCTGGAGCTGGTTGAGCTGGAGCTCCAGGCGCTTGCGGCTGGTCGCCACGTCGGCGACACCGCGCCGCACCTTCTGGAGCAGCTCCAGCTGCTTCTGGTAGGAGTAATCGAGGGTCTCGCGCGGGTCCTCGGCCCGGTCAAGGGCCTTGTTCGCCTTCGCGCGGAAGATCATCCCCATACGCTTCATGACACCGCTCATGGGCTTCGCGCGCCCCCTTCTGACGGACTCCGGCTCACCGATCCTGCGACAGGACCCACAGTACGGGCCCTGCCTCCATTACCGCACTGTTCGGGGAGTGATGCGCTCATCCCCGAGGACGACTGCGGTGCGCACCGCTCCGGCGTAAGGAGTAGGTGATCGCACCGGAGCGCCCGCTCCCGTGTCCTCTCTGTCCCTTTGAGGACGTCCGGTGTTGCCGGATCGTTCCCCGCCGGGCGGGGGAGCATGCCGGCGCAGCGCTTACCCTTGGGTTTTGTGTTCCGTAGCCGTGCCAAGGAAGAGAAGGCCCCGACCGCCGACAAGGCGCAGGTGACCCTCTCCAAGCAGCCCCGTGACCCGCAGGCCCCCAAGGGTCGGCCCACGCCCAAGCGCAGTGAGGCCCAGTCCCAGCGCCGCAGCGTGGCCAGTACCCCGACGAACCGCAAGGAGGCCGCGAAGCGGCAGCGCGAGGAGCGGCGCCAGGCCCTGGAGCGGCAGCGCCGCGCGCTGGCCGGCGGGGACGAGCGCTATCTGCCGGCCCGGGACAAGGGCCCGGTCCGCAAGTTCGCCCGGGACTGGGTGGACTCGCGGTTCAACGTGGCGGAGTTCTTCCTGCCGTTCGCCGTGGTGATCCTCGTGCTGAGCGTGGTCCGGGTGCCCGCGATCCAGACCGTCGCGCTGCTGCTGTGGCTGATCGTGATCGTGCTGATCGTGCTGGACGCGGCCGTCAGCGGCTTCCGGCTGAAGAAGCGGCTCAAGGAGCGCTTCCCGGACGGGAACACGCGCGGCGCGGTCGCCTACGCCCTGATGCGGTCCCTTCAGATCCGCCGGCTCCGGATGCCGAAGCCGCAGGTCAAGCGCGGAGAGCGGCCCTGAGCGCAGAGGCTTTCACCGGGGAGGCGGCCCGGCCGGCCGGACCCGGCGGGCTGCGTGAGGTCGTACGGCGGGAACTGCTGGCCCGGCAGCTCGACGAGCAGATAGCCGGGCGGTTCCCGGTCGGGCGGCGGCTGCGGGTGCTGGACGTGGGCATGGGCCGGGGCGCGCAGGCGCTGCGGCTGGCCCGGCTCGGCCACCAGGTGACCGGGGTCGAGCAGAACGCGACGCTGCTCGCCGCCGCCCGTGAGGCGCTCGGCCGGGAGCCGGAGGGCATCCGGGAGCGGGTCCGGCTGGTGCAGAGCGACGGCCGGGACACGGGTGTGCACTTCCTGCCGGGCAGTTTCGACGTGGTGCTGTGCCACGGCGTGCTGATGTACGTCACGGAGCCCGATCCGCTGGTGGCGGGTCTGGCCCGGATGCTGGCCCCGGGCGGTCTGCTCTCCCTGCTGGTCCGCAACGGCGACGCGCCGGCGATGCGGCCGGGTCTCAGCGGCGACTGGGCGGGCGCGCTGGCCGCCTTCGACACCGCCGCCCACGTCCCCCGCGCCCGGCCGGACACGGACGAGGAGAATCCCGTCCGGCTCGGTACGGACGTCCGGGCCGACCGGCTGGCGACCCTCAGCGCCACGCTCGACGGCATCGCGGCCCCGCTGCACGCCTGGTACGGCGTCCAGGTCTTCACAGACACGGTGCCGGACGGCGCGGCGGTCCCGGAGGACCTCCGGGCGCTGCTGGCGGCCGAGGAGCGGGCGGGCCGCACGGACCCCTACCGCGCGGTGGCGGCGCTGCTGCACCTGTGCGGCGTACGCGGCTGAGCCCGTTCGGGGCAACAGCACGGGCCGGGTGATCACCGCGCGGTGAGACTCGGGGCATGAACGCTTCCCCTGCCCGTGCCCCGCGGACGGCCGTCGTCCGGGCCCTCGCGCTGGTGTGCTGCGCGGCCCTGGCCGCCGGCTGCTCCGGTCCCGCCCGAGCCGGAGCGGACACCGCGGCGGCCACCCGGGCGGCCGTACCGACGTCCGTGGACGGCCTGGAGGGCCAGTACCTGAAGGTCATCGGAGAGGTCCTGCCGTCGGTCGTGCAGATCCGGGCGAGCAACGACCTGGGCTCCGGGGTGGTGTACGACGGTGACGGGCACATCGTCACCAACGCGCACGTGGTCGGCTCCGAGAAGACCTTCCAGGTGACCACCGCCCACAACCAGGAGCCGCTCACCGCGAGGCTGGTGTACTCCTATCCCGAGCAGGACCTCGCGGTGATCAGGCTGGACCGGCCGCCGGGCGGGCTCAGGCCCGCGGTGTTCGGGGACTCCGAGAAGGTGCAGGTGGGCCAGATCGTGCTGGCCATGGGTTCGCCGCTCGGGCTGTCGTCCAGCGTCACCCAGGGGATCGTCTCGGCGACCGGACGGACCGTCAGCGAGGGCAGCACCGGCGGTGGTACGGGCGCGACCATCGCGAACATGGTGCAGACGTCGGCCGCCATCAACCCCGGGAACAGCGGCGGCGCCCTGGTCGGCCTGAACGGGCGGGTCGTCGGCATCCCGACGCTGGCCGCGACCGACCCGGACCTCGGGGGCGGTGCGGCGCCCGGCATCGGGTTCGCGATCCCCGCGTCCATGGTGCGCACGGTCGCCGACCAGATCATCGAGAAGGGCAGGGTCGTCGACTCCGGGCGGGCCGCCCTCGGCATCACCGCGCGGACGGTGGTGGACGACCGCTACCGGCCGGCCGGGGCGGCGGTGGTCAGTGTGCACGGCGGCGGCCCGGCCGCCCGGGCGGGCCTGCGTCCCGGTGACGTCATCACCCGGCTCGGTGACCAGCCCGTCACCTCCATCACCTCGCTCTCGGAGGCGCTGGCGGCGGGCCGGCCGGGGCAGCGGACCACGGTGACGTACCGGCGGGACGGCACGGAGCGGACGGCTCAGGTCACGCTGGGCGAGCAGTGAGGAGGGAGGCGGCCCTCCTCACCGCCGGCCGGATCACGCGTCGGCGTGCAGGCTCATCGGCCCGTAGATCTCACTGGTCTCCTCGAACAGCCGCACCTGGTCGGCCCCGCCGTCCTTGAGGCTCTTCCAGTGCTCGCCGATCCAGGACTCGGCATCCCCCTGCGTGGTGAAGTCCTCCGGCTGCACGGCCGGCTGGACCTCCGTCCCGTCGGCCGTCTCGAACCGCCACGTCCATGCCGTCATGTGGTCCTCCTTCGATCCAACACCTGTCGGCAGCCTAGCCGGAAGCGCAAGACCTGCGCGGACAGGCGAAAATCGGTGCGTGGAAATCACTCTGCTCGGTACCGGTGCCCCCGCGGGACTGCCTCGCCCCGACTGTTCCTGTGCCGCCTGCGCGAGCGCGCTCGGGCCGGACGCGCGGGCCGCGACCGCGGTGCTCGTGGACGGGACGCTGCTGCTCGACCTGACGCCGGGAGTGGCGTTCGCGGCGGCCCGCGCCGGGCATTCGCTGGGCGGGGTGCGCCAGGCGCTGCTGTCGCACCCGCACGACGGCCCGGCGGTGGAGGTGCCGGCCGGGCTGCCGCAGCCCGGCCGGGTCGCGGACGGGCGGGAGCTGGCGCTGCTGACGGGGCATCGGGTGCGGGCCGTGGCGATGGACGCGGGCGGCACCGGGTACGCGGTGACCGGGCCGGACGGGCAGCGCCTGCTGTACCTGCCGCCGGGCGGGGCGCCGGCCGGTCTTCAGGGGACGGCGTCGGAGCCGTACGACCTGGTCCTCGCGGATGTCGTGGGCCGCCCGGACGCGCTCGCCCGGCTCCGCGCGGCCGGCTCGGCCGGTCCGGCGACGGACGTGCTCGCCGTCCACCTCGACCACGACGTGCCGCCGGGCGCGGAGCTGCGGCGCCGGCTCGCGGCGGCCGGGGCGCGGGCGGTCCCGGACGGTACGACGCTGACGGTCGGGGCGTACGAGGACGTGCCGGACGTGCCGCGCCGGACACTGGTGCTGGGCGGGGCCCGTTCGGGGAAGTCGGTGGAGGCGGAGCGGCGCCTGGAGGCGTTCCCGGGCGTGGTGTACGTGGCGACCGGCGGCACGCGCGGCGGGGACACCGAGTGGGCGGAGCGGGTGGCCACGCACCGGGAGCGGCGGCCGGGGTCGTGGCGTACGGCGGAGACGACGGACCTGGTGCCGCTGCTGGCCGGGGAGGGGCCGCCGCTGCTGATCGACTGTCTGTCGCTGTGGCTGACCGACGTGATGGACGCCGTCGGGGCGTGGGACGACTCGGAGTGGGCGGGCGGGGCGCAGAAGGCGCTGCGGGAACGGGTGCGGGAGCTGACGTCCGCGGTGCGCGCGGCGCGGCGGACCGTGGTGGCGGTGTCGAACGAGGTGGGGTCGGGAATCGTGCCGGCGACGGCGTCGGGCCGGCGCTTCCGGGACGAACTGGGGCGGCTGAACGCGGCGTTCGGGGCGGAGTGCGAACAGGTGGTGCTGGTCGTGGCCGGGCAGGCGCTGGTCCTCAGGGGCTGAGCGGCGCCCGGCTCACCGGGTGTCCTTGCGCGCGACGATGCGGTACGCGTTGGCGAACCGCGTACGGCGCAGCAGGGGCGCCAGCGTGCGGTCCACGGTCCCGGCCAGCGCCGGCAGGGGCTCGGCCATGCCTCTCAGCAGCGGGTTGACGTGGGCCAGGGCGAGGACGGCGGCCGCCGACAGGTCGTACGGCTGGTGCGGGGTCGTGCGGTCGGTGACGAGCACCGTGCAGCCCTGGGCCCGCAGTTCGGTGCGGAGGTTGGCGAGCGGGACCAGGTGCAGATGGCGGGGCTGGCCGTACGGGAGCCACCAGCTGCCGAGGAGCGTGGCGAAGAGGCAGCGCGGGTCGGGGGATTCGACGACCAGGTGGCCGCCGGGGCGCAGCACCGTGAGGGCGGCGTGGAGTTCGGCGCGCGGGTCGGGGGTGTGCGCCAGATGGTGGAACATGCTGACGACGTCGTAGCGGGCGCGCAGCCGGGCCGCCGTCCCGGGGGTGGTGAGATAACCGCGGTGCGCCTCCTCCACGCGGCCCTCCAGCAGCGCCTGTTCCACGCGGGCCGTCGGGTCCAGGCCGTCGAAGCTGGTGTACGGGAAGAACTCCTTCGCCGCCTCGGGGAAGCGGGCGTGGCCCGTGCCGACGTCCAGCCAGCTCTCCGGTTCGCGCAGTGCCGACAGGCGCCAGGCGGTGGCGCGGTGCCGGCGGCGGGCCACGTGGGCGGGGACGACGCGTTCGGTGAGCTGCTCCAGCTGGCGCTCGTAGAAGTCGCGGTGGAAGAAGGCGAGCCCCTCCGCGCTGAGCCGGGGGTTCTGGAAGGCGTGGCCGCAGTCACGGCACCCGTCCAGGGCGAACGTGCCCGGCCGGTGCCGCAGCGGGTCGGGTGCGCGCAGCCGGGTGCGCAGGCGCCGGGAGCCGCACCAGGGGCAGTCCTCGCGGCGCGGTTCCTGGAAGGGGTCGGTGGGGGTGGTGGTCCGGGGGACGAGAGGCGAGGTCGGCATGGGCGGCTCCCTGTGCGACATTCCGCTGCAAACCGGAACGTATGGGATACCGCGGTGAGGTGCAATGACGTCGCGGGGGTGTGGTGGCCATGTGGCACCTCGGCGTCAGTCCGCCGGCTGTACTGTTCGGCGAATGAGCAGGTTTGATCTGGACGACTTCAGCGATCTGATCGAGCGCCCGGACGGGGGCGTGCGCCGTGACGCCGAGGCCCGGCGGGAGCGCCGGGCCGTGCCGCCCGGGGCACTGGGCCGGCTGGACGAGCTGGGCGAGTGGCTGGCCGCCGCGCAGGGTGCCGTACCGGTGCGGCAGGTCGAACGGCCGCGCGTGGTGCTCTTCGCCGGCGACCACGGCATCGCCGGGCTGGGCGTCTCGGCGCGGCCCGCGGGCGGGGCGGAGCGGCTGGTGCGGGCGGTGCTGGAGGGTGCGAGCCCGGTGGCCGTGCTCGCCCGCCGGCTCCAGGTCCCGGTACGGGTCGTGGACATGGCCCTGGACTGCGATCCGGGGACGCTGCCCGAGGACGTGGTCCGGCACCGGGTGCGGCGGGGCAGCGGCCGTATCGACGTCGAGGACGCGCTCACCCTGGACGAGACCGAGGCGGCCCTGCGCGCGGGGGTCGCGGTCGCCGACGAGGAGGCCGACTCGGGAACCGATCTCGTGGTGCTCGGTGACGTCAGCGTGGGCGGGACGACGGCGGCGGCGGTGCTCGTCGCCGCGCTGTGCGGCACCGACGCGTCGGTGGTGACCGGGCGGGGCGGGCTGGCGATCGACGACCTGGCGTGGATGCGCAAGTGCGCGGCCGTCCGGGACGCGCTGCGGCGGGCGCGGCCGGTCCTCGGCGACCAGACGCAGCTGCTGGCGACCGTGGGCGGGGCGGACCTCGCGGCGATGACCGGGTTCCTGTTGCAGTGCGCGGTGCGCAAGCTGCCGGTGATCCTGGACGGCGTCGTGGCCGCGGCGTGCGCGCTGGTCGCGCAGCGGGTGGCGTTCCGGGCGCCGGACTGGTGGCTGGCCGGCCATGACAGCGGGGAGCCCGGGCAGGGCAAGGCGCTGGACCGGATGGCCCTGGAGCCGCTGCTGGAGCAGGGCGTGAAGGTCGGCGAGGGCGTGGGTGCGCTGCTGGCCCTGCCGCTGGTCCGCAGCGCCGCCGCCCTGGCCGCGGAACTCCCCGAACAGCCGGAGTCCGAGGCCACCTCCGTCCACCCGGAGTCCGAGGCCACCTCCGTCCACCCGGAACCCGAGGCCACCCCCCTCGCACAGCCGGAGTAGCCGCTTCCCCTCTTCGCTCTCCCCGTTCGCTCCGCCCCGGCCCGTCGCCCGTGTCGCCATGGGGCGGTGTTGTGGGGAAAAGTCGGGTGGATGGTGGCGGCCGGGTCAGATGGGTCTGGTTCGCCGGGGTCGCGCCCATATGATTCTGCCCCATGGGAGATGCCCGAATTGCCGTGGAGCAGCGTGCCGAGACAGAGCGGTCGGACGGGCGGGCGCGGCGGTCCGCCGGGGCTTCCCGCAGGGCCGCCGCCTTCGCCGTCTGGTACCTGCGGACGGTCGCGTTCATCAACTTCCTCAGCGGGGTGTGGCTCTCGCTCGGCCAGGACGTGCGCCGGCACAACCAGGACGACTTCTTCACGCCCTACCTGCTGACGGCCGGCTTCGCCTCCGGGGTGTTCACCGCCTTCCTGGCGATCACGATGCGGCGCCGGAAGCGGGCCGCGTGGATCCTGAACCTGGTGGTGAGCGGCCTCTTCCTGGCCCTGTTCGCGTTCGCCATGACGTTCCCGGACATCCGGCGGTACCCGCAGAACTGGGTCTCCCTGGCGCTGACGGCCGCCTTCGTCGGCGCACTGCTCGCCGGCCGCCGGGAGTTCTACGCCAAGGGCGACCGGTCCAACCCCCGGCTCGCGGCCACGGTGGCCGTCGTCGGGGGGCTCGCCGCGAGCCTGCTGGCCGGGCTGCTGGTGACCGTCACCAACCAGGCGCCGGACGCGGCCCGTTCGACGTTCCTGGAGCGCTGGCACTACGGAACCCTGCGCCTGGTGTCGGTGGCCGCGCAGGAGTCCCGCTTCCCGGGGATCGAGCCGCCCAACTGGACCAACGTCACCGTCAACGTCCTCAGCACGGCCCTGGTCCTCGCCGTGTTCTACGCCGCCTTCCGTTCCCGGCGGGCCGTCGACCCGCTCACCGAGGACGACGAGAAGCGGCTGCGGGCCCTGCTGGAGCGGCACGGTGACCGGGACTCCCTCGGCTATTTCGCGCTGCGCCGGGAGAAGAGCGTGGTGTGGTCGCCGACCGGGAAGGCCGCCGTCGCCTACCGGGTGGTCGGCGGAGTGAGCCTGGCGTCCGGGGACCCCATCGGGGACCCGGAGGCCTGGCCCGGGGCGATCGTGCCGTGGCTGGCGGAGTCACGGGCGCACGGGTGGATCCCGGCGGTGATGGGGGCGAGCGAGGAGGCCGGCACCGTCTACGCCCGGCACGGCCTGGACGCCCTGGAACTGGGCGACGAGGCGATCGTGGAGGTCGCCGAGTTCACCCTGGAGGGCCGGGCGATGCGCACCGTCCGGCAGGCGCACAACCGGGTGCGGCGGGCCGGGTACCGGGTGCGCATCCGGCGCCACGAGGACATCCCGGCGGACGAGATGGCGTACCTCGTGGAGCGCGCCGACGACTGGCGGGACGGCGCGACCGAGCGCGGCTTCAGCATGGCGCTGGGCCGGCTCGGGGACCCGGAGGACGGCCGGTGCGTGATGCTGGAGTGCACGGACGCGCAGGGCCGGCTGCGGGCGCTGCTCTCCTTCGTGCCGTGGGGGCCGCACGGGCTGTCCCTCGACCTCATGCGGCGGGACCGGGACTCCGACAACGGGCTGATGGAGTTCGCGGTCATCGAGCTGCTGCGGCGGGCCGGCGAGATCGGGATCACGCAGGTCTCACTGAACTTCGCCATGTTCAGGTCGGTCTTCGAACGTGGCGCGCGCCTGGGGGCCGGACCGGTGCTCAGGCTGTGGCGGTCGCTGCTCAGCTTCTTCTCCCGCTGGTGGCAGATCGAGTCGCTGTACCGCGCCAACGCCAAGTACCGGCCCATCTGGGAGCCGCGGTTCCTGCTCTTCGAGAAGAGCGCGGACCTGCTGCGCATCGGCCTCGCCTCGGCCCGCGCGGAGGGCTTCCTGGAGGCGCCGGGACTGCCGAAGTGGCTGCACCGCAGGCACCTGGACACGCACCGGTGAGGAACGTCTGATGAGAACGCCCGCCCGCTGGGCCCGCGCCGAGTGGGGGCTGCTGTACGACACCGCGCGCACGCCCCTGCGGGAGCGGGGCCCGGCGGCACTGCCGATGACCGTCGGGGTGGTGTGCCTGACGGCGTTGCTCCAGTACGTGCAGAACCAGCCGTGGGGGTACCGGGTGGTGCAGGACCTGGGCGCCGTACGGGCCGAGGACCCGCTGTGGCTGGCCCTGCTGCGCACCCCCCTGTCGCTGTTCGTGCCGGCGCTGGACCTGCCGGTGTGGGGGGCGCTGGCGCAGCTCCTGCTGGTGTTGGGGGTCGCCGAGCTGTGCCTGGGGTGGTGGCGGACGCTGGTCATCGCGTACGTCGCCACGCTCGCCGGCACGCTGTACGCGCGCCTCGGCATCACGCTCGGCGCGCACGCCCCGTTCGGGTTGCCGTGGACCGACGCGCAGGTGGTGGACACCGGCCCGTCGGCGGCCGTCGTGGGGCTGGCGGTGTTCGTGAGCTGGCGGTACGGCGCCTACGGGACGGCGGGCGCGGTGACCCTGGCGATGGTCGTCGAGGTGCTGGTGAAGGGGAACCTCGCGGGCAAGGAGCATCTGGCCGCGCTGACGGCCGTGGGGCTGCTGTGCCTGCTGGTGGCGGTGCGGCACCGGCACGGCCGCGTGCCGCCCCGAACCCTGACTCACCTGCCGCCGGGCAGGCGCGCCGGGCGTGGGTCGGGCTTGCCGCCGATCCAGTCCTGAACGGCGCGGCGCGGCCGGGCCCAGCGGCGGTCGTGGTGATAGGCGCGCAGGGCGGCCCTGGCGCGGGCGCGGGGACGGCCGCCGTAGAAGCGGCGGGCCCACGCGGAGCCGGGGCGGGCCAGCCGGACGGCGCCGACGAGCGCGACCAGCGGCACGATCGTGCCGAAGACGGCGGTGCGGGTCTTGCCCTTGCCCAGGGCGATGAGCGAGAAGAGGAAGTTCCCGGCGATGGTGGCGATGACGCTGCCGCGGTCCGCCAGTTCCTGCTGGGTCAGGTCGTTGACGCCGAACGGGGAGAAGCCGGCCAGCAGCAGGCCGACCAGGGCGGCGGTGAGCACGACGACCTCGACGCTCTTGCGGCCGTCCTCGGTCCAGTAGACGTCGTTCAGGTGCAGGATCAGCGCGAACTCGTCCAGGACCAGGCCCACGCCGATGCCGAACACGACGGCCGCGACGGCCCCGCCGGCGCCGTGCCGGTCGCTGGCCACCGCGCCGAAGCCGCCGACGACGGTGAGGACGACCCCGGGGACGGCGTGGTGGATGTGCAGGCCGCCCGCCTCGACGTTGCCGAACGGGCCCCTGCCCGCGCGGATCAGGCGGGTGATGACGCGGGTGACGACGAAGGTCAGCACGAAGGCGCTGAGGGCGAGGAGCAGGGGCAGCTTGCCCGGCTCGACGATGTTCCGCACCCACCAGTGCCCCATAGGCGCACATTACCCGGATATGCCCGACTGTCTCGGTCGGACCGGATGGGCCCGGGGGCGGGAGGCGGCCCGGTGGGCGCCCGGTAACCTGCGCCGGTGCTCACGTCCTCCCCTCTCGACGGTCTCCGCTTCGCCTTCGGCACCCTCACCGTGCTGCCCGTCCGGGTACGCCGGTGGGACCGGGAGGCCGCCCGCGGGGGCATGCTGTGCGCCCCGGTGGCCGGTCTCGTCGTCGGCGGCTGCGCGGCCGGGCTCGGCCTGCTGCTGCTCCTGCTCGGCGCGGGACCGCTGCTCGCCGCCGTCGCCTCGGTCGCCGTACCGGCCGCGCTGACCCGGGGGCTGCACCTCGACGGGCTCGCCGACACCGCCGACGGGCTGGGCAGCGGCAGGTCCGCAGAGGACGCGCTCAGGATCATGAAGCAGTCGGACATCGGGCCGTTCGGGGTGCTCACCCTGGTGCTGGTACTGCTGGCCCAGGTGGCCGCGCTGGCCCAGCTCTACGGCGGTTCCTGGGCGCGGGGTGCGCTGGCCGCGGTCGTCTCGGCGACCGCCGCCCGTCTCGCGCTCACCCTGGCCGCCCGCGCCGGGGTGCCGGCCGCCCGCCCGGAGGGACTGGGGGCGGCGGTGGCCGCGGTGGTGCCCAGGGGCGCGGCGCTGGCGGTGGCGGCCGGGGTGATCTGCGTGGCCGGTGCGGCGGGGGCCTGCCTCGGCGGGTACGACAGCGTGCGTACCGCCCTCGCCGTGGCCGCCGCCGTCGTCGTCGCCGAACCGCTGCTGCGGCGCTGCGTCCGCCGGTTCGGCGGGGTCACCGGGGACGTGTTCGGCGCGCTCGCGGAGACGGCCGCGACGGCCGCGCTCGTCGTGCTGTGCCTCGGCCGCTAGCCGCCGCCCGCGGCGTACGCCGCCTCCGGGGCGCGGGACCGTGCCCGGCACCGCACCCCTTCGGCGTGCTTCCCTACGGCAGTTTCAGTGTGAGCGCCGCCTGGAGGGCGCCCGGTGTCCCCCACGCCGAGCGCGTGCCCGCGTACGGCGTGCCGAAGGCGGCGGAGGAGAGCAGGAACTGCTGCTTGGTGCCCTCCGGTGCCGTGACCGGGATCCTCGTCCCCGACGGGGCGGTGACCGTCACGGTGTTCCCGACGCGGTAGGCGGTGACCTTGCCGGCGTCGAGGGCGGTCTGCCACCGGGCCCGGTTCTGGAGTTCGGCGCCGATCGCGCTCTGACGGAGGTTCACGACGGGGGTGTTGTCGGCGAACAGTGCCCGGTGGTCGGCGAGGACCCGGTCCAGCACCGGGTAGAGGACGCGGTCCTCGGCCAGGTTGGACTGGTGGGCGTAGTGCGGGCGGGGGTCGTTGCTCAGGACGTGCCCGAGGTCGGTGTGCGCCTCGGCCGGCACGATGCGGTCGGTGAACCCGGTGGCGGTGTCCAGCGGCTCGGACAGGCAGGTGGAGGCCGGGTTGTCCGTGCAGACGCCGCTGCCGCCGTCGGCCTTCGCGGTGTAGATCCAGTTGTACTCGTCGGCCATCTCGGCCTTGGTGCCGGCGTTGTAGTACACGTTCATCGGGTAGCGGGGCACGGTGAGCGCGCTGCCGCCCACGGCGCGCTGCGCGGACTCCCGGGAGTTGTCGGAGGCCGTCCACCTCACCCCTTCGGCGGCCAGCGCCGGCCCGAGGCCGGGGTTGTCCTGCGGCTGCTGCGGCAGGGTCTTCAGGCCGGAGTGCTCACCGGTGACCAGCTCGCTGCGGTCGACGGGCAGGCCGTGCGAGAGCGCCCAGTCGGCGTTGGCGGAGATCTCCCGGGAGATGTCGGAGCGGCTCACCCACCTGGTCGTGCCGTCGGCGTTCTTCGCGCAGCTCCACGGCACGGCCGAGGTGTCCTGGACGCAGCCGAGGAAGAGGTGGGTGTAGGTGTGGTTCACCCAGCGGTAGGCGGCCTTGTCCGTCAGGAGCTGGTCGGCGAGCGGGTCCTTGCCGCCGTTCCCGGTCCTCCACTCCTCGCCGGCGCCCGCGTTGAACGCCAGGTCCAGCGTGAAACCGTGGCTCTTCTCCCACTGGGCCGCGTACTGCGCGTCGGCCGCGGTCATGCGGATCGGTGTCCCGGTGTCCTCGCCGCCGCCCGCGCAGTCGATGTCGCCGGGCGTGCAGTTGCGCTCGGTGTCCCAGCGGGCGTCGGACGCGAGGACGTCGTCGACGTGGACGGCGAAGTAGTCCCGGGCCTGTCCGAGGTGCACGCCCTGGGTGAGCCACTCGACCATGCCGCGGGCCAGGACCCGGAACTGCTGCTGGTACTGGTTGTAGGCGAAGGTGACGACCAGCTCGCGGCGGCCGTCGTGCGCGTACTCGCCGAGCAGGGTGCCGGTGCCGGAGCCGCCGGGCACGGGGGTGTCGACGTAGCTGGTGAAGCCGGTGCGGGGCTGGGCGACGAAGCCGTAGCTCTCGTCCGCCGAGGGCGTGTCGTCCTCGAAGGAGAAGGAGCCCCGCAGATAGCCGAAGGGACCCGTCCGGCCGGCCGGGGTGACGGTGGCGCTGCGGCCGTCCAGCGGGCCGGTGTACCCGTCGTGGTCGGCGTAGTCGAGCCCGACCCCGGGGTGGGCCCAGGTGTAGGCGTCGACCTGCGGGATGCCGTAGGTCCTCTCGTACGTCTCCAGGGCCGTCCGCTCGGCGGAGTCCGCGCCGAACGGGGCCTCGTTCGGCAGGACCACACCCTGGAACCTGGCCCGGGGCCGGCCGCCGACGGTGTCGCTCAGGAAGGCGCCGGTGATCGTGGGGCGCCCGGAGTCGCCCAGGTCGAGCACGGTGTACGGGACGCCCTCGCTCCTCAGCTGGGCGGCGATCGCGCCGGCCGGGCCCGCGCCGTCGTCGACGACCAGCACCCGGAGGTCGACGCGTGGCTCGGCCGCCGCCGAGGCGCCGGGTGCGGCGAGCCCCAGCGTGAACAGTCCCGCGGCCGTGACGGCGACGCCGGCCGTTCTCCGACGGTACGCGCGGTGGGCCATGACAGGTTCCTCCCCCCAGAGGATCCGCCGCGGTGAGCCCGTGGCGGATCGGTGGCAATCTCGCGAACCGGTGGGTCGTCACCCGGTCGGAACCCGTCGAGTGTGGCCCAGATCACGTGTGCGCGGGGCGAGAAATGGCCATGTCGCCACGCGCGGCTGAACGCCCGAAGGAATGAGCGATCGGGGGGACGCGCGTAGTCTCGTCCCGGGTGTTCGCCGACAGGGTGAAGGCCCCGGTGCCACCTGTCTCCAGGCCTGGACCTAGGGTCGGCTCTCGGGCCCGGTCGACCCACCCCATATCGGCCACAGCAACTTCACATCGGAAGCGAGATCTCACCACCGTGACTGCTCTGACTCTCAGCACCGCCGCGGCGCCCGGCCTGCGGGCCGACGCGATCGTGATCGGTGTCGCCAAGGGCGCCCAGGGGCCCGTCCTCGCGCCCGGCGCCGAGGCCGTGAACGAGGCGTACGACGGCAAGCTGGCCGGCCTCCTGGAGACCCTCGGCGCCTCGGGTGCCGAGGGCGAGCTGACGAAGCTGCCCTCCCCGGCCGGCTTCCGGGCCCCGCTCGTGGTGGCGGTGGGCCTGGGCGCCGAGCCCGGGACCGAGGACGCCGAGGACGCCGAGGCCGGTTACGACGCCGAGGCGCTGCGCAGGGGGGCCGGCGTGGCCGCCCGGGCGCTCGCCGGGGCGCGGAAGGCCGCGTTCGCGCTGCCCGTCGACGGCCCCGGCGCCGTCGAGGCGATCGGCGAGGGCGTGCTGCTCGGCGCGTACTCCTTCGACACCTACAAGGCCGGTGCCGAGGACCCGAAGGCCAAGAACGGCAAGACGCCGCTGGCCGAGGCCACGCTGCTCGGCGGCAAGCCGCGCGACGCCGCCCACAAGGGCGCGCTCGCCCGCGCGGTCGCGATCTGCGAGGAGCTGAACCGGGCCCGCGACCTCGTCAACACGCCGCCGAACGACCTCACCCCCGCCGACTTCGCCGGCATCGCGCAGGCCGCGGCCAAGGAGCACGGCCTCAAGGTGCAGGTGCTCGACGACAAGGCACTGGCCAAGGGCGGCTACGGCGGCATCCTGGGCGTCGGCGGCGGCTCCGAGGCGCCCCCGCGCCTGGTGAAGCTGTCGTACACGCACCCCGAGGCGGACAAGCACCTCGCCTTCGTCGGCAAGGGCATCACCTACGACTCCGGCGGCATCTCGCTGAAGCCGGCCGGGCACAACGAGACGATGAAGTGCGACATGGCGGGTGCGGCCGCGGTGTTCGGCGCGGTCGTCGCCGCCGCCCGCCTGGGCCTCGCCGTCAACGTCACGGGCTGGCTGGCGCTGGCCGAGAACATGCCCTCGGGTTCCGCCGTCCGTCCGGGTGACGTGCTGCGCATGTACAGCGGCAAGACCGTCGAGGTCCTCAACACCGACGCCGAGGGCCGTCTCGTCCTCGCCGACGCGCTGTGGGCGGCCTCGCAGGAGAACCCGGACGCGATCGTGGACGTCGCCACCCTGACCGGCGCGATGATGCTGGCGCTGGGCAGCCGGACCTTCGGCGTCATGGCCAACGACGAGGCGTTCCGCTCCGCCGTGCACGAGGCGGCCGAGGAGGTCGGCGAGCCGGCCTGGCCGATGCCGCTGCCGGAGCACCTGCGCAAGGGCATGGACTCACCCGTGGCCGACATCGCGAACATGGGCGAGCGCTGGGGCGGCGGGCTGGTCGCCGGCCTGTTCCTGCGCGAGTTCGTGGGCGAGGGCATCGCCTGGGCGCACCTGGACATCGCCGGCCCCGCGTTCAACGAGGGCGGCCCGTTCGGTTACACCCCCAAGGGCGGCACGGGTACGGCCGTGCGGACGCTGGTGCGGCTGGCGGAGCTGACGGCCGCGGGCGACCTCGGCTGATGTCCGCCTGACCGCCCGGCGCGATCCGCCGGGCGCGGGCCCGCGGGCGCGGGGAGCCGTTCGCACGGTTCCCCGCGCCCCTTCCGCGCGCCCCGCGTCTCCCGGGGGACGTGGGGTGCGTCACACCTCGGCCCGGCGTCTCGTCCGCCTCGAACAAGTGCAAAGATGGAGCCCGGCAGGACAGGGCCCCCACCGAAGGGCCGAAGCATCAAGCGGCCGGACACCAGCCGACCGGCCGGTCACCTCCCGAATGGACAGGGTGCCCGGCGCGCGGCACACATGCATGGAGGACGTGACGTGGCGAACGACGCCAGCACCGTTTTCGACCTAGTGATCCTCGGCGGTGGCAGCGGTGGTTACGCCGCGGCCCTGCGCGGGGCGCAGCTGGGCCTGGACGTCGCTCTGATCGAGAAGGACAAGGTCGGCGGCACCTGCCTGCACCGGGGCTGCATCCCCACCAAGGCCCTGCTGCACGCGGGCGAGATCGCCGACCAGGCCCGCGAGAGCGAGCAGTTCGGTGTCAAGGCCACCTTCGAGGGCATCGACGTCCCGGCCGTCCACAAGTACAAGGACGGTGTCGTCGCCGGCCTGTACAAGGGCCTCCAGGGTCTGATCGCGTCCCGCAAGGTGACGTACATCGAGGGCGAGGGCCGGCTGTCCTCCCCCACCTCCGTCGACGTCAACGGCCAGCGGGTCCAGGGCCGCCACGTCCTGCTGGCGACCGGCTCCGTGCCGAAGTCGCTGCCGGGCCTGGAGATCGACGGCGACCGGGTCATCTCCTCCGACCACGCCCTCGTCCTGGACCGCGTGCCGAAGTCCGCGATCATCCTGGGCGGCGGCGTCATCGGCGTCGAGTTCGCCTCGGCGTGGAAGTCCTTCGGCGCGGACGTCACCGTCATCGAGGGCCTGAAGCACCTCGTCCCGGTCGAGGACGAGAACTCCTCGAAGCTGCTGGAGCGCGCGTTCCGCAAGCGCGGCATCAAGTTCAACCTGGGCACCTTCTTCGAGAAGTCCGAGTACACCCAGGACGGCGTGAAGGTCACCCTGGCGGACGGCAAGCAGTTCGAGGCCGAGGTCCTCCTCGTCGCCGTCGGCCGCGGCCCGGTCTCCCAGGACCTGGGCTACGAGGAGGCCGGGGTCGCCATGGACCGCGGTTACGTCCTCGTCGACGAGTACATGCGGACCAACGTCCCGACCATCTCCGCCGTCGGTGACCTGGTCCCGACGCTCCAGCTCGCGCACGTCGGTTTCGCCGAGGGCATCCTGGTGGCGGAGCGTCTGGCCGGGCTGAAGACCGTCCCGATCGACTACGACGGCGTGCCGCGGGTGACGTACTGCCACCCGGAGGTCGCCTCCGTGGGTATCACCGAGGCCAAGGCCAAGGAGATCTACGGCGCGGACAAGGTCGTCGCTCTGAAGTACAACCTGGCGGGCAACGGCAAGAGCAAGATCCTGAACACCTCGGGCGAGATCAAGCTCGTCCAGGTGAAGGACGGTGCCGTGGTCGGCGTCCACATGGTCGGCGACCGCATGGGCGAGCAGGTGGGCGAGGCCCAGCTGATCTACAACTGGGAGGCGCTGCCGGCCGAGGTCGCCCAGCTCATCCACGCCCACCCGACGCAGAACGAGGCGATGGGCGAGGCCCACCTGGCGCTGGCCGGCAAGCCGCTGCACTCCCACGACTGAGCCTTCGGTCACGGGCGCGACGACACAGACTTCCGCAATTCGTTAGGAGCAACCGAAACCATGGCGGTTTCCGTAACCCTTCCGGCGCTCGGTGAGAGCGTCACCGAGGGCACTGTCACCCGCTGGCTGAAGGCCGAGGGAGAGCGCGTCGAGGCCGACGAGCCGCTGCTCGAGGTGTCGACCGACAAGGTCGACACCGAGATCCCCTCGCCCGCCGCCGGCGTGCTGGCCTCCATCAAGGTCGCCGAGGACGAGACCGTCGAGGTCGGTGCCGAGCTGGCCGTCATCGACGACGGCACGGGCGCGCCCGCCGCCGCCCCGGCCCCCGCCGCCGAGCCCGAGCCGGCCGCCGAGCCCGAGCCGGCGCAGGCCGAGGCGCCCGTCCCGGCCGCCCAGGCCGCTCCCTCCACGGAGCAGGCCGCCCCCGCCCCGGCCCCGACGGCCGAGGCCGCCGCCGGCGGTGCGTCCGCCGAGGGCACGGACGTGGTCCTGCCCGCGCTCGGTGAGTCCGTCACCGAGGGCACCGTCACCCGCTGGCTGAAGTCGGTCGGCGACTCCGTCGAGGCCGACGAGCCGCTGCTCGAGGTCTCCACGGACAAGGTCGACACCGAGATCCCGGCGCCCGCCTCCGGCGTGCTGCTGGAGATCGTGGTGAACGAGGACGAGACCGCCGAGGTCGGCGCCAAGCTCGCCGTCATCGGCGCGCCGGGCGCTGCTCCGGCCGCCGCCCCGGCTCCGGCCGCCCCGGCCGCGGAGCCCGCCGCCGCTGCCCCGGCACCCGCTCCGGCTCCGGCGCCCGCCCCGGCTCCCGCTCCCGCCCCGGCCCCGGCCGCCCCGCAGGCGCCGACGGCTCCGGCTCCGCAGCAGGTCACGACCCCGGCTCCCGACCCGGTGCCGTCCGCTCCGGCGCCGGCTCCGGCGCCCGCCCCCGCCCCGGCTGCCGCCCCGGCCGCTCCGGCGCCCGCCGCCCAGGCGAGCGACGAGGGCGCGTACGTGACCCCGCTGGTGCGCAAGCTCGCCGCGGAGAACGGCGTCGACCTGTCCGGCGTCAAGGGCACCGGCGTCGGCGGCCGCATCCGCAAGCAGGACGTCATCGCCGCCGCCGAGGCCGCGAAGGCCGCCCCGGCTCCGGCCGCTGCCGCCGCCGCGCCCGCCGCGAAGAAGGCCCCCGCCCTGGAGGCCTCCCCGCTGCGCGGCCAGACCGTCAAGATGCCCCGCATCCGCAAGGTCATCGGCGACAACATGGTCAAGGCGCTGCACGAGCAGGCCCAGCTGTCGTCGGTCGTCGAGGTCGACGTCACCCGCCTGATGCGCCTGCGCGCCCGGGCCAAGGACTCCTTCGCCGCACGCGAGGGCGTCAAGCTCTCCCCGATGCCGTTCTTCGTCAAGGCGGCGGCCCAGGCGCTGAAGGCCCACCCGGTCATCAACGCCCGGATCAACGAGGCCGAGGGCACGATCACCTACTTCGACACCGAGAGCGTCGGTATCGCGGTGGACTCCGAGAAGGGCCTGATGACCCCGGTCATCAAGCACGCGGGCGACCTCAACATCGCCGGCATCGCGAAGGCCACGGCGGAGCTGGCGGGCAAGGTCCGCGCCAACAAGATCACTCCGGACGAGCTGTCCGGCGCGACCTTCACCATCTCCAACACCGGTTCGCGCGGCGCGCTGTTCGACACGATCATCGTGCCCCCGAACCAGGTCGCGATCCTCGGCATCGGTGCCACGGTCAAGCGTCCGGCCGTCATCGAGACCGAGGAGGGCACGGTCATCGGCGTCCGCGACATGACCTACCTCACCCTCTCCTACGACCACCGTCTGGTGGACGGCGCCGACGCGGCCCGTTACCTGACGGCGGTCAAGGCGATCCTGGAGGCGGGCGAGTTCGAGGTCGAGCTGGGCCTGTAGCGCCGACCGGCTGTCACACGCTGGTGCCCCCGCCCGGGAAGTTCCGGGCGGGGGCACCGGCGTTGGGGGGCGCCCACACCGTGTGCGCCTCGTCTCACCTGCGCCGAAGCACCCCCGCGCGCCCTGCCCACGGAGCGAACCCGCCGTATTGTCTACACGTCAGCCCTCCCGAAGGAGCCCTCATGACCGCGCCCGTCGTCCACTCGCTGCGCGAACAGATCCGCGAGCACATCGTGGAGGGGATCGTCAGCGGGCGCTGGCAGCCGGGTGAGCGCATCGTGGAGCGCCGGATCGCCACCGAGCTGGAGGTCAGCCAGACCCCGGTCCGGGAGGCGTTGCGCGAGCTGGAGTCCCTGCGCCTGATCGAGTCGGCTCCGAACAAGGGCGTACGCGTCCGCAGTCTGAGCGCGGCAGACCTGGAGGAGAGCTATCCCGTCCGGGCGGGTCTGGAGGCCATCGCGGCGGAACTGGCCGTCGAGCGGCTCGCGGAGGACTGCTCGGCGCTGGAGCCGCACGTGCTGGCCCTGTACGAGGCCGACCGCGAGGGCGACGGCACGGCACAGGTGCGCCACACGGTCGGCTTCCACCGCGAGCTGGTGCGCGCGGCGCAGAACTCCGTGCTGCTGCACACGTGGGAGGGCCTGGGCATCGAGGTCTTCACGGCGCTGTCGATCCGCTGGCTGGGCACGGTCCAGCAGTCGTACGCGGAGGAGCACGAGGAGCTGGTGCAGGCGTTCAAGCGCCGGGATCCGCGGATCGCGGAGCTGGTGAAGGCGCACGTCCTGGGCTGCGCCCCGCGCGCCTGATCCTGGGCTGCGCGCCGCACGCCTGACTCCACCGAGCATCCCACCGCTCACCTGCGAAAACTCCCCCGAAGCGCGTCACCCGGTGCCAGTACCGAAGGCACCGCGTGCCGACTTTCTTCAAATCAAGAGGTTTTCGCACTCAACCCTTTGATCGATCATCGATCAGGGAGTTACAGTCGCCGACGGACTTCTACCGGAGTCCGCTGCCCTGTCCTGCCAAAGACCAAGGGCAACCCCGAACCCTTACCGATGAGGGAACCCCCTTCGACCGAGGAAGGCGGCGACATGACCGACCCCCAGGCCATCCAGCCGAGCGCGCTCGACCAGCTCCCGGACCGCGACCCGGAGGAGACCGCCGAATGGCAGGCCTCCCTGGACGCCGTCGCCCGGGAGGCCGGACCGCACCGCGCCGCGTACCTGATGCGCCGCACGCTGGAGCGCGCCGAGGCGGGTGGCATCGCGCTGCCGAAACTCCTCGAGACCGACTACGTCAACACCATCCCGACCGCCGCCGAGCCGTCCGTGCCCGGCGACCCGGAGATGGAAGCCCGGATCACCGCCTGGAACCGCTGGAACGCGGCCGCCATGGTGACCCGCGGCGCGAAGCACGGCGTCGGCGGCCACATCGCCACCTTCGCCTCCGCGGCCTGGCTGTACGAGACCGGCTTCAACCACTTCTTCAAGGGCAAGGAGGGCGACGGTTCCGGCGACCAGCTGTACATCCAGGGCCACGCCTCCCCCGGCATCTACGCCCGCGCCTTCCTCGACGGCCGCCTGGACGAGCACCACCTGGACAACTTCCGCCAGGAGGCCGGCGGCAGCGGCCTGCCGTCGTACCCGCACCCGCGCCGGCTGCCCTGGCTGTGGGAGTTCCCGACGGTGTCGATGGGCCTCGGCCCGCTCTCCGCGATCTACCAGGCGCGCTTCAACCGCTACCTGACCAACCGCGGCATCAAGGACGTCTCCGCCTCGCACGTGTGGGCGTTCCTCGGCGACGGCGAGATGGACGAGCCGGAGTCGACGGCGGCCCTCGCGCTCGCCGCCCGTGAGGAACTGGACAACCTCACCTTCGTCATCAACTGCAACCTCCAGCGCCTCGACGGCCCGGTCCGCGCCAACTTCAAGATCGTGCAGGAGCTGGAGGCACAGTTCCGCGGCGCCGGCTGGAACGTCGTCAAGACGCTGTGGGGCTCCGCCTGGGACGAGCTGTTCCAGCTGGACACCACGGGCGCGCTGGTACGCCGGCTGCGCCAGGTACCGGACGCGCAGGTCCAGACGTACCAGACCCGCGACGCCGCCTACATCCGCCAGGACTTCTTCGGCGCCGACCCGGCGCTGGCGGAGATGGCGAAGCTGCTGAGCGACGACAAGATCCTCGAATGCTTCCACCTCTCGCGCGGCGGTCACGAGTCCCGCAAGGTGTACGCCGCGTACAAGGCCGCCGTCGAGCACAAGGGCGCGCCGACCGTGATCCTGGCCCAGACGGTCAAGGGCCACACCCTCGGTGAGGGCTTCGCGTCGAAGAACGCCAACCACCAGATGAAGAAGCTCTCGGTGGACGAGTTCAAGGCGATGCGCGACCTGCTGGAGCTGCCCATCAAGGACAGCGACTTCGTCGACGGCGTGGTCCCCTACGGCCACCCGGGCGCCGACTCCCCCGAGGTCCGCTACCTCCAGGAGCGCCGCGCGGCCCTCGGCGGCCCGGCCCCCGCCCGCCGTACCCACGCCCTGGCCCCGCTGCCCGCCCCCGCCGAGAAGGCCTTCGCCTCCTTCGACAAGGGCTCCGGCTCCCAGAACGTGGCCACCACCATGGCCTTCGTCCGCCTGGTCAAGGACCTGGTCCGCGACAAGGAGACGGGCCGGCGCTGGGTGCCGATCGTCCCCGACGAGGCGCGCACCTTCGGCATGGAGTCGCTGTTCCCGTCCCTGGGCATCTACTCCCCCAAGGGCCAGACGTACGAGCCGGTCGACCGCGACCAGCTGATGTACTACAAGGAGGCCGAGAACGGCCAGATCCTCAACGAGGGGATCACCGAGGCCGGTTCCATGGCCGACTTCATCGCCGCGTCGACCGCGTACGCGACGCACGGCGAGGCGATGATCCCGTTCTACATCTTCTACTCGATGTTCGGCTGGCAGCGCACCGCCGACCAGATGTGGCAGCTCGGCGACCAGCTCGGCCGCGGCTTCCTCGTCGGCGCCACGGCCGGCCGTACGACCCTGACGGGCGAGGGCCTCCAGCACGCCGACGGGCACTCCCCGGTCATCGCCGCCACCAACCCGGCCGCCCTGAGCTACGACCCCGCCTTCGCCTACGAGATCGCGGTGATCGTCCGCGAGGGTCTGCGCCGGATGTACGGCGAGGCCGCGCCCGGTGAGGACCAGAACGTCTTCTACTACCTGACGGTCTACAACGAGCCGCTGCCGCAGCCCGCCAAGCCGCAGGGTCTGGGCATCGACGAGGGCATCGTCAAGGGCCTGTACCGCTTCAACACCGCCGAGTCCGCGGGTGTGGCCGTGCCCGCCGACGCCCCGCGCGTCCAGCTGCTCGGCTCCGGTACGGCGATCCACTGGGCCCTCCGGGCGCAGCGGCTGCTCGCCGAGGAGTGGGGCGTGGCCGCCGACGTGTGGTCGGCGACGTCCTGGACGGAGCTGCGCCGGGACGCGCTGGAGGCCGACGCGGCGCTGCTGCGCGGCGAGGAGCGGGTGCCGTTCGTCCGCCAGGCGCTCCAGGGCGCCGAGGGCCCGGTGCTGGCCGTGTCCGACTACATGCGCCAGGTTCCCGACCAGATCGCGCAGTGGGTCGAGCAGGACTACTCGTCCCTGGGCGCCGACGGTTTCGGCCTGTCGGACACCCGCGAGGCGGCCCGCCGCCACTTCGGCATCGACGCCCCGTCGATCGTCGTCGCGGCCCTGGCCCAGCTGGCCCGCCGCGGCGAGGTGAAGGCCACGGCCGTCAAGGAGGCCCGCGAGAAGTACGGCCTGTAGACACCGGGCACCGCCGTCGCGGCGGACCGGGGACGCGTACCGCGTCCCCGGTCCGCCGCGTTCGTCTTCCACCGCGTTCGTCCTCGGCTGCGTGCGTCCTCCGCCGCGTTCAGTCTCCGCGCCCGGCAGTACCGGACGCCGCGCCCGCGTCCCGGTCGGCCGCCGCGCACCCGGCGGCCGACCGTGTCCGCGTACAGCCAGGTGCGTGCGTCCTCCGCCGTGACGGCGCCAGGACCGCGCGGCGGTGACCGGCCGGCGGCGGACCGTGCCCGTCCCCGCTGTCGGCCGGCTCCGGCATCATGAGTCCATGCGTGCGGCCCGGCTCATCAGAATGGTTCTCCTGCTCCAGTCCCGGCCCGCCATGACCGCCGCCGAACTCGCGCGGGAGCTGGAGGTGTCGGAGCGGACCGTGGCGCGCGACGCGCAGGCGCTGTCGGAGGCCGGGGTGCCGGTGTACGCCGACCGCGGGCGGGCCGGCGGATACCGGCTGGCCGGCGGGTACCGGACGCGGCTGACGGGCCTGGCGCGCGGCGAGGCGGAGGCGCTGTTCCTGAGCGGGGTGCCGGGCGCGCTGCGGGAGATGGGGCTGGAGGACACCGCCTCGGCGGCCCGGCTGAAGGTGGCGGCCGCGCTGCTGCCCTCGCTGCGCGACGCCCCGGACAGCGCCGCCCAGCGGTTCCATCTGGACGCCCCGGCCTGGTTCCGGGAACCGGTGACGCCCGGCCTGCTGCCCGTGATCGCGGAGGCGGTGTGGGACGACCGGCGGATCGACGCGGTCTACCGGCGCGGGGAGGATGCCGTGAAGCGGCGGCTGGAGCCGTACGGGCTCGTGCTGAAGGCGGGTGTCTGGTACCTGTGCGCGCGGGTGGCCGACGGCGGCTCCCCGCGGACGTACCGCGTCGACCGGTTCGACACCGTCGACGCCCTCGGCGAGCGGTTCGCCCGCGACCCGGGCTTCGACCTGCCCGCCCACTGGGCGGACCAGACCGAGCGCTTCGCCCGGTCGATCCTGCGCACCGAGGTCGTCGTACGGCTGTCCCCGCGGGGCCTGCGCGGGCTGCCGCACGCCGTCGACCCGCTCTCCGCGCGCCGGGCACTGGCGGGTGCGGGGGCGCCCGACGCCGGCGGATGGGTGACGGTGACACTGCCCGTGGAGTCGGAGGAGGTCGCGCACGCCCAGCTGACGGCGCTCGGGCCGGAGGCGGAGGTGCTGGCTCCGGCGAGCCTGCGGGAGCGGTGCGCGGCCGACGCGGCCCGGCTCGCACAGCTGTACGGGCGGGCGGGCGCCGGGTAACGATCCGCGGTACTCCACGTGCGGCCCACCGGCCGAGGCCCGATGCTGGTGGCGTGATGGACGAGACGGAGTTCTGGGAGCTGATCGACGCCGCCCGCGAGGCCGCCGGGGGCGACCCCGAGGAGCAGGCCGACCTGCTCGTGGAACGGCTGCTCCGGCTGGACCCCGATCTCGTCCTGGACTTCGCCCGGCACTTCGAGGCCCGTTACAACCGCGCCTACCGGTGGGACCTGTGGGGCGCGGCCTGGGTGCTGCTGGACGGGTGCAGCGACGACGCGTTCGACTTCTTCCGGTGCTGGCTGATCGGCCAGGGCCGGGAGGTCTTCGAGGGCGCCCTGCACGATCCGGACGCGCTGGCCGGGCTGCTGGGCGAGTTCGACGAGGAGATCGACGGCGACGGCGAGGAGCTGGGCTACGCGGCGGACGAGGCGTACGAGCAGCTGACCGGGACCGTCGCGCCCGATCTGGGCATCGCCCCGGCGCCCGCGGAGCCCGAGGGCACGCCGGTGGACCTGGAGAACGAGCGGGCGCTCGCGCAGCGGTATCCGCGCCTGTGGGAGCGGTTCAAGGACTGACGCCGGCCCGGTCCGCGCGGTGGTACGGCCGGCCACGGTGGGGCCCGGCTGGGCCGCGTGCGGTCCGGGTCCGGCCGGTCCTGTCCCGCGCGGGTGCGGGGCGGCGGGCCCCGGACCGTCCCGGTGGAACCATCGCCCGGGTCCCGGACGTTTCCGGGGTACACACGTACGTGAGCCGGTTTCGCCGCCGGGTGCGCTCACGCACGGGTGGCCGGCCGGCGGACCCGTCCCGGCCGTGCGGAGGGGTCCGGGAGAGAGGCGGCTGGCGTGGACCTGCTCGACCTGCTGCTCGCGCTGCTGATCGTCGTGTACGCGGTGTCCGGATACCGGCGCGGACTGGTGGCCGGATGCGTCTCGCTGACCGGGTTCGTGGGCGGCGCCGCGGTCGGGGTGTGGGTGCTGCCGTGGGTGACGGGCCAGGTGGCGCGGGGCACGTCGGCGGCGACGGTGCTCGCGGTGCTGACGGTGGTGGTCCCGGCGGTGGTGGGGCACGAACTGGCGGGCCGGCTGGCGCTGCGGCTGCGCGGGGAGCTGGACCGGGGGCCGCTGCGGGTCGCGGACGGGGCCGGGGGCGCGGCGGCGAACGCGGTGGCGGTGCTGATCGTGGCCTGGGTGGCGGGGAGCGTGCTGGGCGCGGCCCCGGCGCGAACGCTGTCGACGCAGATACGGGACTCGACACTGCTGGGCGCGGTGCAGCAGGCGATGCCCGAGACGACACCGGCGTGGTTCTCGCGGGCGACGTCCGCGCTGGCCGACGCGGGTTTCCCGCAGGTGTTCAACCCGTTCGAGAACGAGTCGACGGCCCGGGTGGCCCGGCCCTCCGGTGACAGTGTGACCCCCGCGGCGTCGGAGGCGGCCCGCAGGAGTTCGGTGAAGATCGAGGGCGCCGCCGGCAACGAGGGCCGGGAGGGCAGCGGGTTCGTGTACGCGCCGGAGCGGGTGATGACCAACGCGCACGTGGTGGCGGGCATCGACCGCCCGGGCGTGCGGGTCGGCGGGGTCGGTCCCTCGTACGGGGCCCGGGTGGTGCTGTTCGACCCCGACCGGGACGTGGCGGTGCTGTACGTGCCGGGACTGCGCGCCCCGGTGCTGCGGTTCGGCGGCGGTGCCGTGCGCGGGGACTCGGCGGTGGTGGCCGGCTATCCGCAGGACGGGGGCCTGGACCTCCAGGCGGCGACGGTCGCGAACCGGGTGCGGGCGCTGGGGCAGGACATCCACAACGACCGCGCGGTCACCCGGGAGGTGTACTCGATCCGGTCCACGGTCCGGCCGGGCAACTCCGGGGGCCCGCTGCTGACGACGGGCGGCCGGGTGTTCGGGGTGGTCTTCGCCCGCTCCACCTCGGACGCCGAGACGGGTTACGCGCTGACGGCGGCCGAGGTGGCGGCCGACGCCCGGCGCGCGGCCGCGGCGACGGCGCCGGTGGACACGGGCGAGCTGGTCGGTTCCTGACGAGGGCGGCCGGTGGCCGCGGCCCGGTCCGCCGGGTGCGCGGGGCTCACAGCCGGCGGCCCATGAGGATGTCGTCGACGTAGGTGCCGTCCAGGTGGAACTCTTCGGGCAGCACGCCCTCGACGGCGAACCCCTCGGACTCGTAGAGCCGGCGTGCCGGGGTGTTGTGCCCGAGGACGCGCAGGGTGAGGCGCCGGGCGCCGCGTCCCCGGGCCTCGGCGACGGCGGCCCGGATCAGGGCCCGCCCGACACCCTGCCCGCGCGCTTCCTCGGCGACGAGGAAGCCCTGGACCGCCAGGACGTGCGCGTTGGAGGCGAGCGGGGTCGGGCGGACGAGGCGGATGTAGCCGAGGAGGCGCCCGCCGGCCTCGGCGACCAGGTGGTCCCGCGGGTCGTGCCGCTCGAAGAACGGCGCGTAGGGCGGCTCGGGCGCGGGCACCACCTCGTGCAGGGGGGACCATGCGGCCCGGTCGAGGCGGGCCAGTTCGGCGTCGTCGTCGGGGCGGGCGGCGCGCAGGGACAGCTCGGACATGGTGATCACCCTACGGCGGGCCGTCCGGGGCGCCCACCGGGTTTCCCGGCGGCTGTGCGGTCATGCTGGTGGCATGGAACGTTCACGCATCGCGGTGGCCGGCGCGTCCGGCCTCATCGGCAGCGCTCTGGTGCGGTCCCTGACCGCGGACGGGCACGAGGTGGTACGTCTGGTGCGCCGTGCGCCCCGCGGCGCGGACGAGGTCCGCTGGGACCCCGGGCGGAGTCACGTCGACGCGGCCGGGCTGACCGGCTGCGACGCGGTGGTCAACCTGGCGGGGGCCGGGGTGGGTGACCGGCGCTGGACTCCGGAGTACAAGCGGCTGCTCCGGGACAGCCGGGTGCGGGGCACGGCCGCGCTCGCCGAGGCGGTGACCGCGCTCCCCGAGCCGCCGCGGGTGTTCCTGAACGGCAGCGCGATCGGCTTCTACGGTGACACCGGCGACCGCGTGGTGGACGAGGACGCCCCGCCGGGCGACGGCTTCCTGTCCGGGCTGTGCGTGGAGTGGGAGGAGGCGGCGGCCCCCGTGCGGGAGGCGGGGGTGCGGACGGTGTTCCTGCGCACGGGGCTGGTCGTGGCCCGGGACGGCGGGGCGTGGGCGCGGCTGTTCCCGCTGTTCCGGGCGGGGCTCGGGGGGCGGCTGGGCGACGGGCGGCAGTACTGGTCGTACATCGCGCTGCACGACGAGGTCGCCGCGATCCGGCACGTCCTGGACACCGCCACGCTGTCCGGGCCGGTCAATCTGACGGCGCCCGAGCCGCTGACGAACCGTGAGATCACGGCGGCGATGTCCCGGGTGCTGCGCCGCCCGGCGGTGTTCGCGGTGCCCGCGCCGGCGCTGCGGGCGGCGCTCGGGGAGATGGCCGGGGATGTGCTGGGCAGTCAGCGGGTGGTGCCGAAGCGGTTGCTGGAGTCGGGGTTCCGGTTCGCCTTCCCGGGCATCGATGAGGCGATCCGTGCGGCGGGATGAGCCGACTGGCAACCAGGGCGAACGAAAGTGACCGTATGCGACCTCTATGCGACCGTGCTCTGTTGATGCGCGACTCCTTCTGACCGAAGGCGGCCCCTACCCTCGACGCGAACTCCGGTATCCCGGACGCCAGTTGGGGGCATGACGTCTCCACCGGCCGCGCAACCACAGGAGGGGCCTCGTGCTTGAGCCCGCGTACCAGGTGGACGTCGTCGTCGTGGGAGCCGGAGTCGCCGGCCTCTCGGCGGCTCACCGGCTGACCAGCGCAGGACTGACGACCGCGGTCCTGGAGGCCGCCCCGTCCGTCGGCGGCCGTATGTCGACCGAGAAGGTCGACGGCTTCCGGCTCGACCGCATCGGACAGCTGCTGTCCACGTCCTACCCCGAACTCCGCCCGACCCCGGGCCCGGGCGCCCTGGCCGTGCGCCGCTTCGCGCCGGGCGTCCTGCTGCACCGCGACGGCCGCACCCAGCGCGCGGGCGCGCCGGCGCCCGGAGGGAGCGCGCGGGGCGCACGGGGCGCACTTCACGTGGTGCGAGCCCTCGCCGGCACCCCCCGGGGCCCGGTGCCCCCGCCCGGCCGGGCCGGCGCGCCGGTGGGCGGCGCCGTGGACCAGGCCCGGCTGGGCGCCGCGCTCGGCCGGATCGCGGCCACGCCCGTCGACCGCCTCCTGGCCCGCCCCGAGCTGCCGGCCGCGCTGGCCCTCGCCCGGCGCGGGGTGCCGGCGCGCACCATCGAGGGCTTCCTGCGCCCGCTGCTCGCCGCACTGCTGTGCGACCCGGAGCTGATCACGTCCAGCCGGTGCGCCGACCTGGCGCTGCACGCCTTCGCGAGCGGACGGCTGTGCGTGCCCGAGGGCGGCGCCAGGACGCTGCCCGAGCTGCTGTCCCGGGCGCTGCCACCGGACACCGTGCACACCGGGGTGCGGGTCACCTCGGTGTCCACGACGTCGGTGGCCACCGCCGAGCACGGGGAGATCCGCTGCCGGGCGGTGCTGCTCGCGACCGACGCGCGGGCCGCGGCGGAACTGCTGCCGGGGCTCCGGGTGCCGGACTTCCACCCGGTGACCGTGCTCCACCACACCACCGACGAGCCCGGGGCGGCCTTCACGACCGGGACCTCACTGCTGCTGGACGCCGACCGGGGCGGGCCGGTGGCGCACACGGCGGTGCTCAGCAACGTGGACCCGAGCCGGGCGCCGGCCGGCCGGACGCTGATCTCCTCGACCGTGCTGGGCACCCCGCCACCAGGCGTGGACACGGCGGTCCGCATCCACCTCGCCCGGCTCTACGGCACCTCGACGCGCCACTGGGAGACGCTGGCCGTGCACCACACGCCGGAGGCGGTCCCGGTGATGCGCCCGCCGCACGATCCGCGCCGGCCGGTACGGCTGCTGGCGGGTCTGTACGTCTGCGGGGACCACCGGGACTCCGGCACCGTCCAGGGCGCTCTGCACTCCGCCCGCCGGGCGGCGACGGCGATCCTCTCCGACCTGGGCATGGCGGCCTCCCTCCACCGGGCCGACCCGGTCCCGACGCTGCCGCGGGCTGCCTGAGGCCCGGGGCGCGTTCAGGCCAGGGCCGCCACCTTCTCCCGGTAGGTGCGGACCGGAAGCGCGTCCCGGTAGGGCTCCAGCCGGCGTTCGAAGTCCCGCACGTACTCGACCGCGCGGGCGGAGCGCATCTCGGCCGCCTGGCCGGCGGCCTCGGCCCCGAGCGCGCAGGCCTGGTCCAGTTCGCCGAGGGCGAGGCGGGCGGTGGCCAGGACGACCCGGCAGAACAGGCGGCTGCGGGCGTACGCGGGGGCGCGCAGCTGGAGCGAGCGCTCGGCGTGCTGGGCGGCGGCCCGGAACTGCTGGAGATCGCGGTGGCAGTGCCCGAACTCGTCGGCGAGCTGCGCCTCGTCGAAGAACGCGGCCCAGTGCGGCACGTCGTCCCCGGCTCGTGCCGCGTCCAGGGCGCGCTCGGCCCGCACGAGCGCCGCGGTGCACGCCCGCACCTCGCCCAGGACGCCGTGCGCCCGCGCCTCGGCGGCGTGCAGCAGCGCCTGCACGACCGGCGGGGCGCCCGTGCCGACCCCCTGCTGGGCGACCCGCGCCAGCTGCACGGCCTCCCTGCCGTGGCTGAGGTAGACGGCCTGGCGGCTCATGGTGACCAGGACGAAGGAGCCGTACGCCCGGTCGCCGGCCGCCTGCGCGAGCCGCAGGGCCTGCACGAAGTACCGCTGGGCCAGCCCGTGCGCGGCGATGTCGTACGACGTCCAGCCCGCGAGCCGGGTCAGGTCGGCGGCGGCGCCGAACAGCCGGCGGCCGGTCTGCTCGTCGTAGCTGCCGCGGAGCATCGGCTCGCACTCGTGCTCCAGATAGCGCACCAGTGCCTGCCGGGCGTGGCCGCCGCCGAACCGGTCGTCGAGGGTGCGGAACAGCTCGCCGACCGAGCGGAGCGCGGAGATGTCGCCGCCGGTGACCCGGTGGCCGGGGCCGTGTCCGCCGGTCCCGCCCGGCCGCGACGGCACCGGCACCCCCGGACGGGGCTGCGGCTGGGGCCTGGCCGCGCCAGGGCGGCCCTGGGCGGGCACCCGGGGTGCCGGGTCCCGGGCCACCCGGTCGTCGGGCTTGCCGATCAGCCAGTCCCGGCTGGGCACGACCAGCCCGGCCGGGGTGAAGGCGATCTTGCGCAGCTCGGCGTGGCTGCCGGAGTCCTTGCGCCACAGCCCGCTGACGATGTCGACGGCCTCCTCGGGGCCGGCCGCGTACTCCAGCCCGGCGTAGACCGGCGCGCACGCGTCCAGGCCGAGGTCCTGGGCGCTGAGCCGGCGTCCGAGCCGCCGGGTGAACACCTCGGCGATGAGGGCGGGCGTCGTGCCGCGCGGCTGCTGTCCGCGCAGCCAGCGGGTGACCGAGGTCTTGTCGTATCTGAGGTCCAGCCCGTGCTCCAGGCCGAGCTGGTCGACCCGACGAGCCAGACCCGCGTTGGAGAACCCCGCCTCTGCGATGAGCGCGGCGAGCTGGCGGTTGGGGGTGCGCTGCGCGGGTCGGTCCGTCATCTGCGGTGCGGTCTCCTGCCTTCCGGGCCTCTGAAGTGCCCGGATTGCTTTTGAGCAGCCCATATGGCCTCACGAACGGCGCGAATGTAGCGGAGAGTGAACGGACGCTCGCACCTTTCGCCGGGCATTCATCCGATCGTGTGAGGAACGCCCGCAGGGCTGACGTACTCCGGTCGGACGTACAGTGACGTGGGCGCTTGACGCGCCTGACACACCGGTCGCTGAGGGAGGCGCTTGCCGTGAGTGAGTTGCGGTTCGTCCGTATGGGGTTCGGTGCGGATGCCGTCGAGTACCAGGAGGCCTGGGACGAGCAGCGCCGGGTGCACGCCGCCCGGTTCGCCGACGAGGTCCCGGACACCGTGCTCCTCCTGGAACACCCCCCGGTGTACACCGCGGGCCGCCGCACACAGGACAACGAGCGCCCGCTGGACGGCACCCCGGTCATCGACGTGGACCGCGGCGGCAAGATCACCTGGCACGGACCGGGCCAGCTGGTGGGGTACCCGATCCAGAAGCTGCCCCGCCCGGTGGACGTCGTCGCGCACGTGCGGCGCCTGGAGGAGGCCCTCATCCGCACCTGCGCCGACTTCGGCCTGGAGACCACCCGGGTGGAGGGCCGCAGCGGCGTGTGGGTGCTCGGCGACCCGGTCGAGCGGCGCCCCGCCCTCGGCGGCCTCTCCCTCGACTTCGACCCGCGGCTGACCGACGAGGAGTTCGACCCCCGCCTCGACGGCCCGGAGTACGCCCCCTCCAACGCCGGCCAGCGGCGCGAGGACCGCAAGATCGCCGCGATCGGCATCCGTGTCGCCAAGGGCGTCACGATGCACGGCTTCTCCTTCAACGTGAACCCGGACAACGTCTGGTTCGACCGGATCATCCCGTGCGGCATCCGCGACGCGGGCGTCACCTCGCTCGCGGCCGAGCTGGGCCGGGACGTCACGGTCGAGGAGGTCCTGCCGGCGGTCGAGAAGCACCTGAGGGACATCCTGGAGAACGCGGACCTCAAGCCGCGGGACATCGAGAGGACACCCGCGTAGCGGCGGCCCGCCCCCGAGAACGGCGCCCGCACCGGGCCATGAAATCAACGGGCGTACCCTGGGGAACGCCGAAGAATCAATCGCTAGGGAGCCGGTCGTGTCCGCAGTCGCACCCGACGGACGCAAGATGCTGCGCCTGGAGGTCCGCAACAGCCAGACCCCCATCGAGCGCAAGCCCGAGTGGATCAAGACCCGGGCGAAAATGGGCCCCGAGTACACGAAGATGCAGAGCCTCGTGAAGAGCGAGGGCCTGCACACGGTCTGCCAGGAAGCCGGCTGCCCGAACATCTACGAGTGCTGGGAGGACCGCGAGGCGACCTTCCTCATCGGCGGCGACCAGTGCACCCGGCGCTGCGACTTCTGCCAGATCGACACCGGCAGGCCCGAGGCGCTGGACCGGGACGAGCCGCGCCGCGTCGGCGAGTCCGTGGTCACCATGGACCTGAACTACGCCACCATCACCGGCGTCGCCCGCGACGACCTGGCGGACGGCGGCGCCTGGCTGTACGCCGAGACCGTGCGCCAGATCCACCTCCAGACGGCGGACCGGGAGGGCGGCCGGACCAAGGTCGAGCTGCTGGCGCCCGACTTCAACGCGGTCCCCGAGCAGCTCGCGGAGGTCTTCTCCGCCCGGCCCGAGGTCTTCGCGCACAACGTCGAGACGGTCCCGCGGATCTTCAAGCGGATCCGCCCCGGCTTCCGCTACGAGCGCTCCCTGAAGGTCATCACCGAGGCCCGCGACGTCGGCCTGGTCACCAAGTCCAACCTGATCCTCGGCATGGGCGAGACCCGTGAGGAGGTCAGCGAGGCGCTGAAGCAGCTGCACGAGGCGGGCTGCGAGCTGATCACCATCACCCAGTACCTGCGTCCGTCCGTGCGCCACCACCCGGTGGAGCGCTGGGTCAAGCCGCACGAGTTCGTGGAGCTGAAGGAGGAGGCCGAGCAGATCGGCTTCTCCGGTGTGATGTCCGGCCCGCTGGTGCGGTCCTCCTACCGCGCCGGCCGCCTCTACCGGATGGCCGTGGAGAAGCGCGGCTCCTACAGCGCGGCCCAGGCCGTCTGACGGGCCGTCCGCCAGGCCGTCCGACGGCCGTGTGAAGTCACGCACAAGCACTACCGGCCGGTATTGGCCGAACCGACGCGGTCCTGACCGTCCTCGCTGATGAGGGCGTACGTCAGGGCCGCGTCGGCGTTCACGGGGCGACGCATTCGGGTTCATGGGCGTTTGACCGGTCGGACACGCCCTGGTAACACCAAACAGTGACTCTGGTATCACGCCCCGTACACCATCCGCTTCCAGGGGGGACCCCGCCCATGCAGGCCGCGCCGGTACACGCCACCGCGATCCCGTCCTTCACCGACGCCCTTCGGGCCGTCGAGTCGCTGCTGATGAGCGGCGGTCAGCGCACCGCCCGCCGCAACGCCTGGACCTCCGTCCTGGAGGACCGCCGCCGCGCCAAGGACCGGGTCGAGGCGCAGCGGTTCCTGGAGCAGGCCGCCACCCGCTCCTGACGCCCGCGCCGGTCCCGTGCGGCCCCCGCCGGGCACTGCCGTCGTCCGCGCTCCCGGGGGCACGTAGACTTCGTGGCATGGCGAGGAAGGAACCCGCGGCGGACGCCGCGAATGCCGGGCGACTGAAGCAGATCGCCCTCACGTACAAGATGACCCGCAAGGCCGACAAGACGATCGGCCTGGTGCTCGCGGCCGTCGGCATCGGCACGCTCGGTGTCTTCCTCGCGATCGGCTTCCTGATCGGCCACCCGGTCTACCTGGGTGTCTTCGGTCTGCTGATCGCCCTGCTGGCGACGGCCGTCGTGTTCGGCCGCCGTGCCGAGCGGGCCGCCTTCGGTCAGATGGAGGGCCAGCCGGGCGCCGCCGCGGCCGTGCTGGACAACGTCGGCCGCGGCTGGACGACCACTCCGGCGGTGGCGATGAACCGCAGCCAGGACGTGGTGCACCGGGCGGTCGGCAAGGCCGGCATCGTGCTGGTCGCCGAGGGCAACCCGAACCGGGTGAAGAGCCTGCTGGCCGCCGAGAAGAAGAAGATGAACCGCATCGTCGCGGACGTCCCGGTGCACGACCTGATCGTCGGCACCGGCGAGGGCCAGGTCGAGCTGAAGAAGCTCCGCACGACCATGCTGAAGCTGCCGCGCGTGCTCACCGGCCCCCAGGTCACGGCCACCAACGACCGGCTGCGTGCCCTGGGCGACCTGATGAGCAACATGCCGCTGCCCAAGGGCCCGATGCCGAAGGGCATGAAGCTGCCCAAGGGCGGACCGCGGGGGCGCTGAGCACTCCGCCGCACCACCGCGGACCGCCACCGGCGGTCCGCACGACAGTCAGGCCCCGCACGCCCCCGGCGTTGTCGGGGCCGACGTCGTCCCGGGCCGGCGTCGTCTAGGGCAGGCGGAACTGGGGGCCGTAGTTGCCCGGGGCGTCCGGGATCGTGATCTCCATCAGCTCCACGGCGGGCTCCTCCATCGCGCGCATGGCGTGGACGGCCGCGCCCATGGCGCTCGCACCGCCGCCGGACCAGGCCGCGTCGAGCTTGTCCAGCACGGTGGCGTACGTGCGGTCGAACCGGTCCAGGAGCTGCCGGACCCGCTGCGGCGGATGCGGCCAGCCGCCGGCCGGGACCCGCGCCATGGGGCGGGCGTCGGGGAAGGGCACCGGCGCGCCGGTGAAGTGCCAGCCGTGGTCGGTGCGGCGCAACTGCCGGCCGTGGTAGATCTCGGCGAAGGCGTAGTAGTGCGCCGGATGATCGTCCTGGACGGAGTCGGCCGGGGAACTCGCGGTCCCCTCGCCCTGCTCCTTGACGATCGCGATGCTGCGCTCGACGTCGTCGAGGGAGCGGACCGGCTCCAGCTCGTCGGAGCCGATGCGGCTGGACAGCTGTCCGCGCGCCGACAGCTCCGGTGCCGCCTCGCGGAACGCCTTCAGCAGGTCGCCGTAGAAGTCGCCGATGCTGGGCGAGCGGTCCGCCGCCCGGGCGAGCGGTGTGTCGGGGGCCTCGATCGCCATCATCACGTCGTGCACGAAGGACCGGGTGAGCCCGGACAGGTACACCTTCAGCCCGCTGCGGACACCGCCGGGCAGCGGTCCGGGGTAGGTGGGCGCCGACTCCCTGATCCGGGGTCGGCCGCCCACGGCCACGAGCAGGTTGCAGACCGCGCCCAGGTGGTACATCTCGTCGCCGATGACGCGCCGGATCAGCCGGGCGGCCTCTCCCCGGCGGTCCCCGACGGACCACCAGGCGCACAGGTAGGGCGGGAGCGTGGCGAGTTCCAGGGCCACGGCCGCCTCCAGGGCCTGCCTGAGCCAGCCGACCCCGCGGTCCGCCTCCGGGACGGCGAGCAGTCCCGCCACGGACCGGCAGCCGGGCCCGCCGGGCGGCCCGCACTCCGGCAGCGCGCCGGCCTGCCCAGGCCCCCCGGCCGGATCGGGCACCCCGGCCGGATCGGGATCGGCCGCCCGTACCGGATCCGCGGCCGGGACCTGGGCGGCGGCCACCAGGGCCGCCGATGCCAGGAAGCTGCGGCGCCGGAAGGGGCCGGCTGCCGAACCGTGCGCGTCTTCCGTGGTACCGGTCACCGTTGCCTCCGCTCGCGGCCATGCCCCCGTACCGCCCCGGAACGCCCGGGGCCCTCGGACCGCTCGCGAAGCTAGCAGCCCGCACGGCCGTTCCCCCGGCGCCCGGGCGGGGCGCTCCCCCGTCTCCGGGGGACACGCCGCCGAACGGAGCATCACCAGGTAATCGGGTCATGTGCTCCTAGCCTTCGGAATGTGAAAAAACACCACATCTCGTACCTCGCGTGCACCACGGTCCTCCTCGGTACGTTCGCCGGCACCACCCCGGCGTCGGCCGCCCACCGGACCCTCGTGGTGCACCCGGGTGAGTCGATCCAGAAGGCGGTGAACGCCGCCCGGTCCGGTGACACCGTGCTCGTGCGCGCCGGCACCTACCGCGAGAGCGTCACGGTGCGGACACCGGGACTGACCCTGCGCGGCGCGGGTCAGCGCACGGTGATCCGGCCGGCCGCGAAGGCCTCCGCCACTGCCTCCAAGAAGGCCTCCGCCAGCTGCCGGGGGTACGGCAACGGCATCTGTGTCGTCGGCGGGAAGAACAAGGCCCTGCGGGACGTCACCGTCGCCGACCTGAAGGTGGCCGGCTTCTCCAAGACCGGGCTGTGGGCCATGGGCACCGACCGCCTGACCGTGCGCGGGGTGACCGCCGACGACAACGGGCAGTGGGGCATCGCCCAGGAGCACTCCACCCGCGGCGTCTTCCGGGAGGACACCGCCCGGGGCAACGGCGACGCGGGCCTGTTCCTCGCCAACAACGTGAAGGCCGAGCAGGGCGCCACCGACAGCAAGGGCACGCGGGTCGAGGACAACCACCTCGAGGACAACCGCATCGGCATCACCGTCCGCCGGCTGCGCAACCTCACCGTCGCCGGCAATTACCTCACCGCCAACTGCGCCGGCGTGTTCGTCGTCGGCGACGAGAACAAGCCGCGGGCGGGCGCCCTGACCGTGAGCGACAACCGCCTGGAGCGGAACAACAAGTACTGCCCCAAGACCGCCCGGCTGCCCTACCTGAAGGGCTCCGGCATCGTACTGACCGGCACCGAGAAGGCACTGGTGACGAGGAACACCGTGCTCGGCCACTCGGGCAGGTCCCCGCTGTCGGGCGGCATCGTCCTGTTCAAGAGCTTCGTGGGCGCCCCGAGCGAACGGAACCGGATCACCGGCAACCACCTGGAGAACAACGCCCCGGCGGACCTGGTGAACCAGGAGGCCGCCAAGCGCAAGAACGCCTTCGACGCCAACTCCTGCCGGGCCTCCAAGCCCGCGGGACTGTGCTGACCGGACGGCCGGACCTCACCCACACAAGGAAGGAAGGCGGCACATGACCGCACCATCCCCCGAGCTGTCGGCACCGGCCGGCCAGGGGGCGACCCCTCCCCCTCCGCCGTCGATGCGGCTGAGAGAGCTCGTGTTCGGGGCGGCCTGTGCCGCCGCCGTCCGCGCCGCCGCCCGGCTGGGCGTCGCCGACGTACTCGGCGACGCACCCCTGACCGTGGAGCACCTCGCGGCGGCCGTGCGGGCCGAGCCCAAGCCGCTGCGCCGGCTGCTGCGCGCCCTGTCCTGCTACGGCGTCTTCACCGAGCGGCCGGACGGGACGTTCGCCCACACCGACATGTCCCGGCTGCTGCGCGAGGACGACCCGAACAGCCTGCGCTACATCTCCCTGTGGTGCACCGAGCCGTGGACCTGGGACGCCTGGCCGAGGCTGGACGAGGCGGTCCGCTCCGGCCGCAACGTCGTCGAGGACCTCTACGGCAAGGAGTTCTTCGTCTACCTGAACGAGGACGCCCCCGAGTCGGCGGACGTCTTCAACCGGGCGATGACCACCTCCAGCGAGCAGTCGGCGCGCGATGTCGCCGCGCTGCTGGACCTGTCCGGCGCCTCGTCCGTCGCGGACCTCGGCGGCGGGCAGGGCCACGTGGTGGCGAGCCTGCTGGACAAGTACCCGGCGATGCGGGGCTACCTGCTCGACCTGCCCCGGGTGGTGGAGAACGCCGTGCCGCGGCTGCGCGAGGGCGGCGACCTCTCCGGCCGGGCGCGCATCGTGCCCGGCGACGTCCGGGTGTCCGTCCCGGTCGAGGCCGACGTCTACATCATCAAGAACATCCTGGAGTGGGACGACGAGTCCACGACCAGGCTGTTGCGCAACGTGCTGGAGGCGGGCGGTCCCGGCACCCGGGTCGTGGTCATCGAGAACCTCGTCGACGACACCCCGTCGATGCGGTTCAGCACCGCCATGGACCTGCTGCTGCTGCTCAACGTCGGCGGGGCCAAGCACACCACCGCCAGCATGGTCGCGCGGCTGGAGGGCGCGGGCCTGGCCGTCGGTGACATCCGGCCGGTCAACCCCTATCTGCACGCGTTCGACTGCACGGTCTCCGCGTGAGCGGACGCCCGCGCGCAACACCGGTGCGGGGCCCGCGTCGTGACGCGGGCCCCGCACCGATGGCCGGACGGGGGTCTCACGCTCCGGCGTCGCGCTCCCAGAGGTAGAAGCGCTGCGCCATCGCGTCCTTCGGGGACCGCCAGGTCTCCGGGTCGTACGCGCTGACGTACGCCGAGAGGCGCTCGCTGACCTCGACGAAGTCGGGGTGCGAGGTGACCTTGGCGATGGCCGGTCCCGGCTCCCGCTCGGACTCGACGAGGTGCATGTACACATCGCCGAACTGGAAGAGGCTGCGCCGGACGACGCCGACGAGGTGCGGCAGCTCTCCCCGGTCGGACTCCGCGAACACCTTGGCGATGTCGGAGGCGGAACCCGGGGCCATGCGGGCGACGATCAGGGCCTGGTGCACGGTCTTCTCCTGTCCTGCGGCTCAGTCGGCCAGGGCCGGGGCGGGCCGGTGGCCGGCGGCCGCCTTCTCGATCCGGTCCCGGATCAGGGCCAGCTGGACCTTGGAGTTCTTGTTGATGTTGTCGGTCATCCAGGCGTCGTCGACGGGCGCGTCGGGCTTCATCGCGAAGTCCTGCGTCCAGATCATCCGGGTGCCTTCCGGGACCTCCTCGTACTCCCAGCGGATGTCCATGTGGGCGAAGGGGCCGGTCTCGATGCGGCGGGCCGTGACGCTCAGCCGGTCACGGTCGGTCTCCCGTTCCGAGACCCAGCTCCACACCGTGCCGTTCTCGTCGGGGTGCATGGTGAGACGGAAGGTGACCTTGTTCCCCTCCTGGGAGAGGATGTCGGCCCGGGCGTACTCGCTGAACAGCTGCGGCCAGTTCGCGACGTCGTTGGTCATGTCCCAGACCAGGTCGACGGGTGCCGCGATGGTGATCTCGTTCTGGGTGTGTCCGGTCATGTCAGGCTCCCGCGGGCAGTGCGCTGTTGACGAGGTCGAGGAACTGGCGGGGCGTCCTGGAACGCTCCGCGTCGGTGGGCATCGGGGCCCCGTGCCGGTTCTCCAGCTCGCCGACGATGCCGAGCAGGCCGAGCGAGTCGACGCCGAGGGCGTCGAAGCCGGAGTCGTACATCTGCTGGAGCTCCTCCGCGGAGACGGTGACTCCGGCGGCCTTCTTCATGAGTTCGGACAGCTCTTCCACGGTGATGCGGTCACTCATGGCGATTCCTTCTCCTTTGCTGCTGGTGTGCTGCTGGAAGGGCGGAGGCGCGGCTCATCCGTCGGCGCCGTGGCGGACGACGAGTGCCGAGTTCGACCCCATGAGGCCCCGGCTGAGGACCAGCGCCGTACGCAACTCGGCGGGCCGGGCGCGGCCGGTCACGAGGTCGAGGTCGTAGCAGGCGGCGACGACACCCGGGGTGGGCGGGATCAGGCCGTGCTCCAGTGCCAGCACGGCCGCCGCGGTGTCCAGCACCGGTGCCGCGCAGTAGCCGCGGCCGGTCCCGGTCTTGGGCGCCGTGACGGGCACGCGCCGGCCGTGCGCCCCGAGGACGTCGGCGACGGCCAGCGCCTCGGCACGGTCGGCCTCCGGTACCCCGAGGGCGTCGGCGAAGACGACGTCGACCTCCTCCGGGGCGCAGTCCGCGTCGGCCAGGGCGCCGCGGATCGCCTGGGCGAGCCCCTCGCGGGACTCCGCCCAGCGGGAGGCGCCGGTGAAGGTCGCCGCGTGTCCCGCGAGGCGGGCGCGGATGTCCGCGCCGCGTTCCCGGGCCGCCGTCTCCGCCTCCACCACGAGCATCGCGCCGCCCTCGGCCGGCACGAACCCGCAGGCGTCCTCGGTGAACGGCCGGTAGGCGCGGGACGGGTCGGCGACGGTGCTCAGCTCCTCGTAACCGAGCTGGCACACCACCGAGTACGGCGCCAGCGGCGCCTCGGTGGAACCGGCCACGATGACGTCGGTGCCGCGCCGTACCGCCCGTGCCGCGTGCGCCAGGGCGTCCAGACCGCCGGCCTCGTCGGAGGCGACGACCGAGCAGGGGCCCTTGAACTTGCGGCGGATGGAGATCTGGCCGGTGCTGGCGGCGTAGAACCAGGCGATGGACTGGTAGGGGCCGACGAACCGGCTGCCCTTGCTCCACAGCCGCTGGAGTTCGCGCTGGCCGAACGCGCCGCCGCCGGAACCGGCCGCCGTCACCACGCCGATGGAGTAGGGCGCCTCGGCGGCGTCGGCCTGCCCGAGCCGTGCGTCGTCCAGCGCGAAGTCGGCCGCGGCCATGGCGAAGTGCGTGAACCGGTCGGTCTGGACGAGGAAGCGCTCCTCGATCGTCGCCGCCGGGTCGAAGCCGCGGACCTCGCCGGCCACCTTCAGCGGAAGGTGCTCACAGCCCTCGCGGGTGACCGGGCCGAGGACGCTGAGTCCTTCCTGGGTGGCCTTCCAGAAGGTGTCGGTGCTGGTGCCGTTCGGCGCGACCACCCCGATGCCGGTGATGACCGCGCGCCGGTCGTGCGGTTCGCTCATGGTGTCCTCTCCCTCGTCCGGGTCAGGACCACGGCGGACTGGAAGCCGCCGAACCCGCTGCCCACGGACAGGACGCTGGAGAGCTTCCGTTCGCGGGCGACACGCGGGACGTAGTCCAGGTCGCACTCGGGGTCGGGGGTGTCGTAGTTGGCGGTCGGCGGTACGACCTGCTCGGCCAGGGCCAGCACACAGGCGACGACCTCGATCGCACCGATCGCGCCGAGGGAGTGGCCCACCATCGACTTGATGGAACTCATCGGGGTGTCGTAGGCGTGCGGGCCGAGCGCCCGCTTCACGGCCGCCGTCTCGTGGCGGTCGTTCTGCCGGGTGCCGGAGCCGTGCGCGTTGACGTAGTCGATCGCCGTCGGGTCCAGCCGGGCGTGGTCGAGGGCCAGTTCGATGGCTCGCGCCATCTCCAGGCCCTCGCTGGTCAGGCCGGTCATGTGGTAGGCGTTGCCGAAGGTGGCGTAGCCGCCCAGTTCGCAGTACACGTGGGCGCCGCGGGCCCTGGCGTGTTCCAGTTCCTCCAGGACGAGCACCGCGCCGCCCTCGCCCATGACGAAGCCGTCACGGTTGTTGTCGAAGGGCCGGGAGGCGTGGGCGGGGTCGTCGTTGTTGGAGGACGTGGCCTTGATCGCGTCGAAGCAGGCCATGGTGATCGGGGAGATCGGGGAGTCGGAGGCACCCGCTATGCAGATGTCCGCCCGGCCCTCCTCGACGCTGTGGAAGGCGTACCCGACCGCGTCCAGGCCGGAGGTGCAGCCGGTGGAGACGGTCTGCACCGGACCCTGGGCGCCGAACCGTTCCGCCACCGCGGAGGCGACCGTGCTGGGCGAGAACGCCCGGTGCAGGTACGGCTCCGCCTGCCGGTGGTCGACGTCCCAGTGCTCCCCGCGGTTGCTGACCAGGACGTAGTCGTGCTCCAGCCGGGTGGTGCCGCCGACCGCGGTGCCCAGGGACACCCCGACCCGCCACGGGTCCTCCCGGGCCAGGTCCAGGCCCGAGTCCCGGATCGCCTCCGCCCCGGCGACCAGCGCGAACTGGATGTACCGGTCCGCGCGTGCGGCCTGCTCCTCGTCCAGGCCGTGTGCCAGCGGGTCGAAGTCGCACTCCGCCGCGATGCGCGACCGCAGTCCCGAGGGGTCGAAGAAGGTGATGCCCCGCGTCGCGGTCCGGCCGTTGGCGAGCAGGTCCCAGAAAGCCGGTACGCCGATGCCGCCCGGGGCGACGATGCCTATGCCAGTGACCGCCACGCGCCGGGTCATGACCGGACCTGACCCCGGGCGGGGGCGGCACCGGCCGCAGCGGGCTCCGTGACCACCGCGGCGGCCCCGATGACCTCCGTCTCCTCCGTGTCGACGTGTCCCAGGTTGGGGCGAGGGGCCAGCGGGCCCAGGTGGAAGACCATCCGCGCCTCCACGTCGCCCACGTTGCGGAAGCGGTGGCGCATGTTGAGGGGGATCATCAGCCCCTGCTCCGGCCGGAGCGGGTGCGGCTCGCCGTCGAGGTCCACCTCCAGCTCCCCGCAGACGACGTACACGAACTCCTCGGAGTACGGGTGGTAGTGCTCACCGATGCGCTCGCCGGGCTGGATGAGGGCCACGCCCATGAATCCGCTGGTGGAGCCCACCGTGGCCGGGGTGAGCATGGCGCGCAGATCGCCGCCGCGCCGGGTGTTGTGCTCGACCTCGCTGAGGTCCACGATCTTCGGAAGGGGTTTGATCACGACGTTCCTCCGTGGGTGTGCTGCGCCTGACAGTCAGGCGACCGGCGAGCGGCGGTCGGTGATGAGTTCCATGCGGACGGCGTCGCCGTCCAGCAGGGCGTCCAGCGGGGCCTGCGCCGCGCGTCGCGGCAGGGCTGCGTCGGCGCCCGGGCCGGGGCGCACGTCGATCAGCCGGACGACGACGTCGTCGCGCTGGAAGATCGTGCTGCGCAGGACCGGGCTGCCCGGGTCCTCCGCCGCCTCCTCGTCCTGCCGGGCGAGCAGCTCGGCCAGCTGCATCCCGCTGCCCGGCCGGGCGGGGTAGTACAGCGCGTGCCGCTCGCCCTCGGGCAGTTCGTCCGCGCTGACGTGGTGGACGGCCGGCAGCGCCGCCCGGGTGAAGAACACCCGCGCGGACTCCTGGTCGTCGAGGTCCCGCGCCTGCTCCAGGTACGGGTTGATGGCCTCCTCGACGGCCCGGACCTCGGGCTGCCGGGCGACGTGGCGCAGGGCGGCGAGCAGGTCGCCGCGGACCTCGATGGCCCGCACGACCCGGTTGCCGTGCATGAACAGGGAGGTGCGCATCAGACGGGTGGTCTCGTCGACCCGCGCCTCGGGCGAGGCGTAGTCCGCGAGGATCTTCGCGACCTCCGGCTCGCTGCCCGGCTTCACCGTGAAGGTGAGCGCGTGCCGGATCACGCCGTCGCCGATCCGCGGGGACGTCTGGAGCCGGCGCTGGGCCGTGCTGGCCGCGGCGGCGTCGCCGCCCGTCTCGCGGACGACGTGGAAGCGCAGCGAGCGGGTGTCCCGCACGCAGCTGTGGAGCGGTTCCACCATCCGCACGTGCTCCTCGCTGTTCACCCAGGCGAGGAACGGCGGGGCGCTCTCCCACTCGCTGGTGATGAGCCACTGGGAGGGGTTCTCGATGGACTGGCACAGCTGGTCGCTGACGTGGCCGGGCACGGACGCGACCTGACTGCACAGTTGTTCGTAAGCCTCCAGGAACTGCTGCTGGGCGCCGTCGTGTACGTCCACCAGCAGGACGACCCGGAGGCGGGAGCCGTCGAACACGGACTGGGAGACCCGCTTCGACACGTGTCGCGTCAGCTGTTCCGAAACCTTTTCCGATGTGGTGGTCATACTGCGCACATCTCCTTCACGGGGGGCAGAGCCGAACGCCGGCCGCCGATGACGCGACGTCAGCGCTTTCTGATCCTGTGCCGGTCCCCCGATGCGCGCGACTCGCGTGAACCACGCGGGTGATTGCGCACGCGGAACCCCTCCCACCGGGCATGGACACTGCGACACCCCCCACACCCCACCCCTGTCTCAGGAGCCTCGATGCAGCAGAAAGCCGATCACCAGGTTCCCGTCCTCGTCGTGGGCGGCTCTCTGGTGGGCCTGTCCATGTCCCTGTTCCTGGGCCGTCTCGGCGTACGGCACATGCTCGTCGAGCGGCACTCCGGGACCTCGGTCCACCCGCGCGGACGCGGCAACAACGTGCGGACGATGGAGCTGTTCCGGGGGGCCGGCGTCGAGCCCGGCATCAAGGAGGCGGCCTCGCTCCTCGCGGACAACCACGGCATCCTCCAGACCCCGAGCCTGGTCGGTGACGCCGGCGAATGGCTGTTCAAGGAGATCGATCCGGGCGGCGGGCTCGCGAGATTCAGCCCCACGGGGTGGTGCCTGTGCAGCCAGAACGACCTGGAGCCGGTCCTCGTGAAGGGGGCCCGCGCGCTCGGCGGCGACCTGCGGTACTTCCACGAGCTGGAGTCGTTCGCGCAGGACCCCGAAGGAGTGACGGCGTACGTCCGGGACCGCGACAGCGACCGGATGTACACCGTCCGCGCGGACTACCTGGTCGCGGCCGACGGTCCGCGCAGCCCTGTCCGGGGCCGGCTCGGCATCGGGCAGGACGGCCCCGGCGACCTCTTCGCCAACGTGAGCGTCACCTTCCGCTCCAAGCTGCTCGCCGACATCGTCGGCGACCGGCGCTTCATCTGCTGCTACCTCACCGACCCGGGGGGCGACGGGGCGCTGCTGCCGGTCGACAACAAGGAGAACTGGGTCTTCCACGCCCCCTGGCACCCGGAGCACGGCGAGACGCTGGAGGAGTTCACCGAGGAGCGGCTCCAGCGGCACATCCGCCACGCGGTCGGCGCCCCGGACCTCGATGTCGAGATCACCGGAAAGGCGTCCTGGCGGGCCGCCGAACGGGTGGCCGAACGGTATGCCGCCGACCGGGTGTTCCTCGCGGGCGACTCCGCCCACGAGATGTCGCCGACCGGCGCGTTCGGCTCCAACACCGGCATCCAGGACGCCCACAACCTGGCCTGGAAGCTGGCCGCCGTGCTCGGCGGCTGGGCCGGACCCGGCCTGCTGGGGACGTACGACACCGAGCGCCGGCCGGTGGCCCTGGCGACCAGCGCCCGGGCCTCGGCCCGCTCGGTCGAGCACAGCCACCCCGGTTTCGCGCCCGCCCCCGGCATCGGCGGCGGCAAGCGCGGCGGCATCCTCAACGTGGTCCTCGGCTACCGCTACCCCGAGGGCGCCGTCGTGGGCGCCGACCCCGACCAGCCGGTCGTACCCGACGGGCTGCGGCTGACCGGAGAGCCGGGCAGCCGGGCCCCGCACCTGTGGCTGCGCCGCGCGGGCGAGCGGATCTCCACGCTCGACCTGTACGAGCGGTCACCGGTGCTGCTCTGCGACGCCGGGTCGGCCGCCGGCACCGGCTGGCACGCCGCCGCCCGCCGCGTCGCCGGCACGGACGGGGTGCCGCTGGAGGCGTACCGGATCGGTGCGGGCGCGGATGCCTGGCTGATGTACGACACGGAGGGTGACGACTGGGCGGCGGCCCACGGCGTCACGGCCGACGGGGCGGTGCTGGTACGGCCGGACGGATTCGTGGCCTGGCGCACGCCCGGCACCGTCCCGGATCAGGAGGCCGGGCTGCGGGAGGCACTGGCGGAGGTCCTGGACCGCGGCTGAGACGGGCCCGTACGCGGCGGACGTCACCCGCACGGAGGGTGCGGGCGGCGTCCGGCGAGGTGCGGGACGCGCCGTGCGGGGTACGGGCGGGGTCCGACAGGCGTGCTGCCCTCGGGGCACGGGCGGGGTCCGACAGGCGTGCTGTCCCCGGGGCACGGGGGGGTCCGACAGGCGTGCTGTCCCCGGGGCACGGGGGGGCCGACAGGCGTGCTGCCCTCGGGGTGAGGGCGGCGTCGGGGAAGTCGGTGGCAGCCGGGGTGCCGGTGGGGTCCGGGATGCGATGTCCGTGGGATCCGGGACGCTGGCGCCATCGACAGGCGTGCTGCCACCGGCGTACGGGCGGCCGCAGGCATCCGGGTGCCGTCCGGCAGAGGTGTCGCCCCTGGCGTAGGGACGGCGTCCGGGATGTCGGGGCCGGCCGGGGCGCCGGGCTCGGATGCCGGCCGGGGCGCCGGGCGTCGGATGCCGGATACCGGCCGGGGCGGACGTCAGCAGCCCGGCCGCGCCGGGCGTCAGATGCGGACCTCGACCGTCCTGGCGAGCCGGTCGTGCAGGCCGCGGCCGTCCCGGTCCCAGACCAGGGCGGGGATCGCGAGGCACAGCAGGACCGTGCGCAGCAGCGAGCGCCCCGGGCTGACGGTGCCGGTCTCCAGGGCCACGACCCGGATGCCGAACAGGCGCTTGCCCGGGGTGAAGCCGACCGTGCCGACGGTCAGGGCGCTCAGGACGAAGAAGACGCCGAGCGCCCAGTTGCTGGTGGCGGGGCCGTAGCCGTGGGTGATCAGGCCGTATGCGATCAGCACGCACAGCGCCCAGTCCACGACGAGGGCGCCGAGCCGCCGTCCGGGCCGTGCGATCGAGTTCGGCCCGTCCTCCGGGAGACCGAGCTGCTCGCCCCGGTATCCGAAGTCGGCGCCCGCGTCCTCCATGGCCGCGCGGGGGCCGGAGAGCCACGATCCGAGTGCCTGCCTGTTGTCCACCCGTCCACGGTACTGTGCCCGGTTCCGGGCACAGCACAGGGGTGTGGCCGGCGCTACGGTGGACAGGTGGCTGGTTAACTTCTGTGAAACAAACGAGTCACGCCCGAGAAATCACCCGTCCCTAGGGTCGAGACCAGCGTGTGCCACCGCACTGGCCGCACGAACGATCTACCAGCCCGGCGTCGACGGTCGGGAGTAGGAGGAGCTGGATGTTCCAGAACGCCGACGAGGCCAAGAAGTACATCGCGGACGAGGACGTCAAGTTCGTCGACGTCCGGTTCTGCGACCTGCCGGGCGTCATGCAGCACTTCACGTTGCCCGCCGAGGCGTTCGACCCCGACGCCGAGCAGGCGTTCGACGGGTCCTCGATCCGCGGTTTCCAGGCCATTCACGAGTCGGACATGGCCCTGCGGCCCGACCTGTCCACCGCGCGGGTCGACCCGTTCCGCCGGGACAAGACCCTCAACATCAACTTCTTCATCCACGACCCGATCACGGGCGAGCAGTACTCCCGTGACCCGCGCAACGTGGCGAAGAAGGCGGAGGCCTACCTCGCCTCGACCGGTATCGCGGACACCGCGTACTTCGGTCCCGAGGCCGAGTTCTACGTCTTCGACTCCGTGCGCTTCCGGACCGCCGAGAACGAGTCGTTCTACCACATCGACTCCGAGGCGGGTGCCTGGAACACCGGTGCGGTGGAGGACAACCGCGGGTACAAGGTCCGCTACAAGGGCGGTTACTTCCCGGTCCCGCCGGTCGACCACTTCGCCGACCTGCGCGCCGAGATCTCCCTGGAGCTGGAGCGGTCCGGCCTGAAGGTCGAGCGCCAGCACCACGAGGTGGGCACCGCCGGCCAGGCGGAGATCAACTACAAGTTCAACACGCTGCTCGCCGCCGCCGACGACCTCCAGCTCTTCAAGTACATCGTGAAGAACATCGCCTGGCGCAACGGCAAGACCGCGACCTTCATGCCGAAGCCGATCTTCGGTGACAACGGCTCGGGCATGCACGTGCACCAGTCGCTGTGGAGCAACGGCGACCCGCTGTTCTACGACGAGGCCGGTTACGCGGGCCTGTCGGACACCGCCCGCTACTACATCGGCGGCATCCTCAAGCACGCGCCGTCGCTGCTGGCCTTCACCAACCCGACGGTGAACTCCTACCACCGCCTGGTGCCGGGCTTCGAGGCGCCGATCAACCTGGTGTACTCGCAGCGCAACCGCTCGGCCGCGATGCGTATCCCGATCACCGGTTCCAACCCGAAGGCCAAGCGCGTCGAGTTCCGCGCCCCCGACTCCTCCGGCAACCCGTACCTGGCCTTCTCCGCGCTGCTGCTGGCCGGTCTGGACGGCATCAAGAACAAGATCGAGCCGGCCGAGCCGATCGACAAGGACCTCTACGAGCTGGCTCCCGAGGAGCACGCGAACGTGGCCCAGGTCCCGACCTCCCTCGGCGCGGTCCTGGACCGCCTGGAGGCCGACCACGAGTTCCTCCTCCAGGGCGACGTCTTCACGCCCGACCTGATCGAGACGTGGATCGACTTCAAGCGCACCAACGAGATCGCCCCGCTCCAGCTGCGCCCGCACCCGCACGAGTTCGAGCTGTACTTCGACGTGTGACAGTCGCCCCCGAGCGCTGACCAGGCCCCGCCCCTCTCCGCACGGAGAGCGGCGGGGTCTCGTCGTCGGGCCGGACGGCCCGATCCGCTCGCCCTGCGCAACCTTTCGCACTTCCCGGACTTCCTATTGTCGGGGGATCATTTCTCCAGGCTCTGGCGGACGAGAGAGGTTGAACGGGGATGTCGGAACAGGACGACTGGGAGCGCGAGTTCGATCACAGGTGGGCGAACTCGGCCGAACACAAGGAGCCCTCCGCGCGGGCCCGGATGCTCGCCGCCCGCTGGAAGGAGAACCCGCCGGACCCGGCGCCGTTCCGCGCCGACCCCGGACCGGTGCCGCGGCGCTCGTCGTGGGTGTCGACGGCCGTGGTGCTCGGCTGCGTGGCCGTGGTGATCGTGCTGCTGGGTTACGCGCAGATGCGCTCCTCCTACTGAGGCGGGCCGGCGCGGCGCCGCGGCCCCTTTGCCGCTCCCGGGGTCGTTCCGGACCGCTTCATGGGGACCGGCGGGTGCACACTGGATGCGGGACGAGTGCCTGACTGCGGGGTGGTGCAGCATGCAGAGCCGCTTTAGGACCGACCGGCGCCTGACCGTGCGCATGGGTCTGACGCTGTTCCTGCTCGGGCTGCTGTACGTGGGGTTCGTCGCCGCGCTGATCGTGCTGCTGCGGTCCTGGGTGCTGGTCGCCGTCCTGATCGGGGCGATGTTCGTCGCGCAGTTCTGGTTCTCCGACCGGATCGCCATGTTCGCGATGCGCGGGCGGGTCGTGGAACGCGAGGAGTATCCGGAGCTGCACGCGGTGGTGGACCGGCTGTGCGCGATGGCCGACCTGTCCAAGCCGGCGGTCGCCGTGTCCCGGATGGACATGCCGAACGCGTTCGCGACCGGGCGCAGTCCCGAGCACGCGGTGGTCTGCGTGACCACCGGGCTGCTGCGCCGGCTGGATCCCGGGGAGCTGGAGGGCGTGCTGGCGCACGAGCTGTCGCACGTGCGGCACAAGGACGTCGCCGTGATCACGATCGCGTCGTTCCTCGGGGTGCTCGCCGGTCTGGTCGTACGGTTCGCCCTCTACTCGCAGATCCTGGGCGGGGGCCGGCGGGACCAGAACACGGCCGCCGTGCTCGCCGCCGTACTGGGCGTCTCCCTGGCCGTGTACGCGCTCAGCTTCCTGCTGATCCGGGCGCTGTCCCGCTACCGGGAGCTGGCGGCCGACCGGGCGGCGGCCCTCCTCACCGGGCGGCCCTCGGCGCTGGCGTCGGCGCTCACCAAGGTCTCCGGGGAGATCGCCCGGATCCCGGCCGAGGACCTGCGCACGGTGCAGGCGTTCAACGCCTTCTACTTCACCCCGGCGACCGGCGGGAAGGCCGGTCTGGAGCGGTTCTTCTCCACCCACCCGGCCCTGGAGCAGCGGCTGGAGCAGCTCGGCCGGATCTCGGCGGAGCTGGGCGAGGCCGCCCGCCCGGGCGGGGCGGAGTGAGCGGTGGGCCTGCTGGACATCCTGCTGGGCCGTACGAGACCGGTGGCGCCGGATCTCGACCGGCTGTTCGCGTTGCCCTCCGCCGCCGTGACGCTCGAGGCGGGGGCCGGTTTCACGGCGACCGGGGACGGGGCGGTGTGCTTCGCTACCGTGGAGGGCGCGGCCTTCGAGCAGACCCATCGTGAGGTGCGGGCGCTGCTGGACGCGGACAGCGACCGCACCGGACCACCGGTGGAGCTGTGCCGGGACGGTTACGGCTACTCCTGGCTGGTGTCCCGCCGCTCCCCCGACCGGCTGCCGCAGCTCGTGGGCGACCTGCACGCGGTGAACACGTCGATGGAGGCCAACGGTTTCGGTCCGCAGCTGCTGTGCTCCCTGGCCGGTTTCACGGACGACACCGGCCGGAGGCTGGCGCTCGTCTACCTGTACAAGCGCGGCACGTTCTACCCGTTCGCCCCGCTGCCCGGTGGCGGCGGGCGGCGGGACAACGCGCTGGAGCTCCAGGTGCGGGCGGCGCTCGGGGACGACCTGCGGATCGAGCCTGACCTGGGCCGCTGGTTCCCGGTCTGGGGCGCCCCCGGCCTGTGACGTCCGGCGGCGCCCCGGCTCACGGCCGGCCCTTCTCCTGTTCCTGCCGCCGGGCCTCGGCGGGCCGTTCCCGGCGGTAGCGCCGTTCCCATCCGGCCTGGCGGTCCCGGCGCTCCCGGTAGGTCCGGTAACTGTCGGGCTGGGTGGCCGGTGCGGCCGACGGGGCCGTACCGGGCGAGCCACGCCCGTGCGTCGCGTACAGGTACAGCAGTGCCACGGCGGCGAGCCACCAGAGGTGGTTGCCGCATCCGAGGAGCACCAGGACGACGGTGCCGGTCGCGAGGATGCCACGCATGACGGACCTCCCTTGGGCGGGTCGAGGGGATGGGGCCGGAGGGTGTCGGCCGGCCGCCTCCGTTCGCTCAGCGTAGGGAATGCGTCACCATGGGTGCATCCTGTTTTCCGGGCGCGGGACCGCCGTGAGTGAATGACCCGCATGGACGAACTCACCGGTTTCAGCTACGCGTACGACGGCGAACGGCTCAGCGGGGTGAGCGCCGGTCCGGCCGGCCGGGCCACGGCGGTCCTGCTGCACGGCGCCGGCAACGGCAGCAAGGAACGGCTGTCGCCGCTGCTCGCCGACTTCGCCGCCCGCGGCTGCCGCGCCCTGGCGTTCGACTTCTCCGGACACGGCGACAGCACGGGAGCGCCGGCCGAGCTGAGCCTGCGCCGGCGCTACGAGCAGGCGGTGGCGGTGCTCGACGCGCACGCCCCGGCGGACGAGCCGCTGATCCTGGTCGGTTTCAGCATGAGCGGCCAGACGGTCGCGGATCTGACGCGGCACTACGGACGCCGGGTCGTCGCCGTCGGCCTGTGCGCCCCCGCCGTCTACGCCCCCGAGGCGTGGGAGGTGCCGTTCGGCGACGGTGACGGCCGCTTCTCGGAGATCATCCGCACCCCGGACAGCTGGCGGACCTCCCCCGCCCTGGCGGCCTTCTCGTCCTACGAGGGCCGGGCGGTCCTGGTGGTCCCGGGCACCGACACGGTCATCCCGGCGGTGGTGACCCGGGCCGTGCAGGAGGCGCTGTCGGCCCGCGCGCGGTTCACACGCCTGGTGCTGCCGGATGCCGAGCACTGGCTGGGGCTGTGGCTGCGCGACCACGCGGCGGACCGGACGGCGCTGGTGGAGGCGCTGGTGGAGGCCGTGGCGGAGCGGGAGCCGACGGTGTGACGGTGCCGGGTGCCCCGCACCGGCGGGGCACCCGGCGGCCCGGCCGGCTCAGCGGGAGTAACGCATCAGCGCCCGCACCATGCGGCACGTCGTGTCGGACGGCGGACGCATCCCGATCCGCTCGGCCGTGCCGCGGATGGTCTCGTCACGGGCCTCGCCCGGCAGGTGGACCCCGGAGTCCAGCAGGGCTATGGCCAGGCGCATGGCCTTCAGGCGCCGGTTGTGCGCGACGTACCACTCGCGGGGCCGTCCGGCCGGCAACGGACGCTTCGCCACGGGCTCGTAGGGCGAGTCGAACAGCACGGATCGCTTGGCGGTGGACTGGGTCGGCAACGGTTTCGGCTTCAGGGCGGCAGCGGGCACGGGCATCCTCCTGTCGCGGTCGGGGCAGCCGCCGGCCGTCCGGCGCCTGCCCTCGAACACTGTGCCTCCATTCTACTGCCGGGCACTGACAACCGGGGTGCGCGGGAGTCGATAAAACAGCAGGTGAGGACGGAAATTGGCGCTCCGTCACGGCAGGTGCCGGTGAGGCTTCCGAGGTCTCGTGAATTCGAACAGAGGTGGGGCCGGGGTACCGTGTGCCGCATGGAAATCTGGATCAACCCGGCCTGCTCCAAGTGCCGTAGTGCCCTGAGTCTGCTGGACGCCGAGAAGGCCGACTACACCGTCCGCCGCTATCTGGAGGACGTACCGGGCGAGGACGAGATCAGGGCCGTTCTGGAGCGGCTGGGCCTGGAGCCGTGGGACATCACCCGCACCCAGGAGGCGGTCGCCAAGGAGCTGGGGATCGGGAACTGGGCCCGGGACGAGGCGTCGCAGGGGCGGTGGATCACGGCTCTCGCCGAGCATCCCCGGCTGATCCAGCGGCCCATCATCACCGCCGACGACGGCACGGCCCTGGTCGCGCGCACCGAGGAGGCCGTACGGGAGGCCGTCTCCCGCGGCAGGCGGAGCTGAGCGCTGCTCAACTCCGCTGTGATCCACGTTACTTGAGACAGTGCCGTGACGGTTGAGTCACTCCGTTCGGTATCTCGTACATAGCGCCGTACGCTCCCCTCTCTGTTCAGGAGGCGCGCATGTCGCGCAGGCGAAGTCTCGGTACGAAGAAGAAGATCGCGCTGCTCGTCAGCGCCGCGGCGGTGGCGGGCGGCGGGGCCTTCGCACTGGCCGGCACGTCCGGCGCCGCGCAGCCGCCGCAGGCGAAGACGCTGTCCGCCGGTGATGCGACGGTCTGCCAGGGGCTCGCCACCGCCCTCGGCAACAACCAGAAGTTCATCGACGGCCAGAAGGCGAACCCGGACGCGCAGTCGGCGGCCCGGATCACCAACCGGCAGGCGGTCATCGACCAGATCAAGGTCCAGCAGAAGGCGTCCGGTTGCACCGTTGGGGAGTCGGCTCAGGACTCCCAGGCGGCGCAGGGCTCCCAGGCGGCGCAGGGCTCCCAGGCGGCGCAGAACGGCAACGCCCAGCAGGGCGGCGGTCAGCAGGGCGGCGGTCAGCAGGCGGGAGGCGCCCAGCAGGGTGCCGGCCAGCAGGCCGGGGACGCCCAGCAGCAGGCCGGGGGCGCCCAGCAGGCCTCCGGTCAGCAGGTGTGCAAGGGCTCCACCGTGACGCTCTCCGGTGAGGGCGGGGCCCCGGCCGCGTCCAGCAGCCAGTTCCCGGCGGGGACGACCCTGAAGGTCACCAACCTCGACAACAACAAGTCCACCACGGTGAAGGTGACGTCCGTCTCCGGCAGTTGTGTCCTGCTGAACAACGCCGCGTTCGAGCAGGTCCGCGAGCCCGGCAAGTTCCTCATCCGGCGGGCGGTGATCGAGAAGGTGGGCTGAGGCCCGGACCGGGAACCGGTCCGGCGACGCGGTGTCCTGCCGTCCACGGCCACGGACGGCAGGACACCGGCGCCCCCCACCGCGGCCGGCCGCGCCTCACCAGGTGAACCTCCTCCACCGACCGGGCCGGGGCCATTCCTCGGACTGCGTGCTGCGGCCGGTCCTCACCTGCCCGGACCCGATCCGCGGCGGCGACGACGACATCCTGGTGCAGCGCGAGGTCCTGGACACGGACATAGCCCCGCACCCGTCCCACACGCGGGCCGCGCCGGCCGGGGTCGCGGAGCGGTGCGCGGCGCAGGAGCCGGTCTTCGGCATCGAGCAGGAGTACACCATCTTCGACGGCGCGATCGTCACCGCGTGCGAGTCGCTCGGTGAGGGCTCCAGGCCGCTGGACCACGTCAAGAACTACGGCGCCGGCATCGACCAGGGCCTGACGGGTCTGCACGGGACGGCTCCGTGGGACGAGTTCTCGTAACGGCGTCTCCGACCGCGGCGCCTCGGTGCGTATGCCGTGGCAGGTCGAGAAGGACGGCAAGGGCTACCTCGAGGACCGCCGCGCCAACGCCGGCGTCGACCCGTACGTGGTGTCCCGCCTGCTGGTGGACACCTGCTGCGCCGCGCCGGAGAAGGCCGGACAGGTCTGATCCGCCGACCGCTTCCTAGGGGCGCCCGCCGTCATGGCGGCGCCCCTCGCGCATGCCGCCGCCTCCCCTGCCGCAGCGGTGCCGTCCGAGGAGTGAGACGGGATTCCGGAGCCGCCGACCGGTCGCCAGGCCCCTGACCAGGCCATCAGACCGGCCCCGTAGCCGTACGCCATGTCAACTTCACGCCAAGGAAGCGTCCAAGCAGTGAGAGGAGACTCCTGCCCGCGGTGCGCCTCTGCTTCAATGGGCCCATGGCCGGCTTCCAGATGATCACCGCGACGGGTCGTCACGACCTCGAGCCGTTCTGGCCTTCCCGTCAGCACCATGACTTCGACCGTGTGTGTTGCCGCGCGACGAACGCGCGGGCCCTCTAAAGCCGTACACCCCCGGCCTTCGGCCCAGCGCGAAACGACGTACGTCCCCGGCGCGCCCGACCACGAATCGTGGCCGCCGTCCTGCCCGACGAACCTCTCGCGCGAAAGAGCTGACCTCTCATGGCGACCACCCGTTCCCTCTCTACCGCCGCCGTCGACTCCCCCGCCCAGAACGGCACCCGGCACCGGCTGCGCGCCGTCGACCGGGACGAGGTGGTGGACGTCGCGGACTTCCTGCCGCCCGGCGCCACCTGGCTGCCCGCGCCGCAGCACACCCTGCCCGCCCTGCCCGGCCGGCCACCGATGGTCGGCTACCTGGTGCTGGTCCCGGCCGACCAGCGGCCCCCGTTCCTGCCGGTCGCGGTCCCGGACCAGCCGGAGGCCGAGCAGGGCGGCGACACCGAGCCGCTGGTGCGGATCGACCCCGTGCGGCGCACCGCCAGCGTGGACGGCCGTGAACTCGACCTGACCTACCTGGAGTACGAGCTGCTCGCGCACCTGGTGGCGCACCCGCACCGGGTGCACACCCGCGACCAGCTGGTCACCACGGTGTGGGGGTACGGCCACGTCGGTGACGGCCGCACCGTCGACGTCCACATCGCCCGGCTGCGCCGCAAGCTGGGCGCCCAGCACCGTCAGACCATCCAGACGGTGCGCCGCGTCGGCTACAAGTACACCCCGCCGGCGGGCCGCTGACCCTCCCCGGCTCTGCCCTCGGCAGAGTCCGGTTCCGGTCCGCCCCCGGACGGGGCACCATCCCGGCATGAGACTTCTGGTGCTGGGCGGTACGGAGTTCGTGGGGCGGGCCGTCGTGGAGGCCGCGCTCGGACGCGGCTGGGAGGTGACCGTCTTCCACCGTGGACGGCACCGACCACCGTCGGGTGTACGGGCGTTGCACGGTGACCGTACCGCCGCCGACGGCCTCGCCGCGCTCGCGGCGGACGGTGGCGGCTGGGACGCCGTGGTCGACACCTGGTCGGGCGCGCCGCGTGCCGTGGACGCGGCGGCCCGGCTGCTGCGCGACCGGGCCGGGCGGTACGTGTACGTCTCCAGCCGGTCGGTGTACGCCTCGCCCCGGCCCAGGGGCGGCACGGAGGACGCGCCGCTGGTCGAGGGCGCGGCCGCCGCCGCGGAGGCGACGGACTACGCCCGGGACAAGCTGGGCGGCGAACTGGCCGCCGTCGGGGCCTTCGGCGCCGCCGGTTCCCTCCTGGTCCGGGCCGGGCTGATCCTCGGCCCGTACGAGAACATCGGCCGGCTGCCCTGGTGGCTGACCCGGATCGCCCGCGGCGGCCCCGTCCTCGCGCCCGGCCCGCGCGGGATGCCCCTCCAGTACGTCGACGCGCGCGACCTCGCCGACTGGCTGCTGGGCGCCGTGGAACGGGAGTCGAGCGGGCCGTACAACCTGGCGAGCCCGCTCGGCCACACCACGACGGAGGAGCTGCTCCGGGCCTGCGTGCACGTCACCGGCGCGGACGCGGAGCTGCGCTGGATCGACCCGGAGGTGATCCTCGGCGCCGGGATCGCGCCGTGGACGGAGCTGCCGGTGTGGGTGCCGCCGGACGGCGAACTGCACACCGCGGTGTACGGCGCCGACGTGTCGCGGGCGCTGGCGACGGGCCTGGTGTGCCGGCCGGCCGCCGAGACGGTCGCGGACACCTGGCGGTGGCTGACCGGGTCGGGGGGCACGGTCCCGCTGCGGCCGGACCTGCCGTCCCCGGGCCTGGACCCGCGGGTGGAGGCGAGGCTCCTGGCCGGCGCCGGGGGTGTACCTGGCACCACCCCCTGACGTGGGGCTCCGCCCAGTGACCGGGCGGGCCGGGCCCGACAGACTGGCGCCATGGACACGGACACGCACGAGGACGACTTCCGCAGCCGCGCCCGGGAGGCGGTGCTGGCCGCGGTACGGGGGCTCGTCCTTGCCCTGGTGATGATGCCGGTGACGCTGCTGTGCCTCGTCCTGACCCTCGTCTCGCTGGAACTCCTCCTGGTCGGCGTCGGATTCCTGCTGGCCCCCTGGATCCTCGGCGGCCTGCGGAACTACGCGAACACCCGGCGCCGGCTGGCCGAGGAGTGGTGCGGGGTGCGGATCCCGGTGACGTACCGGCCCGTCCCGGCGGGCGCCGGCCCCTGGACGCGCACCGTCACCATGCTCCGTGACCCGCAGACCTGGCGGGACGTGCGCTGGCTGCCGGCCGACATGACGGCCGGTTTCGTCACCGCCCTGCTCCCGGCCCTGGTGGTGTTCTTCCCGCTCCAGGGGCTGCTGCTGCCGGCCGGGCTGTGGCGCGCGTACGTGTCCGGTCCGGCCGACACCTACTGGTACGCATTCGTGCCGGTCACCGGTGAGGCCACCGCCGTCCTCGCCGCCGCGCTCGCCGCCGCGCTGCTGGTGTTCGCCCACCGCTTCGCCCCGCGGCTGCTCACCGCGCACTTCCGGCTCACCCGGGCCGTCCTCGGCGGCGACCAGGGCGAACTCGTGGAGCGGGTGCGGGTGCTGACCGAGACCCGGCGGCACGCGGTCGACACCTCGGCCGTCGAGCTGCGCCGCATCGAGCGGGACCTGCACGACGGCGCCCAGGCCCGGCTGGTCGCGATGGGCATGGACCTGGGCACCATCGAGATGCTGGTCGAACGGGACCCGGCGCAGGCGAAACGGCTGATCGCCCAGACCCGGCGGAACTCCGCGGAGGCTCTGGAGGAACTGCGCGACCTGGTGCGCGGCATCCACCCGCCGGTCCTCGCCGAACGCGGACTCGGCGACGCGGTGCGGGCGTTGGCGCTCCGGCTGCCGTCGGCCACGGAGGTGTCCGTGGAGCTGCCGGGCCGGGCGGAGGCGCCGGTCGAGTCGGCCGCCTACTTCGCGGTCAGCGAGGTGCTCACCAACGCCGTCAAGCACTCCGGGGCCGACCGGATCTGGATCGACGTGCACCACGACGACGGCCGGCTGCGGATCACGGTCACGGACAACGGGCAGGGCGGCGCGGCGGTCGGGCCCGGCTCGGGGCTCGCCGGGATCGAGCGGCGGCTCGGTACATTCGACGGAGTCCTGGCCGTCAGCAGTCCCGCCGGCGGTCCCACCATGGTGACCATGGAGATCCCGTGCGTGTTGTCCTAGCCGAAGACCTGTTCCTGCTGCGCGACGGACTGGTACGGATGCTGGAGGCCTACGGCTTCGAGATCGCCGCCGCCGTCGGGACCGGTCCCGAACTCGCCCGTGCGCTGGCCGAGTCGGCGCCGGACGTGGCGGTGGTCGACGTACGCCTGCCGCCGACGCTCACCGACGAGGGTCTCCAGTGCGCGCTCGCGGCCCGGCGGGAGCGGCCCGGGCTGCCGGTGCTGGTCCTCTCCCAGCACGTCGAGCAGCTGTACGCGCGCGAGCTGCTCGCCGACGGCGACGGCGGCATCGGCTATCTGCTGAAGGACCGGGTGTTCGACACGGACCAGTTCGTGGACGCGGTACGACGGGTGGCTGCGGGCGGTACGGCGATGGACCCGCAGGTGATCCAGCAGCTGCTGTCACGGCGGTCGGCCGGCGACCGCGCGCTGGCCCGTCTCACCCCGCGTGAGCGGGAGGTCCTGGAGCTGATGGCGCAGGGCCGGTCCAACGCGGGCATCGCGGCACAGCTGGTGGTGACGGAACGGGCCATTGCCAAACACACCTCCAACATCTTCGGCAAACTGGGCCTGGAGGTGTCGGACGATGACAACCGGCGCGTTCTGGCCGTGCTCGCCCACCTCGACCGCGACCGCTGATCGACGTCGAACATCCGCTGCTCGGGCGGCTGTTGGGATGTGTGTGACGTGGTGGTCCCGGGAAGAATTCGCGGGACGGCTGAACACCTCTGCGACGGCGTGCGTATGAAAGGACGCCGCTTCACTCCTGTCGGGCGCCTCGATGCTGCCCCGCAAGGAAGTCAGAGGAGTTCCATGGGACGCAACACACGCAAACGCCGTACGCCGCTGGCTACCAAGGCCATAGCCGCATCGGCGGCCCTAGCGCTCGGCGGGGGCGGGCTGATCTGGGCGAATTTCTACGCCTCGGCGCACGAGCCGGACCACCAGACGTGGGGAGGCAACCAGACGAAGGCCGCGGCGGCGCAGGTCGCGACCATCTCCTGCCCGGACGTCGGCCAGAAGCTGACGAACGTGCCGAACACGGCCCGTCAGGGCGTGGCGACAGAGCTGGCCAACCTCGACAAGCAGATCACCGAGGCCTACACCCGGCTCGCCTCCACCCGCAACGCCCAGACGAGGGACGCGAGTTTCGTACAGAACGCGATCGTCGGCCCGCTCAAGGAGAAGCGGGCGGCGACGATCGACCGGATCCGGATCGACATCCAGCGGGTCGGCGGTTCCTTCGACGACGCGCTCCGGCAGCTCGCCGCCTGTACGACGCAGGCCGCCAACCAGACCAACGCCGGCGGCCAGCAGAACAACACCGGCGGCCAGCAGCAGAACGGCGGTCAGCAGAACAACACCGGCGGCCAGCAGCAGAACGGTGGTCAGCAGAACAATACCGGTGGCCAGCAGCAGAACGGTGGTCAGCAGCAGGGCCAGAACGGGCAGCAGCAGGGCCAGAACGGTCAGCAGGGCAATGTCGGTGGACAGGCCGGCAACGGCCCGGCGGCGGCCGACTTCGTCGACATCACCAAGGTGGCGCCGAACGTCCAGGGCAAGCCGCGCAGCAGCGGCAACGCCTCGACCGGTACGTTCACCACGCGCTGCGGTGTCAACGCCAACAAGAACCACAACACCGACAACGTGATCGTGGCGCCCGGCGTGACCAACGGCGCGCACCACCTGCACGACTACGTCGGCAACCAGAAGATCGACGCGTTCGCCAGCAACAACACGTTCCTCCAGGGCGGCACCAGCTGCCAGAACAGGAGCGACCTGTCGTCGTACTACTGGCCGGTCGTGCGCGTGCAGGACGGCTCGCAGGACTTCGACCAGAACAAGGACGGCGGCGGCAAGGAAGGCAACGTCGGCAAGATCCTGACCCCGGTGCAGGCCCAGATCAAGTACGTGGGCAGCCCGGCGGCCAAGGTGGTCGCGATGCCGCAGTTCCTGCGCATCATCACCGGTGACGCCAAGACCACCACCAACGGCCTGGCGAACGCCAACGCGCACTGGAGCTGCACCGGCTTCGAGAACAAGGTCCAGCTGACGCAGCAGTACCCGATCTGCCCGCAGGGCAGCAAGGTGGTGCGCACGTTCGCCTTCCAGAGCTGCTGGGACGGGCAGAACACCGACAGCGCCAACCACCGCACGCACGTGGCCTTCCCCGACCCGGCGAGCGGGGTCTGCCCGAACGGCTTCAAGGCGATCCCGCAGCTGACGATGCGCCTGCTGTACAACATCACCCCGCCGACCGTGCAGAACGGCCAGGTGAAGAACGCCTACGCGGTGGACGGCTTCCCGGAGCAGCTGCACAAGGCGGCCACGGACCACGACGACTTCATCAGCATCACGAAGAACGGACTGGCCAACAAGATCGCCAACTGCATCAACCGGGGCCAGAACTGCGCCTGATCCCCGCGAGGGCCGCATGACAGAAGGCCGGTGACGAGTCCCCCTCCCGTCACCGGCCTTCGCCGTGTCCGCGCCGCGGCCGCGTCAGCCGCTGTGCGCGTGGTGGTCGGTGCCGGCCTCCAGGTCGCCGCCGAGCGTGCCGCGCAGCGCCTTGACCGTCCCGTCGTCGCCGACCGCCACCCACTTGCGGCCGACCAGGTAGTGGCCGCCGTAGTCCTTCGCCTCGTTGATCCACTCGCGCTGGCCGCGGTCGGTGGCGAAGGTGGCGAGGACGAACCGCCCGTCGCCGTTGCGGCAGATGGCCTGGCGGATCTCGTCGGCGTCGGTCTGCATGTCCGGCTTGCAGCGGACCTCGGCGGCCAGGCGCTCCAGGCTGCCGGTCGCGGTGGGCGGCACCGCCTCGGTGCGGGCGCCCGGGGCGCAGCCCGCCAGTGCCGTCACGGCCGCGGCGCCGAGCAGCAGCCTCGTCAACCTCATCTGTTCCTCCGGTTCTGGTGAGCCGAGCATGCCCCAGCGCCCTCGGATACGGCTCCCGAGGGCGGTCCGCTCAAATCACTCGCCACGGCGCGCACACGTGTGCGAGGGTGCCCCGGTGAACCAGGACTGGGAAGACCGCGTGGCCGCCGCCTGGGCGTCCTTCGACGGGTATCCGCAGGAGCGGGCGGACGAGTTCCGCGCGGTGATCGAGGGCCTCGTGGCCGAGCTGCCGGCCGGCAGTCCGCTCGGCCCGTTCGAGTCGGCGTGCGCCTGGGACTCCACCGGTCACTCGGACCGGGCGGTGCCGCTGTACCGGCTGGCGCTGGATCGTGGACTGACCGGGGGCAAGCGCCGCCGCGCCCGGATCCAGCTGTCGAGTTCGCTGCGCAACATAGGGCAGGCGGCGGAGGGGGTCCGGCTCCTCACTCCCGAACTGGACGCTCCGTCGGACGAGTTGGACGACGCGGTGCGCGCCGTTCTCGCCCTGTGTCTGTCCTCCCTCGGCCGTGACCGCGAGGGGCTGGCCCTCGTGCTCGGCGCCCTGGCCCCGCATCTGCCACGCTACCAGCGGTCGATGGCCGCCTACGCGCGCGCCCTCGTCGGACCGGAGGCGTGAACCACTCGTCCCACGGTGACCAACCCACGGCCCGCTCGTTCTCCCGTACGTGCAGTCACAGGATGTAGCCCAGCGTCACGCACCCGCCTCCGCCGCCCCCGTCGGTGTCGAGCAGGCCGAGGCCGCGCTCGTCGAGCACTACGCCCGGCTGGTACGGCTCGCCTACCTCGTGCTGCCGCCGGGCCCCGGCCGCAGCCGCCGCGTGCTGACCGCACACGCCCTCGCCCAGCGCGCCCTGCCCCGCGGCCGCAAGCGGCCGGCCGTGATCCCGGCCCAGCCGCCGGGCCGGGAGGGCGACTCCGGGTACGCCTATCTGCGCGGCCGGGTCCTGCGGGCGACCCTGGAGGCGGCCCGCCCGCGCACGGGCCTGCCCCGGCTGTCCCAGCTGCCGCCGCCGCTGCCCCTGGTGTGGGGCCTGCGGCTGTTCCCGCGCTCGGGCGGCGCGGACGCCCTCGCGCTGGACCAGCGGCTGTCCGCCCTGTCCGCCCCGGCCCGCGCCGCGTACGTGCTGCGCGGCCTGGAGAAGCTGTCCGACCCGGACGTCCGCGAGCTCCTCGAGGCCGCCGGTGTGGACGACCCGAGCGGCGCGCTGGCCTCGGCGGCCAGCGTGCCCGCGCTCCCGGGTCTGCTCTCGTCCCCCGAGTTCGACCCGTGCGCGCTCCAGGCCCGCCCCACCGACCTCAGGCGCCGTCACCAGCACGCCAGGGCCGCGCTCGCCGCCGCCGCCGCGCTCGCGGTGTGCGGCGTGCTGGTGGCCCTGCCGGGCGGCGGCTGGGGCCCGGACGGCGCCGCCGCGCCCGTCTACGCCGAGAACCCGGCCGCCGAGGCCGCCCTGGACCCCGGCAGGCTCACCCGGGTCTCCCCCACCGCCTGGCGGACCTCGGCCCGTAACGACTTCTCGGCGTGGCCCGCGCGCGGGCCGCTCACCGGGGACCGGGCCCTGCTGCGCCGCGCCCTCGCGGTCTGGGCCCGCCCCGGGGAGACGGTCCGCGTCGCGGCGCCTCCGGGCACCGCGACCGGCGGCCCGGCCGGCCCGCCCCAACTGCTGTACGCGGGCGAGGTGGACAACGCCCGAGTGGTGCTGCTGTACGACGGGCTGCGCATCGCCCGGTACGCCGAGCCGAGGGACGGCACCCAGGGAGCGGCCCTCGACTTCGCCCGGGTCGACGGCGCGACGCGTGCCGGGGCCGGCGCGCTGGTGCTGAGCCGCGCCGACGGCAACGCCCGCTATCTGATTGCGCCGTGGGTGCGGAAGGCGGCCCGGCGTGACCTGACGAAGCCGGACGCGACCGCCGTCCCGCTGACCGTGACCGACGGGGTGACCGCGCCACTGGCCAGCCCCGTCCTGCGGCCCGGTGCCTGCACCTCGTGGACCGTGCTCCAGCTGACCGGCCCCTCCGGCACCCAGGTGTCCGGTGACCTCGGCGAGCTGGTCCCGGCCCATCTCACGGCCGGCCGGCCCGGTTCGGCCGGGGAGCTGACCGGCGAACGGCTGCGCACGTGGGCGCCGTTCGCCTGCTCACTGGCGGCCGAGCGTTCGGCGGGCGTCCGGAGCGTCAACGCCTGGGCCTACGCCGAGCAGCCGCTGCCCGACGGCAGCGGGGCGGGAGCGTGGGTGTGCACGCGGGCCGAGACCTGGCGCGGTGACGGCACGGCCGCGCTGGCCCAGTTCCGTACGCCGGGCGGAGCGACCGGGGCGGTCGTCGCCCGGGGCACGGACGTGCCGGCCTGCGGGCCGCGGGATCCCCACGTGCTGGCCGGGGTGCTGTGGAAGTCGGCGGGCGGGCACTGGTACCTGCTGGCCGCGGGCAGCCCGGGGATGTCCTCGGTCTCGGCGACGGGCGGCGTGACCGCGTCGGCGCGGGGCCCGCTGCTGATCGCCAGGGCCACGCAGGGCGTCCGGGCCGACCTGGCCGGCACGCTGGCGGACGGGCGGCGGATCACCGGGCTGCGGTGACCGACCCTCGTTGACACCAATGTCAACAAGGTGCCGCACAGGGGTTCTCACGCGCCGTACCCGCCAGTACATTGACGCCATGTCTCATGAGCAGGCCCGGCCGGTGGAGTCCGAGCGGGTCGCCCTCAAGGCCCGTGACGTGTCCTTCTCCTGGGCGGACACACCCCTGCACTGGGTGCCCGGCGACCCGTTCACCGCGCACACCATCAATGTGCTGCACCTGCTGCTGCCCGCCGGTGAACGGTGGTTCGTGCACGCGTACAAGCAGGCGCTGCCGCTGATCCGGGACGACCGGCTCCGCGAGGACGTCGTCGGGTTCATCGGGCAGGAGGCCATGCACTCCCGGGCCCACGACGAGGTCCTGCCGCATCTGCGGGCGCAGGGGCTGGACCCGACGCCGTACACCGCCCAGGTCGACTGGTTCTTCGAGAAGCTGCTCGGCGACCGCTCACTGCCGCCGGGCAGGCCGCGCCGCTGGTGGCTGCTGGAGCGCCTCGCGCTGATCGCCGCCATCGAGCACTACACCGCCTTCCTCGGCGACTGGGTGCTCAACGCGGCCGAGCTGGACCGGCGCGGCGCCGATCCGACCATGCTGGACCTGCTGCGCTGGCACGGTGCCGAGGAGGTCGAGCATCGCTCGGTCGCCTTCGACCTGTTCCTGCACGTCGACGGCGGTTACCGGCGCCGGGTGCGCACCTGGGCGCTGGCGTTCTCGGCGCTGGTGTTCCTGTGGCAGCGCGGCGTGCGCTTCTTCCTAGAGAACGACCCGGCCCTCGTCGACGGCAAGGCCTCGTTCCGGGAGTTCCGGCTGCGCGGCCGGCAGGGCGTCCTGCCGGCCACCGGCGACATGCTGCGGTCCGTACCCCGCTATCTCAGCCGCGCCTACCACCCCTCGCACGAGTGCTCCACCGCCCAGGCCGTCGCCTATCTGGCCGCCTCCCCCGCCGCGCTGGCCGCCGCCAGGAGGCAGGTGTGACGCCCGGGCCGCGGGCCGTCGCGCTCGTCGCGGGCGCCGCCCTGCTCACCCGGCGGGCCCTGCGCCGCCGGATCAAGGCCTCCCCGCTGTGGCCGCTGCCCGCCCTGGACCCGCCGGTCTCCGGCCGGCCGCGCCCCCGTGCGCTGCGGCTGCTGCTCACCGCTCGGGAGGCGGTCGCCGACGGGGTCGTACAACTGCGGCTGGAGGGTGCCGGTCTGCCGCGCTGGGAGCCCGGCGCCCATGTGGACCTCGTCCTGCCGTCGGGGCTGGTCCGGTCGTACTCGCTGTGCGGGGACCCGGCGGACACCTCGTCCTACACGGTCGCCACACGGCTGGTGACGGACGGCCGGGGCGGTTCCCGCGAGGTGCACCAACGGCTCACCGTGGGCACGGAGCTGGAGGTGCGCGGCCCCCGCAACCGTTTCCCGCTGGTGGACGCGCCGTCGTACGTCTTCGTCGCCGGCGGTATCGGCATCACCCCGGTCCTGCCGATGCTGCGGGCCCTGCCGGACGGCACCGAGTGGCGGCTGCTGTACGGCGGGCGGACGCGGGCGTCGATGCCGTACCTTGACCGGCTGCGCGGGCTCGCCGGGGCGGGGGACGGCGGCAGGCGGCTGACGGTCGTCGCCGGGGACGAGGACGGACGGCCGGACCTGGACGCGCTGTTCGCCGACGTGCACCAGGGGACGGCGGTGTACTGCTGCGGCCCGGAGGGTCTGACGGCGGCGGTACGCGAGCGGCTGCCCGCCGGGGCGACCCTGCACACGGAGCGGTTCACGCCCGGCGCGGGGGCCGCCGGCGACACGGAGTTCCAGCTCGAACTGCGCCGCAGCGGACGGACCCTGACCGTGCCGGCCGGCTCCTCCGTCCTGGCCGCCGTGCGGCGCGTACTGCCGGACACCGCCTACTCCTGCGAGCAGGGGTTCTGCGGGACCTGCCGGCAGCGGGTACTGGAGGGCGAGGCCGATCACCGGGACGAGCTGCTGACGGACGTGGAACGGACCGACTCCCTGCTGATCTGCGTCTCACGGGCCCGGGGCGACCGACTGGTGCTCGACATGTGAACACCGGCGGCCGAATCCGATCGGTAAGGTGTTCGCATGAGTACCGGGGTTCGCCGCAGGATGGGCGTCGAGGAGCGGCGGCAGCAGCTGATCGGTGTCGCCCTCGACCTCTTCAGCCGGCGCTCGCCCGACGAGGTCTCCATCGACGAGATAGCGACGGCGGCGGGCATCTCGCGTCCGCTCGTCTATCACTACTTCCCCGGCAAACTCAGCCTCTACGAGGCCGCGTTGAAGCGGGCCGCGGACGATCTCGCGAGCCGCTTCGCCGAGCCGCACGAGGGTCCGCTCGGCGCCCGGCTGCTGCGCGTGATGCGCCGCTACTTCGACTTCGTGGACGAGCACGGACCCGGTTTCTCGGCGCTGATGCGCGGCGGCCCGGCCGTGCCCGCGGACGGCGTCGGCTCCCGGGAGCACGCGTCGGCGACCCACGCGCTCATCGACTCGGTGCGGCAGGCCGCGTACGACCAGATCCTGTCGCATCTGGGTGTGGCCGAGGCGCCCGCGCGGCTGGAACTGGTCGTACGCTCCTGGATCTCGCTGGCCGAGTCCACGGCCCTGCTCTGGCTGGACGGCCGCCGCATCCCGCGCGCCGAACTGGAGCGGCAGCTCGTGCACGACTTCGCCGCGCTGACCGCCGTCAGCGCCGCTCACGACCCGGACATGGCGGCGCTGGTGCGCACGATGATGCGGGCCGAGCCGGCCGACGGCCCCTTCGCGGAGCTGGCCGGCCGGCTGCTGTCCCTGGCGACCTGAGCGGCGGCTACCGGTCGAACTTCCGGTACGAGGCGTCGAGGTCACGGACCTCGGCGGAGGCGTGCAGGGTGACCGCCGCCTCCGCCACGTGCTCCCGGAGCAGTTCCAATACCGCCTCGGTGAGCCTCGTCCTCGTCTCGTCGCTGCGGCCGGCGAGGAGCCCGATCGTCACGTGCACGACGGCGTGCCCGCGCGCCCCGGGGTCCTCGTACCCGAACACGGTGTGCGCGCTCGGCCGGAACTGCGTCTTGCAGGCCTCCGGCTTCGCCGCCGCGATCTTCACGGTCGCCTCGTGCAGCGCCCGCGCGAACCCCTCGCGGTCGAAGGCGTCTTCCACGGTGTCGGAGTAGTCGACGGTGATCTGCGGCATGCGCACTCCTGTTCTACGGCAACGGCCTCGGCCTAGTCCCCGGTCCGGGTGAACACCGCCACGGTCCGCGCCGGCACGGTGAAGGTACCCGAACCGGTGGCGTAGGAGGCGGTCTTCACGACCGGGTCGGCGCCGGCGGCCTGCACCGGGTGCAGCCGGTAGTGCCGGCCGGTGAGGGCGCTGATCCGCTGCTCCTGCCGCTGGGGCGTGGCGTTGAGGACGACGACCAGGCCGCCGAGGCGCATGGTGATCACGCCGGGCGTCTCGTCCTTGCCGGACAGCGGGAAGGAGAGGTGCTCCTGCACCTGGGCGGTGGTGCCCAGGGAGAAGGTCTTCTCGCTCGTCCGGATCCGCAGCAGGTCCTGGTAGGCGGCGGAGGCCCCGGTGATCTGCGGGCAGTCGACCTTCACCGTGGTGAGCAGCGGTGCGGCGTACGTCCACTTGGACCGGTTGTCGGCGGCCATGGGCAGTCCGCGGCCGAAGCCGTTGCCGTCGGCGCAGTTCCAGTGGATGGCGTTGAACCAGTCCCCGCTGTCGTGCGAGTTGCGGTCCAGGGACTTGGAGCGCAGCAGGTCGGTGCCCGCCTGGGACAGGGACGGGCCCTGGGAGAGGGTGGCCGTGGCCATGGCGAGGACCTGCATCCGGGCCCGGTCGGCGGCGCTCGTCGAGGCGGGCAGCTTGTAGGCCAGTGTGTCGAAGAGGGACTCGTTGTCGTGGGCGTCGGCGTAGGCCAGGGCGTCACCGGGCGCGTCCGCGTAGCCGGCGGGCGAGCCGTTGTAGTCGACACCGGCTCCCGTGACCTTCTTGCCGTCGGTGTCGGTGAAGGTGAAGGACTTCAGGTCGCCGGTCAGGCCGATCTTGATGAGGTCCTGGTAGTGCAGCAGCCGGGCCTTCTGCTGAGCCGTGGAGCCGTTGGCGGTGGAGGAGTTGGGGTCGGTGTAGAGGCCGGAGGCGAAGCCCTGCACGCCGGGGTCGGCGTCGAAGGGGCTGCCGCCGCGGACGGCGTCGCGGGCGCGGTCGGAGAAGGTGGCGATGCCGGTGCCGGCCATGTTCTTCTGGGTGGCCTGCACGAAGCGGGCGTCGTCGGCGACCTCGCCGAAGTTCCAGCCCTCGCCGTAGAGGATGATCTTCTTTCCGTCGACGCCGTCCTTCTGCGGCGTCAGCGCGTCGAGGGCTTTCCTGACCGCGAGGATGTTGGCCTTGGGGTGGTGGCCCATGAGGTCGAAGCGGAACCCGTCGACCTTGTACTGCTTGGCCCAGGTGACGATCGAGTCCACGACCAGCTTGCCCATCATGGCGTTCTCTGGCGCCGTATTGGCGCAGCAGGTGCTGTCGGCGACCGAGCCGTCGGCCAGGAGCCGCTGGTAGTAGCCGGGCACGATCCGGTCCAGGACGGCGGTGTCGGCCTGGCCGGCGGCCGCGGTGTGGTTGTAGACGACGTCCATGACGACCCGGAGGCCGTCCTGGTTCAGCGCCTCGACCATCCGACGGAACTGCACCGTGCGGGCGGTGCCGTCGGGGTCGGTGGCGTAGGAGCCCTCGGGGACCGTGTAGTGGTACGGGTCGTAGCCCCAGTTGTAGGCGTCCTTCGCGGCGGTCTTCGCCACGCACGCCTGCTGCTGGTCGGAGTCGGCCGGGTAGGCGGCCGGATCACAGTCCGGGGTCTCCTGGCCGGCCTTCTTCTCGGGGATCGTGGCGATGTCGAAGGCGGGCAGGAGGTGGACGTAGGACGTGCCGGACTTCGCCAGCGCCTTCAGGTGCCGGGAGCCGTCGCTGTTCTTGTCGGTGAAGGCCAGGTAGGTGCCCCGGTCCCGCGCCGGGACGGTCCTGTCGGCGACGGAGAAGTCCCGGATGTGCAGTTCCTGGATCTGCGCGTCCTTCAGCGGTACGGCTCTGGGCTTGCGCAGCGCCGGCCAGCCGGCCGGTGCGAGGGATCTGTCGTTCAGGTCGACGACGAGGCTGCGCTCCGAGTCGGCCGTGAGGGCGACGGAGTACGGGTCGGTGACCTTGTTGGTGACCAGCCTGCGGACGCTGGGCGCCCACACCTCGACGACGTACCGGTAGGGCTTGCCCTTCCAGGACGCGGGGCCGGTGACGGACCAGACGCCGGTGGCGGGGTCCCGGTGCATCGCGACCGCGCGGCCGTCCAGGTCGAGGCGGACGGACCGGGCCGTCGGCGCCCAGACGGAGAGCGTCGGCCTGCCGTCGTGGAAGACCGGGCCCAGCCGGGCCTTGGTGGCGCCCGGGTAGAGGTCGTCCAGCACGCCGGCGGTCTGCACGCCGGTGGCGGCCAGCACGGCACCGTTGGCGGCCCGCTGCGAGGCGACGAGCTGCCCGGTGAGCGCCGCGCGCACCCGGTCCCGGTCGCGCGGGTCCACGGACCAGGCCGCGCGGTCCTTCAGGTGCGGGAACCTCGCCTTCTGCGCGTCGGTGAGCGTGGTCTTCGTCAGCCGCAGCCACCGCTCGTCGTCGCTGGTCAGCGTCCCGTCCTTGACGGTGATCGAGCCGTCGCGGGAGTACAGCAGCTGGGTGGAGGCGGCGCCGTCGGTGCCGTCCCAGGCCACGGTGTCCCGGTCGATCCAGACCGCCTTGGAGGTGGTCAGGTCGAGGGCGGCGGCGCTGCCCGCGGGCTGTGGCAGCAGGTTCTGCTCCTGGCCGCTCAGCAGCCACGCCTCGTGCCCGTCGGCGGTGAGGTCCAGGGACCGGTCGGTCGGGAGGTCCTTCTCGTCGCCCTTGTGGATGAGGTAGCTGAGGCTGCCCGCGCCCTCGGTGAGGGGCACCTCGAAGACCGCGCCGTAGGAGTCGGTCCTTACCGGCTCCAGGGGTTTCGACCAGTCGGTCGGGTGCGCGGCGCCCGTCCAGACGTGCAGGCCCCAGCCGTCGTAGTTCCCGTCGGCCCGGTGGTAGTGGAGGACGGCCTTGGCCGTGTCCTGGGCCGGGTAGGCGGGCCGCTCGGTGCGGACGTCGGCCTTGCCCTGCTCGATCCACACCTCGCCCGTCCTGGTGACGTCGATCGACCGGTCGGCGGAGACGTCCTTGTCGCCGTTCTTGTCGACGACCAGGAAACCGATGTTCGAGGCGCCCGGCTCGAGCCGGACGTAGGCGAAGGCGCCGTAGGCGTCCCGCCCGGTGAAGGGGTGGCCGGCCGGCCAGGTCGTGGCCTCGCCGTCGGCGAGGTCGCCCCAGGCGTACAGGCCCCAGTCGGCGTAGTCGTCGTCGGTGCGCTTGTAGTGGACGACCGCGTAGTCCCGGGAGGTGGCCGTGGGCACCTCGGGTGCGGGCGGGGTGCCCGTGCTGCTGTTCGCGGTGGCGCTCGCGGTGTGCCCGGCCGCGTCGACGACGACGGCCTTGTAGCGCAGGGCGGTTCCCGCGGGCACGTCGGTGCCGAGGGTCTGGGTGACCTGGTAGGGGGCGTGGTCGGCGGAGCCGAGGATCCGCCACGGGCCGTTGCCGGTCTGTGCGGCGAAGACGACCCGGTCGAGCGGGCCGCCACCGGTGCCGGCGCTGATCCTCACGGTGCCGGTGGCTCCGGCGGCCGGGGCCTTCAGGGTGATCACGGGTGCGGTGGTGGGCTCGGCGAGGGTGCCGGACGCCTTGTAGACCACGGCGGAGCCGGCCGGGACGGTGACGGTGAGCCTGCGGTCGGCGTCGGATCGCACGGAACCGCCGGCTCCGTGGATGCCCCGGTAGGTCATGCCGGCCGAACCGGTCGGGAAGGTGGCCGTCTTCGCCGTGCCGGCGTTGTTGAGGGCGACGACGTACTCCTGGCCGGTCCCGGGGTCCGTCCGGGTGAAGGCGTAGATCCCGGCGCCGTCGGCCGCGTACCGCTCGGTCTGCACGCCGTCGGTCAGGGCCGGGTTGGCCTTGCGGAGCCTGGCGAGGCCGGCGATCTGCCGGTAGAGCGGGGCGCGGGTGTCGTAGGAGGCGCTCGCGTGGGTGCGGTCGGTGCCGATCTCGTCGTCGTCCAGGTAGTCGGCGACCTTGGAGGCGAACATCGTCTGGCGGGCGTCCTTGTCACCGCCGGAGCCGGTGAAGCCCTGCTCGTCGCCGTAGTAGACGACCGGGTTGCCGCGGCTGAGGAACATCAGCTCGTTGGCGAGTTCGTCCTTCTTCAGGATCTCGGCGTCGGTCGCCCTGGGGTCGTCCTGCTTCAGGAAGTAGCCGAAGCGGCCCATGTCGTGGTTGCCGAGGAAGGTGACCTGTTCGTAGGCGTTGGCCTTGTCGGTCGTGTACGCGTAGTCGTCACCGAAGACGCCGGCGAGCCGCTGGGCGCTGCCGCCCTGGGAGGCGTAGGCGCGGGCGGCGTCCTGGAAGGGGAAGTCGAGGGTGGCGTCGAGGCGGCCCTGGGTGACGTACGGGGCGGTGACGGAGGTGTCGGCGGAGTACACCTCGCCGAACATGAAGAAGTTCTTCCGGCCGTGCGCGGCGGCGTACCGGTCGAGCGCGGTCGCCCACTGGGTCCAGAACGGCAGGTCCACGTGCTTGACGGTGTCGATCCGGAACCCGTCGACGGCGAAGTCCCTGACCCACCTCTCGTAGATCCGCTCCATGCCGTGGACGACCTCGGGGCGCTCGGTCCACAGGTCGTCCAGGCCGGCGAAGTCGCCGTAGGTGGCCGACTCACCGGCGTACGTGGAGTCCCCGCGGTTGTGGTACATCGTCGGGTCGTTGAGCCAGGCCGGGACCTTGCCCCCCGCCGTGACCTCGGGGGTGCGCGGGAAGGAGGCGGCGTCGACGGCCGGGAACCCCTTGCCGCCGGCCGCGCGGTCGGCGTCGTCGAAGGGCCTGCCGTCCGCGGTCAGGTAGGGGAAGGCGCCCTTGGACAGGTAGCCGTAGGACTTCTCCCGGTAGTCCACGAGGTCGGCCGTGTGGTTGGTGATGACGTCGAAGAAGACCTTCATGCCCTTGGCGTGAGCCTTGGAGATGAGGTTCTTGAGGTCCTGGTTGGTGCCGAAGTGCGGGTCGACCTGGGTGAAGTCGGTGATCCAGTAGCCGTGGTAGCCGGCGGAGGCGTTGGCGCCGGTGCCCTGCACGGGGCGGTTCTTGAAGAGGGGCGCCAGCCAGATGGCGGTGGTGCCCAGGCCCTTGATGTAGTCGAGCTTGCCGGTCAGGCCCTTGAGGTCGCCGCCCTGGTAGAAGCCCTTGTCGGTGGGGTCGTAGCCGGTGCTGAGGCGGGAACCGGTGAGTCCGCCGCGGTCGTTGGACGGGTCGCCGTCGGCGAAGCGGTCCGGCATGACGAAGTAGAACTGTTCGCGCGTGTCGTCGTGCCGGGCGGGCTGGGCGGCGAGCTTCGCGTCCGAGGGGGGTGCGGGCGGGGTGGCGGCCCGGGCGGCCAGTGGCTGGACCAGGGCTGCGGCCAGGGCGACGACGGTGACGGCCGCCGCCCTTCTGCGATGCGGGGTACGGCGCGTGCGGGGCGCCGGCCATCTCGGTATCACAGGCGGTAACTCCTTGCGGTTGCGGCTCTCTTAGGGGCGACCCCGACGCCGGCGGCACGCTGCGCCGCCGGGCGACCGCGCGACCGTACCGCCGGCGAAAAGGTTTCAGCAAGAGTCCTGAAACCATGGGCAAGAGATTTCAGGGACCGGGGGGTGACGGGTCAGCAGCTCGGCTTGCCCGCGTAGAGCGCCAGGGCCGTGTCGGGGCCCAGGGTGGCGGTGAACCGGCCGCCGGAGTCCACGGTCACCGTGGTGTTGTTCTGGACGTTGCAGTACGTGCCGGCCGCGAGTGAGGTCTGGTAGGTGCGGGTGAGCGACGAGGACTCGTGGTTGATCGCCACGTACCCCTTGGCGCCGCGCCCGAAGGCGATGGCGTTGTTGCCGTTGTCCCACCAGTTGGCGACCGCCTGTCCGCGGGTGGCGTTGCGGAAGGCCACCATGGACCTGATCTCCGGCCAGGCGTGCTGGCACTTCCAGCCGTCCTGCCAGCAGGCGTTGACCTTGCCCCCGTTGGGCGGGCCGGCGTCGGCGTCGGTCCATTCGTAGCCGGAGTCGATGTCGGGGGCGCCGTAGGGCCAGGCGAGCATGAAGACGTTGGCCAGGGTGTAGTCGGCGCCGGCCTTGTAGTTCAGGGTGCTGCCGTTGCGTTCGGTGTCGTGGTTGTCCACGAAGACGCCGGCCACGGAGCTGTTCAGATAGCCCCAGCCCTCGCCGTAGTTGCTCAGGTAGGCCAGCTTCTCGCTGGTGAGGACGCGCTTGAGGTCGTAGGCGTAGCGGAACTCCTGGACGTCCCCGTTGCCGGTGTACTCGCCGGGCTGGACGGCCTCCCCGGCGCCGTAGATGACCTCCTGCTTCCAGTAGACGCCGGGGTTGGTCAGGCGGCTCTTGATGTTGGCCAGGTCGGCGCTGTCGATGTGTTTGGCGGCGTCGATGCGGAAGCCGTCGACGCCCAGGGAGAGCAGGTCGTCGAGGTAGCCGGCGATCGTCTTGCGGACGTACTCCTCACCGGTGTCCAGGTCGGCCAGGCCGACGAGTTCGCAGTGCTGGACGTTCCAGCGGTCGGCGTAGTTCGACACCGGGGAGGTGCAGTCGTCGAAGTCGTACGAGGAGTACAGGCCGGGGTAGCTGTACTTCGTGTACGCCGTGCCGCCGGTGCCGGTGCCGCTGCCGGCCGCCATGTGGTTGACGACCGTGTCGGCGACGACCTTGACGCCCGCGGCGTGGCAGGTGTTCACCATGTTCCGGAAGGCGGCCCGGTCGCCGAGACGGCCGGCGATCCTGTAGGACACCGGCTGGTACGACGTCCACCACTGCGGGCCCTGTATGTGCTCGGCGGGCGGGGAGACCTGGACGTAGCCGTATCCGGCGGGGCCGAGGGTGGTGGTGCACTCCTTGGCGACCGAGGCGAAGTTCCACTCGAAGAGGACGGCGGTGACGTCCTTGGTGCCGGGCGGGGAGGCCTCGGCATTTGTCGGGTTCATGCCAACCGTGAGGGCGGCTGCGAGGGCGAGCCCCGCGGGGAGGATCCTGCGTGCCATGTGGGGTTCCTTCGACGCTGAAGGTTCTTGCTGCAATGTCTGAAAGTTGCGGTGACGCAGATGGTAAGGGCCCGCTGCCGTAAAAGGCAGCGGGCCGGTGTGAAGTTGATGCAAGAAATTTCGGACGGTCCGTCAGACCGCGGCGGCCCACCACACGGTCGTGTCGGCGGGCACCTTCGCCTCGTCGCCACTCTCCGCGACCTCACCGCTGCTGAGCAGCACCCGGCCGTACACCGGGGTCCGCACCGTCTCGCCCGTGGTGTTCGCGACACAGACGAAGTCGCCGCGCCGGAAGGCCAGTACGCCCTCGGGCGCCCGCAGCCACTCCACCGCGTCGCCCGCGCCCAGGTCCGGCCGCGACCGGCGCAGCCGCAGCGCGGTGCGGTACAGCTCCAGGGTGGAACCGGGCGCGCCGGTCTGCGCCTGGACGCTCAGCTCGCCCCACTGGGCCGGCTGCGGGAGCCAGCTGCCGCCGTCGCCGAAGCCGTACGACGACCCCTCGCGGGTCCACGGGATCGGCACCCGGCAGCCGTCGCGGAAGCCGTCCTGGCCGGCGCCGCGGAAGTACGCCGGGTCCTGGCGCACCTCGTCGGGCAGGTCGACGACGTCCGGGAGGCCCAGTTCCTCGCCCTGGTAGACGTAGGCCGAGCCGGGCAGGGCCAGCATCAGCAGGGTGGCCGCCCGGGCCCGCCTGAGCCCCAGTCCGCGGTCGCCCGCGGTGCGGATCTGGGTGCCGAGGCCGGGCGGGTTGGCGAAGCGGGTGGCGTGCCGGGTGACGTCGTGGTTGGACAGCACCCAGGTCGCGGGGGCGCCGACCGGGCGCATGGCCTCCAGGGTGCGGTCGATGACGGCGCGCAGCTCGCCCGCGTCCCACGCCGTGCCCAGGTACTGGAAGTTGAATGCCTGGTGCAGTTCGTCGGGGCGGACGTAGTGGGCGGTGCGCTCGACGGTCGGGGTCCAGGCCTCGGCGACGAAGATCCGCTCACCCGCGTACTCGTCGAGGATGCCGCGCCACTGGCGGTAGATGTCGTGCACGCCGTCCTGGTCGAAGAACGGCATGACATCGTTGCCCAGCAGTTTCAGCTGCTCGTGCGAGCCGAGGTCGGGCAGGCCCTCCGCCTTGACCAGGCCGTGGGCGACGTCGATCCGGAAGCCGTCGACGCCCATGTCCAGCCAGAAACGCAGGATGGAGCGGAACTCGTCACCGACGGCCGGGTGGTTCCAGTTGAAGTCGGGCTGCTCGGGGGCGAAGAGGTGCAGGTACCACTCGCCGGGGGTGCCGTCCGGCTCGGTCACCCGGGTCCAGGCCGGGCCGCCGAAGATGGACTCCCAGTCGTTGGGCGGCAGTTCGCCGTTCTTCCCCTTGCCGGGACGGAAGTGGTAGCGCTCCCGCAGCGGCGAGCCGGGGCCCTCGGCGAGGGCCCGCTTGAACCACTCGTGCTGGTCGGAGGAGTGGTTGGGGACCAGGTCGACGATGATCCGCAGTCCCAGTCCGTGCGCGTCGCGGATGAGCGCGTCGGCATCGAGGAGGCTGCCGAACATGAGGTCGACGGCGCGGTAGTCGGCGACGTCGTAGCCGGCGTCGGCCTGCGGGGAGGCGTAGAAGGGGCTCAGCCACACGGCGTCGACGCCGAGGTCGCGCAGGTACGGGAGGCGGGAGCGTACGCCTTCCAGGTCGCCCATGCCGTCGCCGTTGCTGTCGGCGAAGCTGCGCGGATAGACCTGGTAGATGACCGCGTCCCGCCACCAGTCGCGGCGGTCGGCGACGGTGGCGGCGAGGTGGCGGGCCGGTGCGGCGGAGTGCTGCTGGCTCATGGCGTCCTTGATACGTGACAGGGGCATGGTGGGCGTGGATACGGCGGCGGTCGGAGGGTACGAGGCGGGCCGCGGGGCCGGCGGGGTCCGGTCGTCCCCCCGCCGGAGCGGCGGGGGGAAGGCCCGCGCGGCCCGCCCACCCGCGCGGCCGGGCCGCGCGGGAGCCTCCGGCGGGCGTCAGCCCTTGGTGCCGCCGGCGGTGAGACCGGTGACGAGGTTCTTCTGCACGAGATAGAAGAACACGGTCACGGGTATCGCGATCAGCACCGCGGTGGCGGCCATGTAGTTCCACTGGGCGTCGTGCTGGCTGACGAAGGTCTGGAGGCCGACGGCGAAGGTGTACTTGGAGTCGTCCAGCATGAAGGTGGTCGCGAAGGCGACCTCCCCGACGGCGGTGATGAAGTTGTAGAACGCGGCGACGGCCAGGCCCGGGCGGGCCAGCGGCAGGATCAGCCGGAAGAAGGTCCCGAACGGGGTGAGCCCGTCCACGCGTCCGGCCTCGTCGATCTCGAAGGGGATGGTGTCGAAGTACCCCTTGAGCAGCCACGCGCTGTACGGCACGGCGGTGGTGCAGTTGATGATGATCAGCGACCAGTAGGTGTCGATGAGGCCGAGTTCGCCGAAGATCTCGTACATCGGCACGATCAGGATGGCGATCGGGAAGGCCTGGGTGAGCAGCAGGACCCACATCAGCTGCTTGTAGCCGGGGAAGCGCATGCGGGAGACCGCGTAGCCGGTGGTCGCGGCGACGAAGACACCGATGAGGGTGGTACCGAGGGCCACGATCATCGTCGACCTGAACCAGTCGAAGAACGCGGTGTGCTCCAGCACGAAGCGGTAGTTGCCGAAGGTCAGCTTGTCCGCGATCTTGCCCGGGTGCAGGTAGTCGTCCTTGCCCGGGCCGAGGGACAGGTAGAACAGCCAGGCCACCGGGGCCAGGGCGATGAGGCTCGCCGCGGTGAGGCCGCCGTGCAGCAGGGCGGCGCCGAGCGGGCCGCGCTCGCCGCGCCGGCGCGTGCGGCGCGCGGGCGCGGTGGCGCAGGCCGGTGCGGTCTCGGTCTTTTCCAGGGTCGGGGTGCTCATGGCGGCGGCTCCTGCGGCGTCAGACGGCGAGCTGGTCATTGCGCTTCAGCCAGCGGAAGTAGAAGGAGGTGAAGACGGTCAGGATCGACAGCAGCAGCACGCCGTACGCGGCGGACTGGGCGAAGTCACGCGGCTGCTGGCCGAAGCCGAGGTAGTAGGCCCAGGTCACGAGTATCTGGGCGTCGGGCGCGCCGGTCGGGCCGAACAGCAGGAAGATGATGGCGAACTGGTTGAAGGTCCAGATGATGCCGAGCAGGACGACGGTGGAGCTGACCGAGCGCAGGCCGGGCAGGGTGACGTACCGGAAGCGCTGCCAGGCGGTGGCGCCGTCCATCTCCGCGGCCTCGTAGAGCGAGGAGTCGATGGACTGGAGGCCGCCGAGCAGGGAGAGCATCATGAACGGCACACCGCACCAGGTGTTGACCATGATGGCGGCGAACCGCTGCCAGAACGTGTCCTCCAGCCACTGCGGCTGGGGCAGGTGGAGGGCGCCGAGGACCTGGTTGAGCACGCCGGAGTCGGCGAGCATGATCCGCCAGGAGAAGACGGTGACGAAGGTCGGCACGGCCCAGGGCAGCACGAGCAGCAGCCGGTAGACGGTGCGGCCGCGCAGCTTCTGGTCGAGCATGAGCGCGAGGCCGAGACCGATGGTGTAGTGCAGGACGACGCAGGCGGCGGTCCAGAAGACGGTCCACAGGAAGTGCGACCAGAACCGGTCGTAGGCCGTCGGGCCGAACAGGATGTCCTTGTAGTTGTCCAGGCCGATGAACCGGTAGGTGGCGGCGATGTGGTTGACGCCGATGGTGCGCGCCGAGTTGAGGCTGTTGGCGTCGGTGAGGGTGAGGTAGACGCCGCGGAACAGCGGGTAGGCGACGATGCCGCCGAGCACGGCGACCACCGGGGCGATCATCGCGTAGGCGTACCAGTGCTTCTGGTAGCCGTTCCTGATGCGCTGCCCCAGCCCGGGCCGAGGCGCGCGGTCACCGCGGCGCTTGCCGGTCGCGCGGTCGATGGCGACTGTCATGGTTCGACACCTTCAAAGATCAAGGATTCGGGCTGGGTACAGGGCGGTGGCCGCCGGATCCCTCCCCTCCTGACGAGGGGATCCGGCGGCCACTGCGGCTCACTTGCTGAAGTCGGGCACCAGCTTGGCGATGGCCAGTTCGACGTTGCCCAGGCCCTTGTCCAGGGACTCCCGGCCCGAGGCGATCTTGGGCAGCTCGGTGTCCAGCGGACTCCACAGGGAGCTGTACTCGGGCAGCGCCGGGCGCGGCTGGGCGGAGGCGAGGACACCCTGGTAGCCGGCGATGCCGGGGTCGGCCTTGACCTGGGCGGTGTAGGCGTCGGAGCGGGTCGGCAGGGTGGAGTTCTTCAGGGCGACGGCCTCCTGGGACTTCGCGGAGGTCATGAACTTGACGAACTTCAGGGCCGCCGCCTGGTGGGCCTTGTCCGAGCCGGCGTAGACCGAGAGGTTGTGGCCGCCGGTCGGGGCGCCCGCCTTGCCGGCGGAGCCGGCCGGGACGGTGGCGATGCCGAGGTTGGCCTTGTCCTTGAAGGCCGCGCCCTGGTAGAAGTTCGTGATCTCCCAGGGGCCCTGGATGATCGCGGCGACCTTGCCGTTGACGAACGCGTCCTGGATGTGGGCGTAGGCGTCGGCGGTGGTGTCGGCCTTGTGCAGGCCCTTGCCGGAGAACGTGCTGAGCCAGGTGCCGTAGGCCTTCTTGGCGGCGGCGGAGCCGACGGTGATCTTCTTCGCCGCGGCGTCGACGGTGTCGGTGCCCTCGCCGTAGAGGAAGGTCTGCGCGTAGTAGCCCTGGGTGGAGCCCCAGTAGCCGTCGGCCTTGGTCTTCGCCTGGATCTTGGCGGCGTCGGACTTCAGCTCGTCCCAGGTCCTGGGCGCCTGGCCGATGCCGGCCTTCTTGAACAGCGCCTTGTTGTAGACCAGGGCGAGGGTGTCGGTGACCAGCGGGACGCCGTAGGTCTTGCCCTGGTACTGGGCCTGCTCGACCAGGCTGGGCTGGAACTTCGCCCGGTCGGCGAGGGCCTCGGTGCCGTCCAGCGGCAGGAAGAAGCCCTTCTTGGCGAAGGCGGGGGTCCAGCCGACCTCGGAGCGCAGCACGTCCGGGGCGCCCTGGGAACCGGCGGCGGTGTCGAACTTGTTCTGCGCCTGGTCGAAGGGGACGTTGACGTACTTGACCTTGATGTTCTTGTTGGCGCTCTCGAACTGCTGCACCAGGCTCTTGTACGTCGGCGCCTCATTGGTGGCGTTGGAGGTGTCCCACCAGGTGATGGTGACCGGGCCGTCCGACTTTCCGCTGTCGCCGTCGCTCCCGCCGCATGCCGTCGCCGTGAGGGCGAGGGACGCCACCAGCGCGGAGGCCGCTATGCCACGCCGCATGAGTTCTCCTTGAGGGTTGAGCCCGAGTGGTACAGGAGGCGGTACCGTCCGCCCCTGCGACTTGCCGACTGCGCCGTTGCCACGGCCGGGCGACTGGGAACGTAACAGCGATGTAAGCGTTGCGAAAGACCTTGCAGAAAAAAAGTGCAAGGGAGCACGATGGTTACCCACCCGTGACCGGCTCTCGACCGCGGCGCGACCCAAGGGGGGAGCGGCTGAGCGGCGAGGATCGCTCCTGTGCAAGACTCTGCAAGCTCTTGCCGCCATGAAACCGAGGGAGCGCGATGAAGCAGCAACCCACGGCAGGTCCCCCGGCCGCCCGCGCCCGGCGTCCGGCCGGTGTGCAAGGGGACATACGACCGGTACAGTCCGGTGCCGTGACCACACGGCTTGCCGATATCGCTGCGCAGGCGGGGGTGAGCGAAGCGACCGTCAGCCGGGTCCTCAACGGGAAGCCGGGCGTCGCCGCCACCACCCGCGAATCCGTGCTGGCCGCGCTGGACGTGCTCGGCTACGAGCGTCCGGTGCGGCTGCGCCAGCGCAGTGAGGGCCTGGTGGGCCTGATCACCCCGGAGCTGGAGAACCCGATATTCCCGGCCCTGGCCCAGGTCATCGGCCAGGCGCTGACCCGTCAGGGGTACACGCCGGTGCTCGCCACGCAGACCCCGGGCGGGTCGACGGAGGACGAGCTGACCGAGATGCTCGTGGACCGCGGGGTCGCCGGGATCATCTACGTCTCCGGGCTGCACGCCGACACCACCGCCGACATGCAGCGCTACGAGCGGCTGCGCGCGCAGGGCGTGCCGTTCGTGCTGGTGGACGGCTTCTCGCCGAAGGTGCAGGCGCCGTTCATCTCTCCCGACGACCGGGCGGCGATGGCGCTGGCGGTCACACATCTGGTGTCGCTGGGGCACACCCGGATCGGGCTGGCGCTCGGGCCGAAGCGGTTCGTGCCGGTGCAGCGCAAGATCGAGGGCTTCGTGCGGACCGTGCAGGAGCAGCTGGGGATTCCCGCGCAGACCGTCGAGACGGAACTGGTCCAGCACTCGCTGTACACGCTGGAGGGCGGTCAGGCCGCCGCGGCGGCGCTGATCGAGCGGGGTTGCACGGCGGTGGTCTGCGCCAGCGACATGATGGCCCTGGGGGCGATACGGGCGGCCCGGCAGCGGGGCCTGGAGGTGCCACGGGACGTGTCGGTGGTCGGGTTCGACGACTCCCCGCTGATCGCGTTCACCGACCCGCCGCTGACCACCGTCCGCAAGCCGGTCCCGGCGATGGGGCAGGCGGCGGTGCGCACGCTGCTGGAGGAGATCGGCGGCACCCCGGCGCCGCACAGCGAGTTCGTGTTCATGCCGGAGCTGGTGGTGCGTGGTTCCACGGCCTCGGCCCCGCGCGCCCTGCGTGCCTCGTAGAAGGTGCGCCGTGGAACCGTCCGGGGGATGATCGGGCGGGGAAACCTTTTCTGGCAGACTCTGTGTCTATGAGTGACTCGACCGTGACAGAACCGGAAGGTCGCGAGCAGGTGACCGTTCCGCGGGTCGTCACGGGCGAGGCCGGACGGGGCCCGCTGGGCCGGCTGCGGCGTCCGCGACGGCCCCGGCTGTGGTTCGAGATCCTTCTGGTCGCGGTGAGTTACTGGACGTACTCGCTGATCCGCAACGCCGTGCCGGAGCAGCGGGCCGAGGCGCTGCGCAACGCGCGCTGGATCTGGCGCGTCGAGCACAGCCTGGGCGTCGCCGTCGAGCAGTCGGTCAACCACGCCGCCAACTCGGTGACTTGGCTGATCATCGGCATGAACTACTACTACGCCACACTGCACTTCGTCATCACGATCGGCGTGCTGGTGTGGCTGTACCGGTGGCATCCCGGCCGGTACGCGGCGACCCGGCTGGCGCTGTTCGCGACCACGGGCGTGGCCCTCGCGGGTTACTACCTGTTCCCCCTGGCACCGCCCCGGCTCATGCGCGGCGGGCACTTCGTCGACACCGTGCTGATCCACCACACCTGGGGCTCCATGGCGTCCGGCGACCTCAAGCACATGTCGAACCAGTACGCGGCGATGCCGTCGATGCACATCGGCTGGTCGCTGTGGTGCGGGCTGACGGTGTTCGCGCTGGCCTCGGTGCCGTGGGCGCGGGTGCTGGGGCTGGCGTACCCGACGCTCACCCTGCTGGTGATCGTCGCCACGGCCAACCACTTCTGGCTGGACGCGGTGGGCGGCATGGTCTGCCTGTGCTTCGGGTTCGCGGTGGCCCGGCTCTGGTACGGCACCCTGCCGTACGCGCTGCCCCGGCGGGTGACGGCGCCGCCCGCGGGTGAGCCGGTGCCCGCCGTCACGTCCGCGTAGCGGCACGGCGCACACGGACGGCGGTGCCGGTTTCAGTCCGCGTAGAACAGCTCCTCCACGACCGTGCGCGCCCGGCGGGCGGTGCGCCGGTAGGCGTCCAGCATGTCCCCGGCGTGCCCGGCGCCGTAGCCCAGGTAGCGGCCGACGGCGGCCAGCTCGCGGGGCTCGGTGGGGAAGGTGTCCCCGGCCCGGCCGCGGACCAGCATGACCGCGTTGCGCACCCGGGTGGCCAGCACCCACGCCTCGTCCAGGATCTCCGCGTCCGCGGCGGACAGCAGCCCGGCGTCGCGGGCGGCGGCCAGGGCCCCGCGGGTGCGGGTGGTGCGCAGGCCGGGCTCGTGGTGGGCGTGGCGCAGCTGGAGCAGCTGGACGGTCCACTCGACGTCGGACAGGCCGCCGGGGCCGAGCTTGGTGTGCAGCTTGGGGTCGGCGCCCCGGGGCAGCCGCTCGGACTCCATCCGGGCCTTCAGCCGGCGGATCTCGCGGACCGCGTCCTCGCCGAGACCCTCGGCCGGATAGCGCAGGGGGTCGACCAGGGCGGTGAAGCGCCGGCCCAGGTCCTCGTCGCCGGCGACGGGTTCGGCCCGCAGCAGCGCCTGGGACTCCCAGACCAGGGACCAGCGGCGGTAGTACGCCTCGTACGACTTCAGGGTGCGCACCAACGGGCCCGACTTGCCCTCCGGGCGCAGGTCCGCGTCGATGAGCAGCGGCGGGTCGGCGCTGGGCAGCTGGAGCAGGCGGCGCATCTCGGCGACGATCCTGTTCGCGGCGGCGGACGCCTCCTGTTCGTCCGCGCCGTCCCGGGGTTCGTGCACGAACAGCACGTCCGCGTCGGAGCCGTAGCCCAGCTCGTGCCCGCCGAAGCGGCCCATCCCGATGATCGCGAACCGGGTGGGCAGGGCGTCGCCCCAGCCGTCGCGGACGACCGCGCTCAGGGTGCCGGCGAGGGTGGCCGCGGTGAGGTCGGAGACGGCCGCGCCGACCCGGTCCACGAGGGCGCCCTGGTCGGTCTCGGCGGCGTTGGCCTCGGTGCCGTAGGAGCCGACGATGTCGGCGGCGGCGGTGCGGAACAGCTCGCGGCGGCGGACCCCGCGGGCCGCGGTGACGCCCGGCCCGGCGCCGGCCGCGCGGCCCACCGCGGCCATGATCTCCTGCTCCAGGGGGACGCGGTCGCGGGGCGCGAGGCCGCCGGCGTCCCCGTCGCCCAGCAGCGCCACCGCCTCGGGGGCGCGCATCAGCAGGTCGGGGGCGAGGCGGCCCGCCGACAGGACGCGGGCCAGGTTCTCGGCCGCCGCCCCCTCGTCGCGCAGCAGCCGCAGGTACCAGGGCGTCTTGCCGAGCGCGTCGGAGACCTTGCGGAAGTTGAGCAGGCCGGCGTCGGGGTCGGCCGAGTCGGCGAACCAGCCGAGCAGGACCGGGAGCAGGGTGCGCTGGATCGCCGCCTTGCGGGTCACCCCGGAGGCCAGGGCCTCCAGGTGGCGCAGGGCGGCGGCCGGGTCGGCGTAACCGAGGGCGACCAGCCGTGCCCGGGCCGCCTCGGGGCTCAGCCGGGTCTCGCCGGGCGCCAGCTGGGCCACCGCGTCGAGCAGCGGGCGGTAGAAGAGTTTCTCGTGCAGCCGCCGTACGACGCCGGTGTGCCGCCGCCACTCGCGGTTCAGCCCGCTCACCGGGTCGGTGCGCAGGCCCAGGGAGCGGCCGAGGCGGCGCTGGTCCGCCTCCGCCTCGGGGACGAGGTGGGTGCGGCGCAGGCGGTACAGCTGGATGCGGTGCTCCATCGAGCGCAGGAAGCGGTAGGCCTCGTCCAGGCGGGCGGCGTCCTCGCGGCCGACGTAGCCGCCGGCGGCGAGGGCCTGGAGGGCGTCCAGGGTGGTGCCGCTGCGCAGGGCCGGGTCGGTGCGGCCGTGCACCAGCTGGAGGAGCTGCACGGCGAACTCGACGTCGCGCAGGCCGCCGGGGCCGAGTTTGAGTTCGCGGTCGATCTCGGCCGGGGGGATGTTCTCCACCACGCGGCGGCGCATCTTCTGCACGTCCGTCACGAAGTTCTCGCGGTCCGCCGCCTGCCACACGAGGGGGTGCAGCGCGTCGAGGTAGGCCTGGCCGAGGTCGGCGTCGCCGGCCACCGGGCGGGCCTTGAGGAGGGCCTGGAACTCCCAGGTCTTGGCCCAGCGCTGGTAGTAGGCGAGGTGGCTGCTGAGGGTGCGGACGAGGGGGCCGTTGCGGCCCTCGGGGCGGAGATTGGCATCGACCGGCCAGATGGAGCCCTCGACGGTCGTCTCGGAGCAGATCCGCATGAGGTGGGAGGCCAGTGAGGTGGCGGAGTTGACGGCCTTGTTCTCGGGTGTTCCGTCGGTCGCCTCGGCCACGAAGATGACGTCCACGTCGGAGACGTAGTTCAGTTCGTGGCCGCCGCACTTGCCCATGGCGATCACCGCGAGGCGGCAGGCGGCGGCGTCCTCGGGGGCGGCGCGCCGGGCCATGGCCAGGGCCGCGCGGAGGGTGGCGGTGGCCAGGTCGGCGAGTTCCGCGGCGGTCTCGGCCACGTCGGTGGTGCCGCAGACGTCCCGGGCGGCGATGGAGAGCAGGCAGCGGCGGTAGGCGACGCGGAGGCTGACCGGGTCGTCGGCCTCGGCCAGGCCGCGTTCGAACTCCGTGAGGCCCGGGTGCAGGTCCTGCGGCTCGTAGGTGACCAGGACCTGCCAGTCGGTGGGGTGGCGGGCCAGATGGTCGGCGAGGGCGGCGGAGGCGCCGAGGACGCCGAGGAGGCGGTCGCGCAGGGGCTTCGCCGCGATCAGGGTGTCCAGCAGGGAACGGTGGGCCGTGGGGCCGTCCTGCGCCTCCAGGAGGCGGACCAGGCCGTGCAGGGCGAGGTCGGGGTCGGCGGTGGCGCCGAGGGCTTCGAGGAGGACCGGGTCGTCGCGGACGGGGCCGAGTTCGGGGCCGTCCAGGAGGCGCTCGGCGGCGGAGGGGTCGGTGAAGCCGTGCCGCAGCAGACGGGTGAAGGTGCTGCTCCTGCGCCCCGGCGTCATGTCCGTGGTCTCCCCTCGGATCTTCGGTCGTCCTGGCCAGAGCCTAACCGGAGGGGGCCGGGGCAGCTCCGCCCGCGGTCGGGTGGGGGCGGGCCCGTACGCGCGGGGGCGCACGGGCCGTGCGGCCCCCGGTCAGGTGGTGACCCGGCTGGTGCGGTCCTGCTGGTGCGGGAACGCCGTCGTCAGCAGGTCGTGCATGGTCTGGGCGGCCCTCGGCGCCGCGTCGCCGCAGCAGTTGTTGAACAGGAGGTGCAGTTCCTCGGTGTGCCGGGACAGGTCCCGGACGCGCGGCAGCCATTCGGTCAGTTCCGCCGCCATGTAGGTGTGGCGGAAGCGCTCCTCCTTCGTGCCCGCGCCCCACAGGGGGCTGCGGCCGTGGAAGCGGACCACGGCCAGGCGGGGGGTGGTCACGACGGCCGGCGTCATGCCCTCGACGGTGTCCGTGGCCACGGCGGAGGCGTCGATGTCCTGGAGGAAGGCGGCCGTACGGCCGGTCCGCCACCAGGCGGGGTCGCGGAACTCGGCGGCGAACGGCCAGCCGCGGGCGCGTTCGCGGGCGGCGCGCACGAAGTCCTCGGCCTCGGGGCCGGGGGCGAGGGAGGGCGGGAACTGGAACAGGAGGGTGCCCAGGCGGCCTGCGTCGCGCAGGGGGGTGAGGGCTTCGGCGTAGCGGGCCCAGACCTCGGCGCGCAGGGCCTCGTCGCGGGGGTGGCCGCGCAGGTCGGCGGGGAGCGCGGCCGGGCGGGTGGGGTGGCCGGTGAGGAGGGAGAACGCCTTGACGTCGAAGCGGAAGCCGGGGGGTGTGCGCTCCGCCCACAGGGCCGTGGTGCGCGCGGCCGGCAGGGCGTAGTACGGCGAGTCGACCTCGACCACGGGGAAGCGGGTCGCGTAGTGGCGCAGGCGTTTCTCGGCGTCGCGGTGGCCCCGTGGGTACCAGCCGCTCGCGAGCAGTGCAGGGTCCGTCCAGCCGCAGGTACCGATGAGGATGTCCGCCATGGGGCGCGGGTACCCGCCGTTCACCGGCTCTTCACTCACGGGGTCGGCCCGCGTGGGCCACGGGCAGATTGGCGTGTGCATGCTCTGAGCGCACCGCCAGCCGCCCATCCCTACCCGGAGGTTGATGTGTCCGGCAGTTCCGTGTACCGCCGTGCCCGTACCGTCGTGGCGTCCGCCTCGGCCCTCGCCGCGGCCGCGTTCGGGCTGTGGACCGGCCTCGGCAGCGGATCCGCGCACGCCGCGGGCACCGTGCCCAGCCCGGACCACGTCATCGTCGTGGTCTTCGAGAACCACGCCTACAGCCAGGTCATCGATTCCTCCAGCGCGCCGTACATCAACTCGCTGAAGAGCGGCGGCGCGAACCTCACGCAGTCCTACGCCGAGACCCACCCGAGCCAGCCGAACTACTTCGCGCTGTTCTCCGGCTCCACGCAGGGCATCACCGACGACAGCTGCTACACGCCGGGCTTCTCCTCGGCGCCCAACCTGGCGTCCGAGCTGATCGCCGCCGGGCGCAGCTGGGCCAGCTACAACGAGACCCTGCCGAGCCAGGGCTCCACCACGTGCAGCAGCGGTAACTACGCGCGCAAGCACAACCCTTGGTTCGGTTTCAGCAACGTGCCGGTGTCGTCGGCGAAGACGTTCGCCCAGTTCCCGGCGGACTACTCGACGCTGCCCAAGGTGTCCTTCGTCGTGCCGAACCTGTGCAGCGACATGCACGACTGCTCGGTGTCCACCGGTGACACCTGGCTGAAGAACAATCTGGGCGCGTACGCGACCTGGGCCAAGACCCACAACAGCCTGCTCGTCGTCACCTTCGACGAGGACAACCGGCTCAGCGGGAACCGGATCCCGACCGTGCTCTACGGGCAGCCCGTGACCGCCGGTGCCAGCTCCTCGGTCACCTACAACCACTACGACCTGCTGCGCACCCTGGAGGACACCCAGGGCCTGAGCACGCACGCGGGCAACGCGGCGACCGCCAAGGACATCACCGGCGTCTGGGCGTCCTGACGTGTACGTAGCGGACAGTCGCGCGTCCACGTCCGCTCACGGCGCCGCCCGGCCCTCCGCCGGGCGGCGCCGTGCCGCGGTCGCGCCGACGGTGCTCGCGCTGGGCACGGTGAGCCTGGTCACCGACGTGTCGTCGGAGATGGTGACGGCGGTGCTGCCGCTGTACCTGGTCACCGGACTCGGCCTGTCGCCCCTGGGGTTCGGCCTGCTGGACGGCATCTACAACGGCTTCTCGGCGCTCGTACGCCTCGTCGGCGGGCACCTCGCCGACCGGGGCGGCGGGCGGCACAAGTGGGTCGCCGGGCTGGGGTACGGCATCTCGGCCGTGTGCAAGCCCCTGTTGCTGGTGGCGCACACGCTGACCCCGATCGGCGCGGTGCTCGCCGCCGACCGCACCGGCAAAGGACTGCGGACGGCCCCGCGCGACGCGCTGATCTCGCTGTCGAGCACGCCGGAGACGCGCGGGCGGGCCTTCGGGGTGCACCGCGCGATGGACACCGCCGGGGCCCTGCTCGGACCGCTGGCGGCGTTCCTCATCCTGCGGGCCACCGTGGACGGTTACGACGCGGTGTTCGCCGTCAGCGCCTGCGTGGCCGCGCTGGGTCTGCTGGTGCTGGTGCTCTTCGTGCCGGGCGGGCGCAAGCCGGCGACCCCGGCGACCCCCGCTGAGCGGCCGACCCTGCGGGCCGCCGTCGGGCTGCTGCGCCGCCGCGACCTGCGCCGAATCACCGTCTGCGCGCTGCTGCTGGGCCTCGCCACGGTGAGCGACTCCTTCGTCTACCTGCTGCTCCAGCGGCGTCTCGGGGTGCCCGACCGGTGGTTCGCGCTGCTGCCGCTGGGTACGGCCGCCGCGTTCCTGCTGCTGGCGGTGCCGCTCGGCCGGCTCGCGGACCGGGTGGGGAGCTGGGCGGTCTTCCTGGCCGGGCACGGGGCCCTGCTCCTCGCCTACGCCCTGCTGCTGACCTCCTGGCACGGCACCGGGCTGCCGTATCTCGTCCTCGCCCTGCACGGCGGCTTCTACGCGGCCACCGACGGGGTGCTGATGGCCGCCGCCTCCGACAGCGTGCCGGAGCGGCTGCGCTCCTCCGGTCTCGCCGTCGTACAGACCGGGCAGGCGCTGACCCGGTTCGCCTGCTCCCTGCTGTTCGGCGCGGCCTGGACGGTCTGGGGCGACCGGGCGGCGCTGGCGGGCGCGCTGGTGGCGCTGGCCGCGTGTGCCGCCTTCTCCCTGACGCTGCGCCCGGCGGGGGCGGTGACCGCATGACCGTACGCTCGCGCGTCCTCGTCCTCGTCGCGGCCGTCGCCGTGCTGGCGGCGGTCGGGCTGGCCGCCGTGCTGCACGCCTCCGCGCGCGCCGAGCGCCGTGACCACCCACAGGCGGGCGGTCCGCGCGTCACCCCGGGACCGGTGACGCTGCGCGGGTCCGGGCGCCTGGTGTTCCGCAACATGGCGTGGGGCCCGCACCGGGACGAGCTGACCGCCGTCCCGGCCGCTGACCCGGGCGGGCCGCGCACCGCCTCCGGCCTCAAGTGCCTCCGCTTCCACGCCGCCTCGGGCACCGGCGTGTGCCTGCAAGCCGTGCACGGGCCGGTCTCGGACACCTACCGGGCGCTGATCCTGGACTCCCGTCTGCACACCGTGGACCGCTACGACGTGCCGGGCATCCCGTCGCGCGCCCGGGTCTCCCCCACCGGGCACTTCGCGGCCTGGACGGCGTTCGTGGGCGGCGACTCGTACGCCGGGACGCACTTCTCCACGCGCGCCGCGATCGTGGACACCCGCACGGGCGAGCTGATCCCGTCGCTGGAGTCCTTCCGGATCGTCCGGGACGGGCGGCCCTACCGGGCGGCGGACGCCAACTTCTGGGGCGTGACGTTCGCGGCCGACGACCGCACGTTCTACGCCACCCTGGCCGGCGGGGGCCGGACCTATCTGGTCCGCGGCGACCTGCGCGACCGCACGGTCACCACTCTGCACGCCAATGTCGAATGCCCGTCCCTGTCGCCCGACGGCACCCGGATCGCGTACAAGAAGCGGGTGGCGGGGCTGCCCGAGGACGCGCCCTGGCGGCTGTACGTCCTCGATCTGCGCACCCTGCGGGAGACCCCGCTCGGCGAACCGCGCAGCGTGGACGACCAGGCGCTGTGGCGGGACACGCACACGCTCGTGTACGCGCTGCCCGGGGACTACGGCGCCGACCTGTACGAGATTCCGGCGGACGGGTCGGGAAGGCCGCGGCGGATCAGCCCGGCCGCCGTGTCGCCGGCGTACCTCCGATAGCCGCACCCCGGGTCAACAGGGCGGCCGGGCTTTCCACCATCACGGTGTCTTCCCGACCCGGGCTCCCGCACTCCCGGCGGGCCGCCCCGGAGACTTCCCGGGGAGGCGGCCGGGCGGCTGCCGGGAGAGACGAGGACACGGATGTCCGACAGCAAGATCCTGGTCGCGGTGGGCGAGCATCCGCGCGCCGAGGGGGCCGCGGCCGAGCAGCTGCGCAAGATCCGGGACGCGGTGCAGGCGGCCGGCTTCGGGGTGCGCTGGGCGGTCACCGCCGAGGACGCGGACGCCGTACTGCGTACCGAGGCGGGACTGGCGGCGGCCATGGTCGCCTGGGACCTGCCCGTGGCGGGGGCGGGGCCGCGGATCAGCGGCGACGGTCATCGGATCAGCGGTGACGGCCCCGGGGCCGCGCTCGCCCCGCCGGCCCCGCGGGACGGCGCCGCCCGCTGGAGCACGGACGGGAGGGGCCGGACGGACGGGCGCACCGACGGGGCCACGGCCGGAAGCACCGAGGGGGTCACGGGCGGGGCCGCCGTGCTGCGCCGGATCGGGCGGCGCTTCCGGGACCTGCCGGTGTTCCTGGTCATGGCCGACGAGGGGCTCGAGGACCTGCCGCTGTGGGTGTCGGAGACGGTCGTCGGATACGTGTGGCCGCTGGAGGACACCCCCGGGTTCATCGCCGGCCGCATCACCACCGCCGCCCGCGCCTACCGCGAGGACGTGCTGCCGCCGTTCTTCCGGGCGCTGCGCCGCTTCGACGATGCCCACGAGTACTCCTGGCACACCCCCGCCCACTCCGGCGGCGTCGCCTTCCTCAAGTCGCCCGCCGGACGCGCCTTCCACGACTACTTCGGCGAACGGCTGCTGCGCAGCGACCTGTCGATCTCCGTGGAACAGCTCGGCTCGCTGTTCGAGCACACCGGCCCCATCGGCGACGCCGAACGCAACGCGGCCCGCGTCTTCGGCTCCGAGCTGACCTACTTCGTGCTGCACGGCGACTCCACCTGCAACCGGCTGGTGGGCCACTTCAGCGTCACCCGCGACGAACTGGCCCTGGTGGACCGCAACTGCCACAAGTCGGTGCTCCAGGGCCTGGTCGTCTCCGGTGCCCGGCCCGTCTACCTCATCCCCACCCGCAACGGCTACGGCCTCGCCGGCCCGCTGCCCCCGGCCGAGCTGGCGGCGGACTCCGTCGCGGCCCGGATCGCCGCGCACCCGCTCGCCGAGGGCGCCGTCTCCCGTCAGGCCCAGTACGCGGTGTTCACCAACTCCACTTATGACGGCCTCAGTTACGCGGCCGTCCCGGCGGCGCGGGCGCTCGCGGCCAGCACGCCCCGGGTGCACTTCGACGAGGCCTGGTTCGCGTACGCCCGGTTCCACCCGCTGTACGCGGGCCGGTACGGCATGTCGGTGGACCCGGACACCTTCCCCGGCCCCGACCGGCCGACGGTCTTCGCGACCCAGTCCACGCACAAGCTGCTGGCCGCGCTGTCGCAGTCCGCGATGGTGCACGTGCGGCCGGCGCCCCGGGCGCCGGTGGAGCACGACCGCTTCAACGAGGCCCTGATGATGCACGGCACCACCTCCCCCCTCTACCCGATGATCGCCTCGCTGGACGTGGCGACGGCCATGATGGACGGGCCGCAGGGCGAGTGGCTGATCGACGAGGCGCTGACGGAGGCGGTCCGCTTCCGGCAGGAGATGGTCCGGCTGCGCCGGCGGGTGGAGAGCGCCGGGGACCGGCCGCCGTGGTTCTTCGGCGTCTGGCAGCCGGAGGAGGTCACCGACCCGGCGACGGGCGAACGGCTCGCCTTCGACACGGCCCCGCCGGAGCTGCTGCGCACCGAGCAGTCCTGCTGGCTCCTGGAGCCGGACGCCGCCTGGCACGGGTTCCCGGGGCTGACCGAGGGCCACTGCATGCTGGACCCGGTGAAGGTCACCCTGACCTGCCCCGGCATCTCCGCGACCGGCGAGATGACCGAGGAGGGCATCCCGGCGCGGGTCCTGACCGCGTACCTGGCCACCCGGAACATCGTGGTCGAGAAGACCGACAGCTACACCACGCTGGTGCTGTTCTCCATGGGCATCACCAAGGGCAAGTGGGGCACGCTGCTGGACGCGCTGATGGACTTCAAGGCCCTGTACGACGGCGACGCCCCCCTGGACCGGGTCCTGCCCGAGGCGGTCGCCGCGCACCCCCGCCGCTACGCCGGCATGACCCTGCCCGAGCTGTGCCGCCAGATGCACGAGCAGCTTCGCTCGGTACGCCTGGTGGAGCTGCTGGACACCGCGTTCCAGCAGCTGCCCGAGCCGGTGTTCCCGCCGCAGCACTGCTACCAGCGGCTGGTGCGGGGCGGCACGGAGCGGGTGCGGATCGCCGACGCGGCGGACCGGGTGGCCGCGGCGATGGTCACGGTGACCCCGCCCGGCATCCCCGTCCTCATGCCGGGCGAGTCCACCGGCACCCCCGACGGCCCCCTCCTGCGCTACCTCACCGCCCTGGAGACCTTCGACCGCCGCTTCCCGGGCTTCCGCAGCGAGACCCACGGCGTGACGATCGACGAGGACAGCGGCGACTACGAGATCGAGTGCCTGCGCACGGACTGACCCGGCGCAGCCGGATACCGGGGGGCCGGTGGTCGCGGACCACCGGCCCCCGCGCCGCCCGGGCGCCTCTACAGCACCGGCAGGTTCTTCCGCAGCTCGAACGCCGTCACCTCGGAGCGGTACTCCTCCCACTCGCTCTTCTTGTTGCGCAGGAAGTGACGGCAGCCCGGAGCGACCTCAAACGATCGACGTCGGCGCAGCACCAACCTGGGATCGGACGGTCGTCGTTGGTCGCTGTTGGTCGCTGTAGGCCACCCTTCGACGGCCCACAGACGGCCCCGACTCGTGCGGGACAGCAGGTATCCAGCGGGTCGACGATCTACCCCCATGAGCAACGCCCTACTGGGACTATGGACCACATGAGACTGCGTGGCAGGAGCAGGTGGGTGGCCTTGGCTGGCCCTCTGTTCTTCGTGCTGGTACTTACCGTGGGCCCGCAAGCGCTTCAGGCCGCGAACGTTACCTGGCCAAAGTGGGCGGTAACCTCCCTCGCTGCAACGGGAGGCGTCTTGCTCCTGGTGGCTAGCGCCTTCATGCAAGTCAAGCTTGACGCTCTAACAGCACAGACAGCCGAGGCGAATCGGCTAGACATGCAGCAGGATTCCGCCCTCAAACGAATAATCGGATCCAGCGAGAACTTTCCACTTGTCAAGAATGTCTCAGATCGAGCCTTAATTGGAATCCACGCCGCTATCCCACTGCCTCACAATTCCAATTCCATCCTATCTCCAGAATTTCCTACTTACATCCCCCGCGATGTAGACGCCGACCTACGAGCCGCCTTGCATTCCAAGGCAGCGACTGGTGGATTTTTCTTGCTTGTAGGAAGAGCGGCCTCAGGGAAGACCCGATGCGCTTACGAAGCAATCAGAAGCACACTTGGGGAGTGGCGCTTGTGCATTCCCCCAAACGCAGAATCGCTCAACCTACTCGTCGAAAGCGACGTTGATTTCACCAAAACAGTGATCTGGCTCGACGATATACAGAGGTTCCTAGAGCCAGGGAACTTCTCGCTCGAGACAACACAACGTCTCCTACTTCAGCGGGACAGACCAGCAGTGATCATAGGGACTATCTGGCCCGAAAAATACAGTCAATTGCGCGGCACCGGCAGCGAGGAATATAGCGACGACATTAGGCGCGTTCTTGAGTTGGGGCGACGTTTCGATATTCTCGATTTCACTGAAGCCGAACAGGCTCGCGCGCGTGAAATTTCTCAAGTGGATCCGAGAGTCTCAGAAGCCTTGACCGACGGACCGTGCCCTAGATTGACAGAACATCTTGCCGCCGCACCAGAACTCGTCCACCGCTGGGTACAAGCAGATAACCCGTTGGGGGGTGCAGTGGTCACCGCAGCAGTTTCTGCACGGCTGTTGGGACACCCGCAACCAATGGACAGGGAAATGCTTCTGAATCTTTCACTTTCACAGCTCGACGGAACTCAACGTGCCACCGCGCCCGAGGACTGGTTCGAGCAAGCACTCAACTGGGCTACGCTACCCGTCCGCGGAGCTAGCGCTCCGCTGGCAGCTTACGCTCGTGAGATAGGGAACATCTCGGGTTACATCGCTTCAGACCTCCTAGTCCAGTACGCCCAAAATCTCCTTGCGCTTAAGAAATTCACAATCCCTAACACTTTTGGGGAACTTCTAATTTCCCTGTCCACACCCGAGGCCTGCGCTGCTATCGGGCTGACGACAGAGAAATGGGAAGATTCCCGACTCAGCCTTTTGGCATACAAGACTGCCGCAGAACGTGAAAACGCCTTCGCCTCGACGGTGTGGGCCACTCACCTGGACGGAGAGGGGCAAGCCGAAGAGGCACGGCAATACCTGTTGCGCGCCGCAGCATCTGGGTATGTGCCAGCAATGACCCTGTTGGCGATTTCCTTGTCTCGACTCGGAGAGACGGAAGAAGCTATTCTCTGGGGACGGCGTGCCGCTGCGTCTGGAAACGCGTCTGCCACTGGAACCCTCGGAGCCCTGCTTTACGCCCAAGGAAACAGGGAAGAGGCACTTACTTGGACGAAGACGTCGATACGGGCAGGAAGTCATGTGGCCGTCGAACAACTTGCGCTACTTCTAAACGACGCCAGCGACATTGAGCCGGACATCGTAGACCGTGTTCGCGTTCGAGCAGAAGAAGGCAGCGTAGCCGCCATGCAGGCGCTTGGCAGGATCCTGATCAGCAAGGATGATTTCGTTCCTGGATTTCATTGGCTAGAATCAGCCGCCAATAAGGGGGATGGCATTGCTGCCAGGATTCTATTTAAGTACCTGACTGAAAGAGGGGAGAGCGATAGGGCTCTCGACCTTATACAGGCGTCTGCGGAGTCCGGTGATACTTTTTCCATGACTCTCCTAGGGATGACCCTAATTGATCAGGGAGGCGCGGAGGACGCCCTAAATTGGCTACGCCGAGCCGCCGCTGAGGGTGGAGCAATCAGCTTGTTGGCTCTAGGCGTCACGCTGTGGGAGAGCGGTCACCAAGAGGAGGCTCGCGAATGGTTCGCCAGAGTCGATGCATCAGGTGACGAAAAGGCACGAGAAATTTTGTCTAACTATTTGCGGGAAGAAGGAATCTCATCAATTGAGCAGTAGGGGTGCGTTCGCCTGGTTGGCGGAGACCGCCTCCCTAGAAGGTCACGTCAGCACGCCCATCGTCGGCCGCGGCGACGACCGGCGAGCGATGCCACCACTTGGTGGTCACCTGCGAGGGCTTATTCCCGCACTGCTGGCATCCGTAGAGTCACCCCACAGGCTGCGCTCATCGTTGACTGATCAAGCCCGCCTGCTACGGCAAGCTCTTGGTGAAAGGACCCGGACACAGTGTCCGGGTCCTTTCACCAGGAGCCGCTCATCCTTGTTCTGGCCCGGGAACCAGCAGGGCCAACTACCTGCCCGGTCACAAGCTCTGTACCGTGAGACGGGTCGCTACCCGCAGGAGGCAGCACATCGTGCGTGGTCTAGGAGATCACCTCAGCATCGGTGAACGCATCGCGTTCTACCGGAAGCGTCGCGGCTACACGCAAGAGGTGCTCGCCGGTCTGGTCGGGCGCAGCACCGACTGGTTGGCGAAGATCGAGACGGGGCGCCGGAAGCCTCCTCGAATCGACATGCTCGCGGAGCTGTCGCGCATCCTGCGCGTGCCCCTCGGGGACCTGCTCGGTCAGACCGTGCTCATGGAGGGCGAGAAGCAGCAGGACGACGTTCCGGCCGTGCGAGACGCGCTTATGAGCCCGCGCCGGCTGTCCCGTCTACTCTTCGGCCCCGAGGCTGAGACGCAGCTTCCCACGCCCGCGCCCGTGGCCGTGCGTGTGGAGCAGGCATGGAACGACTACCAGGGTGGGCGGCTCGGCAGCGTCATCGCCGCGCTTCCCGCGCTCCTTCAGACAGCGCAAGAGCTGGAGGAGCGAGCCTCACGCCGCGGTGAGGATCGTAGCGACTGCTGGGCAGTGTCGGCGCGCACCCACCACCTCGCAGCAACGACCCTCGCAAAGATCGGCGAATCAGACATCTCCTGGCTTGCTGCCGAGCGTGCGATGCGTGCCGCAGACGAGTCCGACGACCCGCTCGTGTTGGCCTCCGCCGCACGGTCCGGCACGCACGCCCTGCTGGCCAATGGCCGGTACGACGACGCGTTAGAACTGGGCAACACGGCCGCCGCATGGCTCTCGTCTCGGGTGACCGACAACGACCCTGCGGCACTGAGTCTGCTGGGGATGATCCACCTGCGCGCCGCAGTCGCAGCCGCTCGTCACCAGGACCGGCCCACCGCAACCAGCCTGCTGCAACGAGCCGAGGAACTCGCGGATGACCTTGGCTCGGATGAGAACCACTGGCAGACCGGCTTCGGACCCACGAACGTCCTGCTTCACCGTCTCTCGATTGAACTGGACCTCGACAACGTGACGTACGTGGTGGAACACGGCCGGATCAACGTCGATCACATGCCACAGGAACGCAGCGTGTCGCACCGCATCGACTTCGCACGCGCTCTGTCGCTCAGCGGACAGGGCGATGAGGCATTCGCAGAACTCCGTACGGCTGAGCGCACATCACCGCAGCTCGTGCGAAACAATCCAAGGGTGCGCGAGACGCTGCGGGATCTGATCAAGCAATCACCGGTCACGGGCGGCTCGCGATCGTCCGAGGTGTTCGTGATGGCTCAGAGGTGCAGGGCGGTCCAGTGAGTTCAGGAAAGCGCGGGGTGCTTGGAGTCGTCGGGTCAGCAGCCGGAGGGGTGGAGGGGTTGCGCGCCGGCCTGGTCGAGCCCGCGATGGGACGCGGATGGCAGGTAGCCGTCACCCTGACTCCGACCGCCGGCCAATGGCTGCGGACAAGCGGCGAGGTCGAGCGACTGGAAAGGCTGACTGGCTTTCCCGTGCGAGATGAAGCCCGTCTGCCTGGCGAGACTCGCCCACACCCACCGGTTGACTGCTACGTGGTAGCTCCCGCGACGGCCAACATGGTGGCCAAGCTCGCCACGGGCCTGATGGACAATCAAGCGCTGACGCAGGTGGGGGAGGCAATCGGCACCATCGGGCTGCCGGTAGTCGTCTTCCCTAGGGTCAACGCGGCGCACGCTCGTCACCCGGCATGGCAGCGCCACATCGAGACCCTCGAAGTGGGCGGCGTGCGCATCGTCTCCGGACCAGAGGTCTGGCCACTGTACGAGCCGCGCGAGGCGTCGGCAGGGCGCGGCCTTCCCTGGAAGGCCGTCCTGGACGCCGTGGACGAGGTCACCGGGTGACGGCTGGTCAACACTCCTGACCTGCGAGGAAAGAGGACCCGGACACTCTGTCCGGGTCCTCTGCCGTTCACGGTTACATGCTCATTGGCATGCCAGGAATCACTGAGCGAAGCGGCGAGCTGGAATGCATGACTCCGGCTGAAATCGCGCTGATCAAGGTGAGTTTGCGGGACGCGCGTGTCACAGTCGAACGACTGCTGAGGCGTGCCGAGGAACTCACGGCGAGCGTGGAGTCTCGCTACCCACCAGCCGCTCAAGCCGGTCAAGCCGCTCCCCGAGCAAACGGAGAGCGTCATGAATCGTGCTGAGTTCCGCGGCGAGGGCTGCGAAAGCGGGACTGCTGCCCGGCTCGCTGCCGAGGGGTGCCGAGGGGTCACGGACGAACGTCCCGCGTCCCTGCTGGGTGAGAATCAACCCTTCGTCGCGCAGCTGGCCGTATGCGCTCTGAACCGTCATGAGCTGCACGCCCAGTTCCTTGGCAAGCGCGCGAGCTGCTGGGAGCCGGTCCCCTGCCCCGTACTCGCGGTCGGGGCCCGTGATCTTCTCGCGGAACTGCGCCGCAATCTCCCTGGCCGTCGGCGTGGGTGTAGGCACTTCCCGGCTCTGATCCATACCCCTGAGAGTAACCGGACCTAGGTCAATCTCCTGCCCGCCCAGTGCACCTCCTTGACATTAAGATTGACCTAGGTCAATCTGAACTCATCGCCGCAACGCGAGGCCCGAAAGGGCTTCACCGGCCTGTCAGTGCCCGGATGCAAGGCCCGGAATCCGCACTGCGAAGAACTCAACAGAGTGCCGACCCAGCCATCTGCACACGGGTGGTCGATGGGTGCGGGTTACCACCCCGACCGCCCATGTCGGGCCGGGTGACCTGCCCAGATCCGTCCTTCGGGGCGGTGATGGCATCGCATGAAGTGCGATCAGCGGACCTTCCGTGAAGCGCACCTCAACCTCTCCGCCTCGCTCGCCGAGGCGGTCGGTTGCCTCCTCCGCTCGTCTCGTACGAGCGGAGCTGAGGGGAGCCGAGCGAAGGCTTCGCACCTGCCGAGAGGACTGTTCATGGACCGTCTGAAGAAGGCCGCCGCCGCTAACCGCGAGGCCGCTGCCGTGCAGCGGGCTCACAGACGAGAGGGCGTGGCCGAGCGCTGGGAGGCCCGCGCCGACGAGCTGGAGTCGGGCGCGGTCACCGACGTCACCGACTCCGTCAGCGGCTTGGTCCGCTGGGCCTTTGGGCGTTGACCCACCTTCACCCATAAACGGCGCGCGGCTCCCGGGGTGCCTCCCGGGAGCCGCAGTGGGCCGTTCCGTCTGAGAGGAACCACGACCCAATGAAGCACATCGTCACTGTTCAGGACGCCGTTACCGCGTTCGCTCCGTGGATGGAGCCGACGGACGCGGAGCTGAACGCGATCGAGCAGGAGATGCCCGCCATCCTGGCGGAGGTCGAGCTGCTGGACGCGCACATCGTCACGCTGGACCGCTCCCCGTCCGAGCTGGACGCCCGCCGCATCCGCCGTGCCCGCCGCCGGTTCCTCGCGGAGCGGGCAGCGCTCGCCAACCGCGCCACCACAGTGCCGACGGATGGTGCCGCGTGACCGCCCCCGATCAGGCCCTTTCCGCCATGCACGCCGAGGTGAAGGCGGAGATCGCGCGGACGGACACCAAGACCGGGCTACTGCTGGCGTTCGTGGGAGCCGTGCTGGCCGGGGCCTGGTCCATCGGCAGGGACGTACCCCTGAATGTCATCGTCTGCATCGTGGGCGGTCTCGGGCTGGCGGTGCTGGCCACATCCGCCGGACTGCTGCTGCGATCGACGCGGCCGAACCTGCGCGGCCGGCACGGCTTCCCCCTGTGGGCCACGCTCACCGCCGACCAGGTCGCCACCGCCGCAGCGTCTCGCGAACTGTCCGCCGAAGTCGCCGGGCTCTCCCAGCTGGCGGTGGCCAAATTCGCCGACCTGCGGCGCGCGATCGACCTGGTCTATGTCGGCGGGGCCTTGCTCATCCTCGCGGTCCTGTTCGCCCTTGGAGGTGCGGCATGAGCCCAGGGAGTCCCGCCACGCTCGATGCTTCCACGGGGCCAGTGGGGGTGCCGCCGCTGACCCGCCCGGAGATGGGCCTTGCCGGTCTGGGGGCGCTGGCCGCCGCGGGTGTCGGTGCGCTCGGTTTGATCTCGTCGTTCGCCGCCGTCTCGCAAGCGGCCGCGCGGTGGGGGTTCGGTGAGCCGTGGATGCTGCCGGTCGGCATCGACACGGCCATCCCCGTATTCACGCTGGCCAACCTGCTGCTGATCCGGATGGACATGGCGCTTGCCTGGGTGCGGTTCGTGCCCTGGGTGCTCACACTGATCACCTGCGGCCTGAACGTCGCGGCCGGGCACAGCCTGTGGGCAAAGGTGGCCCACGGCACGATGCCGCTGCTGTGGGTGGTGTTTTCCGAGATCGGCGCGCACGTCTACGCGGTGCGGATCGGTGCCGCGACCGGTCGGCGCATGGAGAAGATCCGTTTCTCACGGTGGCTGCTGGCGCCGTTGTCGACGTTCGCGCTGTGGCGGCGGATGACGCTGTGGGAGGTCACCTCCTACGGCGTGGCGCTCGGTCTGGAGCGCGAGCGGCAGTTGGTCCGCGCGGACCTGCGCGAGCGTTACGGCTGGCGGTGGCGTTCGCGGACGCCCCGGCGTGAGCGGGTGATGCTCCGCATGGGCGACCATGCCCCGGCCGCGAGGGAAGAGGCCACCCCGCCCGCGCCGCCCACCGACACCGCCACGGACACGCCGGTGGACAGTGCTCCTCGGCCGTCGCGCCGTTCCGCACCGAAGGCGAAGGCGAAGACGAAGGCGAAGGCGGTGAAGCCGCGGGCCCGGTCGTTCGAGGACGTGCTGAGCGAGGCCCGCACCGTCACGGCCGGCTGGCCCGAGGGGGAACTGACCGCTGACCGGCTGCGGACCACGCTGCGGATCTCGCAGGACAACGCCCGCAAGGTCCGCGACGCCCTCAAGACCGAGCGCACCGGACCCACTCTGCACGCCGTGGATGCCACCGACGCCGGCGGCGAGGAGGTGGCGGCATGAAGTCACAGCCTCTCGCGGCGGTCGACACGTGGCTGCCGGTGATGGAAGCAGCCGGCTACCGCTGCCAGTGCGCGGGCGAGTGCGGCAACCCGCACGCCAAGACGGACGGGCGGTGCCCGCGCGAGCACGACGGCTACACCAGCAAGCACGGCCACCGCGTCCGCCTGATGGCCGCGCCCGCCGACCCGTCGACCCCGCCCACCAGGGCGGTCACACTGCCCGCCAGCGACCTGCGCGCCTGGTGCCCGGAGTGCTACGTCGCCGCCATCCGCCGGGCCCGCGCACAGTCGGCCCCGCCCGCCGACGATGCACCGGGCCTGTTCGACCTGTAACCCGCCTGCACTGCACCTGAAGGGAGTTCGGGCGTGAGCCTGACGTTCACCGACCTGTTCTGCGGCGCGGGCGGGTCCTCCACAGGCCTGGTCGCGGCCGGTCTGGAACTGCGCCTCGCGGCGAACCACTGGAAGCGCGCGGTCGAGACCCATGCGGCCAACCACCGCGACGCCGACCACCTGTGCGCGGACATCAACAACTACGACATGCGGCGCCTGCCCCGGACGGACATCCTGTGGGCCTCGCCGATCTGCACGGAGATCTCCCCGGCCGGCGGGCGCCGCCGCACCCACGGCCAGCTCGCCCTGGAGCTGGAGGAGTACGGCCGGGTGGACGACGCCGGGTGGGAGCGCACCAGGGCGACCGCCTACGACGTGATCCGGGCGACCGAGGTGCACCGCTACAAGGCGGTGCTGTGTGAGAACGTGCTGGAATTCGCCGTCGACTGGGAGCTGTTCGACTGGTGGCGCAAGGGCATGGAGATGCTCGGCTACCGCTCCCAGATCGTCTCCGCGTCCTCCGCCCACGTCGGCGGCGAGGGCAACGCCCCGGCCCCGCAGTGGCGGGACCGGATCTACATCGTCTTCACCCGCACCGACATCCCCGTCCCCGACCTGGCACCCCGGCCGGCCGCCTGGTGCCCCGATTGCGGTGAGGACGTGGCCGCGGTGCAGACGTGGCGCAACGGCCGCAGGGTGGGCAAGTACAAACAGCAGTACGACTACCGCTGCCCCAACACCACCTGCCGCCACGCCCTGGTGGAGCCATACGTACGGCCGGCCGCGTCCATCATCGACTGGACGAACCTGGGGGTGCGGATCGGCGACCGCCCCGCGCACGGGCTGCGGCCACTCGCGGCGAACACCATCAAGCGCATCCGCGCCGGGCTCAGCCTGCTCGGCAGTGAGCGGATGGTGCTCACCGTCAACCACGGCGGACACGACGGCCGCGCCGTGCCCGCCGACAGCGCCCCGCTCGCCGCCCGCACCGTGAAGATCGGGGACGCGGTACTGGTCCCCGCTGGCGGGACGTGGAACACGCAGCCGACGCACACGGGTGAGCCCATGCGGACGCGGCTGGCCAACCCCAAGGGGTTCGAGGCACTGCTGACCCCGCCGCAGGCCGATGACTCGTTCATCGTCACCCTGCGCCGCAACGCCACCGCCCGCCCGGTCTCCACCCCGGTCGACACCGTCACCGGGCAGGGACGGCATCACTGGCTGGTCATCCCCTACCGCAACGCCGCCAGCAAGTCGGCCGGCGAGCCGCTGCACACGCTCGGCACAAAGGACTCCGCCGCGCTGCTCGGCCCGGCACCCGAGCTGGACGACTGCCACTACCGGATGATCCAGCCGCGTGAACAGCTCCTCGCCCAGCGCTTCCCGGCCGACTACATCGTCCACGGCAACAAGGGCGAGCAGACCATGCAGGCCGGTAACGCCGTCTCCTGCAACGTCGCCCAGTGGATCGGCGAACGCGTCACCGACGCCCTCGCCCGCACCGCCGCCCACGCCGCCTGAGGCAGTGGCCTAAAGCAAGGGGCCCAAATTGGGACAGGGGTACAACCTGTACCCGTTACCGCCGAGTACGGCGCCCATCATCTGCGCACGGGCCCGGCCGCCCACCTCCTACAGCGTCGGCCGGGCCCGCTTTCCCTCACACCCGAAAGTGGAAGGACTCTCAGTGAAGCACCCCGACGACGACGAACTGTTCAACCGGCTGGAAGCCGAGATGGCCGCCGACACCGACCCCGACTCGGGAACCAACGTGGTCGACCTCGACAAGGCCCGATCCGCACGCGAGCAGTCGGCCGACCCGAGTGTCCCGGCCCATGGCGGGCAGTCGGCCGACTCGCCCGGACACGAGTCGGGTGAGGAGTCGGCCGACCCGACCCGCCGCGTGATGGTCGACCAGTCGGCACCGGCCGTGACCGGTCCCGGCTACCTCGGTCGGCTCGCCGCCGCAAGGCGCCGGGACGTGATCCCGCTGTGGCTGCACTCGGTCGCCGAACTCAAGACCGCGTCCGCGTGGGTGGCCCGCCACTACACCCACGCCACCGCCTACCACGCCCTTCGCTCCCCCGTGTACGCCGCGCGGCTGGCCATGCAGGCCCCCACGGGGCTGGCCCGGTTCGTCGGCGGCACCATGCGGTGGGTCGCCGACCGCGAGGGCGAACCGGTCCGGCTCGCCGCCGTGCGCCGCGAGGACGCCGCCGAATATCTCAAGCTCTCCCGCCAGCGTGACGGACGGGTCCGGCTGCGGACCCTGGTCGCCGTGCTGGCGATGTTCACCGGCATCGGCGCCGCGCTGGCCATCTACGTCCTCGCCCCCGACTGGCTGCAAGCCCTGTCGGTCAGTGCCCTGGTGCTCGCGCTGGGCTTCAACGGCCGCAAGGCCGACGACCCGGTCATCCACCGCGCGGTGGAGGTGCCGAAGGCCAGCAAGCTGACGTCGGACATCGTTCTGCGGGCGCTGGGGGCGCTCGGTATCCCGGCGATCAACCAGGCGCAGGCCAAGGGGCGGGACGGGTTCGAGTTCACTGCCCCGATCACCCGTGACGGCCCCGGCTGGCGTGCGGAGGGCAACCTGCCCTACGGCGTGACGGTGACGGACGTGATCGAGCGCCGGGAACGCCTCGCGTCGGGTCTGCGCCGGCCGCTGGGCTGTGTGTGGCCGGAGGCCGTCTCCGAAGAACACACCGGGCGCCTGGTGTTGTGGGTCGGTGACCAGGACCTCAAGTCCGCGCCCAAGCCCGCATGGCCGCTGCTGAAGTCCGGCACCGTGGACCTGTTCAAGGCCATCCCGTACGGCACCGACCAGCGCGGACGCTGGGTGTCGGTCACGCTCATGTTCATCGCCGGAGTGATCGGCGCGATCCCCCGCATGGGCAAGACCTTCCTCCTGCGGCTGCTGCTGCTCATCGCCGCCCTCGACCCGCGCGCCGAGCTGCACACCTACGACATGAAGGGCACCGGCGACCTCGACCCCGTGGGCGAGGCCGTCTCCCACCGCCACGGCGTCGGCGAGGAGGACGAGACGATCCTGTACGCGCTGCACGACTTCCGCGCCCTGCGCGAGGAACTGCGGCGCCGTACCAAGGTGATCCGCTCGCTGCCCCGGGACATCTGCCCCGAGTCGAAGGTGACCAGCCAGCTTGCCGACAAGCGCTCGCTCGGCCTGCACCCCATCGTGATCGGGGTGGACGAGTGCCAGGTGCTCTTCGAGCACGAGGAACACGGCAAGGAGTTCGAAGCCATCGCCACCGACCTGGTCAAGCGCGGTCCCGCCACCGGGATCGTGCTGCTGCTGGCCACTCAGCGACCCGACGCCAAGTCCCTGCCCACCGGCATCAGCGCGAACGCCGGCGCCCGCTGGTGCCTGAAGGTCATGGGCCAGACCGAGAACGACATGGTGCTGGGCACCTCCTCCTACAAGCGCGGCGTGCGCGCCACGATGTTCTCCTGGGGCGACAAGGGCCTGCACTACTTCGTCGGTGAGGGCGCGGACGCCCGGATCGTCTACGGCGCGTTCATCGACGCCCCCGGCGCGGTGGCCGTCGCCGCCCGCGCCCGCACCGTCCGCGAGAAGGCGGGACTGCTGTCCGGCTACGCGCTCGGAGAGGCACCGGAGGCGGTCACGGGTCCGTCCTACGACCTGCTCGCCGACGTGGCGGCGGTCGTACCGGAGAAGGAAGAGCGGGTGTGGAACGAGCGGATCGCCGCCCGTCTCGCCGAACTGCGGCCCGAGGTCTACGGCGGCTGGAAGGGCGAGAACGTCACCTCCGCACTGAAGCCGCACGGCATCAAGACCCGCGACGTGGCGGGCACCACGGAGGACGGCACCCGCACCACACGGCGCGGCATCGTCCGCGCCGACCTCCTCAAGATGATTGCGGAGCGTAACGAAAAGCCGGGCGCGGCATAGGCCCGACACGGTGCTACCGGTAGCACCCACACCTGCTACCGGTAGCACCCCTGCTAGCGCCCCAAACCCGCACTGATCTGCGATCTAGCGGATAGCACCCCACCTGCGGAAACCTCTGCGAACCCACCCGGAGGGCCCTTCATGACCCCCATCCTCCTTGCTATCGCCTGCCTGATAGCCGTCACTTTCGGTTACAGCGGGCTGTGTGCGGCCTCGCCGTTCGGCGACTGCCGCAGGTGCCGTGGCATGGGCCACGCGCTCAAGCACGACCGCAAGGGACGCCTCAAGCGCGGCAAGGACTGCCGCCGCTGCCGCGCGACCGGCAAGCGCATCCGCGTCGGCCGCTGGCTCTACAACCGCGCCGCGCGCATCCACCGCGCCGGCACCACCGACTGAACCAGGAAGGCCCCTGATGACCCTGAACATCTCCGCCGTGCTCCTGTTCGGCGCCGCGTCCGCCTTCGCCGTCAGGACCAGGTCCGCCGGGGGCGGCGCCGCCCTGGTGCTGTTCCTCTTCGGCTTCTTCACCGCCGGGACCGGCGCCTACGAGCCCATTCACAACCTCGTGCAGGCATCCGCCGAGGCCCTCTCCGCGCTCGGCAAGTGACGGGAGACGACGACGTGAACCAGCCCACCCACTACCCGGCCGCACACGAGATGTCGGCCCTGGAGATTCACCGCCTCGTCCCGCTCGTGCCCTCCCCCACCGCGCCGCTCGCACCTGTGCAGTCCGGCGGCGTCCCGGCGGTCGCGAGCATCGTCCTCCCGGACGGCCGCGTCGTCACCGGCTACGCCGTCGCCCCCGCACAGCCCGAGCCGATCACCGCCAAGCCGGCCGTCTCCCGCGCGGCGGTGAACGTCGCTCTCGGGGGCGTCGGGTTCCTCGCCGTCTGCGGCGGGCTGTTCCTGCTCACCGCGTTCATCACCACCCTGACCGCCCTGGTCACCCAGCTCATCATCCTCGCCGCCGTCATCTTCGGCGGATGGATCGCCGTGCAGGTGTTCAGCAGGAGCGGCCACCGGGGCGGGACCACGGTCAACATCCGCAAGGCCGTCATCAAGCGCAGCCACTTTCACGGCTGACCGCGAGGAGACCCACCCGTGTTCGAGATCCGCGTGATCTGCCCGCCCGGCGACGCCGACCAGATCGCGGCCACCCTCACCGCCGCGTTCCGCGTTGGCGGCTTCCGCCGCTACCCCGCCCGCGACGGACAGCGCATGCGCATGCGCCTGTACGTCACCGCCGAACCCCACCCCATCCCCGACCATGCACCGAAGGACACCGCATGAGTGGCGACACCCAGTCCGCCCCCGGCCCGGTGTGGCCGGCGCCGGAACAGGCGTACGCACTCGCACCGAACCTCATCCGAGAGATCGGCTGGACCGCGCGCACCGCCCGGCTCGCCGCCGGCGAGTCGTTTCGCGAGGAGGACGCCCGCGAGTACTGGCTGCGCAAGGCCGCCGTGCTGGACCGCATCGCCCTGCACGGCGAGGCCGACGGCATTCACGACAACGACGCCGCCGAACTCGCCGACGCCGCCGCCGCGCACCTGATCGACACCGACCAGGCCCGTACCCCCGCGACCGACGCCGATCCGCGCGGCTACGTCCGCCAGGAGTATGCCCGCTGGATCAGGCACCACTAGCTACGCCAAGGGCGGCCCCCAGCATCTCGCCAAAGAACCCGGGGCCGCCCTTGCCAACGAGTCCACAACAGACCTGTTGGAGGTCCCCAGCATGACCCAATCCGTCCCCATCCGGCGAGTGGCCCTCAGCCTCGCCGCAGCCCGTGTGCCTGTGCTGCCCCTGCGGGAGGGCAAGGTGCCCGTCGGCAACTGCCCCGCCTGCACGGGCAACGCGTGCGGCGGACGACCGAACATGAAAGCCGCGGGTCCCTGCACCTGCCCGGCACCCTGCCACGCCTGGGCTGCCGCCACCACCGACCCGCGCGTCATCGCCTCACCCGCATGGGCGCCGGCATGGCGGGAGGCTGCGGCCGTCGCCTACCACCCCGGCGGCGCCGGACTCACCGTGGTGGACCTCGACAACGCCGACGCCATTGCGTGGGCACGGCAGAACCTGCCCGCCACCCGAACCGTGCCGACCACGCGCGGCCAGCACTGGATCTACCGAGGCACCATGCCCTCCGCCAACGCCGTCCGCCCCGGCATCGACATCAAGTCCCGAAATCAGTACGCCCGCTGGCTCGGTCCCGGCACCGGACGCATGACCGCGTTGCCCCCTGCCGTGCGCGCCCTGGTGGTGAAGGAAGAGGCCACCCCCGCCCGGCGGGGGGTGGCCTCTTCACCTCCCCGCACCACATGGGACAGCACCGTCGCCACCGGCTGCCGCCACACCCAGCGCTACGTGCGCACCGGGCTCGACCGCGGCCTCGCCCTGATCCGCTCACACACCGAATCCGGCGCCGGATCAAAAGCGTTCGGAGTCGCCCGCTTCATCGCCGCCCAGCACACCCACTGCCCCGGCCCCTGCGGCCTCGACGCCATCGGCGACGAGATCACCGCCGCCGCCGTCCTGGTCGGCGTCCCCGAGCCCTACGCCCGCCGCGCGGTCGCCAACGGCTTCAAGACGGCAGCGGAGCGTACGGCATGACCATCGCACCGCGTGACACCACCTGCGGCCGCCAGCGCGCCGTACGGGCCGCGCCACAGCCGTGCGTGGGCGCACGAGAGGTCGCCGCCCGTAAGGGCGCCCGCATTGTCCTTGAGGGGAGGGCCGCAGCATGACCGACGAACCCGCCACCGAGAACGAGGAACTGCCACCACCGTCCAACCCTCTCGCCGTCGCCCGCCGGCTCCTGCCGGATTGGCAGACCGAGGACGGACACCTGGTGTGCCACCGCTGGCGGGCATCCTGGATGCGCTGGACCGGAACCCACTGGCGCGAGGTGGATGAAGCCCAGGTACGCAAGGCGATGTACGAGCGCCTGGAACACGCCATCTACCTGGTGCCTGTCAAGGACGGCCAGATAGAGGAACGCGAGTGGGCACCGACGAAGCAGAAGATCAGCAACCTGCTCGACGCCCTCGGCTCGATCACGCTGCTGCCCTCCGACGTGGACGCTCCCGCATGGCTGGAGAGCGGTGGGGCTGGCTTCACCGATGGAGGACCCATCGTGGCATGCGCGAACGGACTGCTGCGCATCCGCGACCGCGCCCTACTGCCGCACACCCCCGGGTTCTTCAACCACGTCTCCGTGCCGTTCGCCTACGACCCGGACGCCACCGCCCCGGAGTGGGAACGGTTTCTGGCGAAGATCTGGCCCGACGCCCCTGACGCCATCGCCGCGCTTCAGGAGTGGTTCGGCTACATCCTGTCCGGGCGCACCGACCAGCAGAAAATCCTGCTCATGGTCGGCCCGTCACGCTCGGGCAAGGGCACGATCGCGCGTGTGCTGAAAGAGTTGGTCGGCAAGGAAAATCTCGCAGGCCCCACGCTCGCCGGGCTTGGCACGAACTTTGGGTTGTCGACCCTGGTGGGCAAGCCGCTCGCGGTCATCTCGGATGCCCGTCTGTCCGGCCACGACAGCAGCCAGGTCGTAGAACGGCTCCTGACCATCTCCGGTGAGGACACCATCGACGTGGACCGTAAGTACCGAGCGGTGTGGACCGGCAAGCTTCCGACCCGGCTGATGATTCTTTCCAACGAGTTGCCGCACTTCGGCGACTCCTCCGGGGTCATCGCCCGTCGGTTCGTGGTGCTCAACATGACCGTGTCGTGGCTGGGCAAGGAAGATCCCACCCTGTTCGACCGGCTTGTCACCGAGATGCCCGGCATCTTGAACTGGGCTTTGGCCGGACTCGCCCGCCTGGAGGCCAAGGGGCGCATCACGGAACCGGAATGTAGCCGCGAGGCAGTCACAACCATGCAGGACACCGCCTCACCCACCAGCGCCTTCATCCGGGAACGCTGCATCACCGGGCCCGCATGCAGCGTCCCGGTGGACACCCTGTGGGTGGTCTGGCGCGAGTGGGCCGAGGACAACGGCGTCCGCGCGGTCGGCACCAAGCAGATGTTCGGCCGCAACCTGCTCTCTGTCATTCCCCAGCTCCACCGCACCCGACCACGCGACGCCTACGGCCGACAGGTGATCACCTACAACGGGATCACGGTGAAGCAGTCCGACTGACATTGGCCTGAGTCGCGTCTCATCGCGTCTCACAGCCTCTCGAAGCGCCTTTGAGTGCCGATGAGTCGCGACTCAGCGCAATGTGACTCCAACCCTCGGAGGACACAGTGACTCCCCAGATCTTGCAGGAGACCGGCTCCCCCGCCACCCTCCGGAGCGGCCTTCCGGATCGGTACCTCACCCCTGACGACATCGCCGAGATCTTCGGCGTGCCCGTCGAGACGGTCTACCAATGGCGCAAGAAACGCACCGGCCCGCTCGGTTTCCGTGTCGGCAAGCACCTCCGGTACGACCCGGCCGACGTACGCGCCTACGTCACCGAACGTAAGAGCGCCGACACCGCCGCATAACCCCACACACCTCAAGACAGCAGGGCGAGCCGACCGCGGCTCGCCCTGCTGCGCGTCGCGAGAGGACTCCGTCACCGCATGGCAGGCCATATCCAAGACCGCTGGTACAAGACCGACACCGACACCAACGGCAAGCCCCGGCGCGTGCGTACCGAGCGACACGGCACGGGCCTGCGATACCGCGCTCGGTACATCGGCCCCGATGGAACCGAGAAGAGCAAATCCTTCCCTGACGGCCAGAAGCGGTTGGCTGATCAATGGCTGGCTGCCATCGAGGCGGACATGTCGCGCGGACAGTATGTGGACCCCGCCGCCGGCCGCGTGACGTTCGGGCAGTACGCCGAGAAATGGTTGAAGACCCAGACCACCGACATGACGACCCGCGAATCGGTCGAATCGGCAATCCGGGGCCACGCCATTCCCTACCTGGGGCCGCGGCCCCTGGGTTCCTTCAAGCCGGAGCACATCCGGGACTGGCTGAGCAACCTGGAACAGGTCGTCCCCGCATCCTCGTATCGGCGCGTGATCTACAACAACGTCTCCACGATCCTCAGCGCCGCCGTTGATGACGGTCACCTGTCCAAGAACCCATGTCGTGCTCAGTCCGTACGTCCCCCCGCCGCGGGCACCGGACGAGTCGTCCCCTGGAGCGCGGATCGGGTCTTCGCCGTGCGAGCGGCCCTGCCCGAGCAGTACCACGCGGTGGTCGATCTGGGCGCCGGGTGCGGTCTTCGCCAAGGGGAGATCTTCGGACTCACCGCTGATGCGCTCGGCTTCGACTCGGGATGGCTTCACGTCGGGAACCAGGTGAAGGTGAGCAGGGGACGTCTCGTGTTCTCTCCGCCGAAGCGGAACAAGGTGCGGGACGTTCCCTTGCCCGATCGAGTGGCGCACGTCCTCAAGGCGCACATGGAAGCGTTTCCCTCGGTGGAGGTCGCTCTTCCATGGCTTCGGCCGGACGGTCCGCTCGTCACGAAACGACTGTTGTTCACTCGGCTGGATGGTGCCGGCGCCGTTCGGCGAACCGACTTCAACGTCCACGCGTGGAAGCCCGCCCTCGTGGCGGCCGGCGTGATCCCGCAGCCCAAGCAGGGCCAGAGGCACCAGGCCGCCCGCGAGCACGGCATGCACGCCCTGAGGCACTTCTATGCCTCAGTCCTGCTGGACGCCGGCGAGAACATCAAGGCCCTGAGCCACTACCTCGGACACAACGATCCGGGGTTCACGCTCCGGGTCTACACGCACCTCATGCCGAGCAGCGACGCACGGGCCCGGAAGTCGGTGGACAGCATGTACGACGCCTTCAGCACCGCCGTAGACCGGACCTGAGCGACCGGACGTCAGGGAGAAATGCGCATTCTATATGCTCTCCCAGACGTCCGGCCGGTTTTCTCGTTTTCGCTACCCAGGCCGTCAGCGATCCCCCAGAATCGGACCATGGACCTGCTTCGCCATGCAGTAACCGACGAGAATCCCGACCGCCCTCTGGCGCCGACCTGGGACGAATACCGGGATTGGCTTCTACCTAAGTGGAATACGTTGCTGGATTCGAACCCCGATGAGCGACAGATGCAGGAGTTTCTGGAGTCACACCCCTGTCTCCTGCCCGGAGCGACTGACAGTGTCGGCCACGGAGGACACCATGGGGCTTCTTTCAGTTCAGTAATCAGGCAGCCTCCTCTGCAGGGCCTTGGGCCGAAGCGTGTACCAGACTTCATGTGGGTGAGGCGAGACACGGGCGCTATCAGACCTATCTGCATCGAAATCGAAAGCCCTGGAAAGTCATGGTTCAACAAGAACAGAACTCCGACAGCCGAGCTAACTCAGGCCATTGATCAACTTACGGAATGGAAAATCTGGTTCAACTCCCCTGAGAACCGCTTAATCTTCGCTAAAACCTACGCCCCCTCGTACTCTCATCGTCCAATCGAACCTCAATTCGTACTTGTCTTCGGCAGGAATGCCGAGTTCAAAGTCGGATCATCCAAGCATGATGATCCGGACTACATGCGCCTAAAACGTGACCACATGCTTCGCAGGGATGAGCACTTCTTCACTTACGATCAACTGCGACCGGAACGTGAGGCGGAAGACTACGCAACGATTACCAATAGCGTCTATGAGTGGTTCCTGAACTCCATTCCGCCAACTTTCGGCACTGGCGCCCACATCACGGAATTGAGCAGAATCGTGAGCGACCCGTCTGAGGCCATCACTAAAACTGCCCTCGCCAGTCCGGCGCGGAAGGCGTATCTGCTGGAGCGCTGGAAGTACTGGCGCTCGGTGGCGCTGGCCCCTGAGTCGTATGCCTACGGCTTGGGACGGGAGTAACCCGGATAGCCGCGATCACCGTCGCCTAACGCGCCCACAGCAGCGTTGGACGGCCCAGAGACGGCCCAGGGGCAGTGAGACGCCATGGGGCCGACGGTCCGCGACCGTCGGCCCCATCCGGCCGATCAGGGGGAAAACAGCCCTGACCTGGGCTTACAGCACCGGCAGGTTCTTGCGCAGCTCGAACGCGGTGACCTCGCTGCGGTACTCCTCCCACTCCGACTTCTTGTTGCGCAGGAAGAAGTCGAAGACGTGTTCGCCGAGGGTCTCGGCGACCAGGTCGCTGCTCTCCATGAGGGTCAAGGCCTCGCCGAGGTTCTGCGGGAGGGGTTCGATGCCCATGGCGCGGCGCTCGGCGTTGGAGAGGGCCCAGACGTCGTCCTCGGCGCCCGGCGGGAGTTCGTAGCCCTCCTCGATGCCCTTCAGGCCGGCGGCCAGGAGCACCGCGTAGGCCAGGTAGGGGTTGGAGCCGGAGTCGATGGAGCGGACCTCCACGCGGGCGGAGCCGGTCTTGCCGGGCTTGTACATGGGGACGCGGACGAGGGCGCTGCGGTTGTTGTGGCCCCAGCAGATGTACGAGGGGGCCTCGCCGCCGGCGCCGGCGGTGCGCTCGGAGCCGCCCCAGATGCGCTTGTAGGAGTTCACCCACTGGTTGGTGACCGCGGAGATCTCCGCCGCGTGCCGGAGCAGGCCGGCGATGAAGGAGCGGCCGACCTTGGAGAGCTGGTACTCCGCGCCGGACTCGTAGAAGGCGTTGCGGTCGCCCTCGAAGAGGGAGAGGTGCGTGTGCATGCCCGAGCCGGGGTGCTCGGAGAACGGCTTGGGCATGAAGGTCGCCTGGACCCCCTGCTCCAGCGCCACCTGCTTCATGACCAGGCGGAACGTCATGATGTTGTCGGCCGTGGAGAGGGCGTCGGCGTAGCGCAGGTCGATCTCCTGCTGGCCCGGGGCGCCCTCGTGGTGGGAGAACTCCACGGAGATGCCCATCGACTCCAGCATGGTGATCGCCTGGCGGCGGAAGTCCATGCCGACGTTGGTGGGCGTGTGGTCGAAGTAGCCGGAGTTGTCGGCGGGGGTGGGGCGGGAGCCGTCGAGGGGGCGGTCCTTCAGCAGGAAGAACTCGATCTCCGGGTGGGTGTAGAAGGTGAAGCCCAGGTCGGAGGTGCGGGCGAGGGCGCGCTTGAGGACGTAGCGCGGGTCGGCGAAGGACGGGGAGCCGTCCGGCATGAGGATGTCGCAGAACATGCGGGCCGTGCCGGGGGTCTCCGCGCGCCAGGGCAGGACCTGGAAGGTGGACGGGTCCGGCTTGGCGATCATGTCGGACTCGTAGACCCGGGCGAAGCCCTCGATGGCGGAGCCGTCGAAGCCGATGCCCTCGTCGAAGGCCTGTTCCAGCTCGGCGGGGGCCACGGCGACGGACTTGAGGAAGCCCAGCACGTCCGTGAACCACAGGCGTACGAACCGGATGTCGCGCTCCTCCAACGTCCGGAGCACGAACTCCTGCTGCTTGTCCATCTTCCGCTTCCCCATCCTTGCTGGTCAGGCCGCCTGTCTCCCGCATCACGGGAGGCGGTCGGGCACCTGAGCATCCCACCACAACACCATTTCGTGCGCGTTGCGGACCTTGATCGCCCGAGCGTCCTGGATCTGAACGCCTCTCTTACGGCCGGTGTACCGCTCTGCTGCCCATCTTGCCTGCTCGGGCCGCCATCCGTAATGGCCGGTCCGCTCCGCCCCGACGGCCGGCCCGCACCGCCCCGACAGCCGGTCCGCTCGGCCCCGATGGCCGGTCCGGTTCCCCGGTGAGCGACACCACGTCCGTTTAATTTGCATCTCATATGCAAGTTTTCATAGCGTGCCGGTCAGCCGAGTCCTCCGAGGAGTCCCGATGCTGACCGAGCAGTCCGCAGCCACCGTCCGCGCCACCCTGCCCGCCGTCGGCGCGGCCATCGGCGAGATCACCGAGCGCTTCTACAGCCGTCTGTTCGCCGCCCACCCCGAACTGCTGCGGGACCTGTTCAACCGCGGCAACCAGGCTTCCGGCGCCCAGAAGCAGGCCCTCGCCGGTTCGATCGCCGCGTTCGCCACCCACCTGCTGGACCACCCGGACCGGCGGCCCGACGCGATGCTGGCCCGGATCGCGCACAAGCACGCCTCCCTCGGGGTGAGCGCCGAGCAGTACGAGGTCGTCCACGAGCACCTCTTCGCCGCCATCGCCGAGGTCCTCGGTGACGCCGTCACGCCCCAGGTGGCCGCCGCCTGGGACGAGGTGTACTGGCTGATGGCGCACGCCCTCGTCGCTGTCGAGAAGCGGCTGTACGAGGAGAGCGCCGGCCGGGGCTTCAGGGAGTTCGAGGTGGTGGAGCGGGTGACGGAGACCGCGGACGTCGTCACCTTCCGGCTGCGGCCGGCCGACGGCGGCCCGGTGGCCGGTTTCCGCGCCGGGCAGTACGTCTCCGTCCGCGTCACCCTGGACGACGGGGCCCGGCAGATACGGCAGTACAGCCTGTCCGGCGCGCCGGGCGAGACGGTGCGGCAGATCAGCGTCAAGCGGGTGGACGGCGGTACCGCCCCCGACGGCGAGGTCTCGAACCACCTGCACGCGCGCGTGCGCCCCGGTGACCTGCTGGAGCTGTCCGAGCCGTACGGCGACCTCGTCCTGGCCGGCGGACCGGACACGCCCCTGCTGCTCGCGTCGGCGGGCATCGGCGTGACCCCGATGGCCGCGATGCTGGCGCACCTCGCCGCCTCGGGCCACCGCGGCCCGGTCACCGTCGTGCACGGCGACCGCTCCCCCGCCGACCACGCCCTGCGCGCCGACCAGACGGCGTACGCCGGCAAGCTGCCGGAGTCGGCCGTGCACCTCTTCTACGAGCGGGACGCCGAGCCGGGCACCCGGACCGGTCTGGTCGACCTGGCCGGCATCGCCGTGCCGCCCGGCACGCACGCGTACCTGTGCGGCCCGCTGCCCTTCCTGCGCGCGGTCCGCGCCCAGCTGATCGCGCGGGGCGTGGCTCCGGCGGACGTGCACTACGAGGTGTTCGGTCCCGACCTGTGGCTCGCCCAGGACTGAGCGGCGGCACCGGCGGCGCCGGGGCCGGCCGCGGAGTGTTCAGGCCGGTCCCGGTCCCCGGGTCAGGCCCAGCAGCAGCGGCCCGGTCGGCTCGGCGACGATCTCGGCGACCGTGACGGAGTCCAGCGTGGCGTAGAAAGCCTCCTGGGCGCGGCGCAGGGCACCGCGCAGGCGGCAGCCGTCGCGCAGCGGGCAGGGGGCCGCGCCCTCGCACTCGACCACGTCGCCGTCCCCCTCGAAGGCGCGCACCACCGCGCCGACCGACGCCGTCCGCCCCCGTTCGGACAGGGCCAGGCCGCCGCCCCTGCCGCGGCGGGCGTCGACGAGACCCAGGTGCCGGAGTTCGGCGACGACCTTCGCGGCGTGCGTGTAGGGCACGTCCATGTCCGCGGCGACCTGGCGCGTGGTGGGCGTGGCTCCGGCGGCTACGGCGAGTCGCATCAGGACACGCAGAGCCAGGTCGGTGGAGCGCAGCAGCCGCATACCGCGAGGGTAGGTAACGCGCATCCGTGCTCCAAATCAGCCGGTTCCCGCGCCCTCCCTACGGAAGTACGGCCCCCGCGCATTACGATCAGCGGGCCCCACCGTCCACGTCCCCCCTTCCGCAGAAGGACACGCCTCATGGGTTCCGGCAAGAACAGCAGCACCGCGGCGCGCAAGGCGCGCATAGAGGAGATGCGGCGCGCGGAGCGTGTCCGCGACCGCCGTAACCGGGTGCTCACCATCGCCGCGAGTGTGGTGGTCGTCGCCGGTCTCGTCGTCGGCGGTGTGGTCCTCGTGCACAAGCAGTCCGGCGACAAGGACACGGCCGCGAGCGGCGACGCCAAGGGTGCCGGGGACTCCGGGCACTTCACCACCGGCAAGGACGGGGTGCGGACCTGGTCGGGCAAGCTGTCGCGGACGCACGTGACGACCAAGGTGTCGTACCCGATGCATCCGCCGGTCGGCGGCAACCACAACCCGGTCTGGCTGAACTGCAACGGTGACGTGTACACCAAGCCCGTGCAGGACGAGAACGCCGTGCACGCGCTGGAGCACGGCGCGGTCTGGGTGACGTACACGGGCAAGGCGCCGAAGGCGGACGTCGACGCGCTGGCGGCGAAGGTGAAGAAGACGCCGTACTCGCTGATGAGCCCGTACGAGAACCAGGCCGCCCCGCTGATCCTGTCGGCCTGGGGCCACCAGGTGGCGGTGAAGAGCGCGAGCGACCCCGAGGTGGACAAGTTCTTCTCCACCTACGTGCAGGGCCGCCAGACGCCCGAGCCGGGTGCCTCGTGCACCGGCGGGGCCATGAAGTGAGGCGCCGGCACGTCGGCTGGACCGCGGGGGCCGCGGCGGCGGTGCTCGTCGCGGCCGGTGCGATCACGTACGCGGTGGCCGAGGACACGGGCGGGACGGGCACGCGGACGCCGGGCGCGGAGTCGGCGGACGCCGGGTTCGCCCGGGACATGGCCGTCCACCACCAGCAGGCCGTCGAGATGTCGTACATCGTGCGGGACCGCACGAAGAACGCGGAGGTCCGGCGCCTCGCGTACGACATCGCGCAGACCCAGGCCAACCAGCGCGGCATGCTGCTGGGCTGGCTGGACCTGTGGGAGCTGCCGAAGGTGTCGGCGCAGCCGCCGATGACCTGGATGGGCATGGGGGACATGCCCGCCGGCAAGGACGGCGCGCTGATGCCGGGCATGGCGACCAACTCCGACCTGAAGAAGCTCGGCACGCTGAGCGGGAAGCAGGCCGAGGTCTTCTACCTCCAGCTGATGACGGACCATCACAAGGGCGGCGTCCACATGGCCGAGGGGTGTGTCGCCAAGTGCACCGTCGGCGTGGAGAAGCGGCTCGCCAAGGGCATGGTGGAGGCCCAGCGGTCGGAGATCCAGCTGATGGCCGACATGCTCAAGGAGCGGGGCGCGCAAGCCCCTTCGTAACACCACCGTCAGGACGAACGACTCAAAACGCCCTGGATGACGGCTCCTTGGGCTTCTCTTGACTTTTACGTTCCCCTGACATGAACGGTTCATCGCAAGAGTGACCCCCATCGTGTGATCCCTTCGCCGGCCGACACCGCCGCGGGCCGGCGCGCGGAACCGCGACGTACCGACCACTACATGCATGCGAAACGCATCGCAGGGGGTTCTATGAGATCCAACCGTGCCACCGTGCGCGCCGGTGTGAGCATGGCAGCGACACTGCCCATGATCGCCGGCGCGCTGGCGCTCGGCATGCCCGCGGCCCACGCCGCGGACTCCCCGGCCCGCGACACCCTCAAGGGCTCCAAGCCCGCGTGGGCCACGGCCAAGGCGGACAAGGGCGCGACGTCCGACCGCGCCCAGGTCAAGGCCCGGGTCTACCTGGCCGGCCGGGACGCGGCGGGCCTCGCCGCCTACGCCAAGGCGGTGTCCGACCCCGGCTCACCGCTGTACGGCAAGTACCTCGGCGCCAAGAAGGCACAGGCCCGCTTCGGGGCCACCAAGGCCCAGGTGGCCGCGGTCACGTCCTGGCTGCGGTCGGCCGGCCTGACCGTCACCGGGGTCACCCCGCACTACGTCGCCGTCTCCGGTGACGTGGCCGCCGCCGAGAAGGCGTTCGGCACCCAGCTGCACAACTTCGCCAAGGGTGCGAAGACGTACCGCGCCCCCGCGCGGACCGCGTCGGTGCCGGCCGGCCTGAAGGGCGCCGTCCTGACCGTCACCGGCCTGGACAACGCCCCGCACAAGGCGACGCACGACGACGAACTGCCGCCCCCGGACGCCGTGTACCGGAACTCGGGGCCGTTCTCCTCGTACTACGGCTCGAACATCGCCAGCACGCTGCCGGACGCCTACGGCCACAAGATCCCGTACGCGGTCAAGGGCTACACCGGCGAGCAGCTGCGCGCGGCGTACGGCGCCGGCACGTACACCGGCAAGCACGTCCGCGTCGCCATCACGGACGCGTACGCCTCGCCGACCATCGCCTTCGACGCGGGCAGCTACGCGAAGAAGCACGGTGACGCGGCCTGGACGACCGGGCAGCTGCACCAGGTGCTGCCGAAGAACTACACCAAGACCGAGGAGTGCGGCGCGGCCGGCTGGTACGGCGAGGAGACCCTCGACGTCGAGGCCGTGCACGCGGTCGCGCCGGCCGCGGACGTCACGTACGTGGGCGCCGCGTCCTGCTACGACGAGGACCTGCTGGACTCCCTCAACAAGGTCGTCGACAACCACCTGGCCGACATCGTCTCCAACTCCTGGGGCGACATAGAGGCCAACCAGACGCCGGACCTGGCCGCCGCCTACGACCAGGTCTTCCAGCTGGGCGCGGTGCAGGGCATCGGCTTCTACTTCTCCTCCGGTGACGACGGCGACCAGGTCGCCAACAGCGGTACGAAGCAGGTCGACACCCCCGCCAACTCGGCGTGGGTGACCGCGGTCGGCGGTACCTCGCTGGCCGTCGGCAAGGGCGACGCCTACCAGTGGGAGACCGGCTGGGGCACCGAGAAGGCCACGCTTTCTGCCGACGGCAAGAGCTGGGCCAACTTCCCCGGCGCCTTCACCTCGGGCGCGGGCGGCGGCACCAGCAAGACGGTCGCCGAGCCGTACTACCAGAAGGGCGTCGTCCCGGACTCGCTCGCCAAGGCCAACAACGCCACCGGCAACCGCGTCGTCCCGGACATCGCGGCCATCGCCGACCCGAACACCGGCTTCCTGGTCGGCCAGACCCAGACCTTCCCGGACGGATCGCAGCAGTACAGCGAGTACCGCATCGGCGGCACCTCGCTGGCCGCTCCGGTCATCGCGGCGGTCCAGGCCCTGGCCCAGGAGGCACGCGGCGGCAAGGCGATCGGCTTCGCCAACCCGACGATCTACGCCAAGTACGGCAAGAAGGGCGTCTTCCACGACGTCACGGACAACCCGACCGGCTCCGGCCTGGCGGTCGTCCGCGTCGACTTCGCCAACGGCTTCGACGCGTCCGGCGGCCTGCTGTACTCGGCCCGCAGCCTCGGCAAGGACAGCTCGCTGTCCGCGGTCAAGGGCTACGACGACGTGACGGGCGTGGGCTCGCCCGCGAACGGCTACGTGAAGTCGTACGTCAAGCACTGACGCTCCGCTGAGCTGAGCGAGGGGCGTGGGGTCCGGGTGGACCCCACGCCCCTTCGCGTTGCCCGCTACTCCGACTTGAGGGAGGCGATGAAGGGGGCCCAGGCGGTGGCGGGGAGGAGCAGGGCGGGGCCGTCGGGGGACTTGGAGTCCCGGACGGGGACGAGACCGGGGAGGTTGTCGGCGACTTCGACGCAGTCCCCGCCACCCGCGTTGCTGTACCTGCTCTTGAACCAGAGCGCGTCACTCAAGTCGATCCGGCTGCTTGCCATTTCGGTAATCCTCTGCCGCTGATTTGATCTTGGCCAGGGACGCCTTAGGCGATAGCGCGACGGCCCTGAGCTGATCGTACGACCAGCGGTACTGCGCTACGAGTGCCGGATCTTCGATGGTGTCACCGCTGTGCAGCGCCTCCGTGTAGAACAGCGGCGGGGCGTCGATGAAGGTCATGATCTTCGCCGGGCCGGTCATGAGCGGGTGCGCACCGACACTCCGCAGGATGAGCTGCGGAGTGATCCGGCGACGCTCTGCCAACCTCACGATCTGGCCGAGCTGTTCCGCCATCTCAGGCGGCGGCAGGATGGGGTCCGTGATCAGCGATTCGTGCAAGATCGCCCAGTACTCTGGAGTTCGGTGGTCCAGCTCGAAGAGGACAGCACGCGTCATACGACCGCTGACCTTCTCCTCCACCTCCTCCTCGAGGGACAGCGGGAATCCCGCCGTGATGACGGCTCGCGCGTAGGCCGCAGTTTGAAGCAACCCCGGGATCAGGATCGGGCACCACTCCTCGATGGTCCGGGCGTGCTTCTCCGCCTCCAGGACCCTCTCGAAGTACGCGGCATGCCCGCCCCTCCGTGCCTTCCTTACATCCTCGCAGCGCCGCTCGAAGAACCCGTCGGTTCCCAGCACCCGGTCCGCGTGCCGGGCCAGTTCGACCGGCATCCTCCGTTCCCCGTGCTCGATGTCGCTGAGGTACGTCTTGCCGTAGAAGCTGCCTTCGAGGAACGCCTCCAGCGACAGCCCCGCCGCCTCCCTCTTCCACCGCAACTCCTTGCCGTAGAAGGTCGGGACGCTGACCGAGCCGTCGATGTCCTTGCCGCGAGCCACCACTCGCCCTCCTCCGCTGCCCTGGTCGCGAACGCGAAACCCCTTTCACGGTAGCGACCCGGGCGACACTCTGTGAGGTGTTCGTCACACACCGCACAGAAGGTCAACACACCCCCATGCGCGACCGCTCCCCCACCGCCTACGACGTCACCCTGTGCGTCGAGGAACTCCGTACCGCCCTCGCCCTGCACGGCATCACGCTGCCCTCCCTCCGCGTCGACCTGCCGGCCTTCGCCGGTACGTACGCGCCGCCCGCCGGGCTGGTCGCGCTCGGCGGCTGCAACACGGCCACGGCACGTGCGCTCGCCGCCGCGCTGCGGAAGACGGCGGCCGGCTGATGACACCGCTGGAACTGCGTCTGCTCGCCACGCCGAAGGCGGCGCCGGAGCTGCGCCGCCACCTGCGTGAACACGGCTTCGGGGTCCGGCTCTGTGCCACGGAGCTGCTGACGAACGTGATCGACCACCTGGGCGAGGGCACCCCGGTGACCGTGCGGGTCACGGGTGCCGCCCACAGCCACACCCGGGTCGAGGTCACCGATCCGGGTGCACACGCAATGCCCGCGATTCTGTCCGCCACCGGCATGGCGGAGTCCGGCCGCGGCCTGGCCCTGGTCGCCCAACTCGCCACGCGTTGAGGGGTGGTTCAGGAAGCGGACCGCAAGATGGTCTGGTGCGAGGTACCCGAACCGGAACAGCGGGCTGTCACGCGGACCGGGGAAAGCCGTCCACGCACCCATTGAGCGGAAGAGGCGTTGACGTGCAGCAGGCCACGGCGACGGCCGACCCGCCGGACGCGAGGCCGTCGGGCTCGCACCACCAGTCTGGCCCGCCGAAGATTCACGCCATACGCTTCCACATGAATGTGAACGCCTGTACGACTCCTTCTCCGTGTTTCTACAGTGATATCGCGCGCCGACGGGGCCTGATCACTCCGTATGCGCATGTCCGTCAGCGACCGGGGGCACTGTCGCCTACGGGGAAACGTGCATGGTCATGCCATCAGCCCAGCCGTCCGGACGCATCGATCCACCACCCACCGGCACACCCAACCGAGCCTGTTGAGGGCGACCGCAGTCCACCGCTCTCCGTCCTCCGGCTCCTCGGCGGCCCGTCCAACTGCGACCCGTTGTGGAATCACACCCGGCCTGTCGACGGCCGTGTGCGCGCGTACACGCTGCTGCGGAGCCAGCATGCGTGACGCCAGCCACGCGGCCGCCCGCTTGACTATGGGTATCGAAGACCAGCCATGGAATCCATGACTCTGCTGTGGACCGGTGAGTGACTGGCGGTTCCCGGCCAAGGCGCCCAGTCCGGCGCAGAAATCGCTGTACTGACACGTGTGTTCTGCATACAGTTGTCGCGCGCCTGACGGGTACCTGACCAGCCCGCTTCTTCTCGCGCACATCACTCGGCGGCCGGGATACGTCGTCGTTCTGGGGGAGGGGCTGTATCGCTATGCCGTCACATCGACCATCGGTACGCCTTCACTCGAGGCACGTCCCGAACTCCTGATGCCCTGACAGGTCGGCTGCGCTTCGGAGTCTGTCGCCACCCATAGCCCGGCCCTGCGATTCCCTCAAGAAGGAAAGAGACGCTCCGTTGCGCTCAAGACCCTGGTTCCGCATGCCCGGAACACGAAAATCGTCGTGGTTGACCTCCGCCGTCACCTCGGCGGCCACGCTGGCGGTGCTGGCCGGTCTCGCCGTCCAGCCAGGTTCGGTACGGCTCGATGCCGAAGGCGTGAGTGATTCGGACCCGTGGTTCGAAGACACGGCTGCCGAGCAGTTGCGCCAGGACGAGTGCCTGATGGGCGAGGTTCTGCGGCTGGGCGGGCCGTCGATGGCCGCGACAGCGCAGGACGGTCTGAACCAGCCTGCCGACAAGTTGCATGTCCTGGCCAATCGAGAGTTCTGGGAGAAGACTCCGCTGGCGGGCGCGTTCACGAAGGACCGGGATGCGGCGCACCAGGAGATGGACGCGCTCCATGACCAGCTGAGCACGTGGCAGAAGCCCCTGGACGGCCTGGAGACGCCGGTGGGTTTTTCCGACACCGGCTTCCACTGGCCACCCGGTACGTCGAACGACGGCAAGCAGACCTTCTACGACCAGACGGGTCTGACATCCTGGGTTGCGGACCGGTTCTGGAAGGACGAATCGGACTTCTACAAGGACTCCACACCGAAGGCTGACGACAAGACCGTCAAGGCCGTCGATGACATCGGCGGCCCGCTGTACGGAAAGGACCCGGACCCGGCGGGGACCACGTCGGAGGAGTGGAACCGGGCGCTGGACGAACACAACGCCTTCAGATGGATGCACGACCCCATCACCCCGGCCGGTGCGGACGACGCGCGTATCTTCCTGTCGTCGGGCGGTTTCCCGCGCACGGCCCCGCAGCCGGGCACGCCGGAGTACCGCGTCGCGGTGGAGGACATCAAGACGCGTTTCGCCTCGTGTGCGTGGCGTGACCCGCTCGACCCGGACCGGGTGCTGGACGGCATCACGTCCACCGCCGCCGGTGAGTGGCAGCAGGAGATCTCTTCGCAGGCCACGCAGCGCAACCAGGTCATGGAGGCGAACAAGTCAGCGGTCGGTGCCCTGGCCAAGGGGGCGAAGGCCCTCTCCGACATGCTGGGGCAGTCCTGGGTGGCCGACCATCTCACCAGTTGGCAGGACTACTGGTCCCCGGGTGGCCTCGGTTACATCGGTGACGCACCGCTCGTCATCCAGGTGCCGGGTGCTGCCGGCAAGTGCCTCGACATCCAGGGCGCCGGCACGACCAATGGCACTCCGGTGCAGATCTACACCTGCAACAGCGGAGCCGCCCAGAAGTGGGAGCTGTACGGCTACTACGACGGCGGCTACTCCCTGCGCAACAGCAACTCGGGCAAGTGCCTGGAGGTGCTGAACGGCAACAGCGCCGAGGGCACGAAGATCCAGATCCGGCAATGCAGCGACGCCAAGGCCCAGCAGTGGAAGTTCGACGTCCGCTCGGCGGGCGAACTGCGCAATGCGGCCACCGGCAAGTGCGTGCACCTGCCGTCGTTCGACAACAGCAAGGACGCGGTGCTGTCGACGTGCAACGGCTCCGCCGCGCAGACGTTCCGGATCGTGCCCCAGGGGCACACGGGTGACGGCAAGCTCGGCTACCCGGACAAGGCGCAGTTCGCCAAGGCCAAGGCCAACCTCGCCGCTGCCCAGACCGCCGCGAAGAACCAACTGGTCGCGCTCAAGGCGCAGCTCGCTGCCGGGCAGAAGGCCGCGACCGCGTCGGACACCGCCCTTCAGGCCGCCTACGGCATCGCCGACGCGAACGGCGCGCCGCGGGGTCGTGGTCTGCTGGTCGGTCAGCAGAAGGACCAGGTCACCAAGGGCGCGGCTGCCGCGCTCGTGGCCCTGGAGAAGGCCGGTGAGACGGCTGAGGCCGCCACCCGCGCCGCCGCCGGGGACAGCGCCACCATCGCTCAGCGCGCGTTGGCGCAGGCCGCGCAGTCCAAGGCGGAGTTCCGCAAGAAGGCCGCGGAGACGGCCGAGTTGCAGGCCAAGGCCGCCGCGGACGCCGCGAAGATCCACCGGGACAACGCCAAGAAGGACAAGGAGACCGCACAGGCCAAGCTCGCCGAGACGGTGAAGGCCGAGGGCGACGCCAAGGCGGCCGCCGCCGACGCGCACGCCAAGCGGCTGGCCGCCGAGGCCGAGGAGAAGACGGCCAAGGCGGAGAAGGAGAAGGCGGCGGCCAAGCGGGCCGAAGCCGCGGAGCACAAGAAGAACGCCGAGTCCGAGGCGACGAGGGCGAAGGACGCCAAGGACAAGGCCGAGGCCGCCGAGAAGACGGCCGACGACCGCCGCGACGACGCGGTCAAGGCCAAGGACCACGCCAAGGCCATGCGCGACGACGCCTGGGACGCCGAGCAGAAGGCGGCGGCCTCGCGTGCCAAGGCCGACGCCAAGGAGGCCTACGCCGACTCCCTCGACGCCGGCGACGCGGCCGACGGCGCACGCGCCGCGGCGAACCAGGCGGACAAGGCGGCCGACGACGCCGAAACCGCGGCGGGCCGCGCCCGTTCCGAGGCCGACGCCGCGACCAAGGCGGCGGCCGACGCCGACGCCGCGGCCACCCGCGCCGAGGCTGCCGCCAAGCGGGCCCGCTCCGACGCGGACGCCGCCCAGGCCGACAAGGAGAAGGCCGACGCGGCGGTGAAGACCGCGACCAGCGCGGCGGCCGATGCCATCAACGCGGCGAAGGATGCCGCGACCGAGGCAAAGACGGCGGTGAAACTCGCCGACGAGGCCGAACAGCACGCCAAGGACGCCAAGACACAGGCCGACGCCGCCAACACGGAGGCCGGCAAGGCGGTTGCCGCCGCGGCCAAGGCCGCCGGGTTCGCCCACGTCACCGCGCAAGCGGCCGTGGACGCCGGGGAAGCGGCCAAGAAGGTCGCCGCCCCCGCCAACGACGCCGTCCAGCTGGGTTCGCCCTACGTCGACACCGACTCCGCCGCCGGCCTGGTCGTGCTGACCGGACAGGCGTCGAAGTCGATCGCCGACCAGCAGCAGGCCGTCGCCGACGTGCACGCCAAGAACGCCGCCGCCGAGGCCGACGCCGCGAAGAACCTCGCCGACCAGGCCAAGGGCGACGCCAAGGAGGCGTACACCCACGCGGCGAACGCGGCCAAGTACGCGGCCGACGCCCGCACCTACTCCAAGGACGCCCTCGGCTACGCCGCCGACGCCGCCAAGGCAGCGGCAGCCGCGCAGGCCTCACTGGCCCGCTCCATCGACTACGACCAGCAGGCCACCGACGACGCGGCAGCAGCCGACAAGGCGGCCGGCAACGCCGAGGGCTACGCCAAGGACGCCCGCGACTCGGCCGACGCCGCCGAACTCGACGCCGAAGCCGCCCGCTCCGCCGCCTCCCAGGCCGAACAGGACGCCAAGGACGCCCGCACGGCAGCCGACCGCGCCGACGCCGCGGCCACCGAAGCCGAACAGGCCGCCAAGGACGCCGACAAGTACGCCAAGGAGGCCCAGGAGGCGGCCGACAAGGCGGAAAGGGCGGAGGCCGACAAGGGACGCTCCGATGGGGCCGGTACAGGCATTCCCGGTGTCTTCGCCGTTCCGGACGAGTCCACTGTCAAGATCGTCAGCTCGAAGCAGATCGGTACGTGCCCGCCGATGCCAGAGGCGGCCTTCCAAGGCTGCAACGCGATGTACGACCTGGTAGTCACCTACGAAGCCGACTTCTACCTGTGCACGGATGGCCAGGCCCAGGCCACGACCGACGGGTGCCCGAAGGCGGCATGGCAGTTCCTCCAGCGGGCGACGCTGAAGAACATTAAGATCGACGGCTGGACGCACAAGTTCTCCGGGAAGGACATCGTCCGCGCCGGATGGCAGAGCCTATTCGGTGATGTGGCCGGATCAGTCCTGTTCTCCTTCTTCGCCGAAGACTTGATGGACTGCTGGCACGGCAGCAAGACCGCCTGCGCCTGGAGCTTCGCCACCTACGTGCCGGTCGAGGGCCTGCTGGAACCGATTGCGCGTGCCGTCAAGGCCCTCGACGCAGCTGCCGCGACCGGCATCGGCTTCACCGACGCGTGGAAAGCCCTTCGCTCGCTCCACCTGTCCGACGAGGCCATCGCCGGGATCGGTGCTAAGGCGATCGAGGCTCTCGGTAAGGCGCGGAAATGGTGCGCTGGCAACAGCTTCCCCGGCAACACGCGAGTGCTGATGGCCGACGGCACGACCAAAGAGATCAAGGACATCAGGATCGGTGATGCGGTTGTCGCCACTGATCCTGAAAGTGGGCGTACCGAGACCCACACCGTCTCCGACACCAACTACACACCGGACGACACCGACTTCGCCGACATCACGATCGACGTCGGGCATGCGCGGATCACCGCCACGCAGCACCACCCCTTCTGGTCGCCCAGCGCCCACCGCTGGATCGACGGGGGCGACCTCCGGCCCGGGCAGACGCTGCGTACCAACAGTGGTGCGACCGTCACCGTGCTCCGCGTCCACCGCTTCCACCGGCTTCGCTCGGCCTACAACCTCACTGTCGACAGCCTCCACACTTATTACGTGTTGGCCGGGACGACACCGGTTCTGGTGCACAATACAAATGGGTGCCCGACCGGAACCATGGTGCTCGGAATCGGCGAGCACTCGGAAGCGCTGGCCAAGGAAATACAGGGGGGTTACACCTTCAACGGCGACGCGTTCCGAGAAGTGGTCGGCAGGTCCAACGGGAAGCCGATCGCCCTGTGGATGGCCGAGGTGTCGAACGTCCTGCGCAACAACGGGAAGGTCGCAGTCAGCCTTAAGGGATTCGATGGCGATACACCGGCTGAGCAATTCGCGCTCGCTTACAAGGCCTGGCGCTCGGGCGACTGGGCGGCCACCCAGTGGGAAATGGGCCAGATCGGCCTTCAGATACAGCTGGAGAACTTCGAGTGGCGCAATATCACATTCTACAGCAAAGAGGGCAAAATAGTGAATATTACCGAACCGAACTGGGATGCACTGAATGGGTGAGGTGACGCCGCAGTTCGGCGGTTCCGAGATGTTCCGGTCGGACAGGTACTTCAAAGTCTGGCAATATGCTGTCGGTCATCGCAGGCTGCTCCTCCGCAGTAGCCGGGACAGGCCGCCGGAGACCCGGATCGACATCCACTTCGCGAATGTCGATCTCATGCTTCTACGTCCCGGTTACGACGGTTTGGTAATCCGCCAGGGAGACGACAAGGAATGCGCGAAGGTCGGCCTCGACCACGGGGTGGAAGTGAAGCCCGGGCGTCTTTTCGTGTTGGGTGGTGGCCTGAAGAGCTTCATCGTCTCGGCGTCTCCACAGTGGCACGAAGACGAGGGAGCGATGGACGATCCCTCATGGTTCGGCCCAATGCGGGGAACGCGCTGAGACTGGTCGGGAGGCCGCTTCGCGAGGGGCCTCACGATGCTGTCCAACCGCTTCCCGGACCCCGACAGGCCACCCCGGTCATCAAAGACCGGAAGTTCAGCACGGACGGTCGCGGCCCGCGTCAGCCGGACGGGCACGGGAGCATGGTGCACGTGAAGGGACTCCGGTCCTGATCCACCCGCTGGTCAGGCCCCGCCGCAGCCGGTTGTCCCGGTCGCGGCGGGGTCCGCTGCGTGCTCCGCTCCCGATCAGTCGCCGGACCCGCCGGCCCGGATACCGCGATCGGTGTCTTGGAGGCAGTCAGCGATCACCTGGCTCACGTCAGTGCCGGAAGAGGTACGCCACCGACCTCGTCCATCCGCGCGCTCGCCGACCGGTGGGGCGTGGACCGGGGGCCGGAGTGCAAGACGGCCTGGTGCGAGGTGCCCGAACCGGAACAGCTTGCCTGAAGCTCCTGTTCTGCGAGGCGCGCCGAACTGTCGCATATTGGCAGGTGATGACCTTTTCCAGGGACGGGGTGGCACCCTGTGGCGCCGCCGCCGCGACAGACCGGCTCCGAGAGGCAGCCGGCCGTGTCGGCGTTTTCTCGTATCGCGTCCGGGGTCCACGGCCGTCCCCCTCGCACCCTCGCAAGTGATGCGCCCCGCGGCGCACCAAGGAGGCTGTATGTCGTTCCATGACCCGGCAGTGCTCGACTGCCCCTTCGACTTCGCCGACGCGCTGGAGTTCGACCCCTCGCTGGCCTCGCTGGCGGAGCGCGGCCCGGTCAGCCGGATCCGGTTGCCCTACGGTGAGGCCGAGGCGTGGCTGGTGACCAGCTTCGCCGGAGTGCGCCAGGTGACGTGCGATCCGAGGTTCAGCCGGGCGGCGATCATCGGGCGGGACTATCCGCGGATGACGCCGGAGCCGATCGTGTCACCGGAATCGATCAACGTGACGGACCCGCCGTACGTCACCCGGTTGCGGCAGGCGGCGGCTCAGGCGTTCACCCGGGAGCGAGTGGCGGCCATGCGGCCGGCTGTGGACGGGGTCGTCGCCAAGCTGCTGTCGGCGGTGGCCGAGGCGGGGCCGCCCGCGGACCTGGTGACGTCCCTGTCGGTCCCCCTGCCCCACCTGACGATCTGCGAGCTGCTGGCCGTACCGGAGGCCGACCGCGAGCGGCTGCGCACGTACACGATGCGGCTGCTGGCGACCTCTCCGGCCGCCCGGAAGGACGCGGCCGACGCCAAGGCGGCCCTGCGGGAGTACTTCGCCGGGCTGATCCCGGCCCGGCGGAGCACGCCGGGCGAGGACCTGCTCAGCGCGATGGCCACCGCCGAGGTGCCGCCGGGCGAGGAGCCACTGACGGACGACGAGTTGGCGGTCATGGCCGTGACGCTCATCCTCAGCGGCAACGACACCGCGACCTGCCAGATCAGCAACATCGTCTACCTGCTGCTGACCCGGTCCGAGGAGCGTGCCGCGCTGGTGTGCGACTCCGACCGGTTTCCCGGCGCGCTGGAGGAGCTGCTGCGGTTCATCCCGTTCCGCAAGGGCGTGGGCATCCCGCGGATCGCGCTGGAGGACGCCGAGGTCGAGGGAACCACCATCGAGGCCGGCGACTACGTGCACGTGTCCTACCTGGCGGCCAACCGCGATCCGGCCGTCTTCCCCGATCCGCACAGGCTGGACCTCGACCGGCCGGTGCACCCGCACATGACGTTCGGGTGGGGCGGGCACCACTGCCTCGCCGCGCCGCTCGCGCGGGCGGAGCTGGAGAGCGCGGTCACCGGCCTGCTGACCCGCTTCCCCCACCTGCGTCTCGCCGCCCCGCCCGAGGAGATCGAGTGGGACACCGGCACCATCCGCCGCTTCCCGGTGCGGCTGCCCGTCACCTGGTGACCCCCTGAGCGGGCTCGCGGTTCAGACCGCGGGCCCGGGCCGGCGGTCGAGGAGCAGGAAGACCAGGACGCCGGCGGCGAGCAGCAGCGCGCCGCCGGCCAGGAAGGGCACCGGGGCGTACTCGTCGGTGCAGGTCTGCGCGACGGCCGTCGTGCGGCACACGGTGCCGGGGCCGCCCCGGTTCAGATAGGCCAGGAGGAACAGGGGCAGGGCCAGCCCCGCGAGGCCTCCGGCGGCGGCGCTCCGGTGCCCCCTGCGGAGCAGGAACACGGCGGCCGCCACGGCCAGGGCGATCAGGACCACGCCGACCGACAGCAGGGCGGCCACGCCCAGGGCGAGGCAGGCGCCCACCGCCAGCCAGGCCAGGAACCAGCCCCACCGCGCCCCCGGCCGGTTCTCGGCCGGGACAGTCGTCCGTTGCACCGTGCCTCCCGTGGAGGTGAGCCCGCGCGTGCCCCCGGGACGGTGTCCGGGGCCCGTCCAGGGTAGCGCCAGAGATGGGTCAGTGGTGCAACGCCCCGGATTCCTCGGGCACATGGGAGGTGACCACGCGGCCCGCCGACGGAGTCGCCCGGCGCCGGTCCACCATGTGGGCCGCGCCCGCGACACCCAGGCCCAGGACGGCCAGGGCGGCGCCCGCCGGCGCCGGGGAGGTCACGCCGAAGCCGGCCGCGAGGGCCAGGCCGCCGATCCAGGCGCCGCCGGCGTTGGCCAGGTTGAAGGCGGCCTGGTTGGCCGAGGAGGCGAGGGAGGGGGCCGCCGAGGCCTTCTCCATGACCATCAGCTGGAGCGGGGAGCCGGTGACGAACGCCGCCGCGCCGAGCAGGGTCACGGCGAGGGCGGCGCTCCACTCCGCGCGCATCAGCAGCGGGAACAGCCCGAGCACCACGGCCAGGGAGGCCAGGCCGGCGAAGAGGGTGCCCCGCAGGGAGTGGTCGGCGAGCCGGCCGCCGAGGAGGTTGCCGGCGGTGGCGCCGACGCCGAAGAGCGCGAGGAGCAGGGTGACGTTCGTCTCGGCGAAGCCGGCGGTGTCCGTGAGCATCGGGGTGACGTAGCTGTAGGCGGCGAAGAGCGCGCCGAACCCGGCCACCGTGGTGCCGAGGGCCAGCCAGACCGGCAGGGACTTCAGCGCCGCCAGCTCGCCGCGCAGGCCGGTCCCGGAGGCCTGGGTGCGGTCGTGCGGGATCAGCAGGGCGAGCGCGGCTATCGCGACCAGGCCGATCGCGCTGACGCCGAGGAACGTGGCCCGCCAGCCGAGGTGCTGGCCCATGAGGGTGGCGGCGGGCACACCCGCGACGTTGGCGACGGTCAGGCCGAGGAACATCAGGGACACCGAGCGGGCCTTGCGCTCCGGCGGGACCATGGCCGTGGCGACGACCGCGCCGACGCCGAAGAAGGCGCCGTGCGGCAGTCCGCTGAGGAAGCGGGCGGCGAGCAGGGAGCCGTTGCCGGGGGCGAACGCGGAGAGCGCGTTGCCCACGACGAACAGGGCCATCAGGGCGATCAGGACCGTGCGCCGGGACATCCGGGCCGTCACGGCGGCCAGCAGCGGGGCGCCGATGACGACACCCAGCGCGTACGCCGAGACCAGGTGCCCGGCGCTGGGGATCGAGATGTGCAGGTCGTCCGCGACATCGGGCAGCAGGCCCATCATCACGAACTCGGTCGTACCGATGCCGAAGGCGCCCACGGCGAGGGCGAGCAGGGCCAGGGGCATGAAGGGCCTTTCAGAGAGGTGGTGCCGTACAGATCCGCGGGTATGTTCCCGTACGGAACAAAGCCTCTCCGGCCCAGTATTCCAGCAGATGACGCCCTGGTTGCCGATGTGAGTGCCGTCACCGGCCGAGCTGTGGGACGGCTCACATCCTCACGCGGGCCGCCACCGGCAGATGGTCACTGTTCGTGCGGGGCAGCGTCCAGGAACTCTGCGGGCGCACGCCCTTGACCATGATCTGGTCGATCCGCGCCATCGGGAACGACGCCGGCCAGCTGAACCCGAAGCCGCTGCCGGCCGCGCCCTGCGTGGAGCGCAGCTGCGAGGTGACGGCGTTGAGCGAACGGTCGTTCATCGTGCCGTTCAGGTCGCCGAGCAGCACGACGCGCTTGAGCGGCTCGTCGGCGATGGCCTCGCCGAGCGCGTCGGCGCTCTTGTCGCGCTGCCGGGCGGTGAACCCGGCCTTCAACTTCACCCGCACCGAGGGCAGGTGGGCGACGTAGACCGCGACCGGGCCCTTCGGAGTGGTGACCGTGGCGCGCATCGCCCGCGTCCAGCCGAGCTTGATGTCGACGGGCTCGACGCCGGCCATCGGGTACCGGCTCCACAGGCCGACCGTACCGGCCACCGCGTGGTACTTGTACGTCGCCGCCAGCGCCTTCTCGTAGACGGGGACGGCGGAGCCGGGCAGCTCCTCCAGGGCCAGGACGTCCGCGCCCGAGGCGGCCACGTCGCGGGCGGTCGCGGCCGGATCGGGGTTGTCGGCGTTGACGTTGTGGGTGGCCACCATCAGGTCGCCGCCGCCGCCCGACCGGTCGGTGAGCAGCCCGCCGAACAGGTTCAGCCACACGACCGCCGGGAGGAGCACGGCGACCAGCGCGGTCGCCGACCGGCGCAGCACGCCGAGGACCAGCAGCACCGGGACGGCCAGGCCCAGCCAGGGCAGGAAAGTCTCGGTGAGACTGCCGAGGTTGCCCACCCGGTTCGGGATGCGGGAGTGCACCAGCATCACCAGGCCGAGAAGCAGGGCCAGCGCGGCCAGCACGAGGCCACGGCGCCAGACGCGTGGATCACCTCTCCAGCCGGCGGTCAGCCGGTGCGCGAGGCGCCGAAGCCGGGATCCCGGTCGCTCGGGCCCCGAGCCGCCGTTGTCCGTCTCCGTCATGTACGCCTGCTGCGCCATACCGTCTGCCTCACTGCCTGCCGTGCACACCGTTCGTCCCCCGTCCGCTTCCGACCCTAGGGGATGATCGGCTCCGTTCCCGCCGTCGCGTGACGGCCTTACGGAAGAGGAGGACGACCGGGGCGGGACGAGGAGTTCCGGTTAGTGCCCGTCCAGGCGGGGTCTGTGACGAAACGCGCACATCAGCGTGACGAGGTTGTGGAGCTGACGGGCCGTAGGCCGGCCAGGACCGTGTCGACGATCTGCTCCGCCAGCCCCTCGGGCAGGTCCCCGTCCGGGCGCATGACGGCGCGGACGAGCATGGGGCCGACGAACATGTCGTTGGCCAGTTCCAGGTCGACGTCCGCGCGCAGTTCGCCGTTCTCCCGCCCCCGGCGCAGCACGTCCAGGCCGAGGACGCGGCGGGGCTCTATGACGCTGGCGTGGTAGGCGGCCCAGATCCGGGGGCTGCTCTTCATCTGCGCGTACACGTTGTGCAGGATCGCCGAGGAGCGGCTGGCCAGACCGCGCCGGCGCAGCGACTCCAGCAGCACGACGAGGTCGTCGCGCAGGGAGGTGCCGGGGAGTTCGGGGTCGGGGGGTTCGGCGGCGCGTACGACGTCGACGAACAGTTCCTCCTTGCCGCTCCAGCGGCGGTAGATGGTGGCCTTGCCGACCCCGGCCGTGCGCGCGACGCGCTCGATGGACAGCTCGGCGAGGGGGACGCCCTCCTCCAGGAGCTTCATCACGCCTTCCAGGATGGCGTGTTCCACCGCTTCGCTGCGCGGCCGGCCCCGTGCGGGTCCCTCCGGCCGGGGCCGGCTGTCGGCAAGGCTCACGTCGTACCGTCCTCTCACTGGCTGCGGGAATTGTCCCGCAGCGGGCTCCTTCCCCCGTGAAAGTCGCGCCGGACCGTCAGTCCTTCGCGCCGACCAGCTCCGTCTCCTTGTCCTTGGGCTGCCCGGCCGGCGGCCTGCCCGGCAGGAACAGGGCCACGACCACGGCTCCGACCAGCGCGACACCCGTACCGCACAGGGCGGTGACGTGCATGGCGTGCAGGAAGGCGTCGTGGGCGGGGGTGACCAGGGCCTGGCCCCGCGGGCCCAGCTTCTCGGCGATGCCGAGGGTGGCCTCGATGGACTCGCCCGCGGTGTCACGCAGGGCCGGCGGCAGCGCGCCGAGCCTGCCCTCGATCCCGTCGCGGTACGAGGTGGCGAGCACCGAGCCGAGGACGGCGATGCCGAGGGCGCCGCCGACCTGGCGGAAGGTGTTGCTGAGCGCGGAGGCGGAGCCGGCCTTCTCGCGCGGCAGGGCCTGCATGATGACGACCGAGGTGGGGGTCATGATGTGCGCCATGCCGGTGCCCATCAGGAAGAACACGACCTCCAGCAGCCAGATCGGGGTGTCGGCCTCGAAGCCGGCGAACGCGGCCAGCGTCGCCGCGATCAGCAGCAGACCGGCGGTGGTGGTGGCCTTGTTGCCGAACCGGTCGACCACCAGGCGGGCGCGCGGCGCGAAGATCAGCTGGGCGACGGCCAGGGGCAGCATCAGCACGCCCGACTCCAGCGGGGAGTAGCCGCGCACGCTCTGGGTGTAGAAGACGCCGAAGAACGTGACGCCCATCAGCGCGAAGAAGACCAGCGCGATGGCGCTCATGGCGGCCGAGAAGGCCTTGTTCCTGAAGTAGCTGACGTCCAGCGACGGATGGTCGCTGCGCTTCTCGAAGACGACGAACCCGGCGAGGACGACGAGGCCGGCGATGATGGTCGCCAGGACCTTCGGGTCGGTGAAGTCGGCCAGCTCGCCGCCCTTGATGATGCCGTAGACCAGCAGGACGAGGCCGACGACGGACAGGACCACACCGATGGGGTCGAGGCGGCCGGGGCTGGGGTCGCGGGAGTCGGGCACCAGCCACACCATCAGCACGAGCGCGAGGATGACGATCGGCACGTTGACGAAGAAGACCGAGCCCCACCAGAAGTGGTCGAGGAGGGCTCCGCCGGTGATCGGGCCGATGGCGATGGCGAGGCCGACGCCGCCGGCCCAGATGCCGATGGCCTTGGGCTGCTCGTCGCGCTCGAAGACGTTCATCAGTACGGCGAGGGTGGCGGGCATGACGAAGGCGGCGCCGACGGCCATCAGCGCGCGGTAGGCGATCAGCTGGGTCGGGGAGCCGGACTCGGCGGCGAGCGCCGAGCCGATGCCGAACACGGCGATGCCGCCGAGGAGCACCTTCTTGCGGCCGATCCGGTCGCCGACGAGGCCGGAGGTGAACAGCAGGCCGGCGAAGACCAGGGTGTAGGCGTTGATCGCCCATTCGATCTGGCTCTGGGTGGCGCCGAGGCCGGTGGGCGCCGGGGTGGAGATGGTCTTGATGGCGACGTTCAGGATCGAGTTGTCGAGCACCACGATGAGCAGGCTCAGCATCAACACGCCCAGGATCGCCCAGCGGCGCCGGTGCACCGCCTCCGGTATCCGGGGGGCAGGGACGGGACTTGTCATGGGTCCGACCCTATGACCATTTCGATACGGAACCGTCTCGTATCTTATTTTCTTTGCCAAGGCCTTAATCACAGGGACCCCCTCTGGCCGTGTCTGGCACGAGGTGCCACCATGGAGGCGGTCCGGGGACGCCGTCAGGGCGCCTCGAGATGACTGAAGGAGCCGTTGCCATGACGCAGCTCTCGGCTGCCCAGAACAAGCCCTCCGACGGCAGCAAGGCGCTGTACGGGGGGAAGGGCACGCGTCGCATCACCGTCCGCGACATCGCCCTCGCCAAGGACCGGGGCGAGAAGTGGCCCATGCTCACCGCCTACGACGCGATGACCGCGTCCGTCTTCGACGAGGCCGGGATCCCGGTGATCCTCGTCGGTGACTCGGCGGGCAACTGTCACCTCGGCTACGAGACCACCGTGCCCGTCACCCTCGACGAGATGACCATGCTCTCGGCGGCCGTCGTCCGCGGCACGACCCGCTCCCTGATCGTCGGCGACCTGCCCTTCGGCTCCTACCAGGAGGGTCCGGTGCAGGCGCTGCGCTCGGCGACCCGGCTGGTGAAGGAGGCCGGGGTCGGCGCGGTCAAGCTGGAGGGCGGCGAGCGCTCGCACGAGCAGATCCGCCTCCTGGTGGAGTCCGGCATCCCGGTCATGGCCCACATCGGCCTGACCCCGCAGTCCGTCAACGCGATGGGCTACCGCGTGCAGGGCCGGGGCGAGGAGGCGGCGCAGCAGCTGCTGCGGGACGCGAAGGCCGTGCAGGACGCGGGCGCCTTCGCGGTCGTCCTGGAGCTGGTCCCGGCGGAGCTGGCGGCCGAGGTGACCCGGGTGCTGCACATCCCGACCGTGGGCATCGGGGCCGGCCCGGAGACGGACGCGCAGGTGCTGGTGTGGACCGACATGCTCGGTCTGACGTCCGGCCGGATGCCGAAGTTCGTGAAGAAGTACGCCGACCTGCGTGAGGTCATGGGCACGGCGGTCAAGGCGTTCGCGGAGGACGTCGTCGGCGGAACGTTCCCGCTGGAGGAGCACTCCGTCCACTAGCCACTGCGGCACCACCCCGGGCAGCCCGCCGATCGTCCCCCGTCGGCGGGCTGCCCCTTTTCCGGCCGGCACCGTGCACCTCTGACCTCAACTTCCCCGTGCGTAAGGGGAATTGTCGAACTCCACGTAACGGAGTGGCCTCGAAAACGCTCCTGGGGCCTCCCGGTCCCCCGTGAGTGGTGCACTTGACGATGTGGGCCGTCTCACATCCGGGGGAGCGACGATGATCCAGACGCAGGCCACCTGTCCCGACTGCTCCGCCGCCACCGTGCCGGAGGCGGCCTTCTGCGGCGGCTGCGGGGCCACGCTGGCCGTCGCCGGACCGGCGCGCCCGGCACGCGGCCTCGCCGTTCCCCGCTGGACCGGCGGCCGGGACCTGACCCGGTACATGTGCGCGGCCGTCTTCCTGGACCGGCAGTACGCCGACTCACTGATCCGGGACATCGCCGCCGAACCCCATCTGGGCGTGGCACCGGCTCCCGGGTGCGACGTACCCGTGGTCCTGCGGTACGCCTACGAGGCCAACGCGCGGCGGCACGCCAGGGACCTGCTGCTGGCGGCCGAGTTCCTGATCCTGGCCATCGGGCTGCTGGTGCTGCACAGCGGCACGGCCGTCCTGCTGATGCTCCTGTTCGCCTGGCTGACGACGCTGGTCTTCGCGCTCTCCACCCAGTACGGCGAGCGCCTCCAGCGGCTGCGGCCGGACCGGTTCGACCCGGCGCAGGCGCCCCCGCCGCCCAACGAGTCCGCGGCCCGGCGGCTGCGCCAGATCGACGAGTACGCACACGGCAACCTCACCGTCTACAGCGACTACTCCCCGTTCACCGGCTACGGCCAGGAACTCGACTCCTGGTCGCTGATCTTCGACGTGACCACCTCGGGACGCGAAGGCGTGCGGCCGCGGGAGTTCGACGTCGCGGACCTGTACGCCCACATCGCCCGGCGGGTCGGCGAGCTGTCGCTGCCCTGCCTGGAACTGGAGGAGCGGGTCTTCGTGGAGGGGTCGGCGCTGCTGGGTGACACCCGCTTCCTGCCGGACCCGCTCGGCCGCCCCGCCGCCCAGATCGGCCCCGACCGGCTGGACGCCCTGAAGCGGGCCCCGGAGGAGACCGCGCGCGTCTACCTCGTCACGCACTCCTCGGGCTGGGGCGGGGAGCTGATCACCTCGATGTTCCTGCGGCTCGTGCGCTCGGACTCCAACCTGTTCGTGGAGGCCCTGCCCACCGTGCTGTGCCCGCTGCTGGACCGCTACCGGACCATCGACAGCCTCATGCCGTACCCCTCGCCACGCCAGTTCCTGACCATGGTGTTCCAGACCCTGGCCAGCACACCGTTCGTGCTGCTCGCCTCGCCGCCGCGCGCGGTCATGGGCTTCTTCCCGGACTTCCGGCTGCGCAGCCGGCTGAAGAAGCAGCACCGGCAGATCACCCGGCTGAGGATGTTCGACTACGGGGCGCGCGACAGCGTGCGGCAGCTCGCCTCCGCCACGGACCACCGGCGGTACTTCCAGAAGGTCGACTCCGGCATGGTCCTCAAGACCGTCGAACGGCGCATCCTGGACGCCCTGGTGGAGTTCGCCCTGGCACACGACATCGACGCCGGTGACCTGATCAAGCGTCAGGAGACCATCATCAACAACGGCATCATCGCCACCGCGGGGGCGAAGGTCGAGTCCAGCTCGGTCGCCTCGGGCGACAGGTCCCGCATCTCGACCATCCTCAGCAAGATCCCGCGGCCCAACACGGACTGACGGCGACGGCACACCGAACGGACGAACGGGGACCGGCATGGACGGACGCAGCAACGACGGCGTCATCGCGACGGGGAACGCACAGGTCAGGAACGCGGTGGTCGCGAGCGGCAGCAACGCGCGCGTCGACTTCCGGGTCACGGAACGGGCAGCGGCCGAGGCCGCCGACGGCCCGGTGGCGACCCCGCAGGAGATCAGCGAGCTGCTGGCCCGGTTCATCGAGGAACTGCGCGGCTCGGACCACCCGGAACGGGAGGACCTGGCGGAGTTCGCCCAGGACGCGCGCGAGGAGCTGGCCGCGCCGGAACCCCGTACGGGAAAGCTCCGCCGGGTCGCGAGGGCGCTGGTGGAGGCCGTGCCCGGCGTCACCGCGCTGGCCTCCCTCGCGGTGACGATCGAAGAGGCCGTCCGGGGCCTGTAAAGGAGGACGGGGCCATGCACTTCTGCGTTCACTGCGGCGCGCGCGCCGAGGACACCGCGCGGCCGGACTGTCCCCGCTGCGGGGCGCCGTACGCCGCCGGGGAACCGGCCGAGGCCGCCGGCCGGGGCACGTATCTGCGGGTGGGCGCCACGCGGCTGCCGGGCTGGCTGCCCTGGGCCCTGGTGGCCGTCCTGGCGGCCGGCGGCGTGACGCTCGCGGTGACCGTCGCCGACCGCCCCGGCACCCCCTCGGCGGGCGGCTTCCCCACCGCTCCCCTGTCCCCCGGGTCCACGTACGACGGCTCGGACGTCACCTGGTCCCCCTACGACGACGGGAACGGCGCGGCGGAGACCTACCCCGCCGACAGCTCCCCGTCCTACGACAGCGCCGCCTCGGACACCGGGACGCCCGAGTCCACGGCCGGTGTCCAGGACGCGCGCACGGTCGTGCTGACGTACTACGACTACATCAACGCCGGGAACTACTCGGCGGCCTGGGACATGGGCGGTTCCCACCTCGCCCCGGGCACCTACTCGGACTGGGTGACGGGTTTCGCCTCCACGGCGCACGTCGACGTCACCGCCTCCGACGACGGCTACGGCGAGGTGAGCGTCGACCTCCGAGCGAGCCAGCACGACGGCAGCGTGCGCGAGTTCCGGGGCACCTACACCGTGGCGGGCGGGGAGATCGTCAGCGGCCGCATCCAGCAGGTGCCGTAGCGGCCGGCGGAGCGCCTACGGGCCGCCGACAGACGGCGGGCGGGAGCTGTAGGCGCTCTGTCGGCCGTTTGTCGGTGGGCCCTGGCACTGTCATCCCCATGACACGCATCGACGACGACCCCGCAGGCGTGACCCACGCCGTGACCGTACGGGGACTGGTCAAGCACTACGGCGAGACCAAAGCGCTGGACGGTGTCGACCTGGACGTGCGCGAGGGCACCGTGATGGGTGTGCTCGGGCCGAACGGCGCCGGCAAGACCACCCTCGTACGCATCCTGTCCACCCTGATCACCCCCGACGCCGGACGGGCCACCGTGGCCGGTTACGACGTCGTCCGCCAGCCCCGGCAGCTGCGCCGGGTCATCGGCCTCACCGGCCAGTACGCCTCGGTGGACGAGAAGCTCCCCGGCTGGGAGAACCTCTACCTGATCGGCCGGCTGCTGGACCTGTCCCGCAAGGACGCCCGCACCCGCGCCGACGAACTGCTGGAGCGGTTCTCGCTGACCGAGGCGGCCCGGCGCCCGGCGAGCACCTACTCCGGCGGCATGCGGCGCCGGCTGGACCTCGCCGCCTCGATGATCGGCCGCCCGGCCGTGCTGTACCTGGACGAGCCGACGACCGGCCTGGACCCCCGCACCCGCAACGAGGTGTGGGACGAGGTCAAGGCGATGGTCGGCGAGGGCGTCACCGTGCTGCTCACCACCCAGTACATGGAGGAGGCCGAGCAGCTCGCCTCCGAGCTGACCGTCGTGGACCGCGGCCGGGTCATCGCCAAGGGCGGGATCGAGGAGCTGAAGGCCCGGGTCGGCGGACGCACCCTGCGGGTCCGCCCGCTGGACCCGCTCCAGCTGCGGCCCCTCGCCGTCATGCTGGACGAGCTGGGCATCACCGGGCTCGCGACCACCACCGTGGACAGCGAGACCGGCACCCTGCTGGTGCCGATCCTGAGCGACGAGCAGCTGACCGCGGTGGTCGGCGCCGTCACCGCGCGCGGCATCACGATCTCCGCCATCACCACCGAACTGCCGAGCCTGGACGAGGTGTTCCTGTCCCTCACCGGCCACCGTGCCAGTGCCCCGAAGGACGCCGTACCCGCCGACGACCGTCAGGAGGTCGCCGTATGAGCGCCGCCACTCTCGCGCCGGCCGCGCACCCGGCCGACACGCCCATCTCGCTCCGCGCCCATCTGCGCCACACCGGCGCGCTGATCCGCCGCAACCTGCTGTGGATCCGGCAGGACCCGGAGTCGATGTTCGACGCCATCCTGTTCCCGGTCGTCTTCACGCTGCTGTTCGTGTACGTCTTCGGCGGTTCCATCGGGCAGTCGCTGGGCGGCGGCCAGGACCGGTACGTCCAGTACGTGGTGCCCGGCCTCATGGCCATGATGGGCATGAACATGGCCCAGGGCGTGGGCACCGGCTTCAACCAGGACTTCAACTCCGGTGTCATGGACCGCTTCCGCTCGCTGCCCATCGGGCGCGGCTCCGTGCTCTTCGCGAAGATCGCGGTGGAGCTGATGCGGATGCTGTTCGCGACGGCGGTCCTGATGGTGGTCGCCGTCCTGGTCGGCTACGACATCAACCACTGGAGCGGCCTGCTCGCCGCCGTGGGGCTGTCCGCGCTGTTCGGGTCGGCCCTGATGTGGGTGTTCCTCACGCTCGGCGTGATGATGAAGAGCGCGCAGTCCGTGCAGGCCATGGGCTTCCTCGTGCTGATGCCCTTGCAGTTCGGCTCGTCGATCTTCGCGCCGACCGCCTCCATGCCGGGCTGGCTCCAGTCGTTCACCGACTACAACCCGCTCTCCGCGCTGGCCGACACCGCCCGCGGCCTGATGGAGGGCGGCCCGGTCGCCCACCATCTGTGGGTGACGCTGATCTGGTCGGTGGGTCTCACCGCGGTCATGGCACCGGTCGCCATCCACAAGTTCCGTACGAAGAGCTGACGTTCACCGGCGCTCACACCAGGGCGGTGGCCTCCACGAGGGAGAGGCCACCGCCCTCGGCGTACGCGGCCGCGTACCCGGGGCCGAGCGCCTCGCGGACGCGGGCCTCGGTCATGTCGTAGGCCCGCTGCTCCGCGCGGGAGGCGACATGGCCGGGCGGCAGCAGTGCCCGGGCGGCGCCCAGACAGCGGGCGGCATCCGCGGTGCGGCTGCCGCCGGCGCCGTCGCCGGCGCCCGTGAGGGCCATCGCGGCGAAGGTCAGGCACAGGGAATGCAGGTGCGGGGCGATGGCCTGGGAGAGCGGGTCGGCGGCGAGCCGCAACGCCCTGCGGACCCGGGGGAGGGCCTCCTCGGTGCGCCCTTCCAGGGCGTCCAGCCAGGCCTGCTGGCCGACGATCATGGCGTCGAACACGACGAAGTGCGCGACCGGCAGCTCCTCGCGCAGCAGCCGCAGCTGTTCGCGCGCCTCGGCGGTGCGGTCGGTCAGACCGAGCCAGGCGGCGAGGAGCAGCCGGGCGGCGGGCATCGCCTCGTGCAGGGTGCCGGCATCGCTGTCGATGACCTCGCGGAGCAGCCGCTCGCCGCGCTCGGCGTCGCCCGACTCCAGGAGCACGCCCCCGAGCCGGGCGCGGAGCACGGCCATCTGGGCTGGGGCGCCGAGGCGTTCGGCCTGCCTGATGGCCGCCCGGTAGTCGGCGGCGGCCTCCTGGCAGGCGCCCTTGCGTTCGTGGGCCTCGCCGCGGGCGGACAGGGCCTCCGTGGTGCCCCAGGCGTCACCGAGGCGGCGGTAGATCTCCAGGGACTCGTCGGCGTCGCGGGTGGCGTCGCCGGCCCAGGCGGTCCGGTTGGCGAGGAGACCCGCGCGCATCTGCAGCGCGCCGGCCAGCTCCCACTCGTAACCCGGGGTGTCCCGGCAGGTCCGCACGCAGGCGTCGACGATCGTGAGCAGGCGCTCCGCGTGGCCGGTCAGCAGCTCGGCGAAGAACCACAGCATGCCGGGGGCCCGGCAGGTCTGCGGCAGGCCGGGCTCATAGGCCCGGGTGACCGCGCGCAGCTTCGCCTGCGCCGCGGGCGTCTGCCAGGTGTCGATCTCGGTGTCCATGCAGGCCAGGTGGGCCAGATGGACACCGCGCCGGGCCTCGGCGAGGTCCTCGCCGGCGTAGGGGGGCGGGGTCTCGGTGCAGCGCCGCCACACCGGCCGGGCGCGGCGCACCGGCTCGGCGAACGGGTCGGGGCCGAGCGCCATGACCTCCTGGCACCAGGTGCGGGTCTCGATGCGCTGGTCGCGCATCTGCCAGAACCACACCAGGGACAGCACCAGGCACAGCCCTTCCTGTTCGTCGCCGAGGGCGACCGCGAACCGGAAGGCGGTGCGCAGGTTCTCGTACTCCAGCTCCAACCGGTCGATGGCGGCCCGCTGTTCGGGTCCGCGCAGCAACGGGTCGGTGGTGCGGGCGAGTTCGCGGTAGTACGTCAGGTGGGCGCGGCCGGCGCCGGCACGGCGGCCCGTCTCGGCGAGCCGTTCCGCGGCGTACTCGGCGACGGTCTCCAGCAGCCGGTAGCGCATGCCGCCGCCGGATGACGGGGCGGCCACCACGAGGGACTTGTCGACCAGGGAACCGAGGGCGTCCAGGGCTACGGGCCCGCACACGGCCTCGGCGGCGGCCAGGTCGCAGCCGCCCGCGAAGACCGACAGCCGGGCCAGCACGTCCCGTTCGTCCGCGTCCAGCAGCTCCCAGGACCAGTCCACGACGGCGCGCAGGGTCTGCTGGCGGGGCAGCACGGTGCGGCTGCCGGAGGTGAGCAGCCGGAAGCGGTCGTCCAGCCGGTCGGCTATCTGACGGGGGGTCAGCATGCGCAGCCGGGCCGCGGCCAGCTCGATGGCGAGGGGGAGCCCGTCCAGCCGGCGGCAGATCTCCGCGCACGCCTCGGGGTCGTCCCCGACCCGGAATCCGGGGCGGGCCGCCGCGCCGCGCTCGGCGAGCAGCCGCAGCGCGACCGGCTCGGGCAGCGGCTCCACCGGCCGGACCAGCTCCCCGGGCACGCCCAGGGGTTCGCGGCTGGTGGCGAGGACGGTCAGCTCCGGGCAGCGCGCCAGCAGCCGTTCGGCCAGCCGGGCGGCGGCGTCGACGACATGCTCGCAGTTGTCCAGGACGATCAGCATCCGGCGCCGGGCGCAGTGCTCCACGAGCCGTTCGAGGGGGTCGCCGTGCCGGTCGGCGACCGCGCGCATGGTCTCCACGCCGGCGCCGTGCAGCACGGTCTCGCGGGCGCCGATCGCGGTGAGCACGGCCTGCGGCACGGCGTCCGGGTCGTCCACGGGGGCCAGTTCGGCGAGCCAGACCCCGTCCCGGACGGTGTGCCGTACCGCCGCCGCGGCCTCCTGGGACAGCCGGGTCTTGCCGGCGCCGCCGGGCCCGAGCAGGGTGACCAGGCGGTGTCTGCCGAGGTCGGCGCCGAGGGCCGCGAGGTCGGTTTCCCGGCCGACGAAGGAGGTGAGCCGGGCGGGCAGGTTGCCCGGGCCCGCCGCGGGCCGCGCGTCCACCGGCTCCTCCGCCAGCAACTCGGCGTGCAGAGCGCGTAGTTCGGGGCCGGGGTCGGAGCCGAGCCGGTCCGCGAGGAGCCGTCGTACGTCCTCGTAGGCGGCGAGTGCCCGGGCCGGGCGGCCGGTGTCGCGCAGGGCGCGCAGCCGCAGCGCCTGGAGCGGCTCGTCCAGCGGGTGACCGTCGCACAGGGCGGTCAGCTCGGGCAGCGACTGCTCGGCTTGGCCGAGGGCGAGGGCGGCGGTGTGCCGGGCGCGCAGGGCGTCGAGGCGGCGGGCGTCCCAGCGGGCCGCCTGCGCGGTGCGGTCGGGCAGGTCGGCGAGGGCGGGGCCGCGCCACAGGGCGAGGGCGTCGTCGAGGACGGCGGCGGCCTTGGCCGGGTCGCCGTCGGCGAGCGCCCGCAGCCCGTCGCCGGTCAGCCGGTCGAAGCGGGCGAGGTCGATGTCGTCGGGCGCGGCGGTGAGCCGGTAGCCGCCGTCCGCGGAGGCCACGGCGCCGGCGCCGAGGGCCCGCCGCAGCCGGCCGACGAGCGCCTGGAGCGCCCCGGCGGCGTCGGCGGGCGGATCGTCCCCCCAGACCTCGTCCACCAGCACTGCCACGGGCACGGGCCGGCCGGCCCGGAGCGCGAGCACGCTCAGCAGGGCACGCAGCCGCGCCCCGCCGACCGGGACGGCCGTACCGTCGGGGCGGAGGGCCTGGGTGGTGCCGAGCAGCGAATAGCGCACGGGTCCATTGTCCCTGCGGCGATCAGCGGCGGTCACCGGGTTCGTCCGGCGTGGCGCCGGGCACCTCGGCGACGGCGTACCTGACCCCCGTGACGTCCAGCGTGACGAGGGCGCCCTCGGTGCGCCGCACCCGCCGGGGGCCGGGCCCCCGGCCGGGTTCCTCGCTCCCGAACCACCTCGGGCAGGCGTCGACGGGTTCCCTGGTCCACGCGCCGGGCACCTGCTCCATGCGGTAGGGGGACGGCAGCAGGACCACTCCCCCGGCTTCCGTGTCCGGGTGCCGCGCACGGTCGAGCAGCTCGCGCGGGCGCGGATCGGTGTGGACCAGGTACTCCTGGTGCACCAGCTCGACGGCGTGGACGCGGCCGAGCGTCTCCTGCTCGGGGGCGGCGTGGTTCTCGACCTCGGCCTCGGCGCCGTACCCGGCGTTCTCCCGCCGCTCCTCCTCGGCGTAGGGGACCAGCATCCAGGCCACCTCGTCGCCGACCGCGAACGGCGTGCCGCAGCACTCCATCTGCCAGTTCCCGTAGAACACCCGCATGCGCGCCATCGCCCCACCTTCCAGGAACCGGACGGCCACCGCCAGACGTTTTCCCCACGGGCCCGCGGCCGGTACGGTCGCCTGACCGACCGTCCCCGCACTCCAGGAGCGCCCCCATGACCACCGCCACCACCCGCCACGGCGACCGCAGGGTCAGTCCCGTGTTCGTCGGGATCCTGGCCGTGACGGCGGTGACCGGCTGGGCCACCTGGACCGGGTTCGCCGCGCAGCCGGGCATAGCGGTGTTCCTGTTCGTGACCGCGGCCTGGATCGTCTCCCTGTGCCTGCACGAGTACGCGCACGCCCGCACCGCCCTGCACAGCGGGGACATCTCGGTCGGCGCGAAGGGCTATCTGACGCTCAACCCGCTGAAGTACACGCACGCGCTGCTGAGCATCGTGCTGCCCGTGGTGTTCGTGATCATGGGCGGGATCGGTCTGCCGGGCGGCGCGGTCTTCATCGAGCGGGACCGGATCCGGGGCCGCTGGCGGCACAGCCTGATCTCGGCGGCCGGCCCGCTGACGAACGTGCTGTTCGCGGCCGTGTGCACGGCCCCGTTCTGGCTGCACGCCCTGGACGGCGTGCCCGGGACGTTCCGCGACGCGCTGGCGTTCCTGGCGCTGCTCCAGGTGACGGCGGCGATCCTGAACTTCCTGCCGGTGCCCGGCCTGGACGGCTACGGCGTGATCGAGCCGTGGCTGTCCTACGGCGTCAAGCGGCAGGTGGAGCCGTTCGCGCCGTTCGGGCTGCTGTTCGTGTTCGCGGTGCTGTGGCTGCCGTCGGTCAACGGCGTGTTCTTCGACGGGGTCGACGCGATCCTGCGCGGTCTGGGCGTGGACGGCTTCTCCCGGTACTGCGGCGAGGTGGTCTACCGCTTCTGGGAGGACAGCCCGGAGATCTGCACGCTCAGCTCGTGACGGACGGGCCGTCGCCCCCGGCGGGCCGGCCGCGCTTCACGTAGTACCAGGTCATGTTGGACGTGACACCCGCCAGCAGCACCCAGACGACGCCCAGCCAGCTGCCCTGGACGAACGAGACGACCGCGGCGGCCACGGCGAGGACGCAGAGGACGAGAGGGTAGAGGGCGATGCGGGGCATGGGGGTCGGCTCCTGTCGGGGGACACTGCTTCGACGACCAGTGTCCCCCATGCCCGTCCGGTCTCACACGTCGGTGACGCGGAGCCCGGCGTGCGCCTTGTACCGGCGGTTGACGGAGATCAGGTTCGCGACCAGCGACTCGACCTGGTGGGCGTTGCGCAGCCGGCCGGCGAAGACGCCGCGCATGCCGGGGATGCGCCCGGCCAGCGCCTGCACGATCTCCACGTCGGCGCGCTCCTCGCCGAGCACCATCACGTCGGTGTCGATCCGCTCGACCCCGGGGTCGAGGAGCAGGACGGCCGACAGGTGGTGGAAGGCGGCGGCGACCCGGGAGTCCGGCAGCAGGGCGGCGGCCTGCTCGGCGGCGCTGCCCTCCTCGGGCCGGAGGGCGTAGGCGCCCTTCTTGTCGAAGCCGAGCGGGTTGACGCAGTCCACGACGAGCTTGCCGGCCAGTTCCTCGCGCAGGCCCTTGAGCGTGTCGCCGTGGCCGTCCCACGGTACGGCCACGATCACGATGTCGCTGCGGCGCGCGGTCTCGGCGTTGTCCGCGCCCTCGACGCCGTCGCCGAGTTCCGCGGCGGCGGCCTCGGCGCGCTCGGCGGACCGGGACCCGATGATCACCTTCTGGCCGGCCCGGGCGAGCCGGTGGGCGAGGCCCTTGCCCTGCGGTCCGGTGCCGCCGAGCACGCCGACGACGTACCCGGAGACGTCGGGCAGGTCCCAGGGGTCCTTGGCGGGGGCCTTCTGTGCGCTGTCGGTAGAGGTCATGGCCCGACTCTACGTCCGCCTCCGGGCCCGCAGCGGCTCAGGTCAGCCGCTGTACGGGCACCCGGCGGAAGGTGATCGTCTCGTAGGCGCCGAAGTCGCCGGTCTCGTACAGCAGCCCGACCGTGTGCCGGTCGACGCGGACCAGGTCGGAGTAGGCGGCGGGCAGCCCGTCGACGGTGAACGCCGTGCGCCAGGTGGTGCCGCCGTCGGCGGAGGCGCGGATCGTCATCAGGGCGCGGGCGGCCGGGTCGGCCGGACCCGAGTACAGGAGCAGGTCGGGGTCGCGGAGCTGGAGGAGGGAGGCCTCGCAGACCGGTGCGCTCAGCCCGGCCTGCGGGCGGAAGGGCTTCACGAGGGTGCGGCCGCCGTCCCTGGAGTGGGCGTCGGCGCGGTTGCCGGGCGAGGGCGAGTCGTTGCGGGTGTTGAGGTAGACACGGCCGTCGGGGAGTTCGGCGGCGGTGGTCTCGTTGACGTTGACGTAGCCGTCGGTGTTCTCGTCCACGTAGCCGAGGTACCAGTTCGCGCCGCGGTCGTCGCTGAGCAGGCAGTGCCCGCTGTTGTAGCGGGCCTCGGCGCCGGTGTCGGTGCCGGTGCCGGTGGGCGGCAGGGTGTGGTTGGCGGGGACGAGGACGCGTCCGCCGCTCAGCTGGAGGGCGTGCCCGGGGGTGGTGGCGTACCAGCGCCAGCCGGGCTTCTTCACCCGCGCGGTGATCTCCGTCGGCGCGGACCAGGTGAGGCCGTCGTCGTCGCTGTGCCGCACCCATACGCGGCGTCCGTCGGCGTCCTTGACCTGCCCGCGCAGGATGGCGGCCTCGGTGGCCGAGGCCGCGGCGCGGATGTGCACGAGCAGGATGCGGCCGGTGTCGAGCACGACGGGCACGGGGTTGCCGGCGAGGTTCTTGCCGTTGCTCGCCGCGACCAGGAGCGGCCCCCAGGTCCGGCCGCCGTCCGTGGACCGCCTCAGCACGATGTCGATTCGCCCGTGGTCGGCCGGGGAGTCGGCCCGGCCCTCGCAGAACGCGAGCAGGGTGCCGGCTCCGGTGGCGACGACGGCCGGGATGCGGAAGGCGGCGTACCCGTCGTGGCCCGCGCGGAAGGGGACGGTCGCGTCGGTCATGGACGGCTCCTCACTTCTGACGGAACGGGCCCCGTCCCCTTCCCCGGTCGGGCGAATTCCGGGTGAACTCCATGTCACGAACGGCCGGTTCCGGCAGGATGCGGTCGCATGGACGCCGTACGGGTCGCGTTGCTGCGGGAAGTGCTCGCCGGAACCGAGTGGCTGGGCGCCACCCGCAGATTCGCGGGGCTGCTGCGCGGGTCGGTGGTGGCGCACGGGGGCGGGCTGCTGTTGGTGGGCACGCCGGCGTACGAGCCGTGGCATCTGGCCGCGCATCTGGTGGACGAGGCCGCGTGGTCGGGCACACCGGAGCTGGCCCCGACGCTCGTACGGCACCACGTGCGCCCCTGCGATCCCGCGCACCTGGCCGTCGGGCCGGGCCGGATCGCGGCGGCGCGGCGCGGTGACACCCTGCTGGTCGTGGCGCCCGAGGAGCCCGCGTCGCTGCTGGAGCGGGTGCACGACGCCCGGCGGGCCGGGGTGACGGTGCTGGCGCTGGGCGCGGGCGGGGGCGAGCTGGCCGCGATGGCGCACGACACGCTGGCCGTGCCCGAGGGGGCGGAGCTGGACCTGGACAGCGTGCAGCACCTGGTCGGTGCGGCGGCCGGGGAGAACCCGGCCGGGGAGCGCCCGCGGGGCCGGCGTCATCTGCGGGACCGCCTGTCGAGGCTGGCGGAGGCGCTGACGGCACCCCCGCCGGCCCCCTGGTGAGCCCCGCCGGGCCGGCCGGGGCGGCGCGGGCCGGGTCAGTCGTCCTGGGTGTCCTGGCCCGTCGGCGCATCGTGCCAGCGCGGGTCGTTCTCCCACTGGAGGTTGCGCTCGCGGGCGGCCTCCATCGCGTGCCCGGCCTCCTGGGCGGAGGCGTAGGGGCCGAAGCGGTCCTTGCCCGGGCAGTCCGGGCCCTCCTCGACCTTCTGGTGTTCCAGGCAGTAGTACCACTCGCCCGGCTTGCCGGCGGTGTGCTTCTTGAACAGGGCCATCGACAGCTCCTCTCGCCACCGTCATGTTCCCCCATGTCCGCTCGCTAGACTCGCCGGTATGTCTGGCCAGTCGCTGCTCGTACCGGGGGAGCTGTCCCCCATCCGCCCGGTCCCCGGAAACATCCGCCGCCCCGAGTACGTCGGCAAGCCCGCGCCGGCGCCGTACACCGGGCCGGAGGTGCAGACGCCGGAGACCGTCGAGGCCATGCGGACCGCCGGCCGGATCGCCGCGCGGGCGATGGCGGAGGCCGCGAAGATCATCGCTCCCGGGGTCACCACGGACCGGCTCGACCAGGTCGCCCACGCGTACATGTGCGACCACGGCGCCTACCCGTCCACGCTCGGCTACCGCGGCTTCCCCAAGTCGCTGTGCACCTCGGTCAACGAGGTCATCTGTCACGGCATCCCCGACTCGACGGTCCTCAGGGACGGCGACATCGTCAACCTGGACGTGACGGCGTACATCGGCGGGGTGCACGGCGACAACAACGCCACCTACCTGGTCGGCGAGGTGGACGAGGAGTCACGGCTGCTGGTGGAGCGGACGCGGGAGGCCCTGGACCGTGCCATCAAGGCCGTCAGGCCCGGCCGGCAGATCAACATCATCGGCCGGGTCATCGAGTCGTACGCCAAGCGCTTCGGCTACGGCGTCGTCCGGGACTTCACCGGGCACGGCATCAACTCCTCCTTCCACTCCGGCCTGATCGTCCCGCACTACGACAGCCCGCACGCGACGACGGTCATGCGGCCCGGGATGACCTTCACGATCGAGCCGATGCTGACGCTCGGGACGCACGAGTACGACATGTGGGACGACGGCTGGACGGTCGTGACCAAGGACCGCAGGCGGACCGCGCAGTTCGAGCACACGCTGGTGGTGACGGAGACCGGCGCGGACATCCTGACCCTGCCGTGACGCCGCACGCCCGTGGGCCCGCCCTCTCCGGAGGGCGGGCTCCTTCTTCGACCGGGAGGGGACGGCCGGGCCCCCCGCCGCGTGCGGGAGGGACCCGGTCCCGCTCGGCGCAGGCAGTCGCCACGGCGGGCACGTCCCCGTTCGTCATCGTGCGCACACGCGGATCCACCCGAACGGGGGTGTACGGGGCCACCCGGACGCGCGCACGTGTCAGCGTTCGAGGAACACCCGCCCGCCGATCTCCGTCCAGCCGTGCGGCTGCGGGGCGGTGAGGATCTGGGAGCCCGCGCCCTGGGCGATGTTCAGGGCGCGGCCCAGCCGGTCGGTGAGCAGCAGCGCGGCGGCGCCCGTCGCCTCGTCCTCCCCGGCGTCCGCCTCCCCGTCCGGGAAGGCGCGGGCACGCACCCGGCCGGCCGCCTCGTCCTCCCAGGCCCAGGCGTAGAGCGCCGCCCCGGCCGGCGCGGGCGCGCCGAGCGCGTCCACCTCGGCGGCGCCGGCGTACCGGCGCAGGGTGCGCGGCGCCGCCCACTCGGCGCGGGCCTCGATCCAGCTGAACTCGCCGTCCAGCCGGGCCCCGACGGCACCGGCGGGCGTGACCAGCTCCGGCACGTCGAGCAGCCAGGCCGTGCCGACACAGGCGTGCACGGCGAACGGCGGGCGCCGGGCGGGGGTGTAGAGGTCGATCACCCCGCGCTCGGGATCGTCCACGAACACGGTCGTGCCGAAGCCGAGTTTGGCGGCGAGGGCCTGCCGCTCGTCGCGCTCCGGCATCCGCGAGCCGTCGCGGACGACACCCAGCTCCTTGCCGTACCCGCCGTACGGCCCGCAGAAGACCCGGAGTACGTCGTATGCAGTCACCGGGAGATTCAATCACCGACTCCGTACCTACCGTGATCTTCCGATGAGAGCTGAATCACGACCCGCACGGTTCTGGGTGAGGTAAGCCTCATGTAAGTTAGGGCAGCCTCACCAATGAGATCCGGGAGCCCTGCATGCGAGCCGTCCGACTGACCGTCACCGCCGCCGCCACCGCGGCCGCTCTGACCGCCCTCTCGGCCTGCACCGCGAAGAGTGACGCCAAGGACGGCGCGGCCGTCCGGGTCACGGCCGCCGACTCCACCTGCCGGACCTCCACCAAGTCCGTGCCGGCCGGCCAGGTGACGCTGAAGATCGAGAACAAGGGCTCCCAGGCCACCGAGGTCGAGATCCTCTTCCCCGACGACCGCATCGTCTCCGAGAAGGAGAACATCGGACCGGGCACCCGGTACACGCTCACCGCCGAGGTGAAGGCCGGATCGTACGAGGTCGCCTGCCGGCCCGGCATGAAGGGCCACGGCGTCCGGCAGAAGCTCACCGTCACCGGTGGCGGCGGCAGCGCACGGCGCGACCCGAAGCTGGACACCGCGGTCGCCGAGTACCGCCGGTACGCCCAGGACCAGGCCGACGAGACGCTGCCGCGGACCGAGACGTTCGTGAAGGCGGTCAAGGCCGGCGACCTGGACGCCGCGAAGAAGGCCTACGCCGTCTCCCGCCTGGGCTGGGAGCGCACCGAGCCGGTCGCCGAGTCCTTCGGTGACATCGACCCGAAGGTCGACGTCCGCGAGGACGGCCTGGAGGACGGCCAGAAGTGGACCGGCTGGCACCGGCTGGAGAAGGCCCTCTGGCACGGCAAGAAGATCGGCGCCGAGGAGAAGGCCCTCGCCGACCGGCTGGTGACGGACCTGGAGGACTGGCAGAAGCGGGTCGGCAAGGCCGAGATCACCCCGACGTCGATGGCCAACGGCGCCAAGGAACTCCTCGACGAGGTCGCCACCGGCAAGGTCACCGGCGAGGAGGACCGCTACGCGCACACCGACCTCGTCGACTTCAAGGGCAACGTCGAGGGCGCCCAGAAGGCGTACGAGCTGCTGAAGCCGGTCGCCGCGCACAACGACCCGGCGCTGACCCGGGAACTGGACAAGCAGTTCACGACCCTGGACGCGCTGCTGGACACCTACCGCACGAACCCGGCCGACAAGACGGGGTACGACTTCATCTCCTACGACAAGGTCGGCAAGGACCGCCGCAAGGAGCTGTCGGACGCGGTCAACGCGCTCGCCGAGCCGCTGTCCAAGCTCGCCGCCGCGGTCGTGAAGTAAGCAGAGGGGCAGGGCGATGACCGAGACCCAGGGCAGCACTCCGTCGCGTCGCGCGCTGATCGGCTGGGGCGGGGCCGGGCTCGCGCTCGGGGCCGCCGCGGCCGGCGGCACGGTGGCGATGACCAGGGCGGGCGATGACGTGGACCCGGTGGCCGCCGAGACCGGCGGCGCGGTGGAGTTCCACGGCGCCCACCAGGCCGGCATCGCCACACCGGTCCAGGACCGGCTGCACTTCGCCGCGTTCGACGTGAAGACCGACGACCGCGACGCGTTCGTGCAGATGCTGAAGGACTGGACGGCGGCGGCCCGGCGGATGACCGCGGGCAAGGCGGTCGGCGAGGGCGCCTACGGCGGCCTCGCCGAGGCCCCGCCGGACGACACCGGCGAGGCACTCGGGCTCAAGCCGTCCCGGCTGACGCTGACCATCGGGTTCGGGCCCTCCCTCTTCGACCGGTTCGGGCTGAAGGACAGGCGGCCCGAGGCCCTGGTCGACCTGCCCGCGTTCCCCGGCGACAACCTGGACAGGTCCCGCACCGGCGGCGACCTGTGCGTCCAGGCCTGCGCGGACGACCCGCAGGTCGCCGTGCACGCGATCCGCAACCTCGCCCGCATCGGCTTCGGCAAGGTCGCCATCCGCTGGTCGCAGCTGGGCTTCGGCAAGACGTCCTCGACCACCCCGGGCGCGCAGACCCCCCGCAACCTGATGGGCTTCAAGGACGGCACCCGCAACATCGCGGGCACCGAGACCGACCGGCTGAAGAAGTTCGTGTGGGTCGGCGACGGCGACGGTGACACCCGGACGGACTGGATGACCGGCGGCTCCTACCTGGTCGCCCGGCGCATCCGCATGAACATCGAGACCTGGGACCGCAGCTCCCTCCAGGAGCAGGAGGACGTGTTCGGCCGGGACAAGCGCGAGGGCGCCCCCGTCGGCAAGGCCCACGAGCACGACGAGCCGTTCCTGAAGGCGATGAAACCGGACGCGCACGTGCGTCTCGCCCACCCCGACTCCAACAACGGGGTCACCATCCTGCGCCGGGGCTACTCGTTCACCGACGGCACCGACGGCCTCGGCCGCCTCGACGCGGGCCTGTTCTTCCTGGCCTACCAGCGGGACGTGCGCAAGGGCTTCATCCCGCTCCAGCGCAGGCTGTCGGTGCACGACGCGCTCAACGAGTACATCCAGCACGTGGGTTCGGCGGTCTTCGCGGTACCCCCCGGCGTCCGGGACTCCGGCGACTGGTGGGGCCGCACGCTGTTCTCGAAGGAGGCGTAGCCCGTGTTCTCCAACTACCTGATCGGCCTGCGCGAGGGACTGGAGGCGTCGCTCGTCGTCTGCATCCTGATCGCCTACCTGGTCAAGACCGGCCGCAGGGACGCCCTGAAGCCCATCTGGATCGGCATCGGCATCGCGATCGCCATCGCCATGGGCTTCGGCTTCGCCCTGGAGTTCGGCTCCCAGGAGCTGACGTTCCAGGCGCAGGAGGCGCTCGGCGGCTCCCTGTCGATCGTCGCCGTGGGCCTGGTGACCTGGATGGTGTTCTGGATGCGGCGCACCGCCCGGCACCTGCGGTCGGAGCTGCACGGCAGGCTGGACGCGGCCCTCGCCCTCGGCACGGGCGCGCTCGTCGCCACCGCGTTCCTCGCGGTCGGCCGGGAGGGCCTGGAGACCGCGCTGTTCGTGTGGGCTTCGGTGCACGCGGCCTCCGACGGCACCCCGCGCCCGCTGATCGGCGTCGCCCTCGGCCTCGCCACGGCCGTCCTCCTGGGCTGGCTGTTCTACCGCGGCGCCCTGAAGATCAACCTGGCGAAGTTCTTCACCTGGACCGGCGGCATGCTCGTCGTCGTCGCGGCGGGCGTGCTGGCGTACGGCTTCCATGACCTCCAGGAGGCCGACTGGGTCCCGGGCCTGACCCACCTGGCCTTCGACATCAGCGACACCGTCCCGCCGGACAGCTGGTACGGCACCCTGCTGAAGGGCGTGTTCAACTTCCAGCCGGACCCGACGGTCGTCCAGGTCTCGGTGTGGGCGCTGTATCTGGTCCCGGTGCTCGCGTTGTTCCTCTCCCCGGTAGGGTTCGCCTCCGGAAAGGGGAAGGTGAAGCAGCCGGATGACCAGGGAACGCAGCCGTCGACGGCTTCGCAGGCGTGACCGGAACGCACTCATAGCGGCCTCGCTGACCGCTATGTCGGTGACGGCGAGCGGCTGTGTGGTGGTGCACGGGGAACGCGTGGTGCTCCCGGCCGCCACACGTGCCGAGGCCGCCAGGGCGCTGACCGCGTTCACCGACGCGTACAACGAGGCCGACAAGGCCTACGACAGCTCCCTGGAGGCGCCCTACGTCACCGGCGCCGTCGCCGACATCGACTCCGCCCGGCTGAAGGCCGGGCACACCAACAGCCCCTCCGGGAACGCCCGGCACACCCCGCTGGCACTGACGGACGTCACGTACACCATCCCGAAGAAGGCCGGCTGGCCGCGCTGGTTCGTCGCCGACGCCCGGAGCAACAAGGGCGGTGCCGTCCGCTGGGTGCTGGTGTTCACCCGTCACGGCCAGGGCGAGCGGTGGCAGGTGGCGTACCTGACGCTCATGGCGCCCGGCGCCGTACCGGAGTTCCGTACGGACAAGGACGGCTGGGCCGAGGCCGTACCGGCGGGCGCCGCGGGACTGGCCGTGCGGCCGGACGCATTGAGCGCCTCGTACACGTCGTACCTCAAGAACGGCGGCGGGACCTTCGCGGACGGCCGCGACACCAGCGTGCTGCGCGCGGACCGCAGGAAGGCGGCCGAGAAGCCCGGCCTGGTCCGCCAGTTCATCGACGAGCCGCTCACCCACGGCGACTACGCGCCGCTCGCGCTGCGCACGTCGGACGGCGGGGCGCTGGTGTTCTTCACCACGCACCACTTCGAGAAGCGGACCGCCTACCCGGGCGCGAGCGTGCCGATCCCGAGCAAGGACGTGCGGGCCCTCGTCAAGGGCGACGTGAAGCAGTCCCTGACGCTGGAGTCGATGGCCGGAGAGGCCGCGCTGGACCCGCCCGCCGGCGGCCCGGTACGGATCCTCGGCCGCATCCAGGGCCTGACGGGCGGACAGGGGTCCTGAACGCGCGGGGCTCGTGCACGCCGGCGCGGGACAGGGCCGGTGGGGTCAGTGGCGCGGGGGCCAGGCCGCGGCCGGGTGGACGGGCTCCTCGGCCGCGTACCGGGCGCACGCGTCGGTGAGCGCCTCCAGCAGGGTCAGCGGGTCGGGCAGCGGCTGCTCCGGGCCCCGCACCCAGCGCACCCGGCGGTCGTCACCGGGGAGCCGGGCGGGCGGCACGAGGACGTAGGAACCGCGGCAGTGCCAGCGCAGGCCCGGGTGCTCGTCCATCGTCTCGGGGTGGCAGTCCAGCTCGCAGGGCCACCACTCGTCCTCGACCTCGGGGGTGCCGCGGGTGAGGGTGAAGAACAGCATGCGGCCGTCGTCGCTCTCGGCGACCGGGCCGACCTCCACACCCGCGCCGAGCAGCCGCTCCATGGCCTCGCGGCCGGCCTCCAGGGGCACGTCCAGGACGTCGTGCACCATGCCGGTGGCGGTGATGAAGTTGGCCTGCGGCTGGTGCCGGGCCCAGCGCTCGATCTGGCCGCGCTCGGTGGTGGACTGGGTCTGCCAGGCGAACGACACGGGGTGCCGGGCCGGGGTGGGACAGCCGACGCGGTCGCAGGAACAGCGGTAGCCGGGGGCGGGGTGCGCGGCGGGGGCCAGCGGCAGGCCCGCCCCGGCGGCGGCGAGCAGCAGGGCCTCACGGCCGTCGTCGCCGGCCGCGGCTCCCTTCGGGCGGCGCCCCGGCAGCCACCGGGAGAGTTTGCCCTGGAGACCGGTCCGGCCGCCGAACGTCGCGCTCATCTGTCCCCTCGCCTCGTCGTGTGCGGACAGCATGCCTCATCGCCCTATCTTCCCTCCGCCCCGGGACCCCCGGGGACAGTTCCGGCCCAACCGGGCGAGACAACCCTCACAGCCCGCCCGGGACACCGGACCCGGCGGGACGGGTGCCGCGGCTCAGCGGGGTGCGATGCCGTGCAGCGCGTACTCGACCAGGGTGTCCGTGTACGCGTACGAGAGCGGCCCGGTCCGCTGGAGCCAGCGCTGCGCCAGCGGCGAGACGAACAGCTCGAGGGCGATCCGCGGGTCGACGTCGGCCCGTACCGCCCCGGCGTCCCGTGCCGAGCGCAGCCGGTCGGCGTACAGCTGGAGCTGGGGTTCGAGGAGCTTCGCCACGAACTCGCGGCCCAGCTCCTCGTTGACCAGGCCCTCCGCGGCCAGCGCCCGCGACGGCGCCTCGAAGCGGGGGTCGAGCAGCTCGTCCACCGTGGCCCGGAGCACCGCCCTGAGGTCGGCGGCCAGGTCACCGGTGTCGGGGATCGCGTAGGTCTGCTGCCCCGCCTCCCGGGCCGCCTGCCCGGTGAGGTCCAGGAACGCCTCCAGCAGGACGTCCGCCTTGGACGGCCACCACCGGTAGATCGTCTGCTTGCCGACGCCGGCGCGGGCGGCGATCGCCTCGACGGTGGTCCTCGGGTAGCCGACCTCCCCGACCAGGGCGAGGGCGGCGGCGTGGATCGCCCGGCGGGACTTCTCGCTGCGGCGGGCGGCGTCAGGGGCGGACTTGTCGACCATGGGACCGAAAGTAACAAGGGGCGGCGGCGGACTACGACACGGAGCCGCCCGGCGGCCACGCATCGCCCCAGTCGGTGTCCCGGGCCGCCCGGTACAGCTCGCCGTGGCGCTTGGTCACCGTCGTCCGGGTCAGCCGCTCGTCGGCCTCGCACAGGTCGAGCAGCACCTGCCCCTTGCGGATCTGCGGGCGCCGGACCACGCGGGCGGGGGCCGGTGCGGCGGGCAGCCGGGTGGCGGCGACGTAGGCGAACTTCTCATCCTCGTACGCCAGCGAGCCGCCCTTGACCTGGCGGTGCAGGGAGGAACGGCCGACCCGGGCGGTGAAGTGGCACCAGTCGGTGCCGGGGGCGATCGGGCAGGCGGCGCTGTGCGGGCAGGGCGCGGCGACACGGAAACCGGCCCCGATGAGCCGGTCGCGCGCCTCGATGACCCGCTCGTAGCCGGCGGGGGTGCCGGCCTCGACGATCACGACGGCCTGCGCGGCGCGCGCGGCGGCGTCGACGAGGGCGGCCCGGTCGGCCGCGGCGAGTTCGTTGAGGACGTACGACACCGTGACCAGGTCGGTGTCGTCCAGGGTGAGGCCGGCGCCGATCCGGGCGCGCTGCCAGCGGGCGCCCTCCAGGGCCGGGTTCGCGGCGGCCAGCTCCCGGCCGAGGGCGAGCGCGGGCTCCGCCCAGTCCAGCACGGTCACCGGGCGGGTGCCGTCCCAGGTGGCGGTGACCGCCCACGTCGCGGCGCCGGTGCCGCCGCCGACGTCCACGTGCCCGGCGGGCGCCCAGCCGGGCACGGCGTCGGCGAAGGCCGCGAGCGCCGAGCGGACCGCCTCGAAGGTGGCCGGCATCCGGTAGGCGGCGTACGCGGCGACGTCGGCACGGTCGCGGAGGATCGGCGCGTGGGTGGGGGTGTCGCCGCGGTAATTGGCGATCAGCCGCTCCACGGCTCCGGCGACCCGCGAGGGCGGCAACCCGGCCAGCAGCCCGGCGAGGGCGCCGCGCAGAGTCTCGGCCGGGGACGGGGATACGGGGTGGTTCACCTGCCGATTGTACGAGGGCGGGGGGTGACGGTGGGGCGGGAGGGGCGGGGTGCGAGGTGGCGGGAGGGCGGTGGCGGGCCCCGGCGCCGGGTTCAGATCACCGCGCGGGCCAGTCGGGTCGCCAGGGCCGCCCTCGGGCCGCTGTCCGCCGGCCGGCGTCGCGGGTGGACGGTGTTCGCCAGCAGCACCAGGAACGTGTCCGTCGCCGGGTCCAGGACCAGCGACGTGCCGGTGAAACCGGTGTGGCCCGCCGCCCCGTGGCCCGCCAGTTCGCCCATGAACCACGGCTGGTCCAGGACGAAACCCAGCCCGGGCGGGGTGAACAGCAGCTCCACGAAGTCGGGGCCGAGGATGCGCGCGGGGCCGTAGGAGCCGTCGGCGAGCAGGGCGCGGCAGAAGACGGCCAGGTCGGGCGCGGTCGAGAAGAGGCCCGCGTGGCCGGCGACCCCGCCGAGCGCCCAGGCGTTCTCGTCGTGGACCACACCGCGCAGCATGCCCCGGTCGGCCTTGGCCCAGGGCCGGCGCTGGTCCTCGGTGGCCGCGGCGCCGGGGCAGGGCCCGAAGGCGGTGGCGGTCATGCCGAGCGGGCGGGTGATGCCCTCCTGGACGAGGACGTCGAGGGGGCGGCCGGTGATGCGCTCCAGGACGAACTGGAGCAGGAGCATGTTCAGGTCGGAGTACCGGTAGGCGCCCGGTTCCGCCGTCGGGGCGGTGTTCCGCAGGAGGGCGAGGCGGGCGCGCTCGTCGGGGCAGTCGTACAGCGGGAGTTCGGGGCGCAGCCCGGAGGTGTGGGTGAGCAGCTGGCGCACGGTGACGCCGTAGGCGGCGGCTCCGGTGAACTCGGGCAGGTAGGCGCCGACCCGGGCGTCCATGCCCAGGGTGCCGCGTTCGATCTGCTGCACGGCGGCGACGGCGGTGAACAGCTTGGTGAGGGAGGCCAGGTCGAAGGGGGTGTCGACGGTGGCCGGGACCCGGGAGTCGGACGGCAGCGCGACAGCGTTGTCGGACTTCGGGTCGTAGGCGCGGTAGCGCACCGCCCAGCCCGCGGCCTCGGCCACGGCGACCACGGGGCCGCGCCCGGCCACCACGACGGCGCCGGCCGCCCAGGGGCGGACACCGGTGGTGAGGGCGTGCACGTCGTCGGTCAGACGCTCGAGCTCCGTGGGGTCGAGCCCGGCTCGCTCGGGTGTGCCGGTACGCAGTCTCGGTGCGCTCAGTTGTCCGCTCCCTCCGGCGCCGTACGGGTGTTCCAGGGACGGCACATTCCCACGAAGCAGGCCGCGGCGACCAGTGCGCCCGCCAGTTGGACGATCGCCATGGGGACGGCGGTGTGTTCCCCGGCGATGCCGACGAGCGGGGAGGCGACCGCGCCGACGAGGAAGGAGGTGGTGCCGAGCAGCGCGGAGGCGGAGCCGGCGGCGTGCCGGGTGCGCAGCAGGGCGAGGGACTGGGCGTTGGGCAGGGTGATGCCCATGGCCGACATCAGGACGAACAGGGCGGCGGAGACGGGCGCCAGGCCGACGTCGCCGAAGGTGCCCGTGGCCATGAGGAGCAGGGCGGTGGCGGCGAGCACGATGATCGCGAGGCCGGTGGCGAGGACCTTGTCCAGGCTGACCCGGCCCACGAGCACCTTGCCGTTGATCTGGCCCGCGATCATCAGGCCGACCGAGTTGACGCCGAACAGCAGGCTGAAGGTCTGCGGGGAGGCGCCGTAGATCTCCTGGATGACGAACGGCGAGGCGGATATGTAGGCGAACAGCGCGGCGAAGGCGAAGCCGCCGGCCAGCGTGTAGCCGGTGAAGGGCAGGTCGGCGAGGAGGCCGCGCATGGCGCGCAGGGCCTGTCCGGTACCGCCGCCGTGGCGGTCGGCGGGCGGCAGCGTCTCGGGCAGCCGCCACCGGACGACGGCGGCGAGCAGGGCGCCCACGACGGTGAGGACGGCGAACACGCCCCGCCAGTCCGTCACCCGGAGGATCTGCCCGCCGATCAGCGGCGCCACGATCGGGGCGACTCCGGAGATCAGCATCAGGGTGGAGAAGAAGCGGGCCATGGCCACCCCGTCGTACAGGTCGCGTACGACGGCCCGCGCGATGACGATGCCGGCCGCGCCCGCGAGGCCCTGGGCCAGCCGGAAGGCGACCAGGGTCTCGACGTTCGGGGCGAAGGCGCACAGGGCGGTGGCGAGGACGTAGACGGCGAGGCCGGCCAGGAGCGGGCGGCGGCGGCCCCAGCGGTCGCTCATCGGGCCGACGACCAGCTGGCCGAGCGCCATGCCGGCCAGGCAGGCGGTGAGGGTGAGCTGGACGGTGGCGGCGGGGGCGTGCAGGGAGCGGGTGACCTCCGGCAGGGACGGGAGGTACATGTCCATGGCCAGCGGGGGCGTGGCGGTGAGGCCGCCGAGGACGAGGGTCACGAGCAGGCCGGTCCGGCGGTCGGCGGGTGGGCCCGGCGCGGTGGACGGGTGCTCCGTCCCGGGTGTCTGTGCCGCCGCGTGCTCGGGCATGTGTCCCTCCCTCTCGTACTGGACCGGCTCTCGTACTGGACCGGCACCTATGCTCTCAGCTCGTACACACTGCCGAGGTACACGTGAGCGAGGGTGGGGCGGGCATGGCGGAGCGGGGCGTGCGGTGGGGGATCCTGGCGACCGGCGGGATCGCGGCGGCGTTCGCGGCGGACCTGGTGGCCGCGTCGGGTGACGGCTCCGTGGCGGGGCCGGCGCCGGAGCTCGTGGCGGTGGCGTCGCGCCGGCCCGAGTCGGCGCGGGCGTTCGCCGACCGGTTCGGGGTGGCGCGGGCGTACGGCGACTGGGAGTCGCTGGCGGCGGACGAGGACGTCGACGTCGTGTACGTCGCCACTCCGCACACCGCGCACCGGGCGGCGGCCGGGCTGTGCCTGGCGGCGGGGCGGAACGTGCTGTGCGAGAAGCCGTTCACGCTGAACCTGCGCGAGGCGGAGGAACTCGTCGCGCTGGCGCGGGAGCACGACCGCTTCCTGATGGAGGCGATGTGGATGTACTGCAACCCGCTGGTGCGGCGGCTGAAGGCGCTGGTGGAGGACGGGGCGATCGGCGAGGTGCGCACGGTGCAGGCGGACTTCGGGCTGGCCGGGCCCTTCGCCGCGGACCACCGGCTGCGGGACCCGGCGCTGGGCGGCGGGGCGCTGCTGGACCTGGGCGTGTACCCGGTGTCCTTCGCGCAGTTGCTGCTGGGTGAGCCGGACGGGGTCGCCGCGAGCGCGGTGCTGTCCCCGGAGGGCGTCGACCTCCAGACGGGGGCCGTGCTGTCCTGGGACGGCGGCGCGCTGGCCTCGCTGCACTGCTCCGTCGACGGCGCTACGGCGGCCACCGCCTCGGTCACCGGCTCACGCGGCCGGATCGACGTCCCGTCCGGCTTCTTCCACCCGGACCGGTTCGTGCTGCACCGGGACGGCCGTGACGCCGAGGAGTTCACCGCGGACCCGGCCGACGGGCCGCGCGACAGCATGCGGCACGAGGCGCGGGAGGTCATGCGGGCGCTGCGGGCGGGCGAGAAGGAGTCGCCGCTGGTGCCGCTGGAGGGCACGCTCGCGGTGATGCGCACGCTGGACGCGGTGCGGGAGCGGACCGGGGTGCGGTATCCGGGGGAGGCCGGGGCGCGGTATCCGGGGGAAGAGCGGGCCGGCGTCGCCGGACAGCCGTGTTAACCGTATGGCGGACACCTGATTCCGTATGACGGATCTGCCGCCTAGGCTGCGGAGCCATGACCGACAGGCAATCGAAGATCGCGGTGGTGACCGGGGCGGGCTCCGGCATCGGACGGGCCGTCGCCGTGGAGCTGTTGCGCCACGGCTGGTCGGTGGCGCTCGCCGGCCGGCGTGCCGGGACGCTGGCGGGGACGGCGGCGCTGGTGCCGGAGGGCACCGCGCTCGCCGCGCGCACCGACGTGTCCCGCCCCGAGGACGTGGACGCGCTGTTCGCGGCGGTCGTGGAGCGGTTCGGGCGGGTGGACCTGCTGTTCAACAACGCGGGGACCTTCGGGCCCGGCGGGGTACCGGTCGAGGACCTGCCGTACGACGCCTGGCGACATGTGGTGGACACCAACCTCAACGGCGCGTTCCTGTGCGCGCAGGCGGCCTACCGGCGGATGAAGGAGCAGGACCCGCGGGGCGGCCGGATCATCAACAACGGTTCCGTCTCGGCCCACACGCCCCGCCCGCACTCGGTCGCCTACACCGCGACGAAGCACGCGCTGACCGGGCTGACCAAGTCGCTGTCGCTGGACGGGCGGCCGTACCGCATCGCGGTCGGGCAGATCGACATCGGCAACGCGGCGACCGACATGACGGCCCGGATGGAGACCGGCGCGCTCCAGGCGAACGGCGAGGTGACCCCGGAACCGGTGATGGACGTGGCCGATGTGGCGCGCACGGTGCGGCACATGGCGGAGCTGCCGCTGGAGGCGAACGTGCAGTTCGCGACCGTACTGGCGACCGGGATGCCGTACATCGGGCGCGGCTGAGCCGGGCAGCGCCCGCCCGCCCGCTTGTCGTGCGGGAACCGGAATTTGAACATCCGCGCTATTGCGGCCGTTCACGCCCGTGTGCTCAACTTTCCTCCACCAGAGCTTCACAGTTGACGCACCGACGTTCCGCAGCCACTCCCCGGGGGGAAGGCGGCGGCCGTTCCACCGGACCGGAGTTGGGGGTGAGCCACGCGGCCGACCGCGGGGCACACGCCGGCGGGTGGAACGACCGCCGCGCACCGCTCGGCTCACGTGACCGCCGCCCCCTACGGTCAGTTCCGGTGACGGCCTCCCGGCGCACCGCCGCCGCCCTTGCGGCGCTCACCGCCCTTGCGGGCCGCACTCCCCGCGCCGCCCTCGGCGGCCCCGCCGTTCACCGGCGTCCGCGTCCGGCGCCGGCGCAGGGCCCAGGCGCCGGCGCCCAGCAGGGCCGCCGCCCCGGCCGAGCCCTCCGCCAGCCCCCACCCCGAGCCGTCCCCGGACCCCGCACCGGGCGCGCCGGCCGCCGCCCGTACCGGCTTCCGCGCGGGCGGCGGACTCGCCTTCACCCCGCCCTCGCTGAGCGGTGCGACCAGCAGACCCACCGCCTGCGCGGAACGCCCGTGCCCGAAGCCCCAGTCGAGCAGCGCGGCGGTCTCCTCGTAGACGGCGTTCCCGCCGGCCCCGGGATGCATCACGGTGACCAGCAGGGTGCGCCCACCCCGGGTGGCGGCACCGGTGAAGGTGTTGCCGGCGTGGCTGGTGTAGCCGTTCTTGACCCCGATCAGCCCGTCGTACGTCTTCAGGCCCCACGCCCCGGTCAGCAGGCGGTCGGTGTTCTGGATCTGGAAGGTCTTCCTGCCGCCCGCCGGGAAGTCGGCGGTCCGCGTGCCGCAGTACCGGCGGAACGCGGCGTCCTTCAGACCGTGGCGGGCGAAGAGCGTCAGGTCGTACGCCGAGGAGAGCTGCCCCTTGTGGTCGAAGCCGTCGGGGCTGACCACATGGGTGTCCAGGGCCTGGAGGTCCGCGGCCCTGGCCTGCATCTGGGCGACCGTCCGGGCGATGCCGCCGTTCAGGTGGGAGAGGACGTGCACGGCGTCGTTGCCGGAGCGCAGGAACACGCCCTGCCACAACTGCTCGACGGTGTAGGTGATGCCGGGCTTGACGCCGACGAGGCTGGAGCCGGCCGGGACGTCCGCGAGGTCGGCGTCGGTGACCCGGTACCGCTCGGCGGGGTCCAGCCGCTCCAGCACGGTGTCCGCGAACAGCATCTTCAGGGTGGACGCGGGCGGCAGGCGCCGGTGCGCGCCGAAGGAGGCGAGGACCTCGCCGCTGTCGAGGTCGGCGACCAGCCACGAGCGGGCGGTGAGCTTCCCGGGCAGTCCGGCGGCGCCGCTCACCTGGACGCCGGCGCGGGCCAGCCGCTCACCGCCGACCACCCCGGTCGCGGCGGCGGCCCTGGTGGCCGTGGAGAGGGGGAGGGCGGCGGCCGTCAGCCCGAGGACGGCACGCCGGCTGAGCCGGGAACTTTCACGCACCCGGGGACCGTACACCGCGCCGGGCGGAGGTCCGGCGCGCGGGAGGGCCACGGGGCCGGGGAACGCGCCACCGGAGCAATGTCCGGTGCGTCACCGCCGTTTCCCGGCACCCGGTCGCCCGTCAGGCCTGCCCGGTCTCGAAGCGCGAGATCCGCCCGTCGTCCTCGACCGTGAAGACCCACTTGGTGCGCATCTCGCCCCAGGTGTCGTTGCGGTAGCGGGCGAGGACGGTACGGCCGCCGTCCGACTCGTTGTCGACCTCCAGGTGCCCGTGGGAGGAGAAGATCTCCCGGTCGGCCCAGTCGGCGAGGTCACGGTCGGAGCCGTCGTCGCACATGGTCGCACCGGGCGCCAGGAGCGACATGAAGCCCTCCAGGTCGTGGGAGTTGACGGCGTGCACGAAGGCCCTGACGGCCGGATCGCTGAGCCGGGTCGGCTGAATCGTCATGGCGTCAGGCTCACACCGCTCCCCCGGGGCCGCCACCCGAACGGCAGCCAGCGGGGGCCGGGCGGTGCCGGGGGTGCCAGGCTGGAACGCGGGAGGGAGCCTGTCCGCCTGTCCGCCTGTCCGCCTGGGAGTCATCGTGAGCTGTTACGACCGACGTGATCTTGGCCTGTTGCTGCTCCGGCTGGGCAGCGGCGGGGTGCTGGCCGCTCACGGCACGCAGAAGCTGTTCGGCTGGTTCGGCGGCTACGGCCTGGAGGGCACCGGCCAGTTCATGGAGTCCGTCGGCTACGCGCCCGGCAAGGCCAGCGCCGCGGCGTCGGGCCTGGCGGAGACGGGCAGCGGCGTCCTGCTGGCACTGGGCCTCGCGACCCCGGCGGCGGGCGCGGCGGCGGCCGGGGCGATGGCGGGAGCGGCGGCCGTCCACGTACCCCACGGATTCTTCGCCCAGGAGGGCGGCTACGAGCACCCGGCGGTCCTGGGCCTGGTCGGGGCCGGCCTCGCCGTCACCGGACCGGGCCGCCTCTCCCTCGACCACGCCCTGGGACACGTCCTCGACCGCGGCTGGATGGTGCCGGCCGCGCTCGGCGTGACGGCCGCGGTGACGGCCGTGGTCGTCGGCGCCCGGACCAGGCGGGTACGGGCGCGGGCGGCGGGCGAACAGGAGACCCTGTTCGAGGAGTGACCGCCGCCCGGGAACGGCCGACACCGCCTTGTGGGCATGGCAGGCTGCGGGACATGAGCGATCAGACCTCCGCCGCCGGCCTCTGGCCCGCCGTCGACTCCCTGTGGACCCGCCTGGAGGCCGCCGGCACCCAGGGCGGCCGGGACGGCGTGCTGCTGCGCATCCTCAAACTGTCCGAGGAGGTCGGCGAGGTCGCCGAGGCGGTCATCGGCGCGACCGGCCAGAACCCGCGCAAGGGTGTCACCCACACCTGGGACGACGTACAGGCGGAACTGTGCGACGTGGCGATCACGGCCCTGGTGGCACTGCGCACCCTGACCCCGGACGCCCGGCAGGTCTTCGAGCACCACCTCGAGAAGGTCGGGTCCCGTCCGCTCGACCACCCGGCCTGACACCCGGTCCCCTCAGCCGCGGGGCCGCCGTTCGACGCAGCCGTTCGACGCAGCCGTTCGACGCTTCGGCGGACGCTCCGGCCGGTATTCCGGCCGGTGTTACGACATCGCATGACGGGGGCAACCTTGTGAGCGACTGGTGAGTCTCCTGATCGACCACACCGTGGTCGGATTCACGAGGAGACCATCATCAGTGCCATACGCAAGACCCTGACCGCCACCGCCGTCGTCGGTGCCGTCCTCGCGGGCTCCGCCGCCTGCGGAACGGTGGAGCAGCTCTCCGCCGGCAAGAAGCTCGACCGGGCCTTCGAGAAGCTCGGCAAGAAGAACACGCTCTCCTTCGAGCTCGACGTGGACACCAACGTCGCGTCCTTGAAGGCGCTGGACGCCAAGTCCCGGCCCGCGCCCGGCGAGGAGATCCCGGACGACGCGGCCAAGCTGATCAGCGGCGCGAAGATCACGGTCACCGTGCAGTCGAAGAAGCCGATCGACGAGTCCGACGAGAAGGACCTCGTCGGCATGGCCATGAAGGTCAGCAGCCCGGACGGCGACCTCGCCGAGTACCGGGTGATCGGCGACAACACCTACATCCGTGCCGACATGGACACCATCGGCAAGCTGTCGGGCAGTCCCGTCCCGTCCGCCGCGGACCTGCCCCCGGAGGCCGGGGCGATGAAGAACGTTCTCGAGGGCAAGTGGGTGAAGTTCGACACCAAGGCGATGCGGAAGGCCACCGCCGACGGCCAGGGGTCCGAGGACAGTCCCGCGCCCGGTCCGTCCCTCGACGCCAAGACGCAGAAGAAGCTCGTGAACGCCGTCCGCGACGTCGTCGCCCGGCACGTGCACCTCAAGTCGGCGGGCGGTGGGAACGGCACCGAGCACGTCCTCGCCACGGCCCCCTTCCGCACGCTCGTCACCGAGCTGTTCGGCAAGATCCGCCCGCTGGTGAAGGACCTGCCGCCGGGCATGGAGCTGCCCACGGCCAAGGACCTGAAGGACGCCCCCGACGCCAAGGTGACGGCGGACTTCACGCTCAAGAACGGTGAGCTGACCGAGGTGGACGTGGACCTCGCCAAGCTGGCCGAGAACGCCAAGGTCAAGAAGCTCGGCCTGACGGTGCGGCTGGGCAAGGGCACCAGGCCCACCGTTCCGGCGGGCGCCACGAAGCTGGACCTGAACGAGCTCATGCAGGGCTTCTTCGCCGGCGGCCCGGGAACGGGCGATGCGGACTTCGCCGAGAGCGACCTCACCGACCAGGGCGTCCCGCAGGACGCGTCCTGACCACACCGGACGCGTACGGAGCGGGCTCCCCGCCCGCACGGTGGGCGACCGTGCGGGCTCCCGTTCCGCGGCCCCTGGCTGGAAGTCGCCGGTGGTGGAGCCGCCGCTCCTAGAGTCGGACGCTCCAGGTGATCTCTGTGAAGGGGGGCCGCGTTGGCGGACAAGCGGGTTGTCGTCGTGACCGGCGGAGGCACGGGCATCGGGGAGGCCACGGCCCGGCTGTTGCGCGAGGGGGGCCACCACGTGGTCGTCTCCGGACGCCGGCCCGAACCCCTGCGGCGCCTCGCCCGGGAGATCGGCGCGCTGGCGTATCCGTCCGACGCCGGGGAGCCCGACGCGGCCGAGGGGCTGGTCCGGGCGGCCCTGGACGAGCACGGGCGGATCGACGGAGTGGTGCTGAACGCCGGGATCGGGCGCGGCGGAGCCGTGGGGGACCTGTCGCTCCAGGACTGGGACGACGTGATGCGCACCAACGTCACCGGTCCGCTTCTGCTGCTGCGCGCGGCCCTTCCGCACCTGCTGGAGTCCAGGGGAGCGGTGGTCGCCGTCGCCTCGGTCTCCGCGCTGCGCAACGGCGCGAGCAACGCCCCGTACGCCACCTCCAAGGCGGCTCTGCTCCAGCTCTGCCGTTCCGTGGCCGTCGACTACGGGCGGCACGGGGTGCGTGCCAACACCGTGTGCCCCGGCTGGGTACGGACCGAGATGGCCGACCGGCGCATGGCGCGCTTCGCCGAGGAGGCCGGTCTGCGCGGTGGAGTGGAGGCCGCGTACGAGGAGGTGACCAGGTCGCTGCCCGCGGGACGGCCGGGCGAGCCGCGCGAGATCGCGCAGGCCATCGACTGGCTGCTCTCCCCGGCGGCGTCCTACGTCAACGGCGCGGTGCTCACCGCCGACGGCGGCACGACAGCTCTCGATCCGGGCACCCTGGCGTTCGACTTCCACCTCACGCCACGCGACGACGCCGGCGCCGGCCGCTGAGCACCTGCGGCACGGGGGGGAACGGCGCCGGGCGGGGGCCGTCGACCCCGCGCGGAGGCCTAGGTGCGGACGGTCCGGCCCCGGCACAGGGGCCCCGTGACGTCCGTGAACTCCAGATCGAGCCCCAGGCCGTCACGTTCGGCGTGGATGTGCAGGTGGGGCTCCGTGCTGTTACCGGAGTTGCCCACCTCGCCGAGCACCTGCCCGGCGCGCACCGGGTCGCCCGTCGTCACCGTCACGGTGCCGCGGCGCAGATGGGCGAGCTTGACGATCTCGGCGCCCGTGTCGATGAACACGTGGTTGCCGTAGGGGGGCTGGTATCGGATGGTGCCGGGTTCCTGGTCGTCGATGTGACCGGCGGCGGAGACGACCGTGCCGTCGCACGGTGCGTGCAGGATCTGCCCGTACACGAGAAAACTCCCGTTCCCCGCGCGCGTGCCCGCGCCGCGTGCTCGCGCACCGCCCGGACCGACCTGGATCACGTCCAGGGCGCCGCGCTGCTCGGGGAAGGGCGTGTGATGGTTCAGGCCGGGTCCGCCGCCTTGGACGATGTACCAGTTCCCACCCTGGAGAGGGAAGGTGAGAGGCCGCGACACGGCACTCCCCCAGCGATGGCGCCGCGCCCGGACCAGGAACCAGCCGAAGACGGCGACCAGGGCCGCTCCCACGACCGGTTCGGCCTCGCCGCCGCCGGACATGGGCAGCCACGGCAGCCGGCACGCGGAGGCGAGGCCCACCAGCGCGCCGGCCTCCACGACCCGGCGTATCCACCACGGCAACCGGGCCGGGGCACCCCAGCCCGCCAGCATCAGGTACCCGGCCGCGACGATGAGCAGGCGCCCGCACCAGGCGATGCGGGAGGGAGCCTGCCAGCACGCGTCGATGCGCACGGCGAGGAGCAGCACCCACACGGCCCGCACGAGGGCGGCGCGCACCCCGGGGGGAATGCGCAGGCGCGGCACGCGGTACGCGCCCGGGGAGATCAGGAGCCCGTCGAGCACATGACCGTCGCCGGTGGTGGCGAAGGCGAGGGCGCGCCCCCTGGTGCCTTCGATCACCAGCCCGTCGGGGTTGTCCCGTACACCGGTGATGTCACCGACCCGTTCGCGGGTGCTCTCCAGGATCCGGTCGAGCCGTTCACCCCCCACGGCGGCGACCACACGCGGCGCGAGCGACTCCCGGTGTGCGCGCTCGGCGGTGAGGAACCTGTACAGGATGTCGGCCGCCGAGTGCCCCGTGCGGCCGGAGTCCGCCGGCTTCCCCGTTTCCTCACGCATCGGCCGCACCGATCATCAACAGTCCGCAGCACACGAAACCCATGCACGTCATGATGCCCGCCGTGCGGAAAGGGCCTCCGATGTGGGTCGGAGGCCCTTCGTGAAGCGAAGTCGCGGGTGGGGCAGACGAGTCGGGCTGTACGCCGGGTTCTGTTCCCCGGTCGCCTCGCGGCGGCCGGGGCGACGGCCATCCATCTAGGGCCGGCGTTGCCGCCGGCCTCGTGCGGTCTACCCGCGGACTCGGGCGGGCAGCCCTCGAACGTCCGCGCAGAGCGCGTTCTACGGCGCTCCTCTTGACCTTGCTCCGGGTGGGGTTTACCTAGCTGCCCAGGTCACCCTGGGCACTGGTGGTCTCTTACACCACCGTTTCACCCTTACCGAGGACCGAGATCCCCGGCGGTCTGCTTTCTGTGGCACTGTCCCGCGGGTCACCCCGGGTGGCCGTTAGCCACCACCCTGCCCTGTGGAGCCCGGACGTTCCTCGGGGAGTCCCCTGAGGGATTCCACGCGGCCGTCCGCCCGGCTCGTCTGCCGTGCCGACCATGGTACCGGGCGTGTGCCGCGCCGCGGACCGGCGGCCGTCGCCAGGACCGAGCCGGCGAGGATGAGCGCGAAGGCGGCCAGTACGGGCAGGGTCAGCGGCTCGTCCAGGAAGAACGCGCCCGCCGCCACCGCCACCGCCGGGTTCACGTAGGTGATCACGGTCGCCCGGGTCGGGCCGGCCTCCCGGATCAGTTCCAGGAACGCCACGAACGCCACCGCCGTGCAGATCACGCCCAGACCGGCCAGCGCGGCCAGGACCGTGGCGGACGGGACGGCCGCCGGGCGCGTGAGCACGGCCACGGGGGCGTAGACGAGCGCGGCCAGGGTCAGGCAGGCGGCGGTGAGGTGGAGGGACGGGACCTCCTTGAGACGGCGGGCGGCGATGAGGGGCGCCGTCGCGTAGCCCAGGACGGTCAGCAGGACCTCCACCAGCGAGCGCGCGTCCCCGCCCGTGAGGTGCGGCAGGGTCAGGACCGTCACGCCGGCGAGGCCCAGCGTCAGGCCGGTCACCCGGCGGACGCCCAGGTGTTCGGTGTCCCCCAGCAGCCGCGCCCCGATCACCCCCACGATGGGTACGCCCGCGATCAGCAGCCCGGCCGTCGAGCTGGACAGGTGCCGTTCGGCGTCGGTGAGGGTGAACCAGGGGACGATGATCTCCAGCACCGCGAAGGCCAGCAGGGGCCGCCAGTGGGCCCGTACGGACGCGGGCAGGCCGCCCTGACGCACGGCGAACGGGAGCAGCAGGGCCGCACCGAGCGCGCAGCGCGTGAACACCACCACCGGCGGGGACACCTCGTCCACCGCCACCTTGATCATCAGATAGGGGATGCCCCAGACCACTCCCATCAGGGAGAACAGGAACCAGCCGCGTGCAGTCATGGGGTCGAGTCTCGGCCGGTGCGCCCCACGGTGTCTTGAACGCTGTTGCGGTAGAGCGCCGGGGTCACCCCGAGCACCCGGCGGAACCAGCGGGTCAGGTGTGCCTGGTCGGCGAAGCCGACGAGGGTGGCGACCTCGGCCGGGCGCAGGCCGGTGTCCAGCAGGGTGCGGGCGCGGGCGACCCGGTGCTGGGCGAGCCAGGCGTACGGGGGTATGCCCATGGTCGTGCGGAAGGCCCGCAGGAGCTGGTAGCGGGACAGGCCGAGGTCGGTCGCGAGGAGGGCGAGGGACGGCGGGTCGGCGAGTTCGCCGGCGAGGCGGTCACGGACCGTACGGGCTATGGCGGCGGCGCCGGGGACGCGGTCGGGCACCGGGCGTGCCGTGGAGTGGCGCCGGGCCAGGGCGGACAGCAGCCAGGGCAGGCGGGACTCGGTCTCCAGCGGGTCGGGGCAGGCGCTGAGTTGTGTGTGGGCGGTGCGCAGGGCTCTGACCAGCGTGGGGTCGTCGATGAGGGGCTCGCGGAAGTGCGACAGGCCGCCGCGGAGGCCGTCGGCCAGCAGGGACGGCTCGGCGTACAGGGCGAGGTAGGCGTAGCCGTCGGTGGAGTTGCCGGGACCGCCGGTGTGCATCTCGCCGGGTTCGAGGACGATGATCGTGCCCGGTCCGGTGCGGACGTGGCCGCCCCGGTAGGCGATGACCTCGGAGCCGCCGACGCAGACGCCGATCGTGTACTCGTCATGAGCGTGCGGGGCGTACACGTGCCGCCGGAAGTTCGCGGTCAGCAGGTCGAGCGGGGGCCCGCACCGCCCCAGCCGGGCCCGCGTCCACCGCGCCCGCTCCCCCGGTCCCTGCTCCACCCGCTCCTGCTCCCCCATCGGACTCCCCCTCGCCGTGCCGTCTGCCACGGTCCAACGTCCGCGGGGTCCGCTTCCATGCCGCGTGCCGGCTCCGCACCGCACCGGGCCGGGCCGTGACGTGGGTGCGGACGGCCGCCGACGCCGGGGCGAGGCCGTACCGGTGGTACGCCGTACCCTGGCGCGGAGGTCTACGTGAGGAGTACGTGTTGCTGGTCCTGCTGCCCCCCTCGGAAGGCAAGGCGAGCGCGGGTGAGGGCGCCCCGCTGGAGCTGGAGTCGCTGTCCCTGCGGGGGCTGACCGGCGCGCGGGAGGCCGTGCTCGCCGAACTGGTCGAGCTGTGCGCCGCCGACGAGGAGAAGGCCCGCGAGATCCTCGGGCTGAGCGAGGGACTGCGCGGCGAGGTCGCGAAGAACGCCGGGCTGCGCACGGCCGGCGCCCGCCCCGCCGGGGAGATCTACACCGGCGTGCTCTACGACGCCCTCGGCCTGGCCACGCTGGACGCGGCGGCGCGGCGGCGCGCGACGGGCTCGCTGCTGGTCTTCTCTGGGCTGTGGGGTGCCGTGCGGGTCACCGACCGCATCCCCTCCTACCGCTGCGCGATGGGCGTGAAGCTGCCGGGACTGGGCGCGCTGGCCGCGCACTGGCGCGCGCCGATGGCCGAGGTGCTGCCCGCCGCGGCTGCCGAGGGCCTGGTGCTCGACCTGCGGTCCGCCGCCTACGCGGCGGCCTGGAAACCGAAGGGCGAGGTCGCCGGACGGACGGCGACGGTACGGGTGCTGCACGCGCCGACCCGGAAGGTCGTCAGCCACTTCAACAAGGCGACGAAGGGCCGGATCGTCCGCGCCCTGCTGACCGCCGGGGCGGTGCCGGACAACCCCGCCGAGCTGGTGGAGGCGCTGCGGGGCCTGGGCTACGTCGTGGAGGCGGAGGCGCCCGGGAAGGCGGGCCGGGCGTGGTCGCTGGACGTGCTGGTGGACGACATCCACTGAAGCGTTGTTGCACCATGCGCAACGCTCGTTGCGGGTGTTGCGGTCGCTGGGCACGATGAGGGCATGACCTCGCCGCTGCCCTCCTCCCCGGCCGCCTCCGTGCTCGACCTGGCGCCCGTCGTACCCGTCGTGGTGCTCTCCGACGCCGCCGACGCGGTGCCGCTGGCGCGGGCACTGGTGGCGGGCGGGCTGCCCGCGATCGAGGTGACCCTGCGGACATCGGCGGCGCCGGCCGCGATCCGGGCGATCGCCGACGAGGTACCGGACGCCGTGGTCGGGGCGGGCACCGTGCTCACACCGGAGCAGGCCGGGATGTGTACGGCGGCCGGGGCGCGGTTCCTGGTCAGCCCCGGGTGGACGGAGGCGTTGCTGGGCGCGATGCGCGGGTCGGGGGTGCCGTTCCTGCCCGGGGTGTCGACCGCCTCGGAGGTCGTCGCGCTGCTGGAGCGCGGGGTGCGGGAGATGAAGTTCTTCCCGGCGCAGGCCGCGGGCGGCACGGCGTATCTGCGGTCGCTGGCCGGGCCGTTGCCGCAGGCGCGCTTCTGCCCGACCGGCGGCATCGGCCCGCACAACGCCCCCGAGTATCTGGCGCTGTCCAACGTCGGCTGTGTGGGCGGCAGCTGGATGGTCCCGGCGGATGCGGTGGCCGCCGGGGACTGGGGGCGGATCGAGGAACTGGCGCGGGCGGCGGCCGGGTTGGGGTCCGACGGCGGGCTGAGGACCGCCGGTGGTCTCAGGGCCGGAGGTGGGACGTGTCGTTGAAGAGCCGGACGCTCGCGTTGCCGTCCGCGTAGTACGCCACCGCCGACAGGGAGGCGGCCGAAAGTTCCATCCGGAACAGGGACTTGGCCGGGGCGCCCAGGGCGAGACGGATCAGCGTCTTGATCGGGGTGACGTGCGTGACCAGCAGCACGGTCCGGCCCGCGTGGGCGGCGACCAGCTCGTCCCGGGCGGCGGCGATCCTGATGGCCGTACCGGCGAAGCTCTCGCCGCCGCCGGTGGGATGGGCCTCCGGGTCGGCGAGCCAGGCGTTCAGGTCGTCCGGATAGCGGTCCCGTACCTCGCCGAAGGTCAGGCCCTCCCAGGCGCCGAAGTCCGTCTCCCGCAGGCCGTCCTCGAGCGTCACGTCGAGGCCCAGGCGGGCGGCGACGATGGCGGCGGTCTCCCGGGTGCGGGCCAGGGGCGAGGCGACGACGGCCTGGACCGTGCCGCGCCTGGCCAGCGCCTCCGCGACCCGCCGGGCCTGCTCACGGCCGGCGCCGGAGAGGGAGGGGTCCGTGCCGCCGCTGCCGGAGAAGCGTTTCTGGGGGGTGAGCGGGGTCTCACCGTGGCGGAGCAGCACGAAGGTGGCGGGCGCCCCGAGGTCGGGCGCGGCACTCCAGCCGGGGGCGGACGTGCGCCGCTCGGTGTCACCGGAGGCGGCGGGGGGCTGCCCGGCGGAAGGTGCCGGCACGGCGGAAGGTGCCTCGTCGGCAGCGGGAGCCGGGTCGGCAGGACGTGTCGCGGTGGCAGCGGGAGCCGCCTCGGCAGAACGGGTCTGAGCAGCAGCGGAAGCCGCGTCGGCAGGAGGCGCCGCACCGGTGGCGGGAGCCGCGTCGGCGACGGGCGCGGCATCCGCCGGCGGCGCCGCATCCGAGTCGCCTACAGGGGACGGAGTGGCCGGGGTGCCCTGTGCGGCCGGAGCCGGCGAAGCAGCCGGAGCCGCCGAGGCAGCCCGAGCGGCCGAGGTCGCCCGAGTGCCGCCGTCGGTTCCCGTCTCCAGGTCCGCCGTAGACCGCGACGGCGACCACTGTTCGCCCTTCGCCCCCGCGTCCATCGCCTCGTTGGCCAAACGGTCCGCGTGCTTGTTCCGCTCGCGGGGGATCCATTCGTACGTGACCTGCTCCGGCGGGAAGACGGACCGGGCCTCCGCCGCCAGGGGCTTCATCGCGGGGTGCTTGATCTTCCAGCGGCCCGACATCTGCTCGACCACCAGCTTGGAGTCCATGCGGACATGGACCGGCGCGGACGGGTCGAGGGCGTGGGCGGCGCGGAGACCGGCCAGGAGACCGCGGTACTCGGCGACGTTGTTCGTGGCGACGCCGATGTACTCCGCCGCCTCGGCCAGGGTCTGCCCCGTCGCCGCGTCGCACACCACGGCGCCGTAGCCCGCGGGCCCCGGGTTGCCCCGTGACCCGCCGTCGGCCTCGACGATGAACTCCCGCACCCGTCCGGCCCCTCGTCTACAGACCCGACTCGGCCGTGCGCACCAGGATGCGGCCGCAGTTCTCGCAGCGCACCACCGTGTCCGGCGCCGCCGAGCGGATCTCGCTCAGCTCGGTGATCGCCAGTTCCTGCCGGCAGCCCTGGCAGCTGCGGGCGTACAGCTTGGCCGCGCCGATCCCGCCCTGCTGCGCGCGCAGCTTGTCGTAGAGCTTGAGCAGGTCAGCGGGGACGGAGGCCGCGACGACCTCGCGCTCCCGGGTGACCGAGGCGGCCTCGCCGTCGATGGCCTCGAAGGCCGCGTTCCGGCGGGCGGTGGCGTCGTCGATCTTGGACTGGACGGACGCGACCCGCTCGGTCAGCTCGCCGACCCGTTCCTGCGCGGACTCGCGGCGCTCCATGACCTCGAGGACCACGTCCTCCAGGTCACCCTGCCGCTTGGCGAGGGAGGCGATCTCGTGCTGGAGGTTGGAGAGGTCCTTGGGCGAGGCGACCGCGCCGGAGTCCAGGCGCTGCTGGTCGCGGGTGGCGCGTCTGCGCACCTGGTCCACGTCCTGCTCGGCCTTGGTCTGCTCGCGGGCGCAGTCGCTCTCCTCGGTCTGCGCGGCCACGAGCAGGTCGCGCAGCTGGGTGAGGTCCTTGGTCAGCGCATCGATCTCGGCGTGCTCGGGCAGCGACTTCCGCTTGTGCGCGAGCTGCTGGAGACGGACGTCGAGGTCCTGGACGTCGAGGAGTCGGATCTGGTCGGCGGGCGCGGCGTTCAGTTGGGGGCTCCTGTTAGCTAGCGGGGGTGGTGGACGCCGCGTGGGCGGTCCAGGGGTCGGTGACCGTCCTGGAGACGTGGACGCGCAGGTCCCAGCCGTGGCGGTCGGAGATCTCGTCGAGCTGGGCGGCGGCCAGCTCGCACCAGGGCCACTCGGTGGCCCAGTGCGCCGCGTCGAGCAGCGCGAGGGGACTGTGGGCCACCGCCTCGGACGCCGGGTGGTGGCGCAGGTCGGCGGTGAGGAAGGCGTCGACACCGGCGGCGCGGACCTCGTCGAAGAGGCTGTCGCCGGAGCCGCCGCTGACGGCGACCGTGCGGACGACGGCCTCCGGGTCGCCGGCCACCCGGATGCCCTGCGCGGTGGCGGGCAGCCGTTCGGCGGCGCGGGCGGCGAGTTCGCGGACGGTGAGCGGGTGGTCGAGCGCGCAGACGCGGCCGAGGCCCCGGCGGCCGTGCGGGTCGGTGGGGTCGGGCACGAGGGGTCGTACGACCCGGAGGTCCAGCGCGCCGGCGAGGGCGTCGGAGACGCCCGGGTCGGCGGTGTCGGCGTTGGTGTGGGCGACGTGCAGCGCGATGTCGTTCTTGATGAGCGTGTGCACGGCCCGGCCCTTGAAGTGCGTGGCCGCGACCGTCGTCGTACCGCGCAGATAGAGCGGATGGTGGGTGACCAGGAGGCCGGCGCCGAGCTTCACCGCCTCGTCGACGATCTCCTGGACCGGGTCGACGGCGAACAGGACCCGGCTGATCTCCTGGCCGGGGTCGCCCACGACGGTGCCGACCGCGTCCCAGGACTCGGCCCACTCGGCGGGCCACAGGTTCTCCAGCGCGGCGATGACTTCAGACAGACGGGGCACGAGGGACAGGCTACCTGGCCGTTCTGCGGGCCCGTACCGCATCCGCCCGCTCCGGTCCCGGTCAGCACAGACGCCCCGGTTTCCTCAGAGGAATCGCTTCTGCCCCACCCGTATGTGTGAAGCGCGCGCCGCCGGTCCCCCGCCCGTGCGTACGAAAACTAGCTTCGTCGCTGGAGGTGACCGAACCATGACGGCCTGTGCGATCGAATCCCCGTCCACGGACGGGGCCGACGGTGCGCCGGGGGCGGCCGGCTGCGCGATCACGGCGGACGGCGCCTACGCCGCCCGGCTCGCGCCGGCCGGTGACTCCTGGTTCCCGGAGCGCTGGACGCTGGACGGCCCGGAGCCGTACGCGGTACCGCTGCCCGGCAACCAGCCGGAGGAGCCCGGCAGCGAGGTGCAGCCCCTGGGCGACGGCCGGGTGCTGATCCACCGGCTGGTGGAGCGGCGGCACGCCTTCTCGCTGCTGTATCCGACCGGGCCCGGCACCGGTGAGCTGTCGCTGGGCACGGTGGAGCACCCCGGGCCCGGTACCGGTCCGGCGGGGCTCACCCTGCTGCCGCCGGCGCCGGGGGGCACCCGGGCGTACGCACTCGCCGTCGGGCCGCGTGCCAGCACGGTGTGGCTGGTGGCGGGCGGGGCGTCCGGCCCGGAGCGGCTCGCCGAGGTACCGGGGCGCTGCTCGGGCGGGGTGTGGCTGGACCGCACCGGGCGGCTGCTGGCGCTGGACCGGGAGCTGGACGGGCTCACCAAGACGGTCGTGCTGGACCTGGAGCGCGCCGGCGCCGTCTCGCCGCTGCTCCAGATCGCGGACGGCAGCGACGACCGGCTGCTGCTCGCCGACCCCGACAGCGGGCTGCTGCTGATCTCCTCGGACGCTCCCTCCCCGGGGCGGCGGCGACTGGGCTGGGGCGTGCTCGGCAGCACCCTGCCGGTGCGCTTCCCGGAGTGTCTTCGGGTGCCGGAGTGCCGGGTGACGCCGTTCGCGATCCAGCCGGGGCAGGTGCTGATGCCGGAGAACTGCGGGGTGGGCCTGCGCATCGACGGGACGTTCGGCACCTGGGTGGGCATCTGGCGGCCGGCGGAACGGCGGCTACGTCATCTTCCGGCGCCGCACGGATGGCTGGCGGGGGCCGGGCTGTGGACACCCGAGGGCGTGCTGCGGCTGCCGTACGCCACGTGCGACACCCCGTGCGGGGTGGCGGAGCTGACGGCGCCCAGGAGCGAGGCGGCGGGCGCGGACGCCGTCGGCGGGACGGAGGCCGTGGCGGGGGCGAGCGCTGCCGGGGGGACGGACGCCGAGGCGGGCGCGGGCACCCCGGAGCGAGCGAGCGGGACGGACGGGCCCTACGGGAGCGGCGGGACAGACGGAACCGGCGGAACGGGGGTTGCGCTCAGGGCTGCCGAGGCAGTCGGGGCGTCCCGGTCGGGGGTGGAACTGAGCCCTCCGGAGCCGGTGGTGACCCGCCCCGTGCCGCTCCAACAGGCGCCGCTGGGCCGTCTTGTAACGAACTAGTGCCGGTCGGCGTGTGCGCCTGGATTCGGCCCGTGGTGCGCCGGTTAGACTCGCCCGGCTGTACGAAAGATCATGTTGACGGGGTGAATTCTTCCGATGAGCGACACCAGGACGCGGCAGCTGTCTGCCGACTCTCAGGAGAGCGCCGGCCACGGTCGGCACCGAGGCCCGGTCGCGGCCCAGGAGAGCGAGACGACTCCGACTCCGCACGGCCGGCACCGCAAGCCGGTACAGGAGACGGTCGAGGCGGCTTTCTGACCGCAGGGAAACAGCAGGGAACACAGAGGGAACAGAGGGAACAGAGGGGCACTCGTCCGGCGAGTGCCCCTCTGCCTGTGCCGGGCCCCATCGCCTCCGGCGCCCTCGATGCCTCGCCTCCGGCCTCAGAGGCGCTGGACGACGGTTCCGGTGAGCACCTCCGTGCCCCGCTCGACGGCGTCCACGGTGACCCGCACCCGGTCCTCCCGGCGCCACATGCGGACGCGCAGGGTCTCCCCGGGGTACACCACGCCGGTGAAACGGGTGCCGTAGCCGCGTACCCGGGTCACGTCGCCGGCGAGCAGCGTGTCCACGACCGCCTTGAGGGTGATGCCGTAGGTGCACAGACCGTGCAGGACCGGCCGGCCGAAGCCGGCGAGCCGGGCGAACTCCGGGTCGGCGTGCAGGGGGTTGAGGTCACCGGTGAGGCGGTAGAGGAGGGCCTGGTCGGGGCGGACGGGGCGTTCGACGGTCCGGTCGGGGGCGCCGGCGGGCGGGTCCGGACGGGAGGCGGGCCCGCGGTCGCCGCCCCAGCCGCCCTCGCCGCGTACGAAGATCCGGGCGTCGTCGGTCCACAACGGGCCGTCCTGGTCGGCGACTTCGGTGCGCATGACGAGGACGGCGGCCTCCCCCTTGTCGTACACGGCGGCGATGCGGCTCGTGGCGGTGGCGGTGCCCGCGGCGGGGACCGGCCGGTGCACCGTGAGGTTCTGGCCGCCGTGCAGGACCCTGGCCAGGTCGACGTCGATGCCCGGCATGGACAGTGCGCCGATGACGCCGGGGGCGCCGGATCCGGCGACGGTGGCGAAGCTCGGCAGGACGTGCAACCGGGTCTCCAGGGTGTAGCGCAACTCGTCCGGGTCGGTGGCGGGGTCGTCCTTGTCGGGGTCGGCGCCGGCCCCGATGCCGAGGTGGTAGAGCTGGACGTCCCTCGGGGTCCAGGAGATCTCACCGGAACGGGGTGCGGCGGCGAGGGCCAGGGCTGCGTCGATGGGCATGCGGCTCCAGTGGGTGAGGGCTGTCACGGCGCTGCGCCGGTTCCGGGCGCCGCCCGTGACCATCGTCCTGCCCGGAACCGTACGTACGCATCTGCCGGTGGGCGGATCCGGCTCCTTACGGTTGGTCCCTACGCTGTGCGTCCTACCGCCGCACGGCGGCGACCACTCGACCGGGGGACGACAGATGACATGGTGGCGGGCACCGGGACGCGGGACAGCGGACCGGCGGACAGAACAGCGCCGGTGGGGGGCGGAACACCGTCGGTGGCGGGCGGAACGCGCGGCTTGCCGGTCCGCGCGACGGGCCGCCCGGAAGAACGGCGGGGCGCCGCGCGTCGACCAGCCGGGCCCGCCGCCCACCGGCTTCACCCTGCTGCCCTGGCTGCTGATAGGCATGGGGGCCATCTCCAACGTGCTCCAGGGCAGGACCGCGAACCCGTGGGTCGGCGGTCTGGGCCTGCTGGCCTTCAACTCCCTGTATGTGTACGTCACTTTCCGCTCCTTCGACCGGCGCAGGCGCGAGGCGGTGTCCACCCGGGTGGCGCTCGGTCTCATGGGCCTGCTCACCACCGGCCTGGCCCTCGGGTACGGCGGTGACTGGCTGGTGTTCTTCCCGCTGCTGGGGCTCGCGGCGGGTGCCTGTCTGCGCGGTCCGCTGCTGGGGCGCGCGGGGACGCTGCTCGCGCTGTACGCGGGTGCCGTCGCCTACGTGCGTGGCGGCTGGGACGACGCGTCGAGCATCGGGTACGGCACCTTCATCTCCAGCATGGTGACCGCCGCGATCCTCGGTCTGTCCGAGGCCGTACGGGAGTTGCGGGCCGCCCGTGAGGAACTGGCCCGGCAGGCCGTGGAGAAGGAGCGGCTGCGGTTCTCCCGCGATCTGCACGACCTGCTCGGACACACCCTGTCGGTGATCGTGGTGAAGTCCGAGGCGGCCCGGCGGCTGGCCCCGCGGGATCTCGACGCGGCGCTGGCGCAGGTCACGGACATCGAGTCGGTGGGCCGGCAGGCGCTCACCGAGATCCGCGAGGCGGTGACCGGCTACCGCGAGGGCAGCCTGGCCACCGAGCTGACCCGGGCCCGCTCGGCACTGTCCGCGGCGAGCGTGGAGCCGGTGGTCCATCAGTCCGGGACGCCGCTCGACCCGCAGAGCGAGGCGCTGCTGGGCTGGGTGGTGCGCGAGGCGGTCACCAACGTCGTCCGGCACAGCCACGCGACCCGCTGCGAGATCACCGTGGAGGGCACCACCGAGCGGATCCGCCTGACGGTCACGGACAACGGCACCGGCACCGGCACCGGTACGAGCCCGGATGCCGGCTCCGGGGCCGGCCGGCCCCGGGGATGCGTCGGCGGTACGGGACTGAAGGGGCTGGCCGAACGCCTCGCGGCGGCGGCCGGCTCCCTCACGGCCGGTCCGGCACCGCGCGGCGGTTTCACGGTCACCGCGGAACTCCCCGTCGCCGTCGACGGGTTGGTCCCGGCGGCGGTTACGGCGCCCAGGGAGAGCCGGTCACCCAGCTGACGTCGGCGGCCCAGGAGGTGCTGCTGTCGAAGTCGTTGGAACCGCCGTTGCTCGCTATGTACAGCGTGTGGTTGTAGTGGCGCAGGTAGCGCGTCGGATAGTTGTACGAGGCGAACGAGGTGCCGGTGCCGCTCTTGCCGGTCTGCGGGCAGAAGGTGGCGTCGGCCCGGAACTGGGCGGTGCCGTCCATCGGCTGCCGGTACAGCCGGTAGTCGAAGTGGCGCAGGAAGTCACCGGGGTAGTTGCGCGACTCGAAGGAGACGCAGGAGGCGTTGGCGAGCCCGCGGCGCACGATCCAGGTGGCGTCGCCCTTGTCGACGGCCGGGCTGCTCGACGTCACCGTGGAGGTGACGGCCGCGTCGTTCTGATGGCGGACGTACTCGGTGGTGCAGCAGGCGGTCGTGGCGCGCAGCGAGATCTCGGAGCCGGGGTTCAGCGTGCCGGTGCTGCCGGTCGGGCCGCCGTAACCGACGGAGACGATGTTGGTCTGGACGGCGGCGTCGGCGGCGTCGGTCGGGATGCCGGACGTCATGACGCCCTCGAAGAAGGACCCGATGGAGCCGTTGCTGTTGTCGCCTCCGGTGCCGAGGACGATCGCGCCCTCCTGGTGCATCGGCGAGTAGCCGCTCTTGGTGGGCTCACCGCCGGAATAGGTGGTCGTCAGCCCGCCGGACCGGGCGTTCGCGTATTTCAGGGCGAAATGGTTCTGCCCGTTGTTCTTGAGCAGGGCGGTCACGAACGGCAGCGCTCCGGTACCGGTATTCGCCGTGTTCCTGCTGTATCCGGCGTCGGACTGGAACAGGCCGTTCTCCAGGTCGGCCTGGACCCAGGGGCCCTGGCCGTAGCAGGGCGCGAACCAGCATTCGGTGCCGAAGTTGATGGCGTCCATGTGGCCGTTGCCGGTGTCCAGGTTGTTGGTCTCTGCGTTGCCGTAGTCGAAGCAGCAGCGGTTGTTGACGTGGGTGCCGGAGGTCACCATGTACATCCCCTCGGCCTGCCCGTTCACGGCGACGCCCGAGGTGGAGTTGTCCCGGTAGCCCATGCCGGCGGAGATCTCCAGGCCGTAGACCTGGTGGCCGCCGGCGGTCACCGGCAGGGCGTCCGCGGGCGCCCCGACATCGGCCGCGCCGGCGCCGCCCGCGCCCTCGACGGTGAGGTCGTTGTGGCGCGGGGACTGGTCGTAGATCTCGGTGATGATGCAGGTCGTGCCGGAACAGAAGGAGTCCTGGGCGGCGGCATCGGCGTAACCGCCGGCGGACAGCAGGCCGATCTTCGCGGTCGCCCCGTCCGAGGCCCTCCGCACCTGGTAGAGCGGTCCGTTGTACGACCCGTACAGCGCCCGGGCCAGGCTGTGCGCGGCGACGCAGGGGGTGCCCGCGGCGCCGTAGATGTCACAGGGCAGCGAACCGGCGGCGGCGGCCGGGGCTGCGCCGGTTCCGAAGAGCAGGGCGGCCAGGCCGGCGCAGACGGCGAGGACGGACAGAAGGGCGCTTCTGACGCGCCGGGGAGTGCGGGGGGTCCGGGGACCCTGAGGGGTTCGGGGGGTCCGGGGGGTTCGGCGAAGCACGGGGCACCTCGTATTCGTCGGGGGCAGTGCGGGCTTCCTGCGGACTCTCTGCTGTGTCCGATATCCCGAACGTTGTTCGATCGAAATACCGGACCTGCTCGGCAGACGGAATACCGGGAATTGCCGAGAAGGCAGGGGCGATTGTTTGCGTACGGTCAAGAATCGTCAACCCCCGCCGCACGGGAGAAGGGAGATTCTTTAACCGAAGTCCAGCCCGGGGGCGCCCGGTTCGGCGCTCCGCGTCTCGGGCCGGGAGCCCCGCGACACTCACCGCCGGACCCGATCCGCCGATGGCGCGAGAGCACGAGGTGCCGACGATGCCGGGGGACGGGACGGTGATGCCGGGGTAACGGGACGGTGATGTCGAGGGAACGGGACGGCGGTCGCCGACACCCGTCCGAGCCCGCCGTCCACAACGGCAGGGGCGGCTGTGAATCCTGACCCCCCATCAGAAACCCATGGATCGGTCAAGAATTCATTAGAGGCCCGAAGCAACGGAATAGTTGCCTGTGCATACGAGGTTTACACAGCACTTATGACACGCGGAAGGCCTCACCCCATGCCAGAGACGACGACCGACCAGCCCACCCGGGGAGCGAGCGGGGCCGTGGTCCCGGTGCTCGCCTTCGCGGGCATCGTGGTCGCGGTGATGCAGACCCTGCTCGTGCCGGTCATCAAGGACCTGCCGCAGCTGCTGGACACCGCCCCCACGAACGCCACCTGGGTGCTCACCTCGACCCTCCTGTCCGGCGCCGTCGCCACCCCGATCATGGGCCGGCTCGGCGACCTGTACGGCAAGCGGCGCATGCTGGTGTTCAGCCTCTCCGTGATGGTGGCCGGCGCCCTGGTCAGCGCGCTCACCAGCGACCTGATCATCATGATCGTCGGCCGTGCCCTCCAGGGCTTCGCCATGGGCGCGATACCCCTCGGCATCGGCCTGATGCGCGACATGCTGCCGCGCGAGAAGCTCGGCTCGGCCATGGCGCTGATGAGTTCCTCCATCGGCGTCGGCGGCGGCCTCGCCCTGCCCGCCGCGGCCCTGGTCGCACAGCACTCCGACTGGCACGCCCTGTTCTACGGCGCCGCCGGCCTCGGCGCGCTCGCCATCGCCCTCGCCCTCCTCGTCGTCCCCGAGTCCCCCATGCGCGCCCGGGGCACCTTCGACGTGCTCGGCGCGGCCGGCCTGTCCGTCGGTCTGGTCCTCCTGCTGCTCCCGATCACCAAGGGCAGCGACTGGGGCTGGTCCTCCGGCACGACGCTCGGCCTGTTCGCCGCGGCCGTCGCCGTCCTCCTGCTGTGGGGTGTGTACGAGCTGCGCATCCAGGCGCCCCTCGTCGACCTGCGCACCACCGCCCGCCGCGAGGTACTGCTCACCAACCTCGCCTCGATCATGGTCGGCGTCAGCTTCTACGTCGTCTCACTGGTCCTGCCCCAGCTGCTCCAGCTGCCCAGCGCGACCGGCTACGGCCTCGGGCAGTCCATGGTCGTCGCGGGCCTGTGCGTGGCCCCGCTGGGCCTGACGATGATGTTCACGGCACCGGTCTACGCCCGTCTGTCCGCCCGCTACGGCCCCAAGGTCACCCTCATCCTCGGCATGCTGATCATCGCCATCGGCTACGGCGGCGGCCTCGGCCTGATGGACGCGGCCTGGCAGACGATCATCACCTCCGTGGTCCTCGGCGCGGGCATCGGCCTCGCCTACTCCTCGCTGCCCGCGCTCATCGTCGGCGCGGTACCCGCCTCGGAGACCGGCGCGGCCAACGGCCTCAACACCCTCATGCGCTCCATCGGTACGTCGGTCTCCAGCGCCGTCATCGGCATGGTGCTGGCCAACACCGCGCACAACGTGGGCGGCCTCGCCGTCCCGACCATGCACGGCTTCCGCGTCTCCTTCCTGATCGCCACGGCCGCCGTCGCGGTGGGCCTGCTGCTCGCCCTCTTCCTGCCGGCGGCTCCGCGGCCGGCCCAGCACACCCAGCTGCGCGCGAGCAGCGAGGAGGACGCGAACCTGGAGCGCGCCGAGCAGGTGCTGCGCGGCTTCCGGGGGCGGGTGCTGGACGCCGGTGGCACGCCCGTCGCCCGGGCCAAGGTCACCCTGATCGACCGCCGGGGCCGGCAGGCGGGCGCCACGGTGTCCGGGGAGGACGGTTCCTACGCCCTCGCGGTGCCGGCGCAGGGTGCGTACGTGCTGGCCGCGAAGGCGTCCGGGCACGGGCCGCTGGCGTCGTCGGCGACCCACTCCGGTGAGGAACGGGCTGTCGACCTGGACCTTGCGTTGCCGGGGGCTACGGTCAGCGCGTAGCGCTCCGCTGGGGGGCGTGGGTGCTCCACGGGGGTGCCGCGAGGGGTTGTACGGCGGCTGCGGCTGGGACGTGGCCGGGCGCGCCGTTCCCCGCGGCGCCCCTGCCGGGGGCGGGCGGGTGCCTACTGGGCTGCCACGAGGGGTCGGGTCGCGACTGCGGCTCGAACGTGGCCGGGCGCGCCGTTCCCCGCGCCCCTTCGGGGGCGTATGCGCTCGGCGGTGGAGGGGGTGCGCTTCACGGGCTGCCACGGCGGATCGGTCCGCGGCTGCCGGTTGGACGTGGCCGGGCGCGCCGTTCCCCGCGCCCCTTCGGGGGGCGTTGTCCTACCCCCTGTCCGGTCGGTCGGGGGGATGCGGGAGCATGGGGTGGATCGTTGCGTTAGTGAGAGGTTGAGCATGGGCGCCGTACCCCGTCCTGAGGTCCTGGCCGCGTTCGAGGGGGCCAAGGGGTTCATGCCCGTGGACGAGGGGCTGGCGCTGTACGCGGCGGCGGTGGAGGCGGGGCGGCTGGGGCTGCCGCTGCTGGAGGTCGGCACGTACTGCGGGCGGTCCACCGTGCTGCTGGCCGACGCGGCCCGCGCGGCCGGGGTCGGTGCGCTGACCGTCGACCACCACCGGGGCAGCGAGGAGCAGCAGCCCGGCTGGGACTATCACGACCCGGAGACGGTCGACCCCGAGATCGGCCTGATGGACACGCTCCCCGCCTTCCGGCGCACCCTGTTCCGGGCGGGTCTGGAGGAGCATGTGATCGCCCTCGTCGGCCGCTCCCCGCAGATCGCGCGGATCTGGAACTCCCCGCTCGGGCTGGTGTTCGTCGACGGCGGCCACACCGACGAGCACGCCACGGCCGACTACGAGGGCTGGGCGCCGCACGTGGCCGAGGGCGGCCTGCTCGTCATCCACGACGTCTTCCCGGACCCCGAGGACGAGTTCACCGGCCAGGCGCCGTACCGGGTGTATGTGCGGGCGCTGGGGTCGGGGGCGTTCACGGAGGTGTCGGTGACCGGCTCGCTGCGGGTCCTGCGGCGAACGGGCGCGGGGATCTGAGCCCCCGGTTAGAGTCGCAGACGTGTCGTACGCAGGCCCGGACCTCGATCCCCCGCAGCCCCGCCGGTCCCGGCGCGGCCCGCTGACCGTGGCGCTCGCCGCGCTGGTGCCCGGTGCGCTGCTCGGCTGGATGGTGTACGAGGCGGTGGGCGGCGGTCCGGGCGGCCGGGACGGTAGGGCCTCCCCCGCGCCGGCCCCGCGCGGCTCCGAGATGTCCTCCTCCCCGTCCGCCCGGACCGCCCCGCCCGGCACCGGCGGCACGGCGGACGGCGCCCGCCCGCTCGAGGGGAAGGTCGTCGTCATCGACCCGGGACACAACCCGGGCAACTTCCGGCACACGGCCGAGATCGGCCGCTCGGTGGACATCGGCACCCACCGCAAGGAGTGCGACACCACCGGCACGTCCACCAACGACGGTTACGCGGAGGCCCGGTTCACCCTGGACCTGGCGCACCGGCTGCGGGAGCTGCTCGAACGGCAGGGCGCCACCGTGAAGTTGACGCACGACGGGGACGGTCCGGCCTGGGGGCCGTGCGTGGACGAGCGGGCCCGGATCGGGAACACCGCGCACGCGGACGCGGCCGTCTCCCTGCACGCCGACGGCTCCGCACCCGGCAACCGCGGCTTCCACGTCATCCTGCCCGGGTCCGTGCACGCCGGTGCGGCCGACACCCGCGCCATCGTCGGCCCGTCCCACGACCTGGGGACGCGCATCGCGGGCGGCTTCCTGCGGGCGACGGGCGAGCCGCCGTCCAACTACCTCGGTGAAGGCACCGGTCTGGTCACGCGGACGGACCTGGGCGGTCTCAATCTGTCAACGGTTCCCAAGGTGTTCCTCGAGTGCGGCAACATGCGCGATAGCAAGGACGCGGCACTGCTGACAAGCGGCGCCTGGCGGCAGAAGGCTGCGCGGGGGATCTCCGAGGGAATCGTGGGGTTCCTGCGTCGGTCCTGACCGGCGGGCGGATCCGGCCGTACGGCCGGATCTTGTGAACGATAGTGTCTACCGACGACGAGACGACCTACGAAGGACCTGAAGTGAATATCCGCTCCCTCACTAGAGGCGACGGCGTGGTGATCGGAGCAGCGGTGGTGCTGTTCATCGCGTCGTTTCTCGACACGTTCGACACCGGCAGCGACAGCACCAACGCCTGGGACAACCTGGGCCTGGTGATGAGCATGTACGTCGGCGGCATCATCGGCGCGGTCCTGATCGTCGTCGCCCGCGCGCTGCCGCAGCCGCGCAAGGTCCTCGGTTTCGACCTCGGCCAAGTGGGCGTCCTCCTCTCGGTGTTCGCCGCCTGGACGGCGTTCTGGTCGATCCTCGACCCGCTGGGCGCCTTCGACGACTTCGACCGGTTCGACGTCGGCGCGGGCGCCGGCCTGATCCTGGGGCTCATCGCCGCTCTGTTGCTGGCCGCGGCCGCCGTCGCCACTCCCCTGGTGCCGGCCCTCCAGGCCGCCCTGGTCCCGGCTCCCAAGCCGGCCGCCCCGCAGCCCTACGGTGCCCAGCCGCCCGGCGGTTACGGCTACCCGGGTGCCCAGCCGCAGCAGCCTTACGGTGCCCAGCCGCAGCCGGGTCAGCCGTTCGGGCAGCAGCCGCCGGCCCCGCAGGGAGCTCCGGCACCGCAGCCTCCGGCCGGGGACTTCTCCCCGTTCTGGTTCGCCGTGCCGGTGGCCCGTCCGCTGTTCGCGGAGGACGGTTCGCCGAACCAGATCGCCGAACTGGCGCCGGGTACCTGGTACCTGGCCGTCGAGCAGCGCGGTGCCGCACTGGTCGCGCAGACCCAGGACGGCCGTCGTGGTGTGCTCCAGGACAGCTCGGGCATCCAGCGCGGCTGAGCCGTACCCCCGTACCGCACGGCCCCTCGCCCTCGTGGCGGGGGGCCGTCGTCGTACGGCCTTACCTGGATGAGGAGTTGGCGGAGCGTCACATACCGTCAGCCCTTGGACAGCTGGGAGGCGGAGGGCACCTGGTTCTCGACCGGTGCGCCGGCGCTCTTGCCCGCGTCCTTGACCTTGTTGATGATGTCGTCGAACGAGCCGGCCGCGCCCTCGTCGCCCTTGCGGAGCTTGGACGGCAGGCTCTTCAGGGATTCGATGCCACCGGCCAGCGGCGCGAGGGCCTTGGACAGCAACGGGTCGGCGGCGGCGTTCTTCTTGGCCGCCTTGAGCCGGTTGTAGGCGAAGAGGCCGGCGACACCGGCCTTCACCAGGGCCAGCTTGCGGCCGTGGGCGCCCTTCTTGAACTTGCCGGCCTTCCAGGGCTTCACGATCCACTGGTAGGTGGCGCCGGCGGCGAGGCCCGCGTCCAGCACGAACCGCGTCTTGGCGAACTTGCGCTTCTCCGCCGACGTGCTGGGGCTGGGGGTGGGGCTCTCGGCGGCGGGGACGGCCTGGGACGCCGCGCTGTTCTTCGTCGTGCTCTTCCCGTCGCTTCCGCAGGCGGTGGAACCGGCGAGCAGGGCGCAGCACAGGGTGAGCGCCACGGCGAGGCGCCGCATCGGTACGGGCACGAGATCCTCCGGACGTGTCTCCCCGAGCGGTTGACTTCTTCCGGCAGCCTCGCCCGGGAAACCCGGACGCGCCACTCGGGGGACGCCGTCCGGGTTTCACCGCCCGCCGCCCGGCAATCCGCAAGGCATGTCCCCTAGATATCGCAACGGTGCGAATCAGGCCGGGACGGTCATCGCGATCGTCGCCGACGTCATGGCCTTCATCCTCGGCCTGTGGATCCTGATGTACCTGTTGGACGCGAACCGGGCGAACAGCCTGGTGCAGTTCGTCCATGACGCGGCCTCCTGGCTGGCAGGCTGGTCGCACGACCTGTTCACCTTCGACGAGGCGTGGGCCCGGGTGGTCGCCGGGTACGGCCTGGCCGCGGTCGTCTACCTCTTCGTGGGCCACGCCATCGCCAACCGCATGAGCCGGCACTGACCCCGTCCCCGCGCGGTCCGCGCACCGTCCCCGGCGGGGCGGTGCGCGGCCGGTGCGGTCAGGCGCAGCAGTCGGGGGCCAGGCCGGCCGGCAGGTACTGTCCGCCGAAGACCGCGCAGGTGGCTTCGTGGCCGCCCAGTGCGGCGACGGCCAGCAGCAGGGAGCCCGCCGTCCAGGTGGTCAGTTCGCGCGGCCAGACGGCGTCGTCGTCGAAGACGTAGCCCGTCCAGTACAGGCCGCTGTCCGGATCCCGCAGGTGCTGGATCGACTGGAGGATCTCCAGGGCGCGGTCGGACTCCCCCACCGCCCAGAGGGCCAGGGCGAGTTCGCTGGACTCGCCGCCGGTCACCCAGGGGTTGGGGATCACGCAGCGCACGCCGAGGCCGGGGACGACGAACCGGTCCCAGGATTCCTCGATGCGCGCCTTGGCCGCATCGCCCGTCAGCGCGCCGCCGAGGACCGGGTAGTACCAGTCCATCGAGTAGCGGTTCTTGTCCAGGAAGCGCTCGGGGTGCCGGCCTATCGCGTGGCGCAGCGCACCGACGGCCAACTCCCAGTCCGGCTGGGGCTCTTCACGTTCCTCGGCGATGGCGAGCGCGCACCGCAGGGCGTGGTGGACGGAGGAACTGCCGGTGAGCAGGGCCTCCGTCGCCGGCGTGCCGTCGTCCTCGCGGCGCCAGCCGATCTCCCCGCCGGGCTGCTGGAGCCGCAGCACCCACTCCATGGCCGCGTAGACGGTCGGCCACATCCGGTCCAGGAACATGTCGTCGCCCGTGGACAGGTAGTGGTGCCAGACGCCGACGGCTATGTAGGCGACGAAGTTGGACTCGCGGGCCCGGTCGGTGACGTCGTCGTGGGCGCCGTCGGCGTAGGCGGCGTACCAGGAGCCGTCCTCGTTCTGGTGCCGGGCGAGCCAGTCGTAGGCCCGCTCGGCGGCCTCGTGCTCACCGGCCGCGTCCAGGGCCATGGCGGCCTCGGTGTGGTCCCACGGGTCCAGGTGGTGCCCGCGGAACCACGGGAGCGCACCGTCCTCCCGCTGCACGGCGAGGATGCCGCGGACGGTCGCGGCGGCCTGCTCGGCGGTGAGGACCCCGGGCAGGACGAGGTGTTCTGTCCGGGGGGTGGTCACTTGGCGGCCGCCTCGGAGGTCTCGGTGCCGGCGCCGGCCAGGCGTGGCAGGTGCGGCTTGGTGGCGTAGACGACGAAGCTCTTGCCGATGAGCGGGTTCAGGGCCTGCTCGGCGAGGCGGGTGGCGAGCGGCTTCTTCATGATGTCCCAGACCAGCAGCTTGTGGTACGCCCGCACCGGCAGCGCCTTGTCGTTGTCCACGCCGAACGCGCACTTCAGCCACCAGTACGGCGAGTGCAGCGCGTGCGCGTGATGGCTGCCGTACGGCTTCAGGCCGGCCTCGCGGACCTTGGCGACCAGTTCGTCGGCCCGGTAGATGCGGATGTGGCCGCCCTCGACCTCGTGGTAGGCGTCGGACAGTGTCCAGCAGACCTTCTCCGGGCCGTAGCGGGGCACGGTGACCGCGAGCCGGCCGCCGGGGCGGAGCACGCGGACCATCTCGGCGAGCACGCCCTTGTCGTCGGGGATGTGCTCCATCACCTCGGAGATGATGACGACGTCGAAGGAGTCGTCGGGGAAGGGCAGGGCGAGGGCGTCGCCCTCCATGGCGGTGGCGGTGGCGCCCTCGGGGGCCTCCCCGGCCTCCCGCATCGCCGCGAACCACTTGGCGACCTCGCGGATCTCCTCGGTGCTCCGGTCCAGCGCCACGACCCGGGCGCCGCGCCGGTAGCACTCGAAGGCGTGCCGGCCGGCCCCGCAGCCGAGGTCCAGGACACGGTCGCCGGGGGCGATCGGGAACCGGGAGAAGTCGACGGTCAGCACGTGGCCCTGCTTTCGGTGTAGACGCCGGGGGTGGCCGCCGGGCGGCGGGGGTCCTGCGGCCGGGGGCGGGGGCCGCCGGAGCGGGCGATGGCCTCGCGGTAGCGGGCCACGGTGCCCTCGGCGGCCCGGGCCCAGGTGAAGCGGTCGAGCACCCGCTGGCGGCCGGCCGCGCCGAGCCGGGCCCGCAGGAGCGGGTCGCCGAGCAGCCGGCCGAGACCGGCGGCGAGGGCGTCCGCGTCGCCGGTCGGTACGGCCAGGCAGGTCTCGCCGTCCCGGCCGGCGACCTCGGGGATCGCGCCGCCGGTGGTGGCGACCAGCGGGGTGCCGGTGGCCATGGCCTCGGCGGCGGGCAGCGAGAAACCCTCGTACAGGGAGGGCACGCAGGCGACCTGGGCCGAGCGGATCAGGTCGACCAGTTCGGCGTCGGAGATGCCCTTGACGAACTCGACGGCGCCCTGGAGGCCGTACCGCTCGACCGCCTGGGCGACCGGGCCCTCCTGCGGGCGTTTGCCGACGACGACGAGGTGGGCGGCCGGGTGCTCGGTGCGCAGCTTGGCGAGCGCCTCCACGAGGAACACCAGGCCCTTGAGGGGCACGTCGGCGCTGGAGGTGGTGACGATGCGTCCGGGTACCTCGGGCACGGCGGGGTCCGGCGCGAACAGGTCGGTGTCGGCGCCGATGTGGACCACGTGGACGCGGTCGTCGCGGACGCCGAGGTGGTCCACGATCTCCTGCCGGGAGCTGCCGGAGACGGTGAGGACCGAGGGCAGGCGGCGGGCGACCCGCTTCTGCATGCGGGTGAACGCGTACCAGCGGCGTACCGAGTAGCGGCGCTGCCAGGTGCCGGCCGCGTCCAGCTCCAACTGCCGGTCGACGGTGATGGGGTGGTGGATCGTGGTCACCAGGGGGGCGCCGATGTCGCCCAGCAGGCCGTAGCCGAGGGTCTGGTTGTCGTGGACGACGTCGAACTCGCCGCGGCGGGCGCGCAGATGGCGGCGGGCGCGCAGCGAGAAGGTCAGCGGCTCGGGGAAGCCGCCGGTCCACATGGTCGCCACCTCCAGGGCGTCGACCCAGTCCCGGTACTCGCCGCGTCCGGGGGTGCGGAAGGGGTCGGGCTGGCGGTAGAGGTCGAGGCTGGGCAGCTCGGTGAGGGCGAGGTTCGGGTAGCCCTCGTCCAGGACGGGGTACGGCTGCGATCCGATGACCTCGACCCGGTGGCCGAGGCGGGCCAGCTCGCGCGAGAGGTGCCGTACGTAGACGCCCTGTCCCCCGCAGAACGGGTTCCCCTTGTAGGTGAGGAGCGCGATGTGGAGCGGCCGCTCCTCCCCGCTCCCGGCCGCGCTCGGGCGGGAGGGACCCCCACCGGCAGCGGGTTCCTGGCCGGCACCCGCTTCCCGGGCCTCAGCGGTCACTCCGTGCCCCCTTCTGCCTGCACTGCCCGCGACACTACGACGGGAGATAATCTAGAACAAGTTTCAGACTTGATCGTTCAGGAGGCTCTGAATCTACCGGCAGGTAGGAGCGCGGTGAGCAGTGGATCAGGTGATTCGCGCCACGGCGCGCGGCGCTGCCATGCTGACTGATCACGAGTCCCACGGACGACCTCACCGACTGTCACGGACGGTACCCATGCCCGCCGAAGCCCGTACCCCGCGTCCGTCCCCCGGGCCTCCGGCCCCACTCGGGCGGGGCGCCGCACCCGCGCCCCTGACCGAACGGCAGGAGGCCCGCCGGCGCGGCATCCTGCGCGCCAGCGCCGAGCTGGCCGGGCGGGGCGGGTTCGACGGCGTGCAGATGCGTGAGGTCGCCGAGGTCTCCCAGGTGGCCCTCGGCACCCTGTACCGCTACTTCCCGTCCAAGGTGCATCTCCTCGTGGCCACCATGCAGGACCAGTTGGAGCACCTGCACGGCACCCTGCGCAAGAGACCCCCCACGGGCGACACCGCCGCCGAGCGGGTCACCGAGACCCTGATGCGGGCCTTCCGCGCCCTCCAGCGCGAACCCCGCCTGGCCGACGCGATGGTCCGCGCCCTCATCTTCGCCGACCGCGGCGTCTCGGCCGAGGTCGAGCAGGTCTCCCGGCAGACGACCGCGATCATCCTGGAGGCGACGGGGCTGACGGACCCCACTCCCGGGCAGCTGTCCGCGGTCCGGGTCATCGAGCACACCTGGCACTCGGCGCTCACGACCTGGCTGTCCGGCCGCGCCTCCGACGCCCAGGTGGAGGCCGACCTGGGGACGGTGTGCCGCCTGATCGACCTGCCGGAACCGGGCACCTGACCGAGCACCCGAACTGTCGGTAAATGGTGCGAAATGACGGGTTCTGGCACCGATGACGGGTCTATGCTGGGTAACAGCCTACGAGGCGAGTGAGGGAGTCCAACCGGAGTAGCCGACTACGGCGAGACGCACAGGCATCCGCCGGGGCCGACAGCGACGGTCGGGCTGAGAGGCCGCACGGCAGCAGTCAGGCCGGACGGCGACCCCCAGCACCTGATCCGGACCATACCGGCGAAGGGAACCCGTCTCGTAGGTCCTTTCGTGCGCCCCGCGCGGTGACTGTGCCGGACGCCGCTCAGCCGGCCGGTTCCAGCCCCTTCCAGCTCCGGGCGGGCGCCTGCCGGCCGGCCCACTCCGCCAGCAGACGGCGCGCCTCCTCGGGCGGCGCGGCCAGGGACACCCGCTGCGTGCCGGCGTGGGTGTTCCGCTCCCGCTCCAGCGTGCCCGCGCTACAGCAGGAGCACAGCAGGTCGAAGCTGCTCGCGGGCTCGGCGCCGTAGTCCTGCCGGCCGAACAGTTCGACCAGCGCCTCCACGTCGGCGGCCTCGGCCGCGTGCACCGTCACCGTGAGCGTCGGCAGACCGGAGGGCTCGAAGAGGAGCAGTTCGTCGAAGACCGGGTACTCGCGGCCGTCCACGACCCGGCGGCCCGTCGGCTCGCCGTCGTGCACGACGACCTCCCCGTACCGGCGGCCGGCGGTCACCGGTACGTTCATCACCCGGCCCCGGGTCGGGCACAGCCGGTCGATCCACACGACCTCCTGCTCGCCGCCCGTGTCCAGACGTACGCAGGCCGGGCCCAGACGGGCCTCGATCGCACCCTCGCCCGCCGGGAGCGAGATGCCGAACCCCTCCCAGGCCTGGCGCGCGGTGACCCAGTCGCGCTGGACGGTGGCCGCGATGCCCAGGTTCCAGAACGCCGGGTCGCCCTCACCGCGCGGGGCACGGGCGGCGGCCTCACGGCCCAGCTCGTACGCCTTCGCCCAGTTGCGCAGGAACTTGTGGCCGAGGGCGGCGTCGTACCACCACACTCCGCTCGGCTCCTCGTCGGGGAAGTGGGCGAGCACCCGCTCCAGCAGACCGGCGGCGGTCAGCCACTCCTCGGCGTCCCACGCCTGGTACGCCCGATCGATCAGCTGCTCGGCCTCGGACTTGCGCACGCTGTCTTCCTCACCCCGGTCGGTACCCGTCGAAACGCAGGAGCCTACCCCGCACCCACGGCCCCCTGCCCCCGGGGTGACACCGCCCCCGGACGACCCGACCGCGCCCGGACCGGGAACGTCCGGCCACCCCCGCGGGGCTCACCGGGAGGCGGTGGGGCCGGTGCGCCGGGTGGGTCAGGCGTGGGTGGGGAGGCCCTCTGCGGTGGCCGTCCGGTGGCGGAATCCGTCGACCGCGGCGGCGTGGAAGCGCAGCGCGTGGGCGACGGACTCCAGTTCGCCGGGACCGCAGGCGGGGGCGGTGGGGCCTGCGGTGCCGGGGCCGCAGGCGGGGGCGGTGGGGCCTGCGGTGCCGGGGCCGGTCGGCGCGGGGCGGTTCCGGTCCCGTGGCGCGTGCAGCAGCTCGGCGGCGACGAGGATGTCCACCGCCGCCGCGATGCCCCGCGCCACGCACTCCGGGTGGCCCGCCGCCGTCGCCGCCCGCAGGGTCCTCTCGCGCCGGGCTCCGCTGAGGTGCGGGGCCAGCTTCAGCAGGCCGTCGTTGATGGCGGCCCGGCGCAGTTCCAGGCGCAGGGCGGCACCGCTGACCCGGCCGGTCGCCGGGGCCGCCGGCGCGCTGACGGTCAGCATGACCTGCCACAGCGGCTTCAGACGCCGGTACGTGCGCACGAGCCGGCGGCGCTCCGCCACCAGCGGCCCGGCCTGCCCGGCGATGAAGGCCACGGCCACCAGGGCGGCCTCGGCGATGGCGAAGGGCGGGGCGACGTACGTCGACAGCCAGTCCCAGTCGCGGCCGCTCCACCGGGCGCCGATCGCGGCCAGTTTCGCCAGGTCGAAGAGGAGTCCGAGGGCGTAGGCCTCCTGGAGGAAGATCACCGCACGGCGCAGCCAGGTCTCCTCCACCTCCTGGAACCAGGCCCACAGCATGCCGGCCGCGACCAGCGCCGACACCAGGTGGGCGACGAGGTAGAGCAGCACGAACTCACGCATCCAGGGCGTGTCGGCGTAGTAGGTGTCGAGGTCCCGTACCCGCTCCACATGGTGGTCGCCGAGCAGGAACGTCGTCCACAGGCCGACGATGATCACGGCGTACGCCACCCAGACCAGCCGGGTGCGCCGGCGGCGGACGGCGGACGGCGGCTCGCGCCAGGTGATGATGAGCCACAGGCAGGCGCCGCAGTAGACGGTCAGCAGGGAGTAGACCCACAGGCCGGCGAAGTTGGGGATGCCGGTGAGTTCGTTGATGCCGTGCAGGCCGGCCGGCGGCAGCGAGGCGAAGACGACCGCGCCGATGCCGAGCAGCAGGGCGGTGGCCCGCAGGATCGGGTCCTGCCAGGCGCGCCGCAGCAGCGGCACTTTGATCACGAAGGCCACGCCGAGCAGGACGGCCGGGACGGCGTAGGCGGCGAGACAGCCGGCGAGGTCCCAGCGCATCAGGGGCCGCCGATGTTGCCCAGTGAGGAGGACAGCCGGCCGGTCAGGGTGTCCTGGGTCGTCGGGCCGGCCGCGCCCGGCCCGACGACCTTGGAGAACTTGGCCGCGAGGCGCAGCCCGCACTCCTCGGCCTCCCATTCGGCCTCGGCCGCCGGCGCGGCGGGCGAGCGGGTGGCCGTGGCGACCACCTGGTCCCAGGGGATGTCGTCCTCGGCCCGGGAGAGCAGCCGTCGTGCGGCGGCGGGCAGCGCGGCCGGGTAGTGCACGTCCAGCGTGCCGTAGCGGACGTGGCCGATCTCGTGCCCGGCGATGACGAACTGGTGGAGTTCGGGGGCGCGTTCCTCGACCACGACGAGGTACTCCTCGTCCCGGGCGAGGGTGACTCCGGAGACGTCCAGGGTGGCCGGGAAGGCGACGAACCTCAGCCGCACCGGGCGGTCGAGGCGCGGGCTGAGCGTGGCGCACAGCGCGTGCAGGAACGCCTTCGGTTCCGTGGGCGGGGTGAGGGTGCGGACGGTGTCGCGCACGAGCTGGTCCAAAAAGCGCTTGGGGGACTTCGCGTACGGCGGGGAGCCCGCCGGCCGCGGGCGGGCCGGGGGCGCCGGGGACTTCCGGGAGCGGGCGGGTCGCTCAGGCACGCCCGGTGTCCTTCGCCCGCTCCGAGGAGATGATCATCTCGGCCAGGTCGGCCAGGGTGGCGAGCTGCCGGGCGTTCATCTGCGGCGCGCGGGCGGCCAGCCGGACCAGTCCGCTCTCGCGGAGCCGCAGCAGCGGGTCGGCCTCGGCCTCCAGGCTCTGGAGCACCGGTTGCAGCGCCTCGTGCAGTGCCTCCGGTCCGTCCGCCGTGAAGAAGCCCGCGGGCAGGCCGAAGAACCGGCGTAACCGGTCGGCGTGTTCGAGGCTCGGCATGCCGCTCTTGCGCCACTCGCTCAGCCACTGCCGGCTGGTCCCGGCGATCCGGGCCAGCTCGTCAAGCGAGTACCGCTTGCCGTCGGGTCTGCGCCGGGTCTCCCGGATGAAGTCCAGCCGCTGACGCACCCGTTGGGCCAGGCACGGCTCGGACACCCGGCCGCCGCTGAGGAGTTCGACGACGGTGCCCGCGGGGATGCCGGTGCGGTACGAGAGGCCGGCCACGTCGAGGACCTCCGGCAGGCGGCCCGGCCGGCCGGTCAACTCACCCAGCCGGTCGAGGAATTCGGCCAGCGAGGCGTAGGCGTCACTCACCGAGGTCCCCTCCTGGGCGCGTCGTCCGTTCGGCGGCTGAGCTGACGCGAGGCTACCGGGTCGCTCCTGCGCCTACCAGACGTGACAACACTCCCTGCGGAAGTACGCAGCTATCGTTGACAGTTGACGGTGCGGTGGGTGAGGATCACTGCACAGAGAGCAAGATCTGACCCGCCCCGGGTGCCGCCGATGGGGGAGCGGCACCCGGGGTGTTTCTCGTCCGCCTTCGCCGTCGAGGAAGGACCAGGCACCCATGGCGCAGCCCGTCCTCCTCCTGGGAGCCGGACACGGGGACGCGTGCGGCGAGTTCGCGCTGGCGCGGATCGCCGCGGTCCACCCGGTGATCCTGGTCGACCCGGACCCGCCCGCCTGGGCGCGCCCGTATCTGGCCGGCCACCTCGCGGCCGACCCGGCCCGCGAGGCGCAGACGGCCGACGCGGTGCTGCGGTACACGGCCCGGCGCCCGGTCGGTGGCCTGCTCACCTGGTCCCCGGAGCATCTGGTGACGGCCGCGCGCGTCGCCGCCCGGCTGGGGCTGCCCGGCCTGCCGTACGAGACGGCCGCGGCCTGCACCGATCCCGCCGCGTTGCGGGCGCTGCTGCTGCGGCACCGGGTGGCGCCGGCCGACCCCGAGGACACGGAGGGGCCGCTCGTGTCCGCCGAGACCGTCGTCCTCGACGACGAGATCCGCATCGTCGCGCTCACCCGTACGACGACGGGCCCGGCGCCCGCCCGCCGCGCGCTGCGGCACTGCGTCCACGCCCACGACGGGCTCCTGCACAACCGGTTCCTGCGCCAGTGCGTCGAGCGGACCGTCCGCGCGCTCGGGCTCACGCACACGGTCGCGCACCTCACGCTGCGGCTGACCGACCGCGGCCCCCGCGTCACGGGCGTCGCCCCGCACCTGCCCGGCGACCTGATCCCGCTGCTGGTGGAACAGGCCACCGGCGTCGACCTCGCCCGGGCCGCCGCCACGCTGGCCACCGGCCGGCTCCCCGAACTGGGACCGACCCGGCAGCACGCCGCCGCCGTCCAGTTCGCCTACCCGGCCACCACCGGCCGCCTGACCCACCTCCGCCTGGACCCCGGCGCCGCGCACGAACCGTCCGCCGAACGCATGGTCCTCACCCGGCGGGCCGGTGACCTGGTGACGGCCGCCGCCCACGCGGACGTCACCGACCGGCTCGCGCACTGGGTCGCCACGGGCGAGGACCCCGCACAGTGCGAGGAGGCACTGCGCCGCATGGCCCACCACCTGAGCGCGACGGTGACCCCGACGGCGAACACGTACGCGGCGTAGCCCGCCGGGCGGCGCACACCGGGCCGGGTCCGACGCCGGCACCGACGACCCGGCAGGGCCACGGACACCCCGCCGGGCTGTGAACGGCAGCCCCGGCGGACGGCAGGACCGGTGGGCGGCAGGCCCATTGGATGGCAGGCCCAGTGGACGGCAAGCCCGGCGGACGGCAAGCCCGGCGGACGGCAGGGCTGGCGGACGGCAGGGCTGGCGGACGCACCTGACGGCCCGTGTACGAACGGCAGCCCGGCCCGCGCCACGCTCCCGCGGACGCCACCCCGCCCTCCGCAACAGCCCGCGCCACCGTCACGGCCATGGCCCCGGTCTCGGCGCGGACGTCGCGGCCGTGACCCAGGCCACCGGGGTCGTGTGCCCACGGCCACCCCTCGGCCCGCGTGGGGCGGCCGGTACAGTGGCGGGGTCGTCATCACACCCGTACGGGGCGAAGCCGGTGCAATTCCGGCGTAGTCCCTTCCCACGCCCTCGACTTGGCCCGGGCAGGGGACACCCCTGTCCGTGAACCGTCGTCCGACGGTGCGCCGGACCGCCCCGGACGGGACGTTGACCGGCTCCCGTGCGTCGGCGGCCCGCCGCGCACGGCACCGTCGAGTTCTACGGAGCCGAGCCGCCCGGGGGTTGTCCCGCGTGCTGCCGGCTCCCCGCAGGAGAGGCAGTCGCCGACCATGAACGTCCGCCGCAGTGCCGCGGCCCTCGCCGCCGTAGGCGTGCTGGCCGCCGCCGCGCCCGCCACGGCCGCCGCCCCGTCCGCGCCGTCCCCCGAGGTGACGGTCCCGTCGGGGCTGTACGGCAAGGGGGACCCGACGTGGGACGGCGTGTGGCGGCAGTCCCTCACGCTGATCGCCCAGCGCACCCTCGGCTACCGCCCCGCCGCCACGGCCGTGGACTGGCTCACCGGACAGCAGTGCGCGAACGGCGGGTTCGCCGCGTTCCGCGCCACCCCCGGCAGGGCCTGCGACAGCAAGACCAAACTCGACACCAACAACACCGCCGCCGCCGTCCAGGCCCTCGCGGCGGTCGGCGGTCGCGGCGCCGCGGCCGGCAAGGCCGTCGACTGGCTGAAGTCCGTGCAGAACAAGGACGGCGGCTGGGGCTACTACCCGGGCGACCCCAGCGACACCAACTCCACCTCCGTCGTCATCGGCGCGCTGACCGCCGCCGGCACGGACCCGGCGGACGTCCGCACGTCCGGCCGCTCCCCCTACGACCCGCTGCCCGCCTGGTCCGTCCCCTGCGGCCAGGACGGCGGGGGCGCCCTCGCCTTCCAGCCGGACAAGAAGGGCAAGCTGCTCGCCAACGCGGACGCGACGGCGGCCGGCCTGCTGGGCGCCCTCGGCAAGGGCTTCGTGGTCCGGGCCGGCAAGGCCCCGGCGAAGGACGCCTGCGCCAAGGCCGGGCACCTCACCCGGGCGCAGGTGGCCGACAACGCCGGCGCGTACCTCGCGGCGGCCGTCGCGAAGACCGGCCATCTGCGGTCCACGCTGCCCGGCGCCAAGGACCAGCCCGACTTCGGCAACACCGCGGACGCCGTCGTCGCGCTCGCCGCGGACGGCCGGACCGACGCCGCCCGCACGGCGTACGCCTGGCTGGAGAAGAACGCCGGCCAGTGGGCGAGGCAGAGCGGCCCGGCCGCGTACGCGCAGCTCATCCTCGCCGCGCACGCCGTCGGGGAGCAGCCGGGCGACTTCGACGGCACCAGCCTGGTCCGCTCCCTCAACGCCCTGGGCCCGGCCCCGCACATGGACTCCGCCGCGGACCCGTCGGCGTCCGACGAGAAGGACTCGAAGACCGGCGTCTGGTGGATCGTCGGCGTCGGTCTCGTCGCGGGCATCGGCATCGGGTTCCTGCTGAGCGGCCGGAAGAAGCGGCAGCCGTGACCTTCGTCCGCCGTACCGTGGCCGTCCGCCGTACCGTGCCGGTGCTCGTCGCCGCGGCGCTCCTGTTCGGCTCCGCCGGGCAGGCCGGTGCCACCGGTTACCGCTACTGGTCGTTCTGGGAGCGCACCGGGGTCCACTGGGCGTACGCCACGCAGGGCCCGGCGTCCGTCCGGCCCGACGACGGCAGCGTGCAGGGCTTCCGGTTCGCGGTGAGCGCGGACTCCGCGGACGCGAGCCGGCCGCGCGGTACGGCGGACTTCGCCGCGGTGTGCGCGGGGACGCCCGCGAAGTCCGGTACGAAGCGGGTGGGTCTGGTACTGGACTTCGGCACGGCGTCGGACGCGCCGTCCGGTGAGACTCCGCCGGCGCCGCGTACGGCGTGCGCGCGGGTGTCGCCGGACGCGACGGCGGCGGAGGCGCTGGCCGCCGTGGCGAAACCTCTGCGCTACGACGCCAACGCGCTGTTGTGCGCGATCGCCGGGTATCCGCAGAAGGGGTGCGGGGAGCAGACCTCCGCCGGGGGCGGGACCGCGTCCGACGGGGGGAACGCGTCCGACGGCGGGCCCTCGCTGGGGCTGCCGGTCGGCGTGGCGGTGGTCGCCGCGCTGACGGGGGCGGCGGTGTGGCGGACCAAGCGGCGGCGCGATGACTCCGGGTGAGACCGGAGGGGGTTGCGGGGCGTCTTGTGGGTGCGGGTGCGTCGGGGCCGGTCGCGCAGTTCCCCGCGCCCCTGAGGAGGTGCGGTCGGCGTCGGCCGACAGTGGGGGCGGCGTGGTGGGGCGCGTTCCTGGGGAGGTGCGGTCGGCGTCGGGATCCCGTGGGGGTGTTCTGCATCCCGGGGCCTGGTGGGGGTGGGCTCTTGGGCTGGGGGTCGCTGCCGGCCGTACCACCAATCCGCTGCTCCTCGGCCTCCTGATAGCCGCCTCCGGCTATGTCGTGGCGACGCACCGGTCGTCCGCGCCCTGGTCCCGCTCGTACGCCGCCTTCGCGCGGCTCGGGCTCGCCGTCGTCCTCGTCCGGCTCCTCTTCGCGGTGGCGCTCGGCTCCCCCATCCCCGGCACGCACACGCTTCTCACCCTTCCCGAGGTCCCGCTGCCGCACTGGGCGCAGGGCATCCGGCTGGGGGGCCGGGTCACCGCGGAGGCGGTGGTCTTCGCCGCGTACGACGGACTGAAGCTCGCCACCCTCCTGGTCTGCGTCGGCGCGGCGAACGCGCTGGCGTCCCCGGCCCGTCTCCTCAAGTCCCTGCCCGGCGCGCTGTACGAGACGGGTGTGGCGGTGGTCGTCGCGCTCACCTTCGCGCCGCACCTCGTGGCCGACGTCCAGCGGCTGCGGGCCGCCCGCCGCCTGCGCGGCCGTCCGGACCGGGGTGTGCGGGGCCTGTTCCAGGTCGGACTGCCGGTCCTGGAGGGCGCGTTGGAGCGTTCGGTGGCGCTGGCCGCCGCGATGGAGGCGCGCGGTTACGGCCGTACCGCCGAGGTTCCCGCCCGGGTCCGCCGTACGACGGCCGCGCTCACCCTCGGTGGACTGCTGGGCGTGTGCGCGGGAACGTACGGGCTGCTGACGGCCGAAGGCGGCACGTACGGCGTCCCGGTGCTGTGCGCCGGGGTCGCCGCCGCGCTCGCGGGCCTGCGGCTGGGCGGCCGGCGCTCCCCGCGGACCCGCTACCGACCGGACCCGTGGGGTGCGCGCGCCTGGCTGGTCGCGGGCTCCGGTGCCGCGGTGGCCGCGCTGCTCACGCTCGCCTCCGTCCGCGATCCGGAGGCGCTGCACCCGGGGGTCGTACCCCTGGTCGCCCCCGGGCTTCCGGTCTGGCCCGCCGCGGCCGTCCTGTTCGCCCTGCTGCCCGCCTTCGTCGTCCCCAGGGAGCCGTCGTGATCCGCTTCGAGGATGTCAGCGTGACGTACGACGGTGCGGCCCGCCCCACCGTCACCGGCGTCGACTTCGAGGTGCCCGAGGGTGAACTGGTGCTGCTCGCCGGTCCGTCCGGGGTCGGCAAGTCGACGGTGCTGGGCGCGGTGAGCGGGCTGGTGCCGCACTTCACCGGCGGCACCCTGCGCGGGCGGGTCACGGTGGCCGGCCGGGACACCCGTACGCACCGGCCGCGTCATCTGGCCGACGTGGTCGGCACGGTGGGCCAGGATCCGCTCGCGCACTTCGTGACGGACACCGTGGAGGACGAACTCGCCTACGGAATGGAGTCGTTGGGGCTCGCCCCGGCCGTGATGCGGCGCCGGGTGGAGGAGACCCTCGACCTGCTGGGCCTGGCCGGGCTGCGGGGCCGGCCCATCGCCACGCTGTCCGGCGGACAGCGCCAGCGGGTCGCGATCGGCTCGGTCCTCACCCCGCATCCGCGGGTGCTGGTCCTGGACGAGCCGACGTCGGCGCTGGATCCGGCCGCCGCGGAGGAGGTGCTGGCCGTGGTGCAGCGGCTGGTGCACGACCTGGGGACGACGGTGCTGATGGCCGAGCACCGGCTGGAGCGGGTGATCCAGTACGCCGACCGGGTCGTCCTGCTGCCGGCACCCGGCGCGGCTCCGGTCGTCGGTCCTCCGGCCGAGGTGATGGCCGTGTCCCCGGTGTTCCCGCCGGTGGTGGACCTGGGCCGGCTGGCCGGCTGGTCCCCCCTGCCCCTGACCGTCCGGGACGCCCGCCGCCGCGCGGCCGACCTGCGCACCCGCCTGTCCGCCGCGACCAGGACGGCGACCGGGACCACCACCACCACCGCCACCACCGGCACCGGCACCGGCACCGGTACCACCGCGACCACTACCGGCATTCCCGCCCAGTCGCGGCACCCCGCACCCGCCGCCCCCGCCCGCCGTCCCTTCTTCCGCCGCCGCCCCTCCCCCGGCCCGGTGCCGCCGGCCGCGCGTGTCGCCGAGGTCCGCGCGCTCTCGGTGCGCCGGGACGGGGTCCACGCGCTGCGGCGGGTGGACCTGACCGTGACCCCGGGTGAGACGGTCGCCCTCATGGGCCGCAACGGCGCCGGGAAGTCGACCCTGCTCGGCTCGCTCGTCGGGCTCGTGGCGCCCGGCACGGGCACGGTCACCGTCGGCGGCGCCGTCCCCCACCGCACCTCGCCACGGGACCTCGTCCGCAAGGTCGGTCTCGTCCCGCAGGAGCCACGCGACCTGCTGTACGCGGACACGGTGGCCGCCGAGTGCGCGGCGGCCGACCGGGACGCGGGCGCGGCGTCCGGCACCTGCCGGGCGCTGGTGTCGGGGCTGCTGCCGGGCATCGCGGACGACACGCACCCCCGGGACCTGTCCGAGGGCCAGTGCCTGGCGCTCGCCCTGGCCGTCGTGCTGACCGCCCGCCCTCCCCTGCTCCTGCTGGACGAGCCGACGCGCGGCCTGGACTACGCGGCGAAGGGCCGTCTGGTGGCCGTCCTGCGCGCTCTGGCGGCCGAGGGGCACGCGATCGTCCTGGCCACGCACGACGTGGAGCTGGCCGCCGAGCTGGCCCACCGGGTGGTGCTGCTCGCCGAGGGCGAGGTGATCGCCGACGGTCCGACGGCCGAGATCGTGGTGTCGTCGCCGTCGTTCGCCCCGCAGGTGACGAAGATCCTGGCCCCGCAGCGGTGGCTGACGGTGTCCGAGGTGCGGGAGGCCCTGGCATGAGCCGTGTCCCACGGGTCCGTGCCGTCCGCCTCGGCCCCCGCTCCGTCGCCGCGCTCGCGCTGACCGGCGCGGTGGGTGTGGTGGCCTTCGGCTGGCCCTTCCTCGCCCCGCCCGGCTCCGGGCTGAGCGCGCACGCCCAGGACGCGCCGTGGCTGTTCGCCGGCCTGCTGCTGCTCCTGGTGGCGGTCGTGGCGGCGACGATCTCCGAGTCGGATCTCGGGCCGAAGGCCGTGGCCATGCTGGGGGTGCTGGCCGCGACGGGGGCGGCGCTGCGCCCGATCGGCGCGGGGACGGCGGGGCTGGAGCCGATGTTCTTCCTGATGGTGCTGAGCGGGCGGGTGCTCGGCCCGGGCTTCGGGTTCGCGCTGGGCTCGGTGACGATGTTCGCGTCCGCGCTGCTCACGGGCGGGGTGGGGCCGTGGCTGCCGTTCCAGATGCTGGCGATGGGCTGGTTCACGATGGGTGCCGGCCTGCTCCCGGGCGCGGTCCGTCTGCGCGGGCGCGGCGAACTGGCGGTGCTGGCCGCCTACGGCTTCCTGGCCGCCTTCGCGTACGGCACGGCCATGAACCTGGCCGGCTGGCCGTTCATGGGTGCGGCGGCCTCGGGCATCTCCTTCGACGCGGACGCGCCGGTCGCCGCCAACCTGGCCCGCTTCGTCGCGTACTGCCTGGCCACCTCGCTCGGCTGGGACCTGGGCCGGGCGGTGTGCACGGTGGTGCTGACGCTCGCCCTCGGTCCGGCGGTGCTGCGTGCCCTGCGCCGGGCCACGCGGCGGGCCGCGTTCGAGACGGCGGTCACATTCGACGGTCCCGCTGCGAGACGGCGGTCACAGCCGGCGGTCCCGGTGCGTGAGGCGCCGTGTCCGCACGGTGAGCGGGACGGTGAAGCACCCCACATGACGCACGTCACCTACGACCCGGGGCCGTAGTCCCATTTGTCCGATACATCCTTCCATGCACCCCTTCTGACCTGCACTTTGAGACCCACGCCACAGAGCCGGCCACACGGGCAGATCCGGCCACAACTAGTAAAAGGGGTCATTGCGGACTCGGTTTCCGCCTGTTTCTCTTGAGGACGTCACCAGGCGCCACGAGCCCACCCGGGCCGCGGCGCCGCCGCATGCGGCCACAGTGCGTGGTCCTTCCCATGCGGGTGATCCACCGTCCCCCACCGAAGAGGTTCTTTCGTGTCCGTCTCCTTCATCCGTCGCATCGCTTCCCCGAAGACCGCCCTCACCACCGTCGCCCTGGCCGCCGCCACCGCCGGCATGGCGCTCTCCGCGGCGCCCGCCCAGGCCGCCTCCTCCTCCGGCTCCTCCGCCCAGGCGATCGCGCACAAGATGATCCCGGACGCCGCGCAGTTCAACGCCTTCAGCAGGATCGTCGAGCACGAGAGCGGCTGGAACGCCAGCGCCACCAACAGCTCCTCCGGCGCCTACGGCCTGGTCCAGGCCCTGCCGGCCTCGAAGATGTCCTCCGCCGGCGCCGACTGGAAGACCAACCCCGCCACCCAGATCAAGTGGGGTCTGGACTACATGAACTCCCGCTACGGCAGCCCCGCCCAGGCGTGGAACTTCTGGCAGGCCAACGGCTGGTACTGAGCCACCCCTACGCCGTCGCACCGCTGAACCACCGGGCGATCCCGGCCAGGGCCGCCCGGTCCGACCCGAAGTGGTCGACGGGCCCCACCTCCAGCACCCGCACCCTCGCCCCCCGGCCGGCGAGGGTGCGCGCGCATGTCCGGGCGTTGCCGATGGGCACGTCCGTGTCGCGATTGCCCGCGTACAGCCGCACCGGCACGTCGGGCTTCCAGTCGCAGGCGTGCCCGTTGGCGCGCAGCGCTTGGAGCAGGCCGCCGGCCGGCCGGCGCAGCTGCCGGTAGAAACGGTCGGTCAGCAGCTGCCGCACGGTGGGCGCGAGCTGTCGGACGATGTCCTCGTCCTTGTGCCGTCCGTCGAAGAGCCCCTCCACCCGCCCGGCGTAGGGCTGCCGGAACACCTCGGCGGGATCCTTGTAGATCGGGTGCAGCCGGTTCTGGGCGACAAGGAAGTAGGAGAGGTAGAACACTCCGCTGACGTTGTTGACCCGCCCGTCGGTGAGCGCGGGCTCCTCGGTGCCCTTCAGGTCGTACGGCCCCGCCACCGGCGCCACCGCCTTCAGCCGGAACCCGGCCGCGTCGCCGCCCTGCACGGCCCGGGCCAGGGCCATCGCCACCTGGCCGCCCTGGGAGAAGCCGGTGACGTACAGGTCCCGGTCCAGTGAGCGCCCCAGCAGACGGCTCGCCGTCCGCGCCGCGCGCAGCATGTCCACGGAGGCGGTCACCGCGGACCGGGTGTCCATGTAGGGGTGCCGTCCGGGTCCTTCCCCCAGGCCCAGGTAGTCGGGCGCGGCGACCGCGCGCCCGGTGGCGGCGAACAGGTACGACCGGGTCCGCGCGTCCTCCGCGACGGAGGGGGCGTAGGCGCGGTTCGCCATGGTGCCGTGGGTGTCGGAGACCAGGCCGAGCCGGCGCCCACCGCCCGACGGCAGGGTCAGCAGGCCGGTCGCGGTGGTGGGCCGGTCCTGCGGGTCCACCGTGCGGTACGTCACCCGGTACGCGAGGACGCCGTAGCGCAGCGGTACGGCCCCGATGTGCTGCCGGCCCAGGGCACGGGCGACTTCGGCGCGGCTGTGCGCGGCCACCGGGACGACCGACACGACCTCCCCCCGGTCACCGCTCCCCCGCCCCTCGGCCGCGGGCAGCCCCGGGACCACCCCGGCGACCCCGACGAGGGCCAGGGCGCCCAGGGTGAGTGCCGGGCCCTTCCGCATCGGCCGACCGGGCTGCTTTCCCACCACTTCGCGCGTGTCCTGTGTCATGTCCGGAACGCTACGGACGCAGGCTGCGCCGGGACATCCGAGAGCCCCCCGTCCTCGGGGTGGACTTCTTTCGCGCGCCGTGGGGAGTTCCTTCCACCCCCGCGGCCACCGTCCCCCCGGAGGAACGATGACGACGCCGACACCGACGCCACCGGTACCGGACCCGGAGGCGCGCGGGCTGCGGCTGGTGGCCGTACTGCTGGTGCTGACCGTGGTGAGCGGGCTGATCGACGCCGTCAGCTATCTCGGCCTGGGCCGCGTCTTCACGGCCAACATGACCGGCAACGTGGTCGTCCTCGGTTTCGCCGCGGCCGGCGCCCCCGGTTTCTCCGTGCCCTACACGGCCACGTCCCTGGTCTGCTTCCTGCTCGGCGCGACGGCGGGCGGCCGGGTGGCGGCCCGCCACGTCCGGGGCTCACGCCGCGCGTGGACCCGGCGGATCCTGGCGGCGGAGGCGGTGCTCGTCGGCGGCTCGGCCGCGGTGGCCTTCGCCCGGCCGGACGCCACGGCGGCCCACTACGCCCTGATCGCCCTCACGGCCTTCGCGATGGGCCTGCGCAACGCGACCGTCCGCAAGCTCGGCGTCCCCGACCTCACCACCACGGTCCTGACGATGACCCTGACCGCCCTGGCCTCCGAGTCCCGCCTCGGCGACGCCACGGGCCACCGCTCCCCACGCCGCACGGCCTCGGCCCTCGCCATGGCCGCGGGCGCCGCCCTGGGCGCGTGGCTGGTCCTCCACCACGGCCTGGCCCTCCCCCTCCTGCTCGCGGCGGTGGCCACCGGCGGGGCGGCGGTGGTGGCGTCGGGGCGGGAGTGAACGTCAATCGGTGCCGGCGGACGTCCAGGAGAGGAACGTGGTGAGCGGTGGGTCACCCGGCTGCGGGGTATCGATGTGGGCCCTGTCCGGTCTCCGCTCGGGCAGCTCGTGGTTCCTGCACCGGCCCCATCCGTGACGGTGCCGGCCGGCGGACTCAGTTCCGGCGTCCAGGTGCGCGGGCGGCACTCGTGTGTGACGCCGGGGACGCGTGCACAGCCCGCTCCGCGGCTACGGCAGGTGCGCGTGCGCCCAGGAGGAGACGGTCCAGTCCGAACCCCGCGCCCACCACCACGGCGCCGCCGACCGCGTCCAGGACCCAGTGGTTGCCGGTGGCGACGATGGCCGAGACCGTGAAGAGGGGATGGAGCAGGCCCAGGGCCTTCATCCACCGCTTCGGCGCGACGACCGCGATGACGATCCCGCACCACAGGGCCCAGCCGAAGTGGAGGGACGGCATCGCGGCGTACTGGTTGGTGAGGGCGGTCAGGGTGCCGTAGTCCGGCTGGGAGAAGTCCTGCACGCCGTGGACGGTGTCGATGATGCCGAGGGACGGCATCAGGCGGGGCGGGGCGAGCGGGAAGAGCCAGAAGCCGATGAGGGCGAGGAAGGTGGCGTAGCCGAGGGAGGCGCGGGCCCAGCGGTAGTCGACCGGGCGGCGCCGGTACAGGACGCCGAGGACGGTGAGCGGGACGATGAAGTGGAAGGACTCGTAGTAGTGGTCGAAGAAGCCCCGCAGCCAGCCGGTCCTCACCACGGCGTGGTTGACGGCGTGCTCGATGTCGATGTGCAGGAAGCGCTCGGCGGCGAGGACCAGGCGGCCGTGGTGCTCGGCGGTGGCACGTCCCCCGGAGTTGGTGCCGCCGGTCGCGGCCAGCCGCACCTGCTGGTAGGCCGCGTACGTGACGCGGATGAGGAGCAGCTCCAGGAGGAGGTTGGGGCGGGTGAGGACCCGGCGGAGGGCCGGCAGCGGGCGGAAGCGGGCCGGGGACCGCGGGGCGTACTCCGCCGGGACCGGGACCTGGTAGTGCGGCGAGGTGCGGGACAGGAAGGGGACGGCCGTGGCGGCGGCGAGGGCCGCGAGCAGCGCGAGGTCGTCCCGCAGCGGGTACAGCACCGGCATGTCCGGCAGCATCATCTTCGCCGGGAGCGTGGTCACGAGGATCACCGCCACCGGCCAGACGTAGCGGTCGGAGGCCCGCCTGCCCACCCGGCCGACCACCGCGAGCAGCACCCACAGCAGCTGGTGCTGCCAGCTGGTGGGGGACACGGCGACCGCGGCGCAGCCGGTGACCGCCACGGCGAGCAGGAGCTGGCCGTCGTGGGCGTAGCGGACGGCGCGGCGCAGGGCGAGGCCAGCGACGGCGGCGCCGAGCAGCAGGAAGAGGGCGATCTCCAGGGGGCCGGTGAGGCCGAGGCGGAGCAGGGCGCCGTGCAGGGACTGGTTGGCGAGACCGTCGGCCTTGCCGCCGAGCCCCACGCCGGCCATGTGGTGCACCCAGTAGGTGGCGGAGTCGCGCGGCAGCGCCGCCCAGGCCAGCGCTGTGCACGCGGCGAAGGTGGCGGCCGTGCTGCGGGCGGCCCGGCGGCGGCCGGTGAACCACAGCAGCGGGGCGAAGAGCAGCACGGTCGGCTGGAGGGCGGCGGCCAGGCCCAGGCACAGGCCGCTCGCGCGCTGCCCGCGGACGGTGAAGCAGCCGAGCAGGACGAGCAGCACCGGGATGATGCTGGTCTGGCCCAGCCACAGGGCGCTGCGGACCGGCAGCGACACCATGAGGAGGCTGATGGCGACCGGGGCGGCCAGCAGCGAGGTGCGCCGGCTGACCGGCTGGGGCAGCGCGCGGGCGGCCACCGGACCGAGGGCGACGACCAGCAGCAGGGTGCCGAAGGTCCAGCCCCAGCCGAGGGCTGCTTCCGCCGACCGCGTGAGGGGCTTGAGGACGAGGCCGCCGAAGGGGGTGCCGGTGAACCGCGCCGAGTCGTAGATCGAGCCCTTCACGTGCAGGACCCCCTGGGGGCCGACCCAGGTCTCCAGGTCGGTGAGCCGTTCGCCGCTCGGGGTGGTCAGGACGACGGTCATCTGCCGTACGGCGAGGACCGCCGCGATCGCCCACAGGGCGAGCCGGGCGGCGCGCAGCCGCGTTCCGGCCGCCGCCCCCGCGAAGGCATCCGTCGGTCGCCCGCTGTGCCGCACGTTCGCCACGCCTCGTCGGCCTCCCGCCCCGTCGCCGTCCCGGGCGCGTCCTGCGCGCCGGGCGCCCTCCAAGCCTTTCAGGAGGCTTTCGACCCCGTGGAGGGGGACGCGGGAAACCTCCCCTTCACCTGACGGCGATCCGCCTTTGTCCAGAAGACGGCAGTCCGGACGGCAGTCGGTGACCCTCGGTTGCGTGCCGAGGAGGCGACAAGGATCACATCGATCAAGCGGAATGGCACGTGATGAGGGGGCAGGAGTACCTGCGTATCCGCCTTTTAACTGCATGGTGCATCGACCCGCACACGGTACGTAAGGGGCAGACATGCCTCTATGGTCGTTTTTCGGCCCGTCGTACGTCAGCGACGCCGTCCGGGTCCGTCCCCGTCCCCGTCGAAAGGTAGGCGAGCTCCGTCTTGGCGACCGTCTCAGCCGTCACCCCGCCCCTGAAGGCACGACGGGCCACCACGGCCCGCGACGCCGGCGATGTCACCGTCACCGACCCCGCGCTCGTCAAGCGCGCCGTGAAGGCGGCGGCGCTCGGCAACGCGATGGAATGGTTCGACTTCGGTGTCTACAGCTACATCGCGGTCACCCTGGGCAAGGTCTTCTTCCCGTCCGGCAACCCGACCGCGCAGCTGCTGTCGACCTTCGGCGCCTTCGCGGCGGCCTTCCTGGTCCGGCCGCTCGGCGGCATGGTCTTCGGCCCGCTGGGCGACCGCGTCGGCCGGCAGAAGGTCCTCGCCGTCACCATGATCATGATGGCCGCGGGCACGTTCGCGATCGGCCTGATCCCGTCGTACGCCACGATCGGCGTCGGGGCGCCGCTCCTGCTGCTGGCCGCGCGGCTCGTGCAGGGCTTCTCCACCGGCGGTGAGTACGCGGGTGCCACCACGTTCATCGCCGAGTACGCCCCGGACAAGAAGCGCGGCTTCCTCGGCAGCTGGCTGGAGTTCGGCACGCTCGCCGGCTACATCGGCGGCGCGGGCCTGGTCACCCTGATGACGGCCCTGCTCTCCTCCGACGACCTCACCTCCTGGGGCTGGCGGATCCCGTTCCTGATCGCGGGCCCCATGGGCATCATCGGCCTGTACCTGCGGATGCGCCTGGAAGAGACCCCGGCGTTCGCCGCCGAGGTCGAGAAGGCGGAGGCCGCCCGGCCGAAGGTGCCGCTGCGCGAGATGGTCGCGGGCCAGTGGAAGGCGCTGCTGCTGTGCATGGGCCTGGTCCTGGTCTTCAACGTCACCGACTACATGCTGCTGTCGTACATGCCGAGCTACCTCACCAGTGAGCTGAAGTACGACGAGACGCACGGCCTGCTGGTCGTGCTCGGCGTGATGGCCCTGATGATGATCGTCCAGCCGTTCGCGGGCGCCCTGACCGACCGCGTCGGCCGCCGGCCGGTGATCGCGGCGGGCTGCGCGGGCTTCCTGCTCCTGTCCGTCCCCGCGCTGCTGCTGATCCGCCAGGGCAGCCTGGTCGCCGTCGCGCTCGGCATGGGCGCGCTGGGTCTGCTGCTGGTCTGCTTCACGGCCGCCATGCCGGCCGCGCTGCCCGCGCTGTTCCCGACCCGGGTGCGCTACGGCTCCCTGTCGATCGGGTTCAACGTGTCCGTGTCCCTGTTCGGCGGGACGACCCCGCTCGTCGTGACCGCGCTGATCGGGATGACCGGGAACATGATGATGCCCGCGTACTACATGATGGCCGCCGCCGTCGTGGGCGGGTTCGCGGTGTGGCGGATGTCCGAGTCCGCGGGCCGGCCGCTGCCGGGGTCCGCGCCGGCGGTGGAGGAGCGGTGACCGTCCGCACGTAGCGGGTGAGTGCCGGGGAGCTGCGGTCGCGCGCCGGGTCCGGCTCCGTCGTGGCCCGTCGCGTCGTTCCCCGCGTCCCTTCGCGGGTGCGGGGTTCCCCGTATCTCTTCGAGGCGCGCGGAGCCCCGTGCCCCTTCGGGGGTGCGGGCTTCTGTGCTGGGATCATCTGGGTGGGCGGGGGCGGGCAGTCCGGGGAAGACTCGGGAACGACACTCGGGAAAGGCACCAGGCGCTATGAGCGGGTCGCAACTGTGGGACGACGTCGACGACTACTTCATCAACCGGCTCTCGCCGGACGACGAGGCACTGCGGGCGGCCCTGCGGGAGAGTGAGGCCGCGGGGCTGCCGCAGATCGGCGTGACAGCCGCGCAGGGCAAGCTCCTGCACCTGCTCGCCCGGCTCCAGAACGCCCGCAACATCCTGGAGATCGGCACGCTCGGCGGCTACAGCACGATCTGGCTGGCCCGCGCCCTGCCCGAGGACGGCAGGCTGGTGTCGCTGGAGTACAACGCCAAGCACGCCGAGGTGGCGGGCCGGAACATCGCCCGCGCGGGCCTGGAGCGGATCGCACAGGTGCGGGTGGGTCCGGCGCTGGAGTCGCTGCCCGCGCTCGCCGACGAGAACCCGGCCCCCTTCGACCTGGTGTTCATCGACGCCGACAAGGCCAACAACGGGCACTACGTGGAGTGGGCGCTGCGCCTCACCCGCGCGGGCAGCCTGATCGTCGTGGACAACGTGGTGCGTGGCGGCCGGGTGGCCGACGCGAACAGCACCGAGCCGGACGTGGTGGGCACGCGCGCGGCGATCGAGCTGATCGCCACGCACCCGAGACTGAGCGGTACGGCGATCCAGACCGTCGGCAGCAAGGGCTACGACGGTTTCGCGCTGGCCCACGTGCTGGCCTGACCGCCGGGACGCGACGCGCCGGCACCTGCCTCAGGGCTCGTGGTAGAAGCCCACGTTCACGGTGCGCGGTGCGGTGCGGTCCTGGATGACGATCTCGCCGGAGCCGCCGTACGGCAGCACCACGGTCGCGCCGTAGCCGACGGGCTGGGCGTACTCCCCGACGGTGACCCGGACCTCGGACGCCGGGTCGGGCTGTGAGCCGCGCAGCCAGGTCACCTGCCAGACACCCTCGGGGCCGCACAGGAACTCCAGGTGCACCCGGGAGACGAACAGCCAGTCCTCGGGGGTGCCCAGCCGGCACACGGTCCCGTCGCGGCCGACCCGCAGCACGGCACCGGGCTCGCTGGGCGCTTCGGCCATCGTCATGCCGGCCGTGGCGCCCGCGTCCTCCCCGGAGACGGTGGCCATGGTGAGTTCGAGCACGAGCGTTCCCCCTGAAACGTCCTGGCGCGGTGGGCGGATCGCCGTACCGCCGCCGCATGATAAAACGCCCGGCGGGGTCCCGTCCGGCACAATGGGTTCATGACCGAGCGAAAGCCACCGGTCGTCCCCATGAACGTAGTGGAGGGGGGATGCCGGCCGCCGCCCGGTCCGCCGCCGGGCCGCGAGCCGTACGGCGTCGAGCGGGTGGCACGCGAACGGCGGCAGCGCAGGGCTGCCGCCGGGGGGAAGGACCGGAGTCAGCCGCGCAGCAGGCGTTCGGCCAGTTCCCGGTAGTCGCGCAGGGCGAGCCGCAGCTGCTCGGTGTCGCCGCCCGCCCCGGGCCCGCGGTCCTCGCCGCCCTCCCAGGAGGTGCGCAGGGTGCGGCGGCGCTTCGTCACCGCCTCGGTGAACCGGGCGGCGATCTCCTCCAGCGCCCGGTCGGCCTCCTCGACGGCCGCCTTCGGCTCGTCCACGAACCCGGCGACCACCTCCCGCATCCGCTGTTCCCACCGGTCCGCCTCGTCGTGCGGGAACAGTGGCGCGTCCGCGCCGGTGCCGGACCCGTCCGGCGCGCCCAACGTCCTGTCCGTGCCGGTGCCGCCGGTGCCGGGTGTCTCCGGGCCCAGGTCCTCCGTACCGGGACGCAGGCCCTCGGTGCCGTGCCCCGGCACGGAGGCCGGGGAGGCGGCGAGTCCGGCCGTGTCCGGTGCCGGCCGCGCCGTGCTCCGCGGGGTGCTGTCGTCGGCCGTCAGCCCTTCCCGGCCGGGGCCGGCCGAGCCGGGGAGCCGGCCGCCCGTGTGCTCGTCCGGGGCGGGTTCGCCGGGGAGCCGCTCCTGCGGCAGGGCCTCCCTCGGTGTGCGGTGGCCCGGTGCCGCGTCCCCGGGGGCCCACTCGTCGTTGTCGTCGTGCGCCTGCTCGCCGGCCGGCACCCCCGCGTCCGCCGGGGTGCGGGTGAAACGCCGGTCGTCGTCCGTGCCGCTCGTACCGCTCGTCCTGTCCGGCATGCTGTTCAGCTCTCCTTCGGTCGGCTCCGGTGGAGCACCGGGGTGTGGGACCGGGCGTGGGAATGGGTGCCGGTCGTCCCGGGGCGGTCCGTATCGGCGGAGGCGCGGTGCCGACCGGGTTCCGTGCTCGTCAGGTCGTCGAAGAGGGCGCGGGCACCCAGCAGCGCCGACCGCAGTTCCTCGGTCCCGGCGCCGGACTCGGCCGCGCCGGTGCCGGTGCGGGCGGCCAGGTGCACCCGGCGGTAGCCGTCGACGTGCTCGGGGTGGTGCACGGACAGCGCGTCGAGCTGCTCCTCGTACCGCTCACCGGCGGGGTAGCCACGCACCGCGGCGAGTTCCGAGAGCAGGCGGTCGGCGTCGGCCACCGCCTCGCGCGGGGAGTCGACGAAACGCTCCTGGACGGCCGCCCAGCGCTCCGTCCAGCGCTGCCGCTCGGCGGAGTCCAGCGACAGCTCCCGCAGCGCGCCGTGGCGTTCGAGGCGCCCGGTCAGTTCCCGTTCGGCTGCCTTGTGGTCCCCGTCGTGCAGGGCCACGGTCCGCTCGTACTCGGGCCCGAAGCGCCGCTTGAGGCTGGGCCCGCCTTGCCGTCCGCGGCCGCGCGCGATCAGGGCCAGCGCCCCGACGACCACGACCGCCACGATCACGGCCAACGCGATGATCATGCCAGTGGACATGGTTGCCTTCCGTCGGACCGGCCCCGCTGGCCGGTTCATCCTTCGTGTGACCCGGAACCCGGGCCACAAACGGCCTCCGCACGCCGTCGCGCACATCCGGTTGCCGAGGGCGACGGGCCCCTGCCGACAATGGCGGCATGACATGGACGATCACTCCGGAGCCGTACGACTCCCCGGCCGCCGCCGCCCTGTGGCGGGCGTACTACACGGAGGTCAGCGACCGCTGGTACCTGCTGCACGAAGGACACCGCACCCACCCGGACGAGCTGGAGCGGGAGATCGCGGCCCACCCGGGTGCCGAGCTCGCCCCGCCGACGGGGCGGCTGCTCGTCGGGCGGTACGCGGGCGCACCGGCCGGGTCGGCGGGCGTACGGCTGCTGGACGCGGACACGGCCGAACTGACCCGGGTCTTCGTGCGGGAGGGGGCGCGCGGCCGGGGCGGGGCCGCGCTGCTCGTCGCCGCCGCCGAGGAGGCGGCCCGCGCCCTCGGTGCCCGGCGGATCGTCCTCGACACCCGCGGCGACCTGGTCGAGGCCCGCGCCCTGTACGCCCGGCTCGGCTACACCGAGACCGGCCCGCACAACGACGAGCCGTACGCCGAGCACTGGTTCCGCAAGGAACTGGACCCCGCCGAGCCCCTCAGCGGGCCCCGGCCTTCGTGACCGTGCCGTCGTGCGGGCGTTCGCGTGCGGCGCCGCACAGCTCGCCCGTCAGCTCCCGGACCAGCTGGGTCAGGTCGGTGGAACGGCCCGGCTGCCACCAGTCGCCGAGCAGCTCGCCCAGGGTCTCCTCGCGGGCCCGGGTGAGCCGTTCGGCGGCCTCGCGGCCCGTGCCGGTCAGCAGCAGCTCCAGGCCCCGGCGCTCGGCGAGCCGGCGCTCCTCGACCTGGCGGGCGGCGGCCATGACCGCCGCGAGCGGGACGGGGCTGCGCTCGGCGAGCACCGCCGGCTCCACGGAGCCGTACCGGCGGATGCGCAGCAGCAGCCAGCTGGCGGCGGGCAGCAGGTCGTACCCGGCCCGTGCGGTGATGTCGCGGTAGATCTCCCGGCGGCCCTCGCGGGTGCCGAGCACGGACAGGGCACGGCACACCTCGTCGTAGGAGGAACGCTCGACCGGGTTGGGCGGGATCGTCTCGGAGATGTCCGGTGCGGTGACCGAGCCGCGCAGCCGGTCCTCCTTCAGGAACCAGGCCAGCACGAAGCCGAGGGCGGCGACGGGCGCGGCGTACAGGAAGACGTCGGTGATGGCGGACGCGTACGCGTGCAGGGCCGCCGGGCGCAGCGCGGACGGCAGGGCGGCGATGCCCCGCGGGTCGGCCTCGAGCGCGTCGGGGGACGCGCCGGGCGGCAGGGGCAGCCCCCGGAAGGCGTCGGCGAGCTTGTCGCCGAGGCGGCCGGCGAAGATCGAGCCGAAGACGGCCACACCGAAGGCGGCGCCGATGGAGCGGAAGAAGGTGACGCCGGAGGTGGCGACGCCCAGGTCCTCGTAGGAGACGGCGTTCTGCACGATGAGCACGAGGACCTGCATGACCAGGCCGAGACCGAGGCCGAAGACGAACAGGCTGGCGCTCATCCCGGCGGTCCCGCTGCGTTCGTCGAGCCGGTGCAGCAGGAGCAGGCCGATGGTGGTGACGGCGGTGCCGGCGACCGGGAACACCTTCCAGCGGCCGGTGCGGCTGACGATCTGCCCGGAGACCGTGGACGACAGCAGCAGGCCGATCACCATCGGCAGCATGTGCACACCGGACAGGGTCGGGGAGACGCCGCGCACGACCTGGAGGAACGTCGGCAGGTAGGTCAGCGCGCCGAACATGGCGAAACCGACGATGAAGCTGATCAGGGCGGACAGGGTGAAGGTGCGGACGCGGAACAGGCCGAGCGGCAGGACCGGTTCGGCGGCCCGGCGCTCCACGGCGACGAACGCCACGGCCAGCAGGACGCCCAGCACCGCCAGTCCGATGATCTGCGCCGAGCCCCAGGCCCAGGTGGTGCCGCCGAGCGAGGCGACCAGGACCAGGCAGGTGGCGACGGCCGCGATCAGGAACGTGCCCAGGTAGTCGATGACGTGGCGGGCGGCCCGGTGCGGGATGCGCAGGGCGACGGCGATCACGGCGAGCGCGACGACGCCGACGGGCAGGTTGACGTAGAACACCCAGCGCCAGCTCAGGTGCTCGGTGAACAGCCCGCCGAGCAGTGGCCCGAGCACACTGGTCGCGCCGAAGACGGAACCGAACAGGCCCTGGTAGCGGCCGCGCTCCCGCGGGGGCACGATGTCGCCGACGATCGCCATGGACAGCACCAGCAGTCCGCCGCCGCCCAGGCCCTGGAGCGCCCGGAAGGCGATCAGCTGGGGCATGTCCTGTGCGGCCCCGCACAGCGCCGAGCCGATCAGGAAGATCACGATGGCCGTCTGGAAGAGCCGCTTGCGCCCGTACTGGTCGCCGAGCTTGCCCCACAGCGGGGTCGCGGCGGTCGACGCCAGCAGATAGGCGGTGACGACCCAGGACAGGTGCTCCAGGCCGCCCAGCTCACTGACGATCGTCGGCAGCGCGGTCGACACGATGGTCTGGTCGAGCGCGGCCAGCAGCAGGCCGAGCAGCAGGGCGCCGATCGGCACCAGCACACTGCCCGGTACGTGTTCGCCGCCGTGCACGTCCTTGGCCGTGCCGTGCGTGTCCAGGGCCATGGAGTCCTCCCGGGGCTCGGATGCGCCACTCCCATCGTGATCGGTGTCACCACTTATGGCCTCTTGAGTCCTGCGGACGAGGAGAGGACCCGCATACTCTCTGAAGTTCCCGAGGGGAGGACCGGACGGGTGACGGGGAAGACGGGGACAGAGGACACCAGGTGCCCGGAGTGCGGGACGCCGCGGGCACCGGACCACACACCGTCCTGCGACTGCACCGAGCGCGCCGCGGAGGCCCTGCGCGAGGCCCGCACCGCGGAGGCGGCAGCGGCGGAGGACTTCGACCCCCTGCGGATACGCCCGTACGTCGGCATGCGGGACGCGCCGGGGGAGACACCCGGCGTGCCCGCGAAGACGCCGGACGCGGCGGCGGAGCCGCCGGGTGGGCCAGCGGGTGGGCCGGCGGGGACCCCGGTCCGGCCGCCGGAGGCACCCGCGGGGCCGCCGGAGACCCCGGTCGGGCCGCCGGACGCGGCCGGAGCACCGCACTTGACGGCGGCGCCCGGCACACCCGCGCTGCCGGACCCGGAAGCGCGGACCGCCGTATCCGATCAGCCGGACCACCCGGACGCGGAGAGCGGCACGTCCACACTGCCCCACCACCCGGCGGCCGGGACCGGCCCGCGCCCCCGGCCTCCGCGCCGCTTCCGCCGTACCGTGCTGCTGGCGGCCGGGGGTGCGGGGATCGCGCTCGTCGCGGCGGCCGGTTTCGCGCTGTCCTCCTACCATGAGCCCTCGCGGGACCACACGGCCCCGGAGGTCAGGCAGAGCGTCCCGGACGCCGTCGCACCGGGCCCCACTCCGGCGTCGGCACCCCCGGCCGCGCCCCGCTCACCGGCCCCGCCCCCGCCCCGGTCCCCGTCGGCATCGGCCGACCCGAGCCCGTCCCAGGGCTCGGCGTCCCCGTCCCCGACCCCGACGCCGTCGGGCAGCGCGTCCGGCTCCGCCTCGCCCACCCCGTCCGGGACGGTCTCCGGCACCCCGCACACCACGCTCGCCGCGGCACCGGTGCTGCGGCGGGGCGACACCGGCCCGCAGGTCACGGACCTCCAGCAACGACTGCGCCGACTGAACCTCTACGGCGGCCAGGTCGACGGCGTCTTCACCCGCCCGGTGGAGGACGCCGTACGCAACTACCAGCTGGCCCGGGGCATCACGGGCGACACCCTGGGCGAGTACGGCCCGGCAACCCGGGCAAGCCTGGAATCGGAAACCTCACAGCCCTAGTCCAAGAAGCGCACCGGCTCCACACCGGCGACCCACCCGGCCCCAGGGGCGCGGGGAACGGCGCGACCAGCCCCCCACGAACCCGCACCCGGATCACCGACCGAACCATCCCCGACAACGCCCTCACCCCACCCACACCGGGCACGCACCCCCACCCCGGGGGCGCGGGGAACGGCGCGACCAGCCCCCACGAACCCGCACCCGACCAACCACCGAACCACCCCGACCCGCTCAGCCCAGGCGCAGCCGCACCGTGCCGGTGTCGCCGGAATCGCCGGAGTCACCGGAAACCTCCACCGCCACCTGCGTAAGGTCGCGGACGACGGCGTCGGGCCCGTGGACCGCGGCACGCGCCCCCACCCCCACCACCCGCATCCCCGCGGCGCGCCCCGCCGCGATACCCGCGCCGGAGTCCTCGAAGACGACGCAGTCCGCGGGGTCGACGCCCAGTTCGGCGGCGCCCTTGAGGAATCCCTCGGGGTCGGGCTTGCTCGCGCTCACGGACTCGGCGGTGACGCGGACGGCGGGCAGCGGCAGCCCGGCGGCGTTCATGCGGGCGGTGGAGAGAGCGACGTCGGCGGAGGTCACCAGGGCGTGCGGGATCCCGCGCAGGGCGGTGAGGAAGGCGCTCGCGCCGGGCACCTCGATGACGCCGTCGGTGTCGGCGGTCTCCTCGGCGAGCATGCGGGCGTTGTCGGCGAGGTTCTGCTTCCTGGGCCGGTCGGGGAGCAGGACGGCCATGGAGGCGTGTCCCTGCCGGCCGTGCACGACCTTCATCACCTCGTCGCCGTCCAGCCCGTGCCGCTCGGCCCAGCGCCGCCAGATGCGTTCGACGACGGCGTCGGAGTCGACGAGGGTGCCGTCCATGTCGAGCAGGAGGGCCCGCGCGGTGAGGACGGTGGGCGGGGCGGTGGCCGGCATCAACAGCTCCAGGAACGAAAAAGGTCCCGTGTCGGGGGGACGGCGGGAGGGACAAGGCGGCCCCGCCCGCCGGTCAGGGAAAACGGGCGGGAGCCACTTTGTTCCTCCACGGTACAAAACGCGACGGGCACCGCGCCACCACCCCCGGCGGACGTTCATCCGCCGTTCAGCTCAGCCGGCCACCGCCTCGTACAGGCTCCACACGCCGAGCGCCAGCATCAGCACCGCCGCTATCTGCGTGATCAGCCGCAGCGGTACGCGCTTCATCAGGGCCTTTCCGCCGACGATGCCGAGTCCGGCGACGGCCCACAGGCCCAGCACGGCACCGAGACCGACGGAGAGCGGGTCGTCGTAGCGGGCGGCGAGGTTGGCGGTCATGATCTGGGTGAGATCGCCGAACTCGGCGACCAGGATGAGCATGAAGCCGGTGCCGGCGACCTTCCAGAAGGACTGGTCGGCGGGCTTCCTGATCTCCTCCTCGTCCTCGCCCTTCTTCAGCAGCAGCACCGCGGCCCCGCCGAGGAAGAGGACGCCGGTGACGGCGTGCACGATCCGCTGGGGCAGCAGGGTCAGCACGCTGCCGGCCGCGACGGCGAGCACGACGTGCAGCAGGAAGGCGGCGGCGACGCCCGCGAAGACGTACGAGGCGCGGTAGCGGGTGCCGAGGACGAGGCCGGCGAGCGCGGTCTTGTCGGGCAGTTCGGCGAGGAAGATGACGCCGAAGACGAGCGCCGTCACGGTGATGCTGATCAAGGTCCCTCAATCGGTCGGGCTGCCCACCGAGAGTGCGGTACGTCTTGCGCTGACACCTCGGCACGGCAGCGCACACGGCGCCCGCGCCGGGAGGCGCGGGCGTGCACTGCTTGCCGAAGGTCTCGCTGGCGGACCTCGATGAGAATCGGTGGTCCGCCTCCGGGCGCCGGCTCAGGCTCGCTGAGCAGTATGTCGACGGTCCGGCGAAGAGCTACTCCCCTTCTGCGCCACCCATCGTACGGGATGTGAAGGTTCCGCCGTGAACCTTGTCGTGTCATGCACACGTCATTAGCTTCTTACCGAGCGCTCACCCCCCGGCAACACGGGCCCGCGAGCATTCCCTCGCCCGCACCCCAACGCCCGCACCCCACAAGGGAGTTACCCCATGCCCAAACTCTACGCGCGTCGACGGCTGAGCATACTCGCGACCCTCACCGGCCTGATAGCCTCCGTCGCCCTGGTCAACTCCCCGAGCGCCTCGGCCGCCCTCCCCACGCCGGTCAGCGCCGCGACCGCCCGCGGCTACCTCGCCCAGCTCACCGTGGCCACCGAGAACCGCACCGGCTACAGCCGCGACCTCTTCCCGCACTGGATCACCATCAGCGGCGCCTGCAACACCCGCGAGACGGTCCTCAAGCGGGACGGCACGAACGTCGTCACCGACTCCGCCTGCGCCGCCACCAGCGGCAGCTGGTACTCCCCGTACGACGGCGCCACCTGGACCGCCGCCTCGGACCTGGACATCGACCACCTCGTCCCGCTGGCCGAGGCCTGGGACTCCGGGGCGAGCAAGTGGACCACCGCCCAGCGGCAGGGCTTCGCCAACGACCTGACCCGGCCGCAGCTGATCGCCGTCACCGACAACGTCAACCAGGCCAAGGGCGACCAGGACCCGGCCACCTGGGTGCCGTCCCGCTCCGCGTACGTCTGCACCTACGTCCGCGCCTGGGTCCAGGTGAAGTACTACTACGACCTCTCGGTCGACACCGCCGAGAAGAGCGCGCTGACCAACTACCTGGCCGGCTGCTGAACCCCGCGCAGCCGGTGACCGCGGGTCCGCCGGGGCCCGCCGTGCGGTGCCCGCGTTCCCGCGGGCGCCGCGCGCCGCGTCAGGCGGCCGGCCGGCGGCGCATCAGGAAGCCCGCCGCCGCGCCCGCCCCGGCCAGCGCGGCCACGGAGACGCCCGTGGCCAGCCAGGTCGCACCCAGCCACTGGGCGCCGTAGTAACCCAGGGCGACGCTGTACGCGGCCCAGGACAGGCCGGCCAGCGCCGACCAGGGCAGGAAGTCGCGGGCGCGGCGGTGGGCGGCGCCCGCGCAGAAGGAGACGACCGAGCGGCCGGCGGGGGCGAAGCGGGCGAGGACGACCAGCGCGCCGCCGCCCCGGGCGAGGGCGTCGCCGAGACGTTCCTGCGCGGTGGTCAGTCGCCGGGAGCGGGCTATCGCGCGGTCCAGGCGGGCACCGCCCCGCCACGCCAGCCGGTAGGCCACCAGGTCACCGAGGACCGAGGCGGTGGCCGCGGAGACGATCAGGGCCAGGATGTCCGGCACCTCGTGCGGGACCCCGCCCGCCGCGGCGCCCGACCCCGCTGCCGCCGCCGTGCCGGCCGTGATGACGAGCACCCCGCTCGGCAGGACCGGCAGGAACACGTCGAACAGCACCGACAGGGCCACCACGGCATAGATCCATGGACCGGCCGCCAGCGACCCCACGCTTTCGAACACCACGACTCCCGACACTCCCCCGTTGACAGCCATACAGCGTACGCCGGGGGTGTGGCGGGAGGTTTCGCGGGGTTTCCGCAGGGTCGGATCGGCGGATCAGGCCGCCGGCGGGGTCTGTCGGATGGCGGGGTCAGACCGCCAGCGGGGCCTGTTCGGCGGCGGGCTCGGCGGCCGCCGCCGTGCGCCGGGCGAGGAGCCGGTCGAGGCCGAAGGCGCCGGAACCGGTGAAGACCAGCAGGAGGAACGCCCAGCAGAACAGCACCGACGGCTCGCCGCCGTTCTGGATGGGCCACAGGGCGGCCTGCTGGTGGACGTCGAAGTAGGCGTACGCCATCGAGCCGGAGGCGATCAGGGCGGCCCCGCGGGTGCCGAGGCCCAACAGCACCAGGCCGCCGGCGACCAGCTGGATCACGGCCGCGTACCAGCCGGGCCAGGTGCCGGCGTCGAGCGTGCCGCCGGTTCCCGCGGCGCCGCCGAGGACGCCGAACAGGGACGCGGCGCCGTGCACGGCGAAGAGCAGGCCGATGACTATGCGGAAGAGCCCGAGGACGTAGGGCTGAGCGGAGTTGAGGCGTGCGGACATGGGGGGACTTCTCCTCTTCGGTGTCGGTCGGACCGGCCGGGGACGTGGCCGGCCGTGGGGCGGCGGAACCGAACGAGAAGTCAGGTTAGGGCAACCTAATCAATACTTGCAAGTTCAACATCCAACCCCGGGGGGTTCCCCGTGCACCGCTCTCGGGGCATGACGAAACCGCGGGACGGCGCACCCTCGACCGGACCGCCCTCGTCCGGTCCGCCGTTCCGCCGGGCCCGGGGCCGGCCGGCTACCCCCGAGCCGCCCGGTCCGGTTCCGCCCGCGCGGCGCCCGCGCCCCGGACCTCCAGCCCGTCGAGCAGCTCCGCCGTGGCCCGGGCCACGGCGTCCACCGCCCGGTCGAACACCTCGCGGTTGTGTGCGGCGGGGGCCCGGAACCCGGACACCTTCCGCACGTACTGCAACGCGGCGGCGCATGTCCTCATCGGTGGCCTCGCCCGGCAGCGCGGGCGGACGCAGCGTCTTGATGCTCCGGCACATGCCCTCAGTCTGGCGCGCCCCGGCCGCCCCTGCGATGATCACCGCGAAGGCGGCCACCGACCCGGGGCCGACCATCGGAAGGACAACTCCATGACGCACCCGTTCACCGTGGCCGTACTCGGCCCCGGCGGCACCGGCGGCCTCCTCGCCGCCCTCCTGTCCCGCGCCGGCCACCGCGTCGTCTGCGTGGCCCGCGACGACACGGCCGGCGCCCTGCGCCGTACCGGCATCACGGTCCGCAGCCCGCAGTTCGGCGAGTTCACCGCCCCCGTCGAGGCGGACACCGAGCTGCGCGGACCGGTGGACGCCTGTCTGATCGCCGTCAAGCACACCGCGCTCGACGCGGCCCTCACCCGTGTCCCGCCCGCCGCCCTCGGTGACGCGCTCGTCGTACCGCTGCTGAACGGCGTCGAGCACCCGGCGGTCCTCCGCGCCCGCTACCGCCCCGACCGGGTCGCCCCGGCCGTGATCCGCGTGGAGTCCACCCGGCTCGCCCCGGGCATGATCGAACACGGCAGCTCTTTCACGGAGCTGGACCTGGCCGGGGGCGCCGTACCCCGCGCCCGTCTCGACGCCCTCGCCGCACATCTGCGTGCCGCCGGTACGACCGTCCGCGTGACCGGGGACGAGACGGCGGCCCTGTGGGCCAAGATGACCTTCCTCGCCCCGTTCGCCCTGCTCACCACCCGGTACGGCCGCCCGCTCGGCGAGATCCGCGGCCATCACCGGGAGGAGCTGGAGGCGCTGGTCGCCGAGACCGCCGCGGTCAGCCGGGCCTGTGGCGGGCCGGCCGATCCGGCCGGGGCCATGGCCCGGTACGACGCCTTCCCGCCGGCCGCCCGGTCGTCCATGCAGCGCGACGCCGAGGCCGGCCGGCCGCTCGAACTGGACGCCGTCGGCGGGGCCCTGCTCCGCGCGGCCGGCCGGCACGGCGTACCGGTGCCGGTGACGGCGCGGCTGGTGCGGGAGCTGCGCGCCGCCGGGCACTGAGCTCGGTCACCCGTTCGGATGAACAGCGTCCGCTTTCACCGCGTGGACTCGCCCCGCAAATTCGAACAGGCGTAGCATTACCGCGTGGCTACGACCTATGACTTCCCCAGTGACCTCCTCGCCGGCCAGGAGGAGCTGCATCAGGTCAGGGCCGAGCTGTCGGCCCTGCTCAGGCGGCTTCCCTGGTCGGTCGAGCCGATGGACGGCTTCAGCGACGACAACGGCTGGCGCAAGGCGGAGCGGCCCGCGTCCCCCGGCTGGACCGACGACGAGCAGGCCGAGGTGGAGAAGCTGCGGCGCCGCGAACACGAACTCGCGGTCTTCGTCAGCACCCACCGGTTCTGGACCGAGGTCGCGGCGGCCGACCGCGTCGAGGCGCGCACCCGGCTGAAGCACGTCCACGGGGAGACGGCGGAGGGCGGGAGGTAGCGGGCGGGGCGCCGCTGAAGCACGACGGCCCCCCGGAGACTTCTCCGGGGGGCCGGCCGGTGGGCGCGGACGGTTTCGAACCGCCGACATCCTGCTTGTAAGGCAGGCGCTCTACCCCTGAGCTACGCACCCGGGACAGGCCGACAGCCTACATTGCCCGGCGGGCTGCGCCGCAAACCGTTCGTCCCGCCACCCGGGGCGAGGGCGGCGCGACAGGGGGGTTGTCCCCACCCCGGGTCCGGGTGTCCGCCGGAGCGTCAGGCGGGCGCCCGCCGCCTAGAGTCGCCGGAGACCGACGTACTCCGGCCCCCGGTCCGGCGGGCCGGCCCAGGGGGGAAGATCCGATGGCCCGTTCCGTCTTTGTCCGTACCGCCGGTGCGGCCGTCCTCACCGGCGCGCTCCTCGCGGGGGTCAGCGCCTGCGGCGCCTCCGCCGCCGACGACGAGCATCCGGACCACCGGTCCTTCGCCCTGCACGGCCGCACCCTCACGATCGACTCCGACGACTCCGCCCTGGAGATCGAGGCCACGGACGGACAGCGGGCCGGGACCGTCGCCGTGACCCGCTGGTTCGACGGGTCCGTGGTGGGCGGCAGCGGCCCCACGGTGCGGTGGTCCATGTCCGGCGACCGGCTCGTCCTGCGCGTGCACTGCTCCGGGATCGTCACCGACTGCTCGGCCCGGCACCGGATCGAGGTGCCCCGCGGGGTCGGGGTGCACGTCGTGAACGAGGACGGGGCCGTGCGGGCCTCCGGGTTCCGGGACCCGCTCAGCGTCCGCGTCAGCGACGGCGCCGTGCACGTCACCGGCTCCAGCGGGCCGCTGGACCTGCGGGCCGACGACGGCTCGGTGCGCGCGGAGGTCTCCTCGCGCCGGGTGAGGGCCGCCACGGAGGACGGCCCGGTGGACGTACGGCTGTCCGGCGCGCCCGACCTCGTGGACGTCCACAGCGACGACGGCTCGGTGACGGTCACCGTGCCCGAGGGCGCCTACCGGGTGTCGGCCGGCGCCGACGACGGGACGGTGTCCGTGTCCGTGCCCCGCGACGACAGCAGCCCGCACCGGGTGTCGGCGCACGCACAGGACGGCGAAGTCACGGTGCGTACGGCGAACTGACCGGCCCGTGTGTTCGTCTTCGACGGGTGGGAGAATGACACCACCCAGCGCGGACCACAGCACGGGAGAGGGATGTGACGGCGACACCGGGCACGCCAGCGACGCGGCCGTACCCGCCGCCGCCTCCCGCACGGGCCCGGCGCGGGTCCGCCCCGCGGCGGGGCGCCCTGCGGGACACCCTCACCCTGATGGGCCTGCCCGTGCTGGCCGCGCTCGTGCTGCCCGCCGCGTTCGCCGGCGGCGGCACCCGCCGCTGGTTCGGCGGGCGGGCGGAGAGCCAGCGGGCCGACGCGCAGGCCGCCAAGGACGCCGCGGCGGCGGCGTTCTACGAACTCGACACCGCTCAGCGGGATCTGCGGATCTCGGTGGAGACCATCACGGCGGTGGACGACTCCCCCGCCGCCCGGCGGGCCGTGTCCGACTTCGAGGCGCTCGGGCGCCGGATCGACGAGGCCAGCGGACAGTACATCCAGGCCGTCGACGCCCACGACCTGGACCACGACGGCCTGGAGGCCGCCGCGGCCGCCCGGGCGCGGGCCGAGCTGACCGCGGCCCGGGACGAGCTGGTGCGGGTCCGCCAGGACCTGGAGCGGTTCGGTGCCTCGCTGGGGCCGCTGCTGGGGAGCGCGGAGACCGCGCTGGCCCGGCTGGCACCGGCCGTGGAGCGGGCCAGGCAGTCACTGCTGGCCGCGAGCAACGCCCTGGACGCCGTACGGCAGCGGGGGCTGCGCGCGGACGAGCTGGCCGCGCGGCTGGCGGCCCTGTCGCCGGAGCTGACCCGGCTGAACCAGGGTGCCGGGCACCACGGTGTGGCGCCCACGCTGGAGCGCGCCGAGCGGGTGCAGCGGGAGGCCGGGGCGATCCGGGCGGAGGCGGAACGGCTGCCGGAGAAGGCAGCCGAGATCGACCACCGGCTGGTCAGTCTGCGCACCAGGGCGCAGGCGCTGACCACGCGTGCCGGGCAGGTGGAGCCGGTGCTGAGCGAGCTGCGGCGGCGGTTCGCCGCCGCCTGCTGGCAGGATCTCCAGCACGTGCCCGACCAGGCCGCGGAGAACGTACGGCAGGCCGAGCTGAAGCTCCGCGAGGCGCAGGCGGCGCGGGACGCCCAGCGATGGCCGGACGCCACCTCGCTGCTGTCGACCGTACGGGCCCTGCTGAACACCACGGACGACGCGGTCTCGGCCGCCGGGGACCGGCTGACCAGGCTGAACGCGGTGCAGAAGGATCCGCATCAGGAGATCGAGCGGACCCGGTTCGCCCTCCGGGACGCCCAGCGGCTTGCCATGACGGGCCGTACGACCCCCGATCCGCGGGACGCCCGGCCGCTGGACGACGCGGTGGCCCGGCTGGAGCGGGCGATCGGCACCCTGGAGGGGCGGCACCCGGACTACTGGCACTTCCTGACCGAGACGGACGCGGTGCGGCAGGCGGCGGCCCGGGTGGTGTCGCGGATCCGCGAGGAGCGCGGCACCGGTCACTGAGCTGCCGCGCCGTGTTGCCGAGGGGGGCGGGGCGGGCGGATATTGAAGTGGACGGATGGCCTCCGCTAGCACCCGAGGGAGCCGGACATGGCCGCACACGCTGTGCACACGAGGAAAGCCGACGAGCGCCCGCGGATGCGGCTGGACGACCACCTGCCCGTCGATCACCGCCTCAACCGGGTCTACCGGATCGGTGCGGGCCTGATCGGCGCCTTCCTGACCGTCTTCGGCATCCTCGGCCTGATCGACCACATCGGCTACTTCAACACCGGTGGCAACACGGTCGTCGGGCTGAACACCAACGGGTCGCTCAGTGTGCTGTCGATCTGCATCGGCGCGATCCTGCTGGTCGGCATGGTGATCGGCGGAAACGTCGCCTCGACCCTGAACATGGTCCTCGGCGTGCTGTTCCTGCTGAACGGCTTCCTGTTCCTCGGCCTGCTGGACACCGACAGCAACTTCCTGGCCTTCAAGATCCAGAACGTGTTCTTCAGCTTCATCGTGGGCCTGCTGCTGATGACCTTCGGCATGTACGGCCGGGTCGGACACGCCCTGCCGTACGACAACCCGTACTGGCGGGCCCGCCACCCCGCCCCCTCCCCGCAGGAACAGCGGGACGGGCCGGAGCGGCGGGACCAGCGGCGGGACCAGCAGCGGGGTCAGGTGCGGTAGGCGTAGAACGCCGCGCTCGGGTACGAGGCGACGAGGCTGGCCACCGACCTGTTGTAGGTGTTGGTCGAGTGATAGCTCACGTACGGCACGCCCCGGCGGTCCCGGTACGTGACGATCATGGAGTGGTCCTTCGACCCGTCCCGGTTGAAGTCCATCTGGAGCACGTCACCGACGTCCAGCTGATAGACGTTGGCCAGGCTGGTGACCCGCTTGGACGACAGCGCGAACCAGGAGAACTCGTTGACCCCGACGAAGGAGTCCGACTGGATGTCGGAGTTGCCGAACCACTTGTGGAAGTCGTTCGTGTAGCCGGGGACGTGCTTCCAGCCGCCCGCCTTCAGGGACTGGCTGACGAAGTTCGTGCAGTCGCCGCCCGCCCCCTGCCCGTTGAAGTCCGGGTAGGCCGGGTTGTACGTGTTCCAGTACTTGGCCGCGTACGCCGCCATGGCCCGGTAGTCGTAGCCGGACGCGGAGAAGTTCTTCGCGTTGGCCGGCGCGGGCCAGGTGGTGGCCGAGCGGACCGCGCTGGGCGGACCGTCGTCCTCACCGGCGGTCTTCACCTTGGCGACGGCCGGCTTGGCGACCTGGTTCACCGCGAGATAGCCGTCGTCCGTGTCACGGATGCCGGTCAGCTGCCAGTTCCCGTGCCGGTCGGCCGTGAAGGTCAGCTCGTGGTGCGCCTGGAAGCCGGTGGACTTCGGGCCCTTGGTGGTGGCCTTGTCGTAGGACAGCGTCGTGTTCTCGGTGACGTCGACCTTCGCGTGCCGGCCCGTGACCCGGGTCGCGTCCAGCGTGACCTTGGTGTTCCCCCCGCCGTACGTCTCGCCCAGCCGGGCCAGCCGGCTGCGGCGGTCACGCAGCTCGCCCAGTGCGGACGTCTGCTCACGGGTCTGCCCGCCGGACAGGCGCACCGACCCCGAGAAGCCGGACGTGTGCCGGGTACCGGCCTTGCCGGCACCCTCTACGAGCGCCTGCGTGCGGTCGGTGAAGACCGCGTCGGCCAGCCGCTGGAAGGTCGCCTTGGTGGCCGCGTCCACGGTCGGATCGTCGGTCACCGCCGCACCCGCGCTCCAGTTGGGCACCAGGGCCACACCGGCGACCACCGAGGCGGCGGCCGCGGTGACTATGGCCGTGCGGCTCCGCTTACGGCTCAGTCTTCTTGATTTCAATGATGTTTCCCCTCTACGCCGGTACACCTACCGGGAGAGGGGCATCTTCGCACGGCGTGTGCGGCGGTTGTGAAGGGGGTTGCACAAGTGGAACCGGCGTCACACACCGGTCACTTGACGACCGCGGACCAGTCCGGCGACTGGGCGGGGTCGAGGCTGCGCAGGGCGGCCAGGGTCTGCGGCTTCTGTACGTCGAGCCAGTCGGACAGCTCCTTGAAGGACACGCACTTCACGCCCTTCTTGGTGCAGACGTTCTTGACCACCTGGTCGATGGACCGCATGTAGATGCCGCCGTTCCAGTCCTCGAAGTGGTTGCCGATGAACAGCGGCGCCCGGCTGCCGTAGTACACGCGGTTGAAGCCGGCCATGTAGGAGTCGACGGTCTGCTGCTCCCAGTCGGGGTACTTGGCCGGGTCGCCCTTGGTCTCGCCGGCGGACTGGTTGTAGAGGAAGTTGAAGTCCATGGACAGGCCCTGGTACTTGCCGTTCTCGTACGGCAGCATCTGGAGCGGGAAGTCCCAGACGCCGTTCTTCTTCGACGGCCATATCTGGAAGTCGCCCGGCGAACTGGCGTCGTAGCGCCAGCCGTAGCTCTTGATGGCCTTCAGCAGGTTCTTCTGGCCCTCCAGACAGGGCGCCCGGCCGCCGGTGACCTCCTGTTTGAAGTCGAACGGCAGCGCGGGTACGTCCCTGAAGCCGGTGTTGGTCTTCCAGTGCTCCACGAACGAGAAGAACTGGTCGATCTCGCTCTTCCACTCCCGCACGCTCCAGTCACCGCCGCCCTTGGCCTCGCAGAAGTGACCGTTGAAGTGCGTGCCGATCTCGTCGCCGTCCTTGTACGCCTCGCCCAGCTGCTCCAGCGTGGTGCGGATGTGGTCGTCGGTGGCGTAGTCGATCGCGGCGTCGCCGGGCGAGTGCATGGGGCCGTGGTAGAGCGACTTCTTGCTCTTGGGCAGCAGGTAGATGCCGGTGAGGAAGAACGTCATGTGGGCGTCGTACTGCTCGGCCAGCTCCCGGTAGTGCGAGAACAGGTGGTCGCTGCCCTCCAGCGCGCCGTCCCAGGAGAACACCACGAACTGCGGCGGCTTCTCCCCCGGCTTGAGCGGCACCGGCTTCAACTGCCCCTTCTGCGGGCCCGTGTACGAGGTCGAGCCGTCGCCGAGGATCCTGGTCCTGCCGTCCCACCTCGGGCTCGGCGTGGCCTTCGGGGCGGCCGGCTTCCGGTCCGCGGAGGCGGTCGGCGTGGTGCTGTCCGAGCGGGACAGCACCAGGAAACCGGCCACCAGCGACGCCACGACGAGGAGCGCCGCCAGGGCGGTCAGCAGCTGGGGCCGGGTGGGGCGGGGTGCACCGCGGCGACGGGGGGCGCGACGGCGGCCTGACGACGACATCTTGCGGGGCATACGCGGCTCATTCTGGGGAAGGGGCAGATGGACAGGTCTCAGCCGAGGCCCGTCGCGGCAGACCAGAGGGCGTACGGGACGCTGTTGTCGGAGGTGCCGGCCAGTCCTTGGAGCGGCAGCGGCTCCAGAGACGTGGCCAGGTCGATGCGGTAGACGACGGCCGCGGTGGACACGGAGTCGGCCGTGCCGACGTACCAGGCGGCGGTGTCCTTCTCGGTGGTGCCGGCCTTGCCCGACACCCCGGTCCGGCCGGCCGCCACCTCCGGATGGGCGGTGCGGAAGGAGTCGGTGAGCGCCTCGGTGACCTCCTCGGCCACCTTGCCGCCGACCGCCCGCCTGGCGTGCGGGACGGTCAGGGCGACCGGGGCGCCGTTCCGGGTGACGCGGCGCACCGAGTACGGCTCGGTGTGGGTGCCGCCGGCCGCGAACGTGGCGTAACCGCTGGCCATCCGGATCGCACTCGGCGTGGAGTTGCCCAGCGACAGGGCGGGTACCTGGGGGCCGATGCTGGAGGGCAGCAGCCCGGACGCCTCGGCGGTCCTTCGTACGGTGGCCAGCCCGGCGTCCATGCCGAGCTGCATGAACGGGGTGTTCACCGACCGGGCCATCGCCTCCCGCAGCGTGACCCGCCCGTACGACCTCCCGCCGTCGTTGTGCGCGGCGACCTTCTTGCCGCTGCGGTCCCAGTAGGGCCCCTCCGGGGTGGTGACGGGCACGCCGTCGTCGCCGTCGTACACGGAGTCCGGGGTGACGGGCGTGGCGGGCCCGTCGCGTGACGTGCGGACGCCGTGTTCGAGTCCGGCGGCGTAGACGAACGGCGTGAACGCGGTGCCGGCCGGGACGGTGGTCGCGTTGGAGTCGTTGTAGCCCTGCTTACGGTGGTCCGGGCCGCCGTAGACGGCCAGGACGCGCCCGTCCGCGGCCACCGAGGAGGCGCCGTAGTGCGCGTCCGCCGCCACCTTCGGGTCGTCCCGCTTCGCCTGCTCGCGGGCCTTGGTGACGGCGTCGGTCAGCGCCTTCTCCCGCTTGCGGTCGAACGTCGTGTAGATCTGGTAGCCGCCCAGGTCGAACTGCTTGTCCGTCAGATGCGCGGCCTTCTTGGCGTACTGCGTCGCCAGCTCCACCAGGTAGTCGCTCTGCTCACCGGTGTCGTACAGCGGATTGCTCTTCAGCGGCTCGGGGAACTTCGTGTACCCGGCCCGTTCCCGCGGCGACAGCTTGCCGATCTTGACCATGCGGTCGAGGATCCAGGACCAGCGCTCCACCGCCCGCGTGTGGTTGGCCTTGCTCAGCGTCGGGTCGTACAGACCGGCGCCCTTGAGCAGCGAGGCGAGCATGGCCGCCTGGGAGGCGTCGAGCTTGCCGACGTCCTTGCCGTAGTACGCCTGCGCCGCCCGCTGGATGCCGTAGGTGCCGCGGCCGAACCAGCTGGTGTTGAGATAGCCCTCGAGGATCTGGTCCTTGCTCATCGCGTTGTCGAGCTTGAGGGAGATCATCGCCTCGGTGAATTTGCGGCTTACCGTCTGATTCTGTGTGAGATAAACGTTTTTGACGTACTGCTGGGTGATGGTGGACCCGCCCTCGGTGTCCCCCTGGCCCAGCGTGCGGAACAGCGCCCGGGTGATGCCCTTGGCGGATATGCCCGGGTCCGAGTAGAAGCTCTCGTTCTCCGCCGCGAGCACCGCCCAGCGGACGTCCGGGGGTATGTCCCGCAGCGGCATCGCCTGCCGCTGCACCCAGCCCGTCCGGGCCATGGGCGTACCGTCGGACCAGAAGTACACGTTGTCCTGCTGCGTCGCGTACGAGTTGATATTGCTCGGTATGTCCGTCATCGCGTAGGCGGTCACGAGGAACGCGCCGAGCAGGCCGAACGAGGTCAGGACGGCGCCGAGCGACTGGCGCCAGGAGGGTATCCAGCGCCGCCAGCCGGTCCGGCCGGGGCGCGGGTAGACCGGCTTCAGACGGCGGGCGTACGGGGCCAGGCGGCGCGCGTACGGCGCCAGCGGGGCGAGCAGCGGGGTGAGGGCGGCGACGGCGCGCTCACGGGCGGCGGAGAGGCCGGAGGACAGACCGGCGGAACGGCCGCCCGTGGAACGGCCACCGGAAGAACGGCCGGAAGAACGGCCGGAAGTACCCGCCGGGGTGCCCTCGGCGGCGCGCGCGCCGCGCCGCCGCTCCGCCCGGCCGCCGGCCGGGGCGGACGGCTCGGGCGGCGGCGGGACCCGCAGCTGCATGGTCTCGTCGGCCCTGAGGGCGTCCACTCTCAGATGCAGGGTCTCGTCGGCCTCCCGTGGCTTTTCGCCCCGGCCATCCCCCATGGAGCCGCCCTCCCCCTGCGACGCGTCGGTCACGCCTGCGTCTCCCTCCGCACTAGGTCTTGCTCGCGCGGGTGAGCTGAGCATCCTCGCAACGGCATTCACAAATTATCAGTAACGTTTTCGAATGCCCCGCACATATGCCGGATAGTAAGCAACACTCATGGAACATTGAGATGCCCCCCAGGAGCCCCTGACGACTAACCTGGGCCCATGCCTCGCTACGAGTACCGCTGCCGGACCTGCGGCAACACGTTCGAACTGAACCGCCCGATGGCGGAGTCCGCCACCCCCGCGAGCTGCCCCGCGGGCCACGACGACACGGTCAAACTGCTGTCGACGGTGGCCGTGGCCGGCGTCTCCCGCACCCCCGCCCCGGCCCCGGCACCCCGGGCCGGCGGAGGCGGGGGCGGTGGGTGCTGCGGCGGAGGGTGCTGCGGCTGAGTGGGGGCGGGTGCCAACGGGTGTTGGCCTACAGGCGTTGCCAACATTCGTAGGCCACCACCGGTAGGCCACCACCGGTAGGCCCACAGCCGTAGGCCACCACCGGTAGGCCCACAGCCTTTGGCCAACACCGGCAGGCCAACAGTCGTAGGCCAACACCGGTAGGCCCCCACCGGCAGGCCAACACCGGTAGGCCTACGACTGTGGGCCGACTCCCGTGGGCCTACGACTGTGGGCCGACCGCCGTCGACCCGTGTCCAGCCCGCGCCGCCCCCTCGGCCGCCCGCGCCGTCCCCGCAGCCTCCAGGAACTCCCGCAGGATCCGCTCCCCCGCCAGCACCCCCCGCTCCGGCAGCGCGCTGATGTGCGGCGCGTTCCACGCGGAGTCGGCCAGCTCGCCGTGGCCGGGGCGCCAGCCGCGGTCGGCGGCCAGCAGCAGGTCGGCGTCGAGCAGCGAGTCCCCCGCCGCCAGCGTCAGCTCCGCGCCGGTGCGGCGGGCGACCTCGCGGACGGCCGCGCTCTTGGTGAGCGGCTTCGGCACGGCGTAGATCTTGCGGCCCTGGAGCGAGACCGTCCAGCCCCGGTCCTCCGCCCACACCGCCAGCTCCTTCACCCACTCCTCGGGCAGCAGCTCGCGCTCGACCACGAGGTAGGCGAACAGGTCCTCGGCGATCCGCTGCCGGCGCACCCAGACCGGGTCGGCGGACCTCAGCAGGTGCTCGCGGATCTCCTCCAGCGGCGCGCACTCGTCGGCGAGCCGCGCCTGCACGCCGGCGTGCCAGCCGGCGTCGGTGACCCCGTCGACCAGGAGGTGGCCGCCGTTGGCGCAGATCGCGTACTTCGGCGGCGGCCCGGGGAGGTTGATGCGCTGGTACTGCTTGCGCGTCCGGGTCGTCGTCGGCACGAAGACGGCCGCGTCGCCGAGCTCGGTCAGCAGCCGGGCCGCGGTCTCCGTCAGATAGGACAGCGGCCGTGCCTCGTGCACCTCCACGCACAGCAGCCGGGGCGCCCGTGCGTCCGGCATGGTCAGCGCGAGGGCCGCGGCGGAGTAGATCAGCGTACGGTCGAGGTCGCTCGCCACCAGCACCGGCATCACGCGGTCACCGCCCGGCCGTCGGCACCCGTGGCACCGCGCGTGTACTGGGGGTGGATCAGCCCGACGCAGGTGTACGGCAGGCCGTCGACCTCCTCGACCGGCACCCCGCGCTGCCCGGCGAGCAGCCGGACGTGGTCCAGGTCGGTGCCGGCGCCGGCCCGCGCGAGGATCTTCCACGGCACCCGGCGCAGCAGCACCCGGGTTGTCTCGCCGACGCCGGGCTTGACGAGGTTCACGTCGTGGATGCCGTACTCCTCGCTGATGCGCTCCACGGCCCGCCAGCCGGCCCAGGTGGGCGAACGGTCCTCGGCCATCAGCTCCCCGGCCGCCGCGCCGACGGAGTCCGCGACCTCAGGGAAGCGGGCCGAGACGGCGTCGAGGAAGGCCCCGGAGACGTCGGAGCCGGCGAGTTCGCGGTAGAACTTGGCGCCGTGGAAGTCGTCCGGGCCGACCAGGTCCGCGCGCAGGACGGTGCGGGAGATGAGGCCGGACACCGTGGAGTTGAGGCAGGCGGAGGGGATGAGGAAGTCCTCGCGGGTGCCGTAGGTGCGGACGCAGGAGCCGGGGTCGGCGAGGACGGCGATCTCCGGATCGAAGTCCGTGATGTCCTCCTTCGCCTCGAACTCCTCGACGGCCTGGGCGAGTTCGCGGGTGATGGCGCCCTTGCCGGTCCAGCCGTCCACGAAGACGACGTCCCGGGGGTCGTGGTGGGCGGCGAGCCAGCGCAGTGCGTTGGCGTCGATGCCCCGGCCCCGGACGATGGAGACGGCGTAGTGCGGCAGGTCGAGGCCGTGCCGGAACCGCGCCCAGCGGCGCATGAGGATGCCGACCGGGGTGCCCGCGCGGGCGAGGGAGACCAGCACCGGGCGCGGCGAGCGCTCCGCCAGGACCAGTTCCGTCACCGCGCCGGCCGCCCGGGCGATCCGTGCGGCCGAGGCGTCCAGGGCGGCGTGGAACAGCTGCTGGTACTGCTCGCTGGGCTGGTACTCCACCGGCAGTGACTCGGCGTAGTGCGCCCCGCCGCTCTGGATGGCCTCCTCGCGCTCCTCGGTCGGCGCCTCCAGGGTGACGTCGGAGAGGTCCTGGAGCAGCCAGCCGACCTCCTCGGGCGCGTACGAGGAGAAAGCGGGGCCGCGGAGGGGCTCGGGCAGCATGGCCGGCCTTTCGGGTGCGTGCGGGACGTACGAGGGGACGACCGTGAGCAGGACGTGCGGGACGTGCGCGGCGAGGCGGGCGAGGAGGCCGTCGGGCGCGTGCAGGGCGGGGGTGTCGCCGGCCGAGTCGACCACGGCGACGACGGCGTCGAAGCCGGCGCCGGCGACGTTGTAGGCGTAGCGCTCGCCGGGGCCGTCGGCCGGGTCGTCGTGGGCGGGGAAGACCAGGCGGGTGCGGATGGCGTAGCCGGGGTCGTCGACCGCGAGCACGGGTGAGCGGGTGGTGGTGGAGAACCGCACGTCGGCCGGCAGGAGCCGTTCCAGCTCGCGGGCGAGCCGCAGCGGGGCGTACATCAGCTCCTCGGACCCGAGTACGAGGACGCGGCGGGCGCCGGCGGGCAGGGCCGCGGCGGTGCGGGCGGCCATGGCGGGCAGCGCGGCGTCGAGGCGGGCGCGGTGGGCGGGCGTGAAGCCGTGCCGGCCGCCGTCGGGGAGGCCGGGGGGCCAGTGCAGGTCGACCCGGGCCGTCTGCCCCGGCCCGGGGGTCTCTTCCCGGGCGTGCGGGGGGACGTCGGCGGCGGACGTGAACCGCGCGACCAGCTCCTGCCCCTTCTCCAGCACCCCCTCCGGCAGCCGCACGGTCCCGGACGCGGCGGCGACGAGATCCACCCGCGCCCCGATCTCACCGGCGAACCGTTCCATCCGGGCGGTGTCCTCGGGTGCGCGCATGTCCACCAGCGCGACGACGACATAGCGCCGCCGCGGATACCGTTCGTGCAGGTCGCGGATGGTGTTCAGGACCGTGTTGCCGGTGGAGAACTCGTCGTCCACCAGAACCAGCGGCCCGTCGCCGGACAGCAGCCCGGGATCCTCGGGGAGCAGCAGATGGGACGTGGCGTGGGAGTGGGACTCCTCGAAGCCGCCGGCCCGGGCGACGCCGGCCACCGGCCGGCGGGTGGAGTGCAGGTACGGGGCCGTCCCGAGGCCGTCGGCCACCGCGTGGCCCAGCCCGGTCGCGGTCTCCGCGTAGCCGAGGACGACGGCGGCGGCCGTCTGCGTCCCGAGCAGCTCCGCGACCCGGCGGCCCAGCCGGAACCCGTGGCCGTGGACCACGGACGGCGTCTGCGGGACGTGCTTGCCGAGGACGTTGGAGACCAGCAGGTGGGCCCGCTTGGGGTTGCGGCGCAGGGCGAGCCCGAGGAGGGCCGGCAGCCCGTCGTCGCCCGTGAGTCCGACCCCGAGTCGCTCGGCGACCCAGCTGCCGGACCAGACCCCGTCGTTCACTGCGTTGTTCATGCGTTCCTTGGAAAGAGGTGGGCAAGGTCAGCCGGGTATGCCGGCGGCGAGCAGCTCCACGAAGCCGACGTCCTCGTTGGCGACGCCGAACACCTCGGCGCGCAGCAGGGTCCGCTCGGCCCAGGCGCGGTGCGGCTTCACCTCGTTCATCTTGTTCGTGTACGCCGACCTGAGGACACCCCCGCCGCCCCGTTCCGGCCGCAGGATGTCCTGGGCGTCGCTGAACTCCTCGTGGCTGACCACGGAGAGCGCGTGGACGGGCAGGACGTGGGAGGGGTGGATGCAGGTCTTGCCGAGGAGGCCGTTGGCCTGGTCCAGGGAGATCTCGCGGAGCAGGCCGTCCATGGCGTGCTCGATGAGCTTCTCGCGCAGCGCGACGGCCTGCATCTCCAGGAAGGGGCTCTGCCGGAGCTGCGGTTTGAACATGCGCTCGGAGACGCGGAAGTACTCCCAGACCGGGCCGGTGACGGTGAAGCCGGTGCCGTCGGCGCGGCCGAGCATGTTCACGACGTCGGCGATCACGGAGGCGACGATCCGGACGTCGTAGGCCGTCATGTCGGGGGCGCGGCGCAGGCCGTAGGAGGAGCAGAAGTCGGTCACGCCGAGGCGGAGGGCCAGGACCCGCTCGCGGTACTTGTCGACCGCGCGGAATATGCCCTCCAGGGCGTCCACGCGGGACTCCAGGTAGAGCAGTTCGGGGGACTCCAGGACCGGCATGGCGAAGAGCCGCCGGCCGGCGGTGGCCTCGGCGGCGGTCAGGGCCTCCAGGAAGGGGACGCCGCGTTCCCCGGTGAACTTGGGCAGCACGAAACCGGACAGCAGGTGCACGGCCGGACCGAGACGCCGTACGAGGTCGGGTATCTGCTCGGGGGTGCGCACCCGGATGAACAGCAGGGGCAGCTCCACGCCGGGCCGGGCGGCGTGCCGGGCGAGGGCGGTGAACTGGTGGACGAGGTTCTCCTCGCCCGCCGGGACGTCCGCGTCACCGATCGAGTCCTCCAGGCACAGCACCATCGAGACCACGCCGTTCCCGGCCTGTGTGACGATGTCGTCGGCCAGCCGGGGCCGGGTGGCCGGGCTGTACAGCGTGGCTCCCAGGGCCGCGGAGAGCAGCCGGGCCGGGGAGTCGGCGGTGAACGCGCACGGCTCCCGGTGGAAGAGGCGCTGACGCACCTCCGGGGTGATGTGCCCGAAATGACGCATAGGACTCCCTCTGGGGTGCGAGCCGAGTCTGTGGATTCGGTAAAGGGTGGCCGGTAATAGTACGTAGGGATCCGTGTCCGGAGTTCCCGGTGGGCATGAATTTCCGGTAACCCGCCCATGTCGGCGCCACGCCCCCGCATTGTCGTGAGCAGGACCGAGAGGGCAGGATGACCGCATGACGCACGCGATGCTGAAGGGGTCGAACGTCCCGCTGGACGCCACCACGGTCCGCGCGGTGCTGTGCTGGACGCCGGGGCAGGAAGTCCCGGACGTGGACGCCTCGGCGCTGCTGCTGGGCCCCGACGGCCGTGTGCGCTCCGACGAGGACTTCGTCTTCTACAACCAGCCCCGGCACCCTTCCGGGGTGGTGTGGCGGCTGGGCAAGAAGCGGATCGCCGAGGGACTGACCGACACGATCCAGACAGACCTGCCCGGTGTCGAACCGAGTGTCGGCCGGATCCTGCTGGTCGCCTCCGCCGACGGTGTCCCCTTCGACCGGGTGCCGGCGCTGTGCATCCTGCTGTACGACGCGGGGGCCGCCGACGGCGAGCCGCTGGCCCGGTTCGACATCAAGCCGGAGACCGGTGCGGAGACGGCGCTGATCTGCGGGGAGCTGTACCGGCGCGGGGAGGGCTGGAAGTTCCGCGCGCTGGGCGAGGGTTACTCGAACGGGCTGAGGGGGCTGGCCACCGACTTCGGGATCTCGGTGGACGAGTCGGAGGGGACGGAGGGGACGGAGGAGGAGCCGGCTCCCGCCGGGCCGGGGTCCCGGCCGCTGCCCCCGGAGCTGCCGGCGTCCGCGGTGCCTCCGCAGGCGGCCTACGGCTACCCGCAGCCGACGCCGCAGACGCACCCCCAGCCGGTGCCGGTGCCTGTGCCGGCGACCGTGGGGCCGGACCCGTACTTCCGGCTGCCGCCGCAGGGGCCGCAGTTCCTCGGGCGGTAGGGGCGGCGCCTACGGGCCCGTCCCCCGCGTGACTACCGGTCCACCTTGGTCTTGTAGCCCCGGCCCCACTGGAGTCCCCAGCCGTACAGGCGGTCCAGTTCGCCCTGGAAGCCGTAGACGAACTTGACCTCCCGGCGGACGACGAGTTCCCCCTTGACGTTCTCGATCATGACCACGGCGCAGGAGCGGGCCTGGGGGTGGCGTTCGTCCAGGCCTATCTCGATGCGGGGGCCGTTGCTCGGGTAGAGGGTGACGATCGCGTGGGTGCGGTCGAAGGCGGGCGTCCGGTCGTAGATGTAGACGAAGACCAGCAGCCGCTTGAGCTCGTCCCGGTGGTCGAGGTTGACGTACATCGTCTCGCCGGACCCCGAGCCGAACCGGTCGTCGCCGCTGAGCTTGATGTACGGCGGCGCGTTGACGTCGCCGAGGTAGCCGCCGAGGGGCTGGACGACTCCCTTGGTCCCGTCGGCCAGCTCGTACAGGCAGCCGAGGTCGAGGTCGACGTCGACCATGCTCTGCCCGTGGCCGAGGATCTCCGGTGGCTTCAGGGCCCGGAAGGGGTGCCGCAGCAGGCTGGGGCGCCGGCCCCCGTCGAAGTCGGAGGTGCGCATCCGCCAGGTGAGGTTGACGCGCAGGTGCCCGGTGGCCGCGTCCTGCTTGGTGAGGGACACCGCCTGGTGCCGTCTGGTGAGCTCGATGGCGTTGGTCGCGTTGCCCGAGTCGAAGTCGGCGGCGCGCCCGCCCAGCAGTCCGTCGAAGAAACCCATTCCCGCCCCCAGGTACTCACGTGCTCGTCCAGACGCCGTCGGGGGCGGCCGACCGCGTCGGCCGCCCCGCTCAGAGCGTTCCTCACCCGCGGGGCTGTCACACCCCGGACGGAACCTCCGCCTTGTCTCCGCTGCCCTCGCCGGCCGCGGCCAGCGCGCGGTTGCGGCGGACGGAGGACCAGAAGGACCAGGCGATCAGGACGACACCGACGAGGCCGGTGATGACCTCGTTGATCTCGTACCGGATGGTGACCATGAGGATGATGGCCAGGGCGCCGATCGCGTAGTGGGCGCCGTGCTCCAGGTAGACGTAGTCGTCGAGGGTGCCCTGGCGGACCAGGTACACGGTCAGCGACCGGACGTACATCGCGCCGATGCCGAGGCCGAGGGCCATCAGGACGATGTCGTTGGTGATGGCGAAGGCGCCGATCACACCGTCGAAGGAGAAGGACGCGTCCAGGACCTCGAGGTAGAGGAACATGAAGAACGCGGCCTGGCCGGCCAGGACGACCGCGGAGCGCTGCTTGCCGGAGCGGGCGGCCTCTTCCTCCTGCTCGTGCTCGCGCTCCTCCTCTTCCTCCAGCCTGTCCTCGAAGAAGCCGGAGAGGCCGCCGACGACCATGTAGGTGATCAGACCCGCGATGCCGGCGATCAGGACCGTCTGGGCCTTGTCGGCGTGGGCGCCGCCGTGCTGGTGGGCCTGGGTGGCGAAGGTGAAGGAGGTGATGAGCAGGACGACGAGGGAGATGCAGACCGACAGCATGTCGACCTTGCCGAGCTTGGCCAGGGGCCGCTCGATCCATCGCAGCCACTGGATGTCCCGGTCCTCGAAGATGAAGTCGAGGAAGATCATCAGCAGGAACATGCCACCGAAGGCGGCGATCGCCGGGTGCGCGTCGGTGACCAGCTGCTGGTAGCGGTCCTTGTCGTTGAGCGCGAGGTCGACGGCCCGCAGCGGGCCCATCTTGGCGGTGACCGCCACGATGACGACGGGGAACACCAGCCGCATGCCGAAGACCGCGATGAGGACGCCGACCGTGAGGAAGATCTTCTGCCAGAAGGCGCTCATCTTCTTCAGGATCCCGGCGTTGACCACCGCGTTGTCGAAGGAGAGCGAGATTTCCAGGACGGCGAGGATCGCCACGATGCCGAAGGCGGTCCACCCCCCGTAGAACACCGCAGCGACCAGACCGAGCGCGGTAATCGCGAACGACCAGCCGAAGGTTTTCAGAAGCACTGGCTACCCCATCATCTGTTGGGGGAGGGTCTCCCCCGCGCCGTACGCGGCTTTACGAAACGTTGACTCCGAAGTCTAGAGCGATGCCCCGGAGTCCCGACGCGTACCCCTGTCCGACGGCACGGAACTTCCACTCGCTCTGGTACCGGTACAGCTCGCCGAAAATCATGGCCGTCTCGGTGGAGGCGTCCTCGCTGAGGTCGTAGCGGGCCAGCTCCTGGCCGTCGGCTTGGTTCACGACCCGGATGAAGGCGTTGGAGACCTGGCCGAAGGTCTGGCCGCGCTCGTCCGCCATATGGATGGAGACCGGAAAGATGATCTTCTCGCAGCGGGTCGGCACCTTGCCGAGGTCCACCAGGACCGACTCGTCGTCGCCCTCGCCCTCGCCGGTGAGGTTGTCCCCGGTGTGCTCCACGGAGCCCTCGGGGCTCGTGAGCTGGTTGTAGAACACGAAGTACTCGTCGCCCAGCACCCGGTTGGTGCCGTCGCACAGCAGCGCGCTGGCGTCCAGGTCGAAGGGGGCGCCGGTGGTGGACCGCGCGTCCCAGCCGAGCCCGATCATGACGTTGGTGAGGTTCGGTGCGGCCTTGGAGAGGGAGACGTTGCCTCCCTTGGCGAGCGTGACGCCCATGATGCTGGTCCTCCCCTGGGTGGTGCTTGCCTGGTGGTGCTGCGCGTCCGGCGCCGCCCGTGGAACGGTGCGGCGCCGGAGCGGGAGCGGATCGGTGTCAGACGTTGACGCCGAAATCCTGGGCGATGCCGCGCAGACCCGAGGCGTAGCCCTGGCCGATGGCGCGGAACTTCCACTCCGGGCCGCTGCGGTAGAGCTCGCCGAAGACCATGGCGGTCTCGGTGGAGGCGTCCTCGCTCAGGTCGTAGCGGGCGATCTCCTGCTGGTTGGCCTGGTTCACGACGCGGATGAAGGCGTTGCGGACCTGGCCGAAGGACTGCTGGCGGTTCTCGGCGTCGTAGATCGACACCGGGAAGACGATCCTCTCGACGTCGGCCGGGACGCCGGCCAGGTCGACCTTGACCTGTTCGTCGTCGCCCTCGCCCTCACCGGTGATGTTGTCGCCGGTGTGCTCGACGGACCCGTCCGGGCTCTTGAGGTTGTTGAAGAAGACGAAGTGCTGGTCGCTCGCGACCTTGCCGGAGTTGTTCAGCAGCAGCGCACTGGCGTCGAGGTCGAAGTCCGACCCGGTCGTGGTGCGCACGTCCCAGCCCAGACCGACGATGACGGCGGTCAGGCCCGGGGCCTCCTTCGTCAGGGATACGTTGCCGCCCTTGCTGAGGCTGACTCCCACGGGTCCTCCATGTGGTGTTCGGGGGCGGGGCCCCGTCGTGCTTCGGATATGGGATCAACGTGCCGATCCTAGTGACGGGTTCCCGCCCCCCGCAGATCATGAGCATGGGGGATCGGCGGTTCCGAGCCGCCGGACGGCTCAGAGGGCGTCGAGCGCCTTGACGTATTCGCCCAGGTCACGGGCGTCGGGCAGGCCGTTGACCACGGTCCACCGGACGATGCCCTGCTTGTCGATGATGAAGGTGCCCCTAACGGCGCAGCCCTTGTCCACGTCGAGGACGCCGTACGCGCGCGAGACCTCACCGTGCGGCCAGAAGTCGCTCAGCAGCGGGTACTCGAATCCCTCCTGCTCGGCGAAGACGCGCAGAGTGTGGATGGAGTCGTTGGAGACGGCGAGCAACTGGGTGTCGCGGTCCGAGAACTTCGGCAGGTTGTCGCGCAGCTCGCACAGCTCACCGGTGCACACGCCGGTGAAGGCGAACGGATAGAAGAGGAGGACCACGTTCTTGTCGCCGTGGAACTCCGAGAGCCGCACGGTCCGGCCGTGGTTGTCCTTCAGCTCGAAGTCGGGGGCCTTGTCTCCGACCTGGATCGCCATCGTCGTGCATCCCTTCGGTGGGCTGTCGGGGGGAGGGCACAGCAAACGCCGTGCTCCACCCTACGCAGCGATCCCCGGGGGGTGCGGACGGGCCGGATGTTCCCGGCCCGTCCGGTGGTGGTGACGAGGCGGTCACCTCTTGGACTTGGCCGCCTTGGGCGTCGCCAGACGGCTGCCGCTCCAGTCCTTGCCGACACTGACGCTCTTGGCCGCGGTCAGGCCGGCCGTCGTCGCGGCGTCCTGGATGTCGCTCGGCTCCACGTACCCCGAACGGCCGGTCTTCGGCGTGAGGAGCAGGATGATGCCGCCCTCTTCGATGTACGTGGTGGCATCCACCAGCGCATCCGTCAGGTCGCCGTCGTCATCACGGAACCACAGCACGACGGCGTCGGCCACGTCGTCGTAGTCCTCGTCCATGAGGTCGCCCTCGATGGCTTCCTCGATGGCCTCGCGGAGCTCCTGATCGACGTCGTCGTCGTAGCCGATCTCCTGGACCACCTGCCCGGGCTGGAACCCCAGCCTGCCGGCAGGGTTCGTCCGCTCCTCCGCGTGGTCCGCGGTCGCGCTCACGGGGTGCCTCCTGATCATGTCTTGGGAATATCTCAGCCACGCGCGTGCGCGAAGCATTGGCCGTAGTCCACACGGGCGGGACGGATCGCGCAAGTACCCGGCCGTCGGGACCGCCGAAACGGTGACGATCCCGGCCGGGTCGCCGCAACTTCTGGCACCGTATCCCGATTCTACGTAACCCACCTCACACCGATGTGCCCCGTTTGTGCCGTTCGGAATCATCCGCAGACACGTCACTCGAACGACTTTGCCAAGCGCGTCACACCCCGGGCGTATCGTTGCGTTTTGACCGGTGCGGATGACGTACGCCTCCCCGAGGTACACGATGGGTCGGCGTAGGCAGGCGCAGAAACTGGCCCTCTCACAGGTAAGGAACAGCGTGGCTTCCGGATCCGATGGTAATCCGATCATCATTGGCGGCCTTCCGAGTCAGGTTCCTGACTTCGATCCGGAAGAGACCCAGGAGTGGCTCGACTCCCTGGACGCCGCCGTCGACGAGCGCGGCCGGGAGCGGGCCCGCTACCTCATGCTCCGTCTGATCGAACGGGCCCGCGAGAAGCGCGTGGCCGTGCCCGAGATGCGCAGCACGGACTACGTCAACACCATCCCCACCAAGAGCGAGCCGTTCTTCCCCGGCAACGAGGAGATCGAGCGCCGGATCCTGAACGCGACCCGCTGGAACGCGGCCGTCATGGTGTCCCGCGCCCAGCGCCCCGGCATCGGCGTCGGCGGCCACATCGCCACGTTCGCCTCCTCCGCCTCCCTGTACGACGTCGGCTTCAACCACTTCTTCCGCGGCAAGGACGAGGGCGACGGCGGCGACCAGGTCTTCTTCCAGGGCCACGCCTCCCCCGGCATCTACGCCCGCGCGTACCTGCTCGACCGGCTCACCGAGGAACAGCTGGACGGCTTCCGCCAGGAGAAGTCGAAGCACCCGGTCGGCCTGTCCAGCTACCCCCACCCGCGCTCGATGCCGGACTTCTGGGAGTTCCCGACGGTCTCCATGGGCCTCGGCCCGCTCGGCGCGATCTACCAGGCGCGGATGAACCGCTACATGGAGGCGCGCGGTATCGCGGACACCTCCCGCTCGCACGTGTGGGCGTTCCTCGGCGACGGCGAGATGGACGAGCCGGAGTCCCTCGGCCAGCTGACCATCGCCGCGCGCGAGAGCCTGGACAACCTGACCTTCGTCGTCAACTGCAACCTCCAGCGCCTCGACGGCCCGGTGCGCGGCAACGGCAAGATCATCCAGGAACTGGAGTCGGTCTTCCGGGGCGCCGGCTGGAACGTGATCAAGCTGATCTGGGACCGCACCTGGGACCCGCTGCTCGCGCAGGACCGGGACGGCATCCTCGTCAACAAGATGAACCGCACCCCGGACGGCCAGTTCCAGACGTACGCCACCGAGTCCGGCGCCTACATCCGCGACCACTTCTTCGGCGACGACCACCGGCTGCGGGCGATGGTCGAGAACATGACCGACGACCAGATCCTGCACCTGGGCCGCGGCGGCCACGACCACCGCAAGATCTACGCGGCGTTCAAGGCGGCCAAGGAGCACCGGGGCCAGCCGACGGTCATCCTGGCCAAGACGGTCAAGGGCTGGACGCTGGGCCCGAACTTCGAGGGCCGCAACGCCACCCACCAGATGAAGAAGCTGACGGTCGACGACCTCAAGCGCTTCCGGGACCGCCTGCACCTGCCGATCTCCGACAAGGAACTGGAGTCCGGCCTGCCGCCGTACTACCACCCGGGCCGGGACACGGAGGAGATGCAGTACATGCACGACCGCCGCCGGTCGCTCGGCGGTTACGTCCCCACCCGCGTCGTGCGCTCCCAGCCGCTGGCGCTGCCGGACGACAAGACGTACGCGACGGTGAAGAAGGGCACGGGTCAGCAGTCCATCGCGACGACGATGGCCTTCGTGCGCCTCCTCAAGGACCTCATGCGCGACAAGGAGATCGGCAAGCGGTTCGTGCTGATCGCCCCGGACGAGTACCGCACGTTCGGCATGGACTCCTTCTTCCCGAGTGCGAAGATCTACAACCCGCTCGGCCAGCAGTACGAGGCGGTGGACCGGGAACTGCTCCTGGCCTACAAGGAGTCGCCGACCGGCCAGATGCTGCACGACGGCATCTCCGAGGCGGGCTGCACGGCCTCGCTGATCGCGGCCGGCTCGGCGTACGCCACGCACGGCGAGCCGCTGATCCCGGTCTACGTCTTCTACTCGATGTTCGGGTTCCAGCGCACCGGTGACCAGTTCTGGCAGATGGCCGACCAGCTGGCGCGCGGTTTCGTGCTGGGTGCCACCGCCGGCCGTACGACCCTGACGGGTGAAGGCCTCCAGCACGCGGACGGCCACTCGCAGCTGCTCGCCTCGACCAACCCGGCGTGCGTGGCCTACGACCCGGCGTACGCCTACGAGATCGCGCACATCGTGCAGGACGGCCTGCGCCGGATGTACGGCAGCTCGCCCGAGCACCCGCACGGCGAGGACGTCTTCTACTACCTGACCGTCTACAACGAGCCCATCCAGCACCCGGCCGAGCCCGCGGACGTGGACGTCGAGGGCATCGTGAAGGGCGTCCACCGGATCGGCGTGGGCACCGGCGGCTCGATCCCGGCGCAGATCATGGCCTCCGGTGTCGCGGTGCCGTGGGCACTGGAGGCGCAGCGGCTCCTCGCCGAGGAGTGGGACGTCAAGGCCGACGTGTGGTCCGCGACCTCCTGGAACGAACTGCGCCGCGAGGCCGTGGAGTGCGAGCGGCACAACCTGCTGCATCCCGAGGAGGAGCAGCGGGTGCCGTACGTGACCCGCAAGCTCGGCGCGGCGGAGGGCCCGTTCGTGGCCGTGTCCGACTGGATGCGGTCGGTTCCGGACCAGATCGCCCGGTGGGTGCCGGGCACCTACCAGTCCCTCGGCGCGGACGGCTTCGGCTTCGCCGACACCCGGGGGGCCGCGCGCCGCTTCTTCCACATCGACGCCCAGTCGATCGTGGTGGCAGTGCTGACGGAGCTGGCGCGCGAGGGCAAGGTGGACCGGTCCGTGCTGAAGCAGGCCATCGACCGGTACCAGCTGCTGGACGTCTCTGCGGCGGACCCGGGCGCGGCGGGCGGCGACGCGTGACCTGAGCGGCCCGGGAAACACCCGAGGGCGGTGGAGCCGACGCTCCACCGCCCTTACGTTCTCTTTACTATGCGTGCATGGAACAACTGTCGGCGCAGGCCCGGTGGGAGCGGCACACCCAGCGGCCGCTGCTGGCGTTCGCGCTCGCGTTCGCCGTCGCCTACGCGGTACCGATCGTGGACGCGTCCGCCGGACGCTCGCTGACGGTCGCGTGCACGGTGGTGGAGTGGGTGGTGTGGGGCGCGTTCGCCGTCGACTACCTGATGCGGCTGGCCCTCACCCCGCACCGCAGGGAGTTCGTTCGGCGCCACTGGCTCGACCTGTGTGCGGTGGTCCTGCCGATGCTCCAGCCCCTGCGGCTGCTGCGCCTGGTGTCCACCCTGCTGCTGGTGGGCCGGCGGGCGCGGATGGCTCCGCAGATCCGGCTTACCACGTACGTCGTCGGGGCCGTGATCGGGCTGCTGATGTTCGGCTCGCTGGCGGTGCTGTCCGTGGAACGCGAATCGCCGCACGGGAACATCCTGACGCTGGGCGACGCCGTGTGGTGGTCCTTCACGACGATGACGACCGTCGGGTACGGGGACCACGCGCCGACCACCGGGCTCGGACGGATGATCGCGGTCGGGCTGATGCTGTCCGGCATCGCGCTGCTCGGTGTCGTCACCGCGAACATCGCCGCGTGGTTCATCTCGCGGTTCGAGAAGGACGACGTGGAGGAACGGCGGCAGACGGAGGCGATCGCCTCCCTGACCGAGGAGGTACGGCTCCTGCGGGCCGAGGTGGCCCGCCTGACCGCGGAACAACGGCAACACCGCTGACCGACGCCGGGCGAGCCGGCACCGCGCTTGACCGGCCCACGCCGACCGCACCCCGCCAGGGGCGCGGGTGGATGTGTGGCCTGCGCGACCAGCCACGACGATCCCGCAGGCCACACATCCACCCGCACCCCTGCGGCGAGGCACCGCCGGCCGCGGTGAGCGCGTCGGCCGTTTACAGCAGGCCGTGGCCCCAGGTCGCCGCGCCCGCCAGGGCGATGATGGCGAGCAGGGTGTCGATCGCGCCCAGGATCAGGGCCACCAGAGCCGGTACGTTGCGGTCGTTGGACCAGGCGCGGCCCATCGACTGCCAACCGCAGAACATCGCGACGGGGCCGAGGACGATGCCCAGCGCGAAGAAGCCGGCCACCGCGCAGATGGTTCCGATGATCCCGAGCGTCGCACGGTCCGGCCCGGTCCGCTGCCACGTCCGGCCGCGGGACCGGGGGTACCCGCGCGTTCCTTGCCCGAAGCCCGCCATCATCAACTCCCTGAGGTTTACTGGACAGTTCGGCTTCGGTGTGCGGGTACCCCGGTTCCGTCCCGGCAGACCTGCGCGCGCCACCCCCTCCGGCAGCGCGCGCCGCGGCCCGGCCGTCCCTCCAGGTCCTGCGGAGGACTTGACCCACTGTGACCTGCGGCGCGCGCCGGGAGCGAGGGATCTTGAGCGGGGTCACCCTGACAGGGGAACCCCGCCGAGAAGTGGAGCGGTGAGCGGGTCTCAGATGTGGCCCACGCCCGCGCCCGCCTCCGCGTTGTCGCCCCGCTTGGTGAGCAGCGCGACCAGGACGGCGACCGCCGCCACGCCGGCCGCGACCAGGGAGGCGCGGCTCATGCCGGAGATGAAGGTGTCGTGGGCGACTGCCGTGATCTTCGCGGCGACCGGCTCCGGCATGCCCTTCGTCACCGGGGCCACGCCGACCTGCACCGCCTCGGAGGCCTGGCCGAGCTGACCGGGTGTCAGCTTCGGCAGGCCGGCGTCGGCCCAGTTGCCCGGCAGGTCGCTGTCGACCTTGGAGGCCATCACGGCACCGAGCACCGCCGTACCGAGGCTGCTGCCGATCTGCATGGCCGCCTGCTGGAGACCGCCGGCCACGCCGGACAGCTCCAGGGGGGCGTTGCCGACGATGACCTCCGTGGCACCGACCATGACCGGCGCGAGACCGAGGCCGAGCAGGGCGAACCAGAGGGACATCAGCGCGCTGCCGGTGTCGACCTCGAGGGCGGACATGCCGTACAGGGCGACCGCGGTGACGGCCATGCCGCCGGCCAGTGGGATGCGCGGGCCGAGCCGGGTGATCGCGGCGCCGGCCAGCGGGGAGCCGATGATCATCATGCCGGTGAGCGGCAGCAGGTGCAGGCCGGCGTCGACGGGACTCATCCCGTGGACGTTCTGGAGGTAGAACGTCACGAAGAACAGGCCGCCCATGAACGCGATGGCCATCATCACCATCAGCACCACGCCCGCCGACAACGGCACGGAACGGAACAGGCGCAGCGGGATCAGCGGTTCCGCCACCCGCGTCTCCCAGAGGGCGAAGAGGACGAACAGCACCACCGAGACGCCGAGGAACAGCCAGGTCCGGCCCGCTCCCCAGCCCCACGCCGGTGCCTTGATGAACGCCCAGACCAGGCAGAACATCGCGCCGGACAGCAGGGCGATGCCGAGCAGGTCGAAGGAGCGCGGCGCCTTCTCGGCCCGGTGGTCGAGCAGGATCATGCTGCCGAGGAGCAGGGCGAGGGCACCGACCGGCACGTTGATGAAGAACACCGACTGCCAGTTGACGTGCTCGACGAGGACGCCGCCGAGGATGGGGCCGCCCGCCGTCGAGGCGCCGATCACCATGCCCCACACGCCGATGGCCATGTTGAGCTTCTCGGCCGGGAAGGTGGCCCGCAGCACGCCGAGCGCGGCCGGCATCAGCAGCGCGCCGAAGAGCCCCTGGAAGACACGGAAGGTGATGACCGCGGCGATGCTGCTGGAGAGCCCGATGGCGCCGGAGGCGAGGGCGAAGCCGCTGACCCCGATGAGGAAGGTCTGCCGGTGGCCGAAGCGGTCACCGAGCTTGCCCGCGGTGATCAGTGCGACCGCGAGGGCGAGGAAGTAGGAGTTGGTGATCCACTGCACGTCGGCGAAGGACGCGTGCAGATCGTCACGGATGGCCGGGTTGGCGATGGCCACGATGGTGCCGTCCAGGGCCACCATCATGACCCCTACGGCGACGGTGATGAGGGTGAGCCACGGGTGGCCACGCAGGCCCGGGGCCGGGGACGGTCCCGACGGAGCGGGCGCCTTGTCACCCGGTCCCGTCGAGTCGATGGCGGTCTGACTAGTCATACCCCGAGATTAGTGACAGCAACTGACAGTTGACAAACCCATTCACAAGACGGTTACTGACATGTCGCCGCCGGATAGGCTGAACAGGCCGGACGTACACGGAAGAGAGGCCCATGGAGACGCTGCGCGAACGCAAGAAGCGGCGTACCCGGGAGGCCCTGCTGCGGGCCGCTCTCGAACTGTTCACCACACAGGGGTACGAGCAGACCACCGTCGACGAGATCGCCGAGGCCGTCGACGTCTCGCAGCGCACCTTCTTCCGCTACTTCGCGGGCAAGGAGGACGTGGCGTTCGCCGTCCAGAAGACCACCGAGGCGGCCTTCGTGGCGGCCGTCCGGGCCCGGCCGCCGCAGGAGGCGCCGATGCAGGCGCTGCGGCAGGCGTTCCTGGAGGGCTGGGACGCGATCCGCGAGACCGTCGCGTCGGCCGTCCCGGTCGAGCTGTACCTGCGCATGTACCGCACGATCGACTCCACACCCGCGCTGCTCGCCGCCCATCTGCGCAGGTCGGCGGCGACGGAGGAGACCATCGCGCGGGTGCTGGCCGAGCGGGAGGGCGTCGACGTGGACGCCGACCCCCGGCCACGGCTGGCGGTGGCCGTGTTCGGCGGGGTGATCAGGGTCTCCGAACGACAGTGGTGCACCAGTGAGGACTTCGGCCTGGAGTCGATCCGCACGCTCACCGCGTCCTACCTCGACCAGCTGGGTTCGGCGCTCACGGGGAACTGGCGCGCCGGCTGAGAGCGCCGGCGGTGACCGGCGGACCGGCGGACCGGCGGACCGGCGGCAGAACGTCGGCGTGGCGCCCGGTGCCCGCTGAAACGTGGCCGGGCACGTGATCCCTGTCACTCGGTTACCGCGAGACCCTCCCGTTCTCCTAGTGTGTCCTCCCAGTGACTTCCTTCGACACCTCCCCGAAATTCCACGTCTGGCGCGCGCTGCCGGCGCTGGCCGTGGTGTTCGTGATGCTCGCGACCACCGGCTGGACCGCCATGCGCAGCCACCGGGAGTCGACGGCACTCCAGGCCTCGCTCGCCCAGTGGGAGCACGGCAGCATCCACGGCCGCCACCTGCCGGACCCCGGGTCCGGCCCGGCGCGCCTCGGCCGCTTCTTCGCCTCGCTCACCCCGCACGAGCGCGACCGTCTCGCCCACCGCTACCCGCTGGCGGTCGGCAACATGAACGGCGCCCCCGTCCCGCTGCGCTACCGCGCCAACCGCGTCGCGCTGAAGCAGGCCCGCGGGGTGGAGCGGAAGCGGATGCACGACAGCCGGCTCAGCACGGCCGGCCAGCAGGACGCGGGCCACCGGATGCAGCGCTACACGTCCCTGCTGAGCCCCGACCGGCACATCCTGGCCTTCGACCCCGAGGGATCGGGCCGGGTCGCCGAGGTGTTCGGCGACCTCGACAGGGCGCAGCGGGTCTCGGTCGTCGTCCCCGGCGTCGACACCGACCTGCTCACCTTCCAGCGGACGTACCGCAGGTACAGCGCCCCGGTCGGCATGGCCAAGGCCCTGTACGCGGCCGAGCGCACGGCTAGCCCCACGACCGGTACGGCGGTGATCGCCTGGGCCGACTACACCGCTCCCGACGGGCTCGGCGTGGACGCGGCCACCGGCCTGCGCGCCGAGGAGGGCGCCGTACGGCTGAACGCGCTGCTGCGCGCGCTGCCCGGCCGGGCCCCGGTGTCGATGTTCTGTCACAGCTACGGCTCCGTCGTCTGCGGGGTCGCCGCGCACGGCATGCCCGGCCGGGTGGCCGACATAGCCGTGGCCGCGAGCCCCGGCATGCGGGTCGCCGCGGCCGGCCGCCTCGGCACCACGGCCCGGGTGTGGGCCATGCGGGACGCCACCGACTGGGTGCAGGACGTGCCGTACCTGGAGCTGGGCGGCCTCGGTCACGGTGCCGACCCGGTGTCCGCGGGGTTCGGCGCGCGGGTGCTGTCGGCACGGGACGCGCAGGGCCACAGCGGTTACTTCCAGCCGGGCACGGACAGCCTGCGCAACCTCGCCGACATCGGCGTGGGCGCGTACGACGGGGTGACGTGCGCACAGGAGAACGACGTGTGCCGGTCCGGTCTGTCCGGCACGACGACGGCCGGACGCGCGTAGAGACAGCAGGAATTGCGGTCTGCGCGGGTGGCGACGGAGGAGCACGTGCCGCATACGATGAGCCGCATGGGTGACGTACTGGCGGGTTTTCATGCCGTCTGGGAGTTCGAGTCCGACTCCGTGCTCATCCGTTACGAACGGGGGATACGGACACCGAAGCTGTTCCAGGCGCTCGGCGAGCGCCGGATTCCGCTGGCCGCGGTCGAGGGGGTGGCCCTCACCCCGGGCCGGCGCGGCACGGTCGTCCTGCGGCTGCGGCCGCGCCCCGGCGCGGATCCGCTGATGGAGGCGGCCGACGGCCAGCTGAAGGAGGGCTCCGACCCCTACCGCCTGGTGCTGCCGGCAGAGCGGGAGACGCTCGCGGAGTACTACGCGGACGAGCTGAAGGGCCTGCTGACCGGGTCCGGGCCCGCCGACCGGTATCTGGTGGCGGCTCCCGAGGCACCGCTCCAGTTCAAGGCCTACGACGGGAAGGCCTCCTTCGACGGGACGTCCGTGCAGTTCCGCTGGTCCTGGACGGGGGCGTCCTCGGCGAAGTGGAAGGCCGGCGACCAGAGTTTCGCGGTGGCCGGGCTGAGCGGGGTGGAGTGGCGGTCGCCGGAGGTCTTCGAGGGACACCTGCGGCTGCTGCCCCGTGACCCGGGCGCCGGCCGGTCCGCGCAGCCGGACCAGGACCCGGCGTCGGTCGTGTTCGGGCTGGGGTACGGGCCGGTGCACGAGTCGCTGCCGTTCGCCGCGGCGGTCCTCGCGGCGGTGCGCTCCCGCGGGCCGGCCCCGGTGGCACCGGCCGTGTCACCGCGCGACCCCGCCGGCATCGCCGAGCGGATCCGGCACCTCGGGGAGCTGCACCGGGCCGGGCTGATCACCGACGAGGAGTTCGCCGCCAAGAAGGCCGAGCTGCTGGCCGAGCTGTAGCGTCCACCGGCGGGCGCGGTCCGGCGGGCGAGGGCCCGGTCTTCGTGACCGCCCGTCGGCCCGGCGCCGTCCACGCCGGGGCGAGTACCCCCGCGGCCGGCCCCGGCCGCCGGCCGCGGTCCGCACCGGGGTCCGCGCGTCCGCGCCCCCCGGCCGCTGTCCCGCCTCCCGGACCGCCCGCCCGGCGAGGTCCCGGCCGCCTCCGGCAGGACGTCAGCTTCGGACGTCCGCCACCGGACGTCAGCCTCGGACGCCACCACCGGACGTCCGCCCCGGACATCGGCCTCGGACGCCACCACCGGACATCCGCCCCGGACGTCTGCCTCGGACGCCACCGCCGGACGTCCGCCCCGGAGGCCACCACGGACGTCAGCCCCGGACGGCCGCTACTCCCTGCCCGCGGAGGTGAAGGCCATGTCCGCGTAGCGGTCGCCGGCCACCTCGGCCGCGAGCGGCTCCAGCCGGGCCAGTTCCGCGTCGGTCAGCGTGATCCGTGTCGCCGCCGTGTTCTCCGCCACCCTGCCCGGACTGCGGGTGCCCGGGATGGGGACCACCGTCAGCCCGTCGACCGCCGCCCGCTGCTGGATCCAGGCCAGGGCGATCTGGCCGGGGGTGGCGCCGTGGGCCTCGGCGATCGCGCGGACCGGCGCGAGCAGGGCCGCGTTGGCGGCCGCGTTGTCCCCGCTGTAGCGGGGCATGTGGCGGCGGAAGTCGTCGGCGGTGAGGTCCTGCGCGGCGTCGGTGAAGGCGCCCGTGAGGAAGCCGCGGCCCAGCGGGGAGTACGGCACGAGGGCGACGCCCAGGTCCCGCGCGGCCGGTACGACCCGGGCCTCGATGTCCCGGCTGAACAGGGACCACTCCGACTGCACGGCCGCGACCGGATGCACGGCGTGCGCGGCGCGCAGCTCGTCGGCGGTGACCTCGCTGAGCCCGAGGTGCTTGACCTTGCCCTCCCGGACCAGGTCCGCCATCGCGCCGACGGTCTCCTCGATGGGGACGCCCACGTCGCGGCGGTGCATGTAGTAGAGGTCGATCACGTCGACGCCGAGCCGCCGCAGGCTGGCCTCGACGGCCTGCCGGATGTAGGGCGGGTCGTTGCGGATGATCCGCTTCCCCGGGTCGTCCGGGTCCCGGGACAGGGCGAACTTGGTGGCGACGACCACCTCGTCCCGGTGGGCGGCGAAGAACGGGGCGAGGAACCGCTCGTTCTCGCCGGAGCCGTAGAAGTCGGCGGTGTCGTAGAGGGTGACGCCGAGTTCGAGGGCCCGTTCCAGCGTCGCCCGGGCCCGGTCCGTGTCGGTGGGCCCGTACGCGGCACTGATGCCCATGCAGCCGAGCCCCTGGACGCCGGTCACCGGCCCCTGCGCGCCGAGCCGTACCGTGGCGATCCTGGCGTCGGTCATCGGTCGGTTCCCTCCGTGGCGTAGAAACTGATCTTGCGGTCGAGCACGGCGAGCGTGTCCCGAAGTTCCGCGATCCGGCCGAGCACGTCCCGGCGGGTGGCCTCCAGCAGCCCCTGGCGCGCCGCGTACGTGCTCTCGCCCTCGCGCACCAGTTCCGCGTACCGGACCATGTCGGCCACCGGCATGCCGGTCAGCCGCAGCTTGGTCACGAAGTCCAGCCAGTCCAGGTCACGGTTGCTGTAGCGGCGCTGGCCGGTGTGCGAGCGGTCGATGTGCGGCATCAGCCCGATCCGCTCGTACCAGCGCAGGGTGTGCGCGGTCAGACCGGTGCGGGCGACGACCTCGCTGATCGTGTAGCGGTCCTGGCCGTCGGGCCGCGGATGGTGCCGGGGCGGGGCGGAGCAGATGTCGGCGGGGGTGGCGTGCCCGGTGGCCGCCTGCGTGGTCTGCATCACCGTCATGGCCCCCACGCTATGACCTTCGAGTGCACTCCAGGCAAGCGCGCGGGGGTGAGAAATCCGCGCGACGTGATCAAGGCCGGATGGTTAGCGTGCGGGGCATGAGTTCCGTACGCCGGGCCCGGCCCGAGGACGCCGCCGAAGTGCTCCGACTGCGCCAGCTGATGATCGACTCACTGTGGGGCGACGGGAGCCCGGGGCCGGCCGGAGCGGCCGACTGGTACGCGGAGTCGCTGCCGACGCTGCGCGAGCGCCTCGGCGAGGAGGACGGGGACTTCGCGGCGTTCGTCGTGGACCGCGCCGGGCGGCCGGGGGCGCTGGCCGCGCTGGTGGCGGGCACCGTGGAGTACCGCATCGGCAAGGCGGGCAATCCGCGGGGGCGGGTCGGGTACGTCTTCAGCGTCGCGACCGACCCGGACGCCCGGCGCCGCGGGTACGCGCGCGCGTGCATGACCGAGCTGCTGGCCTGGTTCCGGGCGCGGGGCGCCGGGCACGTGCTGCTCAACGCCTCGCCGGAGGCCGAGCCGCTGTACGCCTCCCTCGGCTTCACCCGTGACCCCGACCCGTCGATGCGGCTGCCGCTGTGAGCCGCATAGGCTCGGGCGCATGTCGTCGCAGAGCCTGGCACTGATCGAGAACTGGCCCGTCCCCACCGCCGCGGCGGGTGTCGTACGCGCCGACGGGACCGTCCTCGGGACACACGGTCCCGTCGGGCACCGCTTCCCGCTGGCCTCCGTCACCAAGCCGCTGGCGGCCTACGCGGCGCTCGTGGCGTACGAGGAGGGGGCGGTCGAGCTGGACGAGCCGGCCGGTCCGCCCGGGTCGACGGTCCGCCATCTGCTCGCGCACACCTCCGGGCTGGCCTTCGACGAGCACCGGGTCACCGCCCCGGCCGGGGAGCGGCGGCTGTACTCCAACGCCGGGTTCGAGCAGCTGGGCGACCACATCGCCCGGGCGACGGACATCCCGTTCGCCGAGTACCTGCGGCAGGCCGTGCTGGCGCCGCTGGGGATGACGTCGACGTCGCTGGAGGGCTCGCCGGCCAAGGACGGCGTGTCGACGGTGTCGGACCTGCTGCGGTTCGCGGCCGAGGTGCAGGCACCGCGCCTGCTGGACCCGCGGACGGTCGCGGAGGCGATGAGCGTGCAGTACCCCGGGCGGAAGGGCGTCCTGCCCGGTTACGGCCACCAGAACCCCAACGACTGGGGCCTGGGCTTCGAGATCCGCGACGGCAAGTCCCCGCACTGGACGGGCGGTTCGTCCTCGCCGCGCACGTTCGGGCACTTCGGCCAGTCCGGTACGTTCCTGTGGATCGACCCCGACGCGCGAGTGGCCTGCGTGGCCCTGACCGACCGCGCCTTCGGCCCCTGGGCGGTCGAGGCGTGGCCGGCGTTCACGGACGCGGTGCTGGCGGAACTGCGCGGCCGGGCCGGGTGACGGCCGCGGTCACGGCGCCATCTCCCACAGCAGCAGCTCCGCCGCCGTGACCGCCACCGCCTCCAGGTCCGCCGCGTCCGTGACGCGGGCCGCGTCGCCCGCTCCCAGCTCCTCGCCGTCCAGCCGCACAGCACCGCGCACCACGTGCACGTACACGAACGCCGCGTCCGGCACCGCGGTCCGCTCCCCCGGCGCCAGGCGCCGTACGTGCAGCATCGCGCCGGCGGCCGGGACCGCGTACGGGGTGGGGTCGGCGATGCCCGTGACGGTCCGGTACGCGGGCTCGCCGCCCGCCTCCCGGGGGGCCAGCCACATCTGGAGGAAGACCAGCGGGACGGCGCCGTCGTTGCGCTCGGTGTGCCGCACGCCCGACGCCGCGCTGAGGTGCTGGACGTCGCCGGGGCGGACGGTCGTCCGGTGGCCCGTGGAGTCGCGGTGGGTCAGTTCGCCCTCGATCACCCAGGTGACGATCTCGGTGTGGCTGTGAGGGTGTTCGCCGAAACCGGCGCCGGGGGCGAGCCGTTCCTCGTTGCAGGCGATCAGCGCGCCGAAGCGGAGGTTGTCCGGGTCGTAGTGCGGGCCGAAGGAGAAGGCGTGGCGGGAGTCGGTCCCGTGCTCCGGGTCCCCTCCGCGGTAGCGCTCACCGGCGCGCCGGACGTCCATCACGGGCCCCACCGTAGACCTGGTCCCGGACCCGGCGACGCAGGGGCCCGTCCCGATAAGGCAGTCTTGTCCCCGTGCCCGAACCCGAAACCCACCGCGCAGACCCCGCCGTACACGCCGTCCACGCGCACGCCGCGACCCTGAGGCGACTGGAGAAGTCCTCCGGGAGTCTCGCCGCGCAGGCCATCGCGCGGATGGACGAGACCCTGCCGTGGTACCGGGCCATGCCCCCGGAGAACCGTTCCTGGATCGGGCTCGTCGCCCAGGCGGGCATCGCGGCCTTCACCGAGTGGTTCCGGCGCCCGGACGCGCCGCAGGCGATCTCCACGGACGTCTTCGGGACCGCGCCGCGCGAGCTGACCCGGGCCATCACGCTGCGGCAGACCGTGGAGATGGTGCGCACCACGATCGAGGTGATGGAGAGCGCCATCGACGAGGTGGCGGCGCCCGGCGACGAACGGGTGCTGCGCGAGGCGCTGCTGGTGTACGCCCGTGAGATCGCCTTCGCCACCGCCCAGGTGTACGCCCAGGCCGCCGAGGCACGGGGTGCCTGGGACGCGCGCCTGGAGTCGCTGGTGGTGAACGCCGTGCTCAGCGGGGAGGCCGACGAGGGGGCCGTCAGCCGGGCCGCCGCGCTGGGCTGGAACTCCCCCGAGCATGTGTGCGTGGTGCTCGGGACCGCCCCGGACGGCGACAGCGAACTGACCGTCGAGGCGATCCGGCGGGCCGCCCGGCACGCCAAGCTCCAGGTGCTCACCGGGGTGCTCGGGGACCGGCTCGTCGTCGTCGCCGGCGGCAGCCCCAACCCGCTCGCCGTCGCGAAGTCCCTGATCGGGCCGTACGCGGCGGGGCCGGTGGTCGCCGGACCCGTCGTACCCGATCTGCTGGCCGCCACCCGGTCCGCGCAGGCCGCCGCCGCCGGCCTGAAGGCCTGTTCCGCCTGGCAGGACGCGCCGCGGCCGGTGCTCGCGGACGATCTGCTGCCGGAGCGCGCCATGGCGGGCGATCCCGGCGCCCGTGAGCAACTGGTGGAGGAGATCTACAGACCGCTGGAGGAGGCGGGCTCGGCTCTCCTGGAAACACTGAGTGTCTACCTGGAGCAGGCGAGCAGCCTGGAAGGCGCGGCGAGAATGCTCTTCGTTCACCCGAACACCGTGCGCTACCGGCTCCGACGTGTGACAGACGTCACCGGCTGGTCGCCCTCGGATGTACGATCCGCCTTCACACTGCGGATCGCGCTCATCCTGGGGCGTCTGGCCGACGGTGATGCTCAGACATAGGTTTTTGTGGGGGCTCCACAAAAGGCCTCCATGTTCTTCGTCCCTGTCCTCACGGGCGGCCGTGCCCGTCCCCAAGAGAGAGTGTGAGAGTGCTCGTACTCGTCGCTCCCGGCCAGGGCGCCCAGACGCCCGGCTTCCTGACCCCCTGGCTCGACCTCCCCGGTGCCGCGGACCGCGTCGCCGCGTGGTCGGACGCCCTCGGACTGGACCTGGCCCACTACGGCACCCAGGCCGACGCCGACGCCATCCGGGACACCGCGGTGGCCCAGCCGCTGCTGGTGGCCGCCGGCATCCTGTCCGCCGCGGCACTGGGTGACATGTCCGAGATCGCGCCCGGCGCGGTCGCGGGGCACAGCGTCGGCGAGATCACCGCCGCCGTCTTCGCCGGCATCCTGGACGACACGGCCGCCCTCGGTCTCGTCCGTACGCGGGGTCTGGCGATGGCCGACGCCGCCGCGGTCACGGAGACCGGCATGGCGGCGCTGCTGGGCGGCGACCCGGAGGTCACCCTCCCGCACCTGGAGAAGCTGGGCCTGACCCCGGCGAACATCAACGGCGCGGGCCAGATCGTCGCCGCCGGCACGCTGGAGCAGCTCGCCGCGCTGGCCGAGGACAAACCCGAGGGCGTCCGCAAGGTCGTTCCGCTGAAGGTCGCCGGCGCCTTCCACACGCGTCACATGGCCCCCGCGGTCGAGACGCTGGCCAAGGCCGCGGCGGACCTGACGCCCGCCGACCCCCGGGTCGCCTACGTCTCCAACAAGGACGGACGGGCCGTCGCCACCGGTGCCGAGGTGCTGGAGCGGCTGGTCGGTCAGATCGCCAACCCCGTGCGCTGGGACCTGTGCATGGAGACCTTCAAGGAACTCGGCGTCACCGCGCTGATCGAGGTGTGCCCGGGCGGCACGCTGACCGGCCTGGCCAAGCGCGCACTGCCCGGCGTGGCGACGCTGGCCCTGAAGACCCCCGACGATCTCGACGCGGCCCGTGCTCTCCTCGCAGAGCACGCCGGCGTCTAAGGAGCCGTACATGGCGAAGATCAAGCCCAGCAAGGGCGCCCCGTACGCGCGGATTCTCGGTGTCGGCGGTTACCGTCCGACCCGGGTCGTGCCGAACGAGGTGATCCTCGAGAAGATCGACTCGTCCGACGAGTGGATCCGTTCGCGCTCCGGTATCGAGACCCGGCACTGGGCGGGACCCGACGAGACCGTGGCCACGATGGCCGTCGAGGCCTCCGGCAAGGCGATCGCGGACGCGGGCATCGACGCCGAGCGGATCGGCGCGGTGGTCGTCTCCACCGTCTCGCACTTCAGCCAGACCCCGGCCGTCGCCACCGAGATCGCCGACCGTCTTGGCACGAACAAGGCCGCGGCCTTCGACATCTCGGCCGGCTGCGCGGGCTTCGGCTACGGCCTGACGCTCGCCAAGGGCATGGTGGTGGAAGGTTCCGCCGACCACGTCCTGGTCATCGGTGTGGAGCGGCTGAGCGACCTGACCGACCTGGAGGACCGGGCGACCGCGTTCCTCTTCGGCGACGGTGCGGGCGCGGTCGTCGTCGGCCCCTCCGACGTGCCGGCGATCGGCCCGACCGTGTGGGGATCCGAGGGCGACAAGGCCGAGACGATCCGGCAGACCGTGTCGTGGGACCGGTTCCGGCTCGGCGACCTCTCCGCGCTGCCGCTCGACAGCGACGGCAACATCAAGTTCCCTGCGATCACGCAGGAGGGCCAGGCGGTGTTCCGCTGGGCCGTGTTCGAGATGGCGAAGGTCGCCCAGCAGGCGCTGGACGCGGCCGGGATCACCCCGGACGAACTGGACGTCTTCATCCCGCACCAGGCCAACGTGCGGATCATCGACTCGATGGTGAAGACGCTGAAACTGCCGGAGCACGTCACGGTCGCCCGTGACATCCGCACCACCGGCAACACCTCGGCCGCCTCGATCCCGCTCGCGATGGAGCGGCTCCTGGCGACCGGGGAGGCGAAGAGCGGCGACACCGCGCTCGTCATCGGATTCGGGGCGGGTCTCGTCTACGCCGCCACGGTCGTTACCCTCCCCTAGGCACTCCGTGCCGGGCCATGCGGTCCGGAACGGGGACAACTGCCACAAACCGTCTGGAACATCGAAGAAGGAGCGCCTGACATGGCCGCCACTCAGGAAGAGATCGTGACCGGTCTCGCCGAGATCGTGAACGAGATCGCCGGGATCCCCACCGAGGACGTGCAGAGGGACAAGTCCTTCACCGACGACCTGGACGTCGACTCGCTGTCCATGGTCGAGGTCGTCGTCGCCGCCGAGGAGCGCTTCGACGTGAAGATCCCGGACGAGGACGTCAAGAACCTCAGGACCGTCGGCGACGCCACCGACTACATCCTCAAGCACCAGGCCTGAGCCACCGCGCAGGTAACAGGCTGCTAGGCCCCGCCACCCGGCGGTGGCGCCGTCGAATCCCGTATCCGTTGGAGAAAGAATTCCCGTGAGCCCGACCAATCGCACCGTGGTCGTCACCGGTATCGGCGCAACCACACCGCTGGGTGGCGACGCAGCCTCGACCTGGGAGGCCCTCCTCGCCGGCACGTCCGGTGTCCGCCTCCTGGAGGAGGAGTGGGCGGCTCAGCTGCCCGTCAGGATCGCCGCGCGGGTCGCCGTCGAGCCGGGCGAGATCATCCCCCGCCCGCAGGCCCGCAAACTGGACCGGTCCGCGCAGTTCGCGCTGATCGCCGCTCAGGAGGCCTGGAAGGACGCCGGTTTCACCGCCAGGGCGGGTGAGGACTCGTCCGTGAACCCCGACCGCCTCGGTGCGGTCATCGCCTCCGGCATCGGCGGTGTGACGACCCTCCTGGACCAGTACGACGTGCTCCGGGAGAAGGGCGTCCGCCGTGTCTCCCCGCACACCGTGCCCATGCTGATGCCCAACTCCCCGGCGGCCAACGTCGGGATCGAGCTGGGTGCCCGCGCCGGTGTGCACACCCCGGTCTCGGCCTGCGCCTCGGGCGCGGAGGCCATCGGGTACGCGATCGAGATGATCCGCACCGGGCGTGCGGACGTGGTCGTGGCCGGTGGCACCGAGGCCGCCATCCACCCGCTTCCCATCGCCGCGTTCGGCAACATGATGGCGATGTCCAAGAACAACGACGACCCCACGGGCGCGTCCCGGCCGTACGACGCGGGCCGTGACGGCTTCGTGCTCGGCGAGGGCGCCGGTGTGATCGTCCTGGAGTCCGAGGAGCACGCGAAGGCTCGCGGCGCCCGGATCTACGCCGAGGCGGTCGGCCAGGGCATCTCCGCCGACAGCCACCACATCACGCAGCCGGAGCCGTCCGGCAACGGCATCGCGCACGCGCTGCACAACCTGCTGGACAACACGGATCTGAAGCCGGCCGAGATCGTGCACGTCAACGCGCACGCCACGTCGACCCCGCAGGGCGACGTCGCCGAGATCAAGGCGCTGCGGAAGGTGTTCGGCGACGACGTCGACCACATGGCGATCTCCGCGACCAAGTCGATGACCGGTCACCTGCTGGGCGGCGCCGGCGGTGTCGAGACCGTCGCGTCGATCCTGGCGCTGGTGAACCGTACGGCTCCGCCGACCATCAACGTGGACAACCTCGACCCCGAGGTCAACGCGGACGTGGTGACCGGTGCGGCGCGGGCGCTGCCCGAGGGCCGGATCGCCGCGCTGAACGACTCGTTCGGGTTCGGCGGGCACAACGTGGTGCTGGCGTTCAGGACCGTCTGAGCGGACACAGGAGGAAGGGCCCTCACCGGTGGTGGGGGCCCTTCGTCACGTCCGGCGATCGCCGACTCACACCACCTGGTGCAGCCAGCGCACCGGCGCGCCCTCTCCGGCGTAGCGGAACGGCTCCAGTTCGTCGTCCCACGGCTTGCCCAGCAGCCGGGACAGCTCGCCCTCCAGGTCCGTCTCGCCGCGCCGGCTGCGTTGCAGGGCCGCGCGGAGCCGGTCCTCGGGGATGAGGATGTCGCCGTGGATGCCGGTGACGGCGTGGAAGATGCCGAGGTCGGGGGTGCAGCTGTAGCGCTCGCCCTCGGCGGTGGGGCAGGGCTCGGCGGTGACCTCGAAGCGCAGCAGGCGCCAGCCGCGCAGCGCGGAGGCCAGCTTGGAGGCGGTGCCGGCCTCGCCCTGCCAGGAGAACTCCGAGCGCCAGGTGCCGGGGGCGGCGGGCTGCCGGATCCAGTCGAGGCTGACGCGCGTGCCGAGCACCCCGGCGACGGCCCACTCGACGTGCGGGCACAGCGCGCGCGGCGCGGAGTGCACGTACAGAACTCCACGTGTCGTCACCGGAACCTCCGGGCAGAGCGGGACATCTTGCGGACTGACTGGGCGGCTGTGGCACGACGGCCGCGTTGATGGCGAGGCTACCCTGCGGCGGGGCAAGGAGTGTGACGTACCGTCGGTCCCGCTGCCAGGAAAACGCCGCCATTCACCCAGGGGGACGCTTGTGCGGGGGTGTGCCGTTCCCGGGGGAGCCGGCCGGGAACCCCCGCACGTTGTCAGGGGAGGAGGCCGACCGTCGAGCGAGGGGAACACCGGGGATGCGAAAGCGAAGCCGCCGTGCGCGGGCCGTGCTCGCCGCCGTGGCGGCCGTCATGCTGGGCGCCGCCGGATGTGACGGCGGCGGGGGCCCGGCCGCGCCGGGGGGCACGAAGGCGCACGCGGCCCGGCCGCCGGTGTGGGACCGCAGTCCGGAGTCGATCGCCGCGGTGGGTGACTCCATCACGCGCGGTTTCGACGCGTGCGCGGTGCTGTCGGACTGCCCGGAGGTGTCGTGGGCGACGGGCGGCGACGCCCGGGTGGACAGCCTGGCGGTGCGGCTCCTGGGTGTGCCGGGGGCGGCGGAGCACAGCTGGAACTACGCGGTGACGGGCGCCCGGATGGCGGACCTGCCCGGGCAGATGGAGCAGGCGGCCCGGCGCGGCCCGCAGCTGGTGACGGTCATGGCCGGCGCGAACGACGCCTGCCGGTCGTCGGCGTCGGCGATGACGCCGGTGGCCGACTTCCGCGAGGACTTCGAGAAGGCGATGCGCACCCTGCGTACGGCACTGCCGAGGACGCAGGTGTACGTGGCCAGCGTGCCGAACCTGAAGCGGCTGTGGTCGGAGGGCCGGACGAACGCGCTGGGCAAGCAGGTCTGGAAGCTGGGGATCTGCCCGTCGATGCTGGCCGACGCGGACGATCTGACCAGGTCGGCGATGGTGCGGCGGGACAGCGTGCAGCAGCGGGTGGTGGCGTACAACGCGGTGCTGAAGGACGTGTGCGCCAGGGACCGCCGCTGCCGGTTCGACGGGAACGCGGTCTACGACTACCGCTTCGGCACGGATCAGCTCAGTCAGTGGGACTGGTTCCACCCCAGCACGGACGGCCAGGCGCGGCTGGCGGAGATCGCCTACCGGAGGATCACGGCGACGCATCCGTGACCTAGGGTTCCCACATGAACGAACTTTTCGGCACACTTCCCGACGGCACTCCGGTGCACCGCTGGACGCTGGAGCGCGCCGGGGTCCGGGTCCGGGTGCTGTCGTACGGCGGGATCGTGCAGTCGGTGGAGGTCCCGGACGGAGCCGGACGGATGACGGACGTGGTGCTGGGGTTCCCGTCCCTCGACGGCTATCTGGAGCATCCGGAGCCGTATCTGGGTGCCGTGATCGGCCGGTACGCCAACCGGATCGCGGGCGGCCGGTTCCCGCTGGACGGCCGGACGTACGCCCTGACGCGGAACGAGGGCGCCAACTCGCTGCACGGCGGCACGCGGGGCTTCGACAAGCGGGTGTGGGACGCGACGCCGGTCGGGCACGGGGTGCGTCTCGGCCGGGTGAGCCCGCACGGCGAGGAGGGCTTCCCGGGGCGGCTGGAGGTCGCGGTGACGTACACGCTGACGGACAGGGGCGCGCTGCGCATCGCCTACGAGGCGGTCACCGACGCGCCGACGGTCATCAGCCTGACCAACCACACGTACTGGAACCTGAGCGGCTCCGGCCGGGCGGGCGGCCACGAACTGCGGCTGGCCGCGTCCCGATACACGCCGGTGGACGCGGACCTGATCCCCACCGGCGCCCTGGCGGACGTGACCGGTTCCCGCCTCGACTTCCGCACGGCCCGGGCGGTGGGCACCGGCTACGACCACAACTTCGCGCTGGACAAGGGGGTGACCGAGGCGGCCGAGGAGGTGGCCGAGTTGTACGACCCCGCGTCCGGCCGCGTCCTGACGGTGGCGACGACCGAGCCGGGAGTCCAGCTCTACACCGCGGACCACCTGTCCGACCCGTTCACCCCGGGCGCCGCGGTCGCCCTGGAGACCCAGCACTTCCCGGACTCCCCCAACCACCCGCACTTCCCGGCCACGGTCCTGCGACCGGGCAGCCCCTTCCGCTCCGAGACGGTGTACGGGTTCGGAGCACGGGGGCGGGACGGGGCCGGCGACTGATGTTGCCCCGGTCCAGGGGTCAGGTCCTGGACCGGGGCTGTTCTCGGGGGGTGTCCCGCCCGGTGGGGGGACTTGTCCCGGATCAGACGTTAATCGGTGCGGTGAGCCTGCGGTCGGCGATCGAGCGTCCGGCGGTGATCTCGTACGAACCCTTCACACATGCCCACGCCTTCGCCGTCTCGTCCCAGACCTCGAAGGCGCGGCGCTGGAGTTCGACGGTGACCTCGGTGCTCTCGCCGGGGCCGGCCCCGGCGGAGGCGAAGCCGGCCAGCCGGCGTGCGGGGCGTTCGGGGCCGGGGCCGGTCGGGGCGACGTAGATCTGGACGACCTCGCGGCCGGGCCGCTCGCCGGTGTTGCGCAGGCGGACGCGGACGGTGGTGCCGTCGACATCCAGGGACTCGTAGGCCCAGTCGGTGTAGCCGAGGCCGTGGCCGAAGGGGTACGACGGGGTGCGGCCGGCCTTCTCCCAGGCGGCGTGACCGATGAACACGCCTTCGTCGTAGCGGAGTTCGCCGTCGGTCGGGACGACCTGGGTGACCGGGGCGTCGGTGAGGGAGCCCCAGGTGGTGGGCAGCCGGCCGCCGGGCTCGTGGGCGCCGGTGAGGACGTCGGCGAGTGCGGCGCCGCCCTCCTGGCCGGGGAACCAGCCGAGCAGGACGGCGGCCACCTCGTCCCGCCAGGGCAGTTCCACCGGGGAGCCCGCGTTGACGACGACGACCGTGTTCGGGTTGGCGGCGGCGACCGCGCGGACCAGGTCGTCCTGGCGGCCGGGGAGCCGCAGGTCGCGGCGGTCGAAGCCCTCGGACTCCACGCGGTCGGTGGTGGCGACCATGACGACGGCCGTGTCGGCGTTCCGGGCGGTCTCGACGGCCTCGGTGATCAGCTCGTCGGCGTCGCGCTGGGGACCGGAGTGGGCGAGCGCGAACGCGACGACCTTCATCGGGAGGTCCTCGGGGAGCCGGACGACATGGGTGAGGGAGACGTCGACCGGCTCGCCCGCGGTGAGGCCGGGCCGGGCGCGGGGGACGGGGGCGCCGAAGAACGCCTCGAAGGGGTCGCCGTCGCCGGGGCGCTGGTCGTCGTCGTAGTACGTCGTCCCGCCGACGGTGAGGGTGAAGTCGCCGGTGCCCTTGATGCCGAAGGTGTGCGTGCCGGACTCGCGCGGGGTGAAGGTGCCGGTCAGCTCGATGGTGTGGAGGGTCTCGTGGGTGACGCCTTCGGGGAGGTCGGTGCCCATCCACTGGATCAGGCCGCCGGGGGCGGAACGGGTGCCGATGACCTCACCGGCGGCGTCGCGGCAGACGGCCCGCAGGGTGAAGCCGGCGTCGGCGACGGGGAGTTCGGTCGCGGGGTCGGCGCCGACGGCGTAGCGGAGGGTGCCGTCGGCGAGTGCGGCGGTGAGACCGTCGAGCGGGGAGACGACCCGGGCCGGGAAGACGGTCGCGGAGCCGCCGCCGAGGATGCGGGCGTCGCGGGCGGCGGCGCCGATCAGGGCGACGGTGCCGTGGGGTTCCAGGGGCAGGACGTGGCGCTCGTTGCGCAGGAGGACGAAGGAGCGGCGGGCGATCTCGCGGGCCAGGGCCTCCCCGTCGACCGGTGCGGGCAGTGCGGTGACCACGGGTTCCGCGCCGTCCAGGATGCCGGCGCGGGCGGCGAGCCGCAGTACCCGGCGGACGGCCGCGTCGACCGTGGCCTCGTCGACCCTGCCGTCCCGCACGGCCCGGGCGAGCGCCTCGCCGTAGACGGTCCGCGGTCCGGGCATGGCCACGTCCAGGCCGCCCTCGATGGCGCCCGTGGTGTCCCGGGCGGCGGTCCAGTCGGAGACGTTGACGCCGTCGAAGCCCCACTCGCCGCGCAGGACCTCGTTGACGAGGTGGTGGTGTTCGGTCATCGTCGTGCCGTTGACCGTGTTGTAGGCGGTCATGACGCCCCACGGGCGGGCGTCGCGCACGATCGCCTCGAAGGGGGCCAGGTACAGCTCGCGCAGGGCCCGCTCGGGGACCAGGTTGTTCACGGTGAGACGGTCGGTCTCGGCGTCGTTGGCGACGAAGTGCTTGACGGTGGTGCCGACGCCGCCGGACTGGACGCCGCGGACGTAGCCGGTGCCGATGGCGCCGGTCAGGTACGGGTCCTCGCTGTAGCACTCGAAGTGGCGTCCGCCGAGCGGGGAGCGGTGGAGGTTGACGGTGGGGGCGAGCAGGACGTGGACGCCCTTGCGGCGGGCCTCCTGGGCGAGCAGCACACCGGCGCGGCGGGCGAGTTCCGGGTCCCAGGTGGCGGCGAGCGCGGTCGGTGAGGGCAGGGCGACCGAGGGGTCGTCGACGGTCCAGCGCACGCCGCGGACGCCGATCGGGCCGTCGGACATGACCAGGGATTCCAGGCCGATCCCGGGCAGCGCGGGCAGGCTCCACATGTCCTGGCCGGCCAGGAGGCGTGCCTTGGTGTCGAGGTCGAGGGTGTGCAGGGCGGCCTCCACGACCGCCTCGCGGGCCTGGTCGGCCGGGGTGGACTGGGCTCCCGCCATCGGTTCCTCCTCGTCGGGTCCGTGCAGGTGCCTCCATCGTGCATCGCCTCCTGTGGCGCGGTAGGTTTTGTTATCCGGCCGTTATGTTCGGTTCGAGGGGATGTCGTACGGTGACGTCATGAGCGCGAGGGTGCGGAGCGAGGAGCGGCGCGCGGAGATCGTCGGCGCGGCCCTCGAGGTGATCGCCGAGCGCGGTTACCGGGGAGCGAGCCTGGCCGCGGTGGCCGAGCGGGTGGGGCTGACCCAGCAGGGCCTGCTGCACCACTTCCCCACCAAGGACGCCCTGCTGGTGGCCGTGCTCCGGGAGCGCGACCGGTGGGACGCGGTGCCGGGCACCCCGTGGCGGACGGACCTGCTGGCCGCGCTGGTCGAGTACAACGCGATGCGCCCGGCGATCGTCCAGACCTTCTCGGCGCTGCTCGGCGAGAGCGTCACCGAGGGCCATCCGGCGCGCGCCTACTTCACCGAGCGCTACGCCCGCGTCCGGGAGAGCATGGCCGCGGTCCTGCGCACCGAGTACGGTGACCGGCTGCCCAACGGACTCACCCCGGAACGCACCGCGCCGCTGCTCGTCGCCGTGATGGACGGCCTCCAGTACCAGTGGCTGCTGGACCCGGAGTCCGTCGACATGCCGGGCGCGTTCCGCGACTTCCTGCGGCTGCTGGGCGAGCCGGCGGCCTGAGCGGTCCAGGCCTTCCCGCGGCCGTCACGCTCGGCGGGCGGCCCAGGTGCGGTCGAGGAGGGGGAGCTACGCGGCCCCGGCCCGCGGCACCCGTGCCCGGCCCCGGCCGGCGGCATGGCGCGGGCCGCTCCCGCCGGGCCATACTGCCGCCGTCCACCGCATCACGCGCCCCACAGCGACGGAAGGACCCGAACTCCCTTGACCCGCATATGTCTTCGCCTCGGCATCGTCGGACTGGCCCTGCTGGCCGGCCTGTCCGCGCCCGCCACCGCGGCCTGCGCCGGTACGACGGCGCCCTCCCCCACCGTCGAGGAACAACGGCTCGACCAGGCCGTACCGCGGGAGATCCTGCGGCGCTCCGGGTTCGACGGGGTGGCGCCCGGGTTCCGCCGCGGGCTGGAGCGGGCCCACTCCTACGCGCGGGCCCGCGGCCTCGTCGTACGGGAGGGGACCGCGCTGTGGCGGCGGGCCGTGGCGCGGGCGCAGGGGCGGGGGCCGGCGGGGGGCGACCTGAGCCGGGACGACGACCGGCCGCTGTACTGGGCACGGCTGGGGATGAGCCGGGAACTGCGCCTCTGGGAGCCGGGGTTCACGCTCACGGACGGGCAACGGGACGCCCTGCTGAACGAGTTGGAGCGGACCTCGCGCGGGCAGACCGGCATCCACTACCCCGCGACGAGCCGGCTGCGGCGGGTGCTGCTCACCGGCTTCGACCCCTTCACCCTCGACCGGGACATCCGCATCTCCAACCCGTCGGGGGCGAGCGCGCTCGCGCTGGACGGCACGGTGATCGAGACGGACCGGGGGCCGGCGCGCGTCGAGACCGCCGTGTTCCCGGTGCGCTGGCAGGACTTCGCCGAAGGCACGGTGGAGCGCGCCCTGCGGCCTTACCTGCCGGAGGTGGACCTGTTCACGACCGTGAGCCAGGGCCGCGTCGGCCGGTTCGACATCGAGCGCACCAACGGGGCCTGGCGGGGCGGCTTCCCGGACAACGACAACGTCTCGCGGACGGAGCCCGTCCCGGTCGCCGATCCGGCCTCGCAGCCGCAGTGGACGAGCACGACCCTGCCGTACGCCGCCGTCGTGGCCGCCCGGACGGGACGCTTCCCCGTCTACGACCACACCGAGGTGACCGAGATCCCGGCGGGAGGCACGGACCCCGTCGTACGGCCGGACGGACCGACCCCCGGCTCCACCGCCCGCGCCGGGGGCGGCGGCGACTACCTCTCCAACGAGATCGCCTACCGGGCCACCCTGCTGCGGGACCGGCTCGGGCTGCACGACACCCTGCCCGGCGGGCATGTGCACACGCCGGTCCTGACGTTCGGCGCCGGCAACACCGATCCGGCGACAGGTGCGGTCACCGACCCGGAGTTCGTCCGCAACCGGCTGGACATCATCGCGCAGGTGCGGTCCATCGTGACGGTCGCGGTCGGCGCCGCGGCGCGGGCGGCGCACGGCTGACGCACCCGGGTCAGCGGGAGACGTCCTCCGTGTCCGGCAACCCGGCGGTGGCCGCGGACGCGCCGGCGGCGCTCTCCTCGCCCAGCAGGTCGCGGGCGAGGAAGGTGGCGCCGGCCACCGCGCCGGGCATCAGGAACACCGCGACGAACGGCACCAGGAAGGCCAGGCCCAGAGGGGTGCCGAAGCCCCAGACCAGGGTCTTGCGGGAGCGGAGCAGGGTGAGGCGGGTACGCAGGTCGACGCCCCGGCGCTGGAGCGCCACGGCGGCGAGTTCCTCGGTGAGGAAGAAGCCGGTGACGAAGAAGCCGAGCACGGGGACGACGGTCTGCCCGACGAACGGCAGGAAACCGAGGCCGAAGAGCAGCACGCCCCACAGGGCGGCGCGGACCAGGATGCGCAGGCTGTCACGGGCGGAGATCCACAGCTCGCGCCAGAGCGGGAGGTCCGAGCGGGGCGCCGTGCCGTCGGGCGAGACGTCGGCGTCGGCCTTCTCCGACAGGTTCTCGTAGAAGGGCTGGCCGACCAGCAGCGTGACGGCCGTGAACGTCAGCACGGCCAGCAGCAGGCCGAGGGCGAACAGGACCGCGGTCAGCAGGCCGCGGAACAGGCCCTGCCAGGGGCTGGACCAGTCGTCCGCGAACGGGGTCGCCCAGGTGACCGCGTCCTCGCCCCACACGGCGAGCGCGACCAGCGCGGCGGCGTACAGCACCAGCGTGATCAGTCCGGGCAGCAGCCCGAACCCGTACTGCCGCCCGTGCCGGACCACCCACCGCTGGCCCTTCAGCAGATAACCGAAACCCACCCCGAGATCGCGCATGACAAGGACTTTACTGGCTCGGCCCCGGGGCCGAGCCTCAGTCGTCGAGCATGCGGCGGAGCAGGTCCCGCAGGGAGCGGCGCTGCTCCTCGGACAGGCCGGCGAGGGGTTCGCGGGCGAAGTGCAGGCCCTCGCGGAGGTCCCGGGCCACACGCCGGCCCTCCTCGGTCGCGGCGGCCACCTTCACCCGGCGGTCGGCCGGATCGGGGCGGCGCTCCGCCAGCCCGCGGGCCTCCAGGCGGTCCACGATCCCGGTCACGTTCGACGGCTCGCACTTCAGCTTCTGCGCCAGCTTGCGCATGGGCAGCGGCTCCAGGGAGAGCAGGCTCAGGAGGCGGGCCTGCGGGCCGGTCAGCGCGTGCTCGCCCGCCGCCTTCTCGTAGTCCGCGTAGAAGCGGGCCACGACGTCCCCGATCAGCTCGACGACCTCCAGGGTGAGCGCGTCGGGTCGGGGGGGCTTCGGTGGGGTGGACATACCCACCAGGATACCCGGTTACTTGACATCATGAAATATCCATGAGCATGGTTGTTTCAGGTACTGAAGTAAAGAGAAAGGCGCTGTCATGATCAACCGCGAGTGGCACCTGCTCAGCCGTCCCGTCGGCTGGCCCAAGCCCGAGGACTTCGCCCTCGTCGAGACGCCGGTCCCCACGCCGGGTGAGGGCCAGGTGCTGGTGCGGAACAAGTACCTCTCCGTCGACCCGTACATGCGCGGCCGGATGAGTGCCGCGAAGTCGTACACCGCCCCGTTCGAGCTGAACAAGGTCATGCAGGGCGGTGCGGTCGGCGAGGTGATCGAGTCCCGCGCCGAGGGCATCTCCACCGGCGACCACGTCCTGCACTTCTTCGGCTGGCGCGAGTACGCGGTCGTGGACGCGCGCAACGCCGTCAAGGTGGGTCCGGCGGCCGTGCCCGCCGTCAAGGTCGACGCGGGCGCGGCGGACGTACCGCTCTCCACGTACCTCGGCGTCCTCGGCATGACCGGGCTGACCGCCTACGCCGGCCTGCTGCGCACCGCCTCCTTCAAGGAGGGCGACATCGTGTTCGTCTCCGGGGCGGCGGGTGCCGTGGGGAGCCAGGTCGGACAGATCGCCAAGCTCAAGGGCGCCTCCCGGGTCATCGGCTCCGCCGGGTCCGACGAGAAGGTCAAGCTCCTGGTGGAGGAGTACGGCTTCGACGCCGCCTTCAACTACAAGAACGGCCCGGTCGCCGAGCAACTGCGGCAGGCCGCGCCCGACGGCATCGACGTCTACTTCGACAACGTCGGCGGGGACCACCTCGAGGCCGCCATCGGCTCGCTCAACCAGGGCGGCCGGATCGCCGTCTGCGGCATGATCTCGGTCTACAACAACACCGAGCCCGCCCCCGGCCCGAAGAACCTCGCCCGCCTGATCCAGACCCGCGGCCGCATCGAGGGCTTCCTGGTCGGCGACCACTATGACCTCCAGCCCCAGTTCGTCCAGGAGGTCGGCCCCTGGGTCGCCTCGGGTGAGCTGAAGTACCGCGAGACCGTCGTCGAGGGCATCGAGAACAACCTGGAGGCGTTCCTCGGGGTCCTGCGGGGCGACAACATCGGCAAGATGGTCGTCAAGCTCTGACGGCCGCCGTCCGTGACGGCCGCCCCGTTCCCGGGCGGCCTTCCCGTTGCTTTCGGCATGCGGTAAATTCTTTCCGAAATCCGTCGGCGATCGTGGGCGCGAGTCGCGGCGGACCGAAGAGGAAGACAACCGCATGCCCATCACGCAGTCCGACGTCCTGTACACCGCCGTCGCCACCGCCGAGAACGGCCGCGACGGGCGGGTCGCCACCGACGACGGCGCGCTCGACGTCGTGGTGAACCCGCCCGAGGAGATGGGCGGCAACGGCGCCGGCACCAACCCCGAGCAGCTGTTCGCCGCGGGGTACAGCGCCTGCTTCCAGGGGGCGCTCGGTGTCGTCGCGCGGCAGGAAGGCGCCGACGTGTCCGGGTCCACCGTCACCGCGAAGGTCGGTATCGGCAAGAACGAGGACGGGTTCGGGATCATCGTGGAGATCTCGGCGAGCATTCCCGGCGCCGACGAGGCGACGGCGCGGGCGCTGGTCGAGAAGGCTCACCAGGTGTGCCCCTACTCGAAGGCGACGCGCGGGAACATCACCGTGACGCTGGTCTGACGGCCGCTGCGGGGGCCCTGCGGGGGCGGGGCGTCGTGTGCGGGGTGCGGTGAGCTGCCGGGCTCGGGTCGTGGTGGGCTGATCGCGCAGTTCCCCGCGCCCCTTAGGGGGTTGGGGGTGGCCGTTGGGCGGGGGGTGCGGTGAGCTGCCGGGCTCGGGTCGTGGTGGGCCGGTCGCGCAGTTCCCCGCTTGGGGGCGGGTCAGGTGCACCACCAGAGGAAGCGGTCGCAGGTTCTGGTGGGGGTGGGGGCCGGGGTGGGGGCCGTGGTCGTGGGGGTGGCCGTCGGGGTGACGGTGGGCTGGGTGGCGGCCGGGGGCGCGGGGTCGCCACCCGCGGCCGTACCGGAAGGTGTCGTCGTCGGCTGTCCGGACCCGTCCGTGTGCTGAGCGGACGGGGAAGCGGAACGCTCGTCCCGTGGGGACTCCGAGGCCGACGCGGAGGCCGACGCGTCGGCGGACGCGGAGCCGCGCGCGCCCGGGGTCGCGGCGGAGACGGCATCCGGCGGGGCCGCCGTGCGGGCCGGTGCCGCCGGTGAGGCGCCGCCGTCCGCCGCCGCGTCCCCGGCCGGGGCCGGCGTGTCCCCGGTGAACGGCGAGAAGGGCATGTCCGTGCCCAGTTCGGCGAGGCTGAGTCCGCCCGCCGCGAGGACGAACCCGGCGGCGACCAAGGCCGTACGGCGGCGCCTGCGGCGGTGTGCGGCGGCCTTGCGGTCCCGCCGGCTGTCCTCGGCCCGGCCACGGGCCCGCCGTCCGTCGGGCACGACCGCGTCCTCGGCGACCGCAACGCCCTCGAAGGCTTCGGCCGGTTCGGTGGGTTCGTCCGCGGGCTCCTGCTCCCCGTGAACGAAACCGTCGCCGGCTTCGGCGGGCCGGTCCGTGGGCTCCGGCGCGCCGTACGCGTGCCCGCCGGCAGCCGCGGCGCCCCCGGCGGCGTCGGCTTCGAACGGCTGGTTCGTGGCTTGCGGGGGCGTGTACGCGTATGCCTCGTACGCCGTCGGCGGCGCCTGCGCGTACGTGGCCGGTGTTCCGCACCCGGGGCAGGCCAGGGCGCCGTTGAGGTGCCGTTGGCACGGGTGACAGAAGTTCATGACGCCGGAAGACTAGAGTCCGCACGACCCGGCTTCCAGGTGAGACTGTGAAGGTTTCGTGCGGGACCGAAAAAGTTTCCGGTCGCCGTGCCGAAACCGTTACCTGTTCGACCCATTGACACCCCTACCGCACCGTCCTTACTGTCACGCCAGCATTTCGAACGTGTGACGAAATCTCGAACAGCTGAGGGGCAACTGTCGTGCGCATCACCGGAATCAGCACGCACGTGGTCGGTACACCGTGGCGGAATCTGACCTACGTCCAGGTGCACACCGACGAAGGGATCACGGGCGTCGGCGAGACCCGGATGCTCGGTCACACCGACGCGCTGATCGGCTACCTGCGGGAGGCCGAGGCCAACTACATTCTCGGTTCGGACCCGTTCGCCGTCGAGGACCTGGTGCGCCGGATGAAGTACGGCGACTACGGCCGCGCCGGCGAGATCGTCATGTCGGGCATCGCGGTCGTGGAGATGGCCTGCTGGGACATCAAGGGCAAGGCGCTGGGCGTGCCGGTGTGGCAGCTGCTCGGCGGGAAGGTCACCGACAGGGTCAAGGCGTACGCCAACGGGTGGTACACCACCGAGCGGACCCCGGAGGCGTACCACAAGGCCGCGCAGGGAGTCGTGGAGCGCGGTTACCGGGCGCTGAAGATCGACCCGTTCGGCACGGGGCATTTCGAACTGGACCACCGGGAGACCCTGTACGCCGTCTCGCTCATCGAGGCCGTACGGGACGCCATCGGCCCGGAGGCGGAGCTGATGCTGGAGATGCACGGCCGCTTCTCCCCCGCCACCGCCGTCCGGCTGGCCAAGGAGATGGCGCCGTTCACGCCGGCCTGGCTGGAGGAGCCGGTGCCGCCGGAGAACCTCAAGGCGCTGGAGAAGGTCGCGGCCAAGGTCGACATCCCGGTCGCCACCGGTGAACGCATCCACGACCGGATCGAGTTCCGCGAGCTGTTCGACAGCCAGGCGGTGGACATCATCCAGCCCGACGTCGGCCACATCGGCGGCATCTGGGAGACCCGGAAGCTGGCCGCGACCGCCGAGACCCACTACATGCTGGTCGCCCCGCACAACGTGGGCGGGTCCGTGCTCACCGCCGCCTCCCTCCAGGTCGGCTTCACCTCCCCGAACTTCAAGATCCTGGAGCACTTCAACGACTTCGCCGACGCGGAGATCAAGAAGGTGGTCAAGGGGGCGCCGGAGGTCGTGGACGGGTACTTCCACCTGTCCGACGCGCCCGGTCTCGGCGTGGAGCTGGACGTCGACGCGGCGGCCGAGTTCCCGCAGCAGCAGGCCCGGTTCGACCTGTGGGCCGAGGGCTGGGAGCAGCGCAAGCCGAAGGGCACGCAGTGAGTTCCCAGATCCTGGTCGAGGCGCCCGGTGTCCACCGGGTGGAGGCGCACACGCCCCGCGACCCGGGCCCCGGTGAGGCGCTGGTGGCCGTGCACGCGGTCGGGATCTGCGGCAGCGACCGCGAGGTGTACCAGGGCAACCGGCCCGAGGGGTACGTGCGTTACCCGCTCACCCCCGGACACGAGTGGTCGGGGACGGTCACCGCGGTGGGGCCCGGGGTGCCCGGCACGCTCGCCGGCCGCAAGGTCGTCGGCGAGGGCTTCCGCAACTGCCAGGTGTGCGAGCGCTGTCACGCGGGCGAGACCACGCTGTGCACGGCCGGGTACGAGGAGACCGGATTCACCCGGCCCGGCGCCATGGCGGCCACGCTGACCCTGCCGGCCCGGCTGCTGCACGTCCTGCCGGACGACGCCGACCTGACGGCCGCGGCGCTGCTGGAGCCGGCCGCCTGTGTGGCCGCCGCCGCGCTGAAGGCGGACGCCCGGCCGGGTGAGCAGGTCGCGGTGGTGGGCACGGGCACGCTGGGCATGTTCGCCGTGCAGTTCCTGCGGGCCGTCTCGCCCGCGGAGCTGCTCGTCGTGGGCACCCGGAACGACCGGGAGGCACTGGCCCGGCGGTTCGGGGCCACCGGTTTCCGGCTGAAGGACGAGGAACTGCCCGCCGGTTTCGACGTGGTGATCGAGACCGCCGGGTCCGCGTCCGCCGCGCGCACCGCCGCCGCACTGCTGCGACGCGGCGGCCGCCTGGTCCTCACCGGGATCCCGGCGCCGGGCGCGGACGGGCTGGACCCGACCGATCTCGTCGTACGGCAGCTGGAGGTGCAGACGGTCTTCGGGGCGCCGCCGGACGCCTGGGCGCACACCGTGCGGGTGTTCGGCGCCGGGCTGCTGGACCCGCTGCCGCTGGTCACGCACGAGCTGCCGCTGGCCGAGTTCTCGCGGGCCATCGAGCTGGCCGGGGCCGGCGACCCGGCGGTGGGCAAGGTGCTGCTCCGCCCCTAGGGGCTGCCGCCCGAACAGTCGTACGCCGGCCGGGACGCGACCTGACGGCGCCCCGGCCGGCGTACTACCAGCGCCTCGCCGTACCCAGAGCCGCGAACCTTGTCCGATATATCGAACACGAAGGACAGCTTGTGACCGACGCTTCCGCCCCGGCAGTCCGCAGGCCCGGCGAGCAGGTGCTCGCCGCACTCGGCCTGGGGGCGCCCGCCCTCGACCCCGCCGACGCCTCCGCCCGCAGCTTCCCGGGCGGTGGCCGCTGGCGCACCGAGATCCCCTCGTGCGAGGGTCCCGAAGCGCTGGCGGTCATCCTGAAGGAGGCCTCGCGCCTCGACGTGCCGATCCACCGGATCAGCCAGGGCAGCGGCGTGTGGATGCTCACCGACGCCGAGATCACCGAGATGGTGGACGCCACCGCCGAACGCGGCATCGAACTCTGCCTGTTCACCGGCCCGCGCGGCACCTGGGACATCGGCGGCTCGGTGCGGTCCGACTCGCGGGGGGCCGGACTGCGCGCCCGGGGCCACGACGCCGTGGCCGGCTGCGTCGAGGACGCCGTCCGCGCGACCGAACTGGGCGTCAAGTGCCTGCTCGTGGCCGACGAGGGCGTGCTGTGGACCCTGCACCGGGCCCGCGAGGCGGGGATCGTCCCGGCCGACACCACGCTGAAGGTGTCGGCACTCATCGGTCCCGTCAACCCGGCCTCGTACGCCGTCTACGAGCGGCTCGGCGCCGACTCCGTCAACGTGCCCAGCGACCTGACGCTGGACCACCTCACCGAGATCCGCCGGGTGTCCGGCGCCCCCATGGACATGTACATCGAGGCCCCCGACGACCTCGGCGGCTACATCCGGATGTACGAGGTCGCCGAGCTGATCCGGCGCGGCGCACCGCTCTACCTGAAGTTCGGCCTGTCCAAGGCCCCCGGTATCTACCCGTCGGGCACCCACCTCAGGGACCTGACCCTGCACACCGCCCGGGAGCGGGTGCGGCGCGGCCGGCTCGCCCTGGACCTGCTCGCCCGGCACGGCGCGGACGACGGCATGGCGCCCCTCGGCTCCCGGCTGCCCGGACCGCTCCACCGCTTCCCCGCCGAAGCATCCGCTCCCCTCCACGAGACCGACAAGGACTGATCCCATGCGCAACCGCAGAGCCGCACTCGCCGCCACCGCCGCGGCCGCCTCGCTCGCCCTGACCCTGACCGCCTGCGGACAGAGCGGCGACGGCGGCAGCAAGGAGAAGCCCGGTGACACTAAGGGCGCCACCATCGGCATCGCGATGCCGACGAAGTCCTCCGAGCGCTGGATCTCCGACGGCAAGAACGTCGTGAAGGACCTGGAGGCCAAGGGCTACAAGACCAAGCTGGTCTACGGCGAGGACGACCCCGAGCAGCAGGTCTCGCAGATAGAGAACCTGATCACGCAGGGCGTCAAGGGCCTGATCGTCGCGGCCATCGACAACAAGTCCCTGAACAGCGTGCTCCAGCAGGCCGCGGACGCGAACATCCCGGTCATCTCCTACGACCGGCTGATCCTCGGCACCAAGAACGTCGACTACTACGCCTCCTTCGACAACGAGAAGGTCGGCAGGCTCCAGGGCTCGTACATCGCGCACAGGCTCGGCCTGGACAGCGGCAAGAAGGGCCCGTTCAACATCGAGCTGTTCGCCGGCTCCAACGACGACAACAACACCCGGTACTTCTTCAACGGCGCGATGAGCGTCCTGAAGCCGTACATGGACAAGAAGCAGCTCGTCGTCCGCTCCGGCCAGACCGCGCTCAACAAGGTCACCACCCTGCGCTGGGACGGCGCCACCGCCCAGCGGCGCATGGACGACATCCTCACCTCCTCGTACAAGAGCGAGCGGGTCGACGCGGTCCTCTCGCCGTACGACGGCATCTCCATCGGCATCCTGTCCGCGCTGAAGTCGGACGGCTACGGCTCCGGGAACAAGCCGCTGCCGGTCATCACCGGCCAGGACGCCGAACTCGCCTCCGTGAAGTCGATCATCGGCGGACAGCAGACGCAGACCGTCTACAAGGACCTCCGCAAGCTCGCCGAGGTGGCCTCCACGATGGTCGACGACGTCCTGAAGGGCAAGAAGCCGCAGGTCAACGACGTCAAGTCCTACGACAACGGCAGCAAGGTCGTTCCCGCCTACCTGCTCCAGCCGGTCAGCGTCGACAAGACCAACTACGCGGACGTGCTGGTCAAGGGCGGCTACTACACGGCTTCTCAGCTGAAGTAGTCCCGGCCGCCCGATCCCACCACTGACTGAAAGGCACGACCATGGCGGGACCCGTCCTGGAAATGCGCTCGATCGTCAAGACCTTCCCCGGTGTCACAGCGCTCTCGGACGTCACACTGACGGTACGTCAGGGCGAGGTCCACGCCATCTGCGGTGAGAACGGCGCCGGGAAGTCCACCCTGATGAAAGTGCTCTCCGGCGTCCACCCGTACGGCAGTTACGAGGGCGACGTCCTCTTCGAGGGCGAGCCCTGCCGCTTCAAGGACATCCGGGCGAGCGAGCAGCACGGCATCGTCATCATCCACCAGGAGCTGGCGCTGGTGCCGTACCTCTCCGTCGCGGAGAACATCTTCCTCGGCAACGAGCACGCCACGCGCGGCTTCATCAACTGGAACGACACGCTCAGGCACGCCACCGAACTGCTGCGCCGGGTCGGCCTGAGCGACCATCCGGAGACCCGCGTCGCCGACATCGGCGTGGGCAAGCAGCAGCTCGTGGAGATCGCCAAAGCGCTGTCCAAGAAGGTGAAGCTGCTCATCCTGGACGAGCCGACGGCCGCCCTGAACGACGAGGACAGCGGCAAGCTCCTCGATCTGATCCTGGAGCTGAAGAAGCAGGGCATCACCTCGATCATCATCTCCCACAAGCTCAACGAGATCCGCAAGGTCGCCGACTCGGTGACGATCATCCGCGACGGGCACTCCATCGAGACGCTCGACGTGAAGTCGGCGGGGACGACCGAGGACCGGATCATCAGCGGCATGGTCGGCCGCGACCTCGACCACCGCTTCCCCGAGCGCACCCCGCACGAGGCGCAGGAGGGCACGGCCCCGGCCCTGGAGATCCGCGACTGGACCGTGCACCACCCGATCGACCAGCAGCGCAAGGTCGTCGACCGGGTGTCGCTCCAGGTGCGGCGCGGGGAGATCGTCGGCATCGCGGGCCTCATGGGCGCCGGCCGCACCGAACTCGCCATGAGCGTCTTCGGGCGCTCCTACGGCCGGTACGCGGGCGGCACGGTCCTCAAGGACGGCGCGGAGATCCGCACCCGGACGGTCCCCGAGGCCATCGGACACGGCATCGCCTACGTCACCGAGGACCGCAAGCACTACGGCCTCAACCTCATCGACACCATCAACCGCAACATCTCGCTGACCTCCCTGCACAAGGTGGCCCGGCGCGGTGTGGTCGACGAGCACGAGGAGCGGCGGGTCGCCGAGCGGTTCCGCACGTCCATGAACATCAAGGCGCCGACCGTCTTCGAGCCGGTGGGCAAACTCTCGGGCGGCAACCAGCAGAAGGTCGTCCTCAGCAAGTGGATCTTCGCGGGTCCCGACGTGCTGATCCTGGACGAGCCGACGCGCGGCATCGACGTCGGCGCCAAGTTCGAGATCTACACGGTCATCGACCAGCTGGCGGCCGAGGGCAGGGCGGTCGTCTTCATCTCCTCCGAGCTGCCGGAGCTGCTCGGCATGTGCGACCGCATCTACACGATGGCCGCGGGGCGGCTGACCGGCGAGTTCTCACGGGCCGAGGCATCCCAGGAATCGCTGATGCGCCAGATGACGAAGGACAAAGAGGTAACCCGATGAGCACGGACGTGACCGCCAAGACCCCGGCACCGGCGCCGCCCGGGAAGAGCGGCGGCCAGGCCACCGGCGGCCTGCTGCACCTGATCCTGGACGGCCTGCGCAACAACATGCGGCAGTACGGCATGCTGATCGCGCTCGGCCTGATCGTGATCCTGTTCTCGGTGTGGACCGGCGGCGATCTGTTGCTGCCGCGCAACGTCTCCAACCTGGTGCTCCAGAACAGCCACATCCTGATCCTCGCGATCGGCATGATGCTGGTGATCATCGCGGGCCACATCGATCTGTCGGTCGGCTCGCTGACGGCGTTCACCGGCGCGTTCGCGGCCGTCCTCACGGTGGAGCACGGCGTGGCCTGGCCCCTCGCCCTGGTGCTGTGCCTGCTGGTGGGCGCGGTGGCCGGCGCGGTACAGGGCTTCATGATCGCCTACTTCGGCATACCCTCGTTCATCGTCACCCTCGCCGGGATGCTGATCTTCCGCGGCCTGACGGAGATCTTCCTGGAGGGCCAGACCCTCGGCCCGTTCCCGGACGGGCTCCAGAAGATGGGCAACGGCTTCCTGCCGGAGACCGGCCCGGACACGAACTACCACAACCTCACCCTGCTGCTGGGCATCGCCCTGATCGTCTTCACCGTCCTGCGGGAGATCCGCGACCGGCGGCGCCAGCAGGAGTTCTCCCTCGACGTGCTGCCGGGCAACATCTTCCTGCTCAAGCTCGTCGCCATCACCGCCGCGATCCTCGTCGTCACGATGCTGCTCGCCAGCTACAAGGGCGCCCCGATCGTGCTGATCATCCTCGGTGTGCTGGTGGTCGGCTACGGCTACGTCATGCGCAACGCCGTCTTCGGCCGCCACATCTACGCCATCGGCGGCAACCTGCCGGCGGCCAAGCTGTCCGGCGTGAAGGACAAGAAGGTCACCTTCTACGTCTTCCTGAACATGGGCGTGCTCGCGGCCCTGGCGGGTCTGGTGGTCGCCTCCCGCCTGAACGCGGCCTCGCCGAAGGCGGGCCTCAACTTCGAACTCGAGGCCATCGCGTCATCGTTCATCGGTGGTGCCTCCATGAGCGGCGGTGTCGGCACCGTCCTCGGCGCCATCATCGGCGGTCTCGTCCTCGGCGTGCTCAACAACGGCATGAACCTCCTCAGCGTCGGCACCGACTGGCAGCAGGTCATCAAGGGCCTGGCCCTGCTGGTGGCGGTCGGGTTCGACGTGTGGAACAAGCGCAAGTCCGGTTCGTAAGCGCCCAGACAAGGGAGCCGCATCCATGGAACTGAACAGACGCACGGTCATCGCAGGCGCCGCCGCGGCGGGCCTCGCCGCCACCACCCTCGGCACGGGCAGCGCCCGGGCCGCCACCGGGGGCCGGAAACCGGTGAGGGAGCCCTTCGGCACGCTCACCGACGGCACGAAGGTCCACCGCTGGTCGCTGGAGAACGGCGGCACCCGGCTGAAGGTCCTGTCGTACGGCGGCATCGTCCAGTCGCTGGAGATACCGGACCGGCACGGCCGGCACGCCGACGTCGTCGCCGGCTTCGGCGACATCGCCGACTACGAGGCGAAGAGCCCGTACTTCGGCGCCCTGATCGGCCGTTACGGCAACCGCATCGGCAAGGGCCGGTTCACGCTGGACGGCACCAGCCACCAGCTGTCCGTCAACGACGGCGTCAACCACCTGCACGGCGGCGCCAAGGGCTTCGACAAGCACGTGTGGCACGTCGAGCCGTTCACCGAGGGTTCCGACGTCGGCCTGCACCTGCACTACACCAGCGTCGACGGCGAGATGGGCTACCCGGGCACCCTCCGGACGAAGGTGACGTACACCCTCACCCGGCACGGCGACTGGCGCATCGACTACGCGGCCACCACCGACCGATCCACCATCGTCAACCTGACCAGCCACGTGTACTGGAACCTGGCCGGCGAGGGCAGCGGCACGATCGAGGACCACGAGCTGACGATCGCCGCCGCCCGCTACACCCCCACCGACTCCGGCCTGATCCCCACCGGCGAGCTGGCCGGGGTCGCGGGCACTCCCTTCGATTTCCGCCGGGGCAAGCCGGTCGGCCGGGACCTGCGGGCGGGCCACGAGCAGCAGGTGACGGCCAAGGGGTACGACCACAACTGGGTCCTGGACAAGGGCGTCACCGCCCGGCCCGAACACGTCGCCACGCTCCGCGACCCGCGCTCCGGCCGCACCCTGCGGATCGCCACCGACCAGCCGGGCCTCCAGTTCTACTCCGGCAACTTCCTCGACGGCACCCTGACCGGCACCGGTGGCCGCACCTACCGCCAGGGCGACGCCCTCTGCCTGGAGACCCAGCACTTCCCGGACTCGCCGAACCACCCGGATTTCCCCTCGACGGTGCTCCGGCCGGGGCAGACGTACCGGACGACGACGGTCCACACGTTCGGGGCGTGAAGCGGCTCACACAGCCGCCGAGTTGAACGCCACTGACGCCTCCTGCGTACCAGTGGGCGGCCCGTGCTCCCCCCCGCACGGGCCGCCCCGGACGGAGGTTCCCTTGCCTGACAACGTCACCTCGTTGTTCCGCGACGCCGCCGCGCACAGCCCGTCGATGGCGGCGCTGACGCGGGAGAGCGACGGGTCGGGCCCGGTGGACTTCTGCATCCCGTGCAACCCGTACTTCCCCACCCCCGCCATGTTCGAGGAGATGGGGGCCCGGCTGCGCGAGATCATCACGTACTACCCGAGCAGCGCCGACACCATCACCGCGGAACTGTGCGGCCTGCTTCAACTGCCCCCGCAGTGCGTGGCGATGGGCAACGGTTCCACGGAGCTGATCACCTGGATCGACCACCTCCTCGTCCGCGAGTCCCTGGCGATCCCGGTGCCCGCCTTCGGCCGCTGGACCGACCAGCCGATGGAGACGGGCAAGCGGGTCGACATGTTCCCGCTCCAGGAGGCGAACGGCTTCGCCCTGGACCTCGGCCGGTACGCCGAGTTCATCCGCGCCCGGGGCACCCGGGTCGCGGTGGTCTGCAACCCGAACAACCCCGACGGCGGCTATCTGCACCGCCGGCAGGTCGTGGAGTTCATGGACGCCATGGCGGACCTCGACCTGGTGATCGTGGACGAGTCCTTCTTGGAGTTCGCCGACGCGGAGGCCGAGCCGAGCGTCGTCCAGGAGGCCATGCTCCGCCCCAACGTCGTCGTGCTGCGCAGCCTCGGCAAGAACTTCGGCCTGCACGGCGTGCGCTTCGGCTACCTCGTCGCGAACCCGGCGCTCGCGGGCCGGATCCGCTCGATGCTGCCGAAGTGGAACCTCAACTCCCTGGCCGAGCACGTGGTGTTCATGCTGCGCGAGCACGGGGCCGAGTACGCGCAGAGCCTGGAGCAGATCCGCCGCGACCGGCTGGACATGGCCGGCCGGCTCTCCGCGCTCCCCGGCCTCACGGTCTACCCCTCCCAGGGCAACTTCCTCTTCGTGCGCCTGCCCGTCGGTGCCGAGGGCACGGTGGTCCGGGACCGGATGCTCACCGAGCACCGGATCATGGTCCGCGAATGCGGCAACAAGATCGGATCCTCCAGCCGCTTCCTGCGGCTCGTGGTGCGCCCCCAGGTCGACGTGCGTCGCCTGGTGTCCGGCCTGGAACAGGTGCTCCACGGGTCCAGGAGGGGAGCCGCCGTACCCGGGCCGGGCGCCGGGACCAGCTACAGCTCGGGTACGGCGGCGGTCGACCGGCTGGTCAGCGAGACCAACGGGGCGGGTCTGCCGGGGCTGGCCGCCCGTGCCGTCGCCCCGGCCGCCCCGGCCACCGGCACGGGCGGGGCCGTCGCCCCGGCCGCCCCCGCCCCGGCCACCGGCACCGGCATGCCGCTCCCCGCCGCCGTACCGCCGGCCGGCACGGGAACACCGATCCCGGCGGCGGCCTCCCTCCCCCAGCCGTCCCCCGCTCCCTTCTCCCAGCCGACGTACCCCCCGGCCCCCCAACCGGTGTCGGCCCCGGCCCCCCAACCGGTGGTGACCCCGTCCCCCCAACCGGTGGTGACCCCGTCCCCCCAACCGGTGTTCACCCCGACCCCCCAACCGGTGTTCACCCCGGCTCCGCAACCGGCGTACGTCCAGATGCCGGCCCCTCTGCCGACACCGGCACCCGCACCGGCACCCGCGCCGCCCGCCTATCCCGCCCCGGCTCCGGTACCGCTGCCCACGCCGGTCCCGCTGCCCACCCCGCCCCCCGCGCCCGCGCCCCTGGCCCCCGCGGCGTTCGCCGCCCCCGGCCCCACTCCGCCCGGTGTCCCGGCCCGCGGCGGGCTCACCGCGGCACAGGTCCGCGGGAGGACGGCCCCGGCTCCGGCCACGGGCCTGACGCCCGCCCCCGCGACGGGCTGGCCCAACGCCCAGAGCTGGCCGAACGCGGCGGGCACGGGACAGGCGGCCGGTTAGCGGCCGTCCCCGGCCCGACGCGACCCGCCGGCAGGACCCGCCCGGCCGCGCCGCACGGCCCAGCCGCACCGCCCGGCCGCGCCGCGCCGCACCCGCCGGAGCCCGCGGTCCCTCTCCGTGAGGGCCGCGGGCTCCGGTGGTCTCCGTAGGGGTCAGGACTTCGGGCAGTCCTTCCAGGCCATGTGGTACACCGTGCTGATGTCCCCGTCGGTCGAGTCCATCGTCATGAAGCTGACCTTGTCGGGGGCCGCGGTGCCGGCGTTCACCCGCAGCTCGGTGTTGATGTTGAAGTTGCGCAGCACCCCGCAGGGCGCCCAGACGAGTTGGGCCCAGTCGGTGGAGTCGGTGGCCTGCCAGTCGTCGTTGTAGGGGCCGCCGAACGGGTGGGTCCGGGGCACGGTGCTGGAGGAGCCCTGGAAGTAGTACGACGCCTTCTGCGTGGCCGTGGCGCCCCGCTGGAGCGAGGCGAAGCCGCGGTAGTCCGCGCTGGCTATCGCGTAGGTGAAGCCCTGCGGGACGTGGACCACCAGGTTCAGCTGGCAGTTCTTGCGGAAGGCCGTGGGGTCGGAGTTGCCGCCGGCCTGGGCCAGGTAGGCGCTGTAGGTGACGGTGAAGGCCGTGTTGTCCGGTGAGACCGCCACGGCGGCCGTACCGGCGGGGCAGCCGGAGCCGTTCACCGTCGCCACATCGATGACGATCTTGTCCGGGGGCGGGTCGTCGAACACGGAGGAGGGATTCTGGGCGGGCAGTGCGGTGGTGAGCAGAGCGGCCACGGCGCCGCTCAGGAGGAGTCCACCGGTCATGGTTTCTCCCGGGTTGTCGGGTGGGGGGTGCGCCTCCCTCCGGAGTCCGTCCACAGGTGAAGGATCTGTGTGTCATCTGTGAAGCGGGGAGGGAGGCGTGGGCATCGTAGGGAGCCCGGCCCGGGCCCGGCAGGGTGAACTCCGGCCATTCACACCGGGGTTTTCACGGTGCCCGGCCCAGCGCTCACCCGCCCAGGACGCCCCGGGGCACCAGCGAATTTCTTGATCATGCCGGGTCCGACGACGGACATCCGCGGGGGGAAACCCGCGTGTCCCCCGGCTGGACGAGCGGCAGAGTCTCTAGGGGTTCTCCCAGGCGGCCGGTTCCGCCGCGAGCGTCCGGACGGGTTCGGGCAGGGTGTCCGCGGCGAGGTCGGCGAGGGTGACGCCCTCCAGGATGCGGCGGACGTTGGCGCGCAGGGCGATCCACAGGGGCAGCAGGGGCTGGGCCGTACCCGTGTAGGCGAGGCCGGTCGGGCGTTCGCCGCGTACCGACACGATCGGGCCGTCGACCGCGCGGATGACGTCCGCCACGGTGATCGCCGCCGGGTCCCGGGCGAGCCGGTAGCCGCCGCCCCCGCCGCGCCGGCTGTCCACGATCCCGGCCCGCCGCAGGTCGCCCAGGATGCCCTCCAGGAACTTGTGCGGGATCTCCTGTACGGCGGCGATCCGCTCCGCCTTCACCGGGCCGTCACCCTGCCGTACGGCCAGCTCCAGCACCGCCCGTACCGCGTAATCCGCCCGCGCCGAGATCCTCATGCGTCCATTGTGGGGCGTCCTTGCGTGCAGAATGGCCGCACCCGCGCCCCGTAAGATCGCCCGGGAGGATCCACCTTGGCGCTCAGCAGACGTACCTTCAGTGCCCTGACCGGCTCGGCCGCGCTCGGTCTCGCCATGGGCGGCAGCGGCGGCCCGGGGGCGCCCTCGGCGTACGCGGGCGCCGGTGTGCCGACCGGCCCGGCGCCGGCCCCGCCGGGCGCGGACGGTGCCCGGCACACCATCGGCTACGACCGCCACTCCCTGCTCGTGGACGGGCGGCGGCTGGTGGTCTGGTCCGGGGAGATGCATCCGTTCCGGCTGCCCAGCCCCTCCCTGTGGCGGGACGTGCTCCAGAAGATGCGGGCCCACGGCTTCAACGCCGTGAGCATCTACGTGGCCTGGAACTACCACTCCCCCGCGCCGGGCCGGTACGACTTCACCGGCGTCCGGGACCTCGGCCTGTTCCTGCGGACGGCCGCAGAGACCGGGCTGTACGTCATCGTGCGGCCGGGCCCGTACATCAACGCCGAGGTCGACGGCGGTGGCTTCCCCGGCTGGCTGACGGCGGCGAAGGGCACGGCCCGCACCGACGACCCGGCCTATCTCGCGCACGTCGACGAGTGGCTGACCCGGGTGAACCGGATCGTGCGCGAGCACCTGTTCACGCGGGGCACGGGGACGGTCCTGCTGTACCAGATCGAGAACGAGTACGACGCCCATGTGAGCGAGGCCGCCGGCCGGAACTACCTGGCCCACCTGTACCGGAAGGTGCGGGCCGACGGGATCGACGTGCCGCTGTTCCACAACGACAAGGGGCGCAACGGGTACTGGGTGCCCGGGTCGTTCGACACCGGCGGGGAGCGGGGCGGCTGGCTGTACGGGTTCGACGGGTACCCCTCGCCCGACCGGACCCCGCCGGACTGGGGGCACTACGGGCCCGGCGGGCCGAAGGGCGGGGCCACGGCGTCGCCGTCCACGCCCGGGTTCGTGCCCGAGTTCGGGGGCGGCTGGTTCGACCCGTGGGGCGGGGCCTGGTTCGACGGCAAGGGGTACGCCGAGTCGCGGCGCACCCGGGACGCGGCCTACGAGCGCCGCTTCTACCTGACCAACCTCGCCAACGGCCTCACCCTCCACAACGTGTACATGACGTTCGGCGGCACGTCGTGGGGCTGGCTGCCCGCGCCCGTCGTCTACACGTCGTACGACTACGGCGCCGCCATCGACGAGGCCCGCAACGTCACCGACAAGATCGCCCCGCTGCACCAGCTGGGGCACCTGCTGCAACGCGTGCCCGCCTTCGCCAGGCTGGACCGGGCGGCCGACGTGCGGGCCGAGGGCCTGAAGGTCTACCACCTCACCAACCAGGACACCGGCACCCACGTGTACGTCGCCCGCAACGACGGCACCGACGAGGTCACCAGCGACCTGCCGACCGACGCCGGCCGGCTGCGGATCACCGTGCCCGGCAAGGACGCCAGGCTGCTCACCACCGGACTGCCGCTGGGCGCGCGGACCCTGGACTACGCCACCGTCGCGCCCATGCTGTGCCTGACGGCGGGCCGCCAGGACATCGCCGTGTTCGCGGGCCGGCGCGGCGAGATGGCCGAGCTGGTGCTGAGGTGCCCGGCCGAGCCGTACGTGCAGCGGCTGGACCCGGAGGCCGCCTGGGTCTACGACCGGGACCGGCTCCACGTGAGCGCCCCGCTCGGCCGGGGCGGCCTGATCCGGGTGCTGGTGCGCAAGGGCGAGACCGACACCCCGCTGCTGCTGCTCTTCGCCGACGACGCCACCGCCGTCCGCCTCTTCCCGTACGACACCCCGTCCGGAACCCTGCTCGTGTACGGCCCGGCCCTGCTGCGCCACGCCGAGGTGCGCGGCTCCGAGGTCCATCTGACCGGTGACATCAGCGAGGCGTCCGGCCTGGAGGTGTGGGGTCCGCGCGGGATCGACACCCTGGTGTGGAACGGCCGCCGCCAGGCCACCCGGATCACCCTCTCCGGCAGCGTGAAGACCACCGGCGACCTGCCGGCCGTCCCCGAGGTCCGGCTGCCCGCGCTGGGCGGCTGGCGGATGCGCACGGAGAACCCGGAGGCGGGCCCGGGCTTCGACGACTCGACGTGGCGGGCCGCGGACAGGACCTCGTCGTACAGCACCACGGCCGTCCCGGCCGGGCAGCCGGTGCTGTTCGCCGACGACTACGGCTTCCACTACGGAGACGTCTGGTACCGGGGCACCCTCACCGGCACCACCGGCGTCGAGGCGGTCTCGCTCGCCTACAGCAGCGGCACCCAGGGCCTGCTGATGGCCTGGCTGGACGGCGAACCGCTCGGCACCCACCGCATGCCCGTGCCCGACAAGGAGACGACGATCCGCAAGGGCACCTGGACGGACACGGCGATCTTCCCGGTGCGCGCGCGGCTGCGCTCCCCCGGCCGGCACGTGCTGTCCGTCCTCGTCCGGCGCATGCAGCACGACCAGGACGGCAAGTCCCTCGACACGCACAAGGCGGCACGCGGGCTGACGGCCGTCACCTTCGAGGGGGCCTCCCCGAAGGTGCGCTGGCGCATCCAGGGCGAGGGCGCTCCCGACCCGGTGCGCGGGCCGATGAACAACGGCGGGCTGCACGGGGAGCGGAAGGGCTGGCACCTGCCCGGCTTCCGGGACCGGGACTGGGAGAAGGTCACCTTCCCGCGCGCCGTGCGACGGCAGGGCGTCACGTGGTACCGGACCGACTTCCGGCTGTCGGTGCCGGCCGACGTCGACGCCTCAGTGGGGCTGACCCTGGAGGACGACCCGTACCGCGCCTACCGCGCGCAGATCTTCCTCAACGGCTGGAACCTGGGCCAGTACATCAACAACGTGGGCCCGCAGCACACCTTCGTCCTGCCCAACGGCATCCTGCGCACCCGGGGCACCAACACCCTCGCGCTGGCGGTCCTCTCGGAGTTCACCACGCTGTCGGGGCCGGGGTCGGTGCGGCTGACCCTGCTGGGCACGGCGACGGGCGGAGTGCCGGTCACGCCCGTCTGACCGCACTGCGGAACAGATCGTTCCGCGCGGGACGGCGGTCACCGGATCGCATGACGCGGACACGCCCGGACGCGTACGCTCGGACCGGCCGGACACCGCGGACGGGAAGGGAGAGCGATGAGCTTCGGCGGCGCGCGAGAAGGAGCCGCACGCCTGGCCGCACGCCTGCGGCGCCCCCGTCCGCGCTCCGCGATGCGCTCCCTGGCCCGGGACCTCGCCACCGCCGTCCGCGCCCGGCCCCGGCAGCCCGACGGCGTACGCGAACTGTGCCTGGCACTGTGCGAGGAGATGGGCGCGCTGCGCGGCGGACGGCCGGTGGAGGTGCGCTTCGAACGGTTCCCGGACGAGATCGAAGTCACCGGACTGTGGGTGGAGTTCACCGACTTCGACCTGGTCATCGTGGAGGAACGCGCCGAAGCCGTGCAGCAACTGGTCATCCTCGGCCACGAACTGTGGCACCTGCACGCCGGACACCGCCACCAGCACCTGACCGGGGCCGCCGCCCGCGCCCTCGCCGGCACCCCCGGCTGGCGGGAGACGGCCCTCACGGTGGCCGCCCGCAATGGTTCCCGGGAGGCCGACGAGGCCGAGGCCGACGAGTTCGGGCACCGGCTGGCCACCCTCTTCCGGGACCGTCTCTCCCGCACCCGCGGCCTGCCCCTCGACCCCGTCCAGCGTTCCCTCGGCTACCGCGGACGGGAACGGGCGGGTGAGCGCGAAGGGCGTCCCCCGGAGGCGGACCACGCGGCGGGCACAGGTGGAGCCACGCGGTGACCCGGCTGGCGCTGGATCCCTCGGGACTCCTCGGCGAGTTCTACATCTCCTTCTGGGTCCCCACCGCCGTGCTCACCACCGCCCTGGTGATCAAGCTGCCCTCGATCATCCGGTTATGGCGGGACCCGCTGCTGCGCGCGGTCGGCGGCCTGCTGCTGCTCGCCTGTGCGGTGTTCGCGTTCTGCGCGCCCTCCACCATCGCCGGGGTGAACCGGCTGACCGGCGTGCCCAACATCTCGGCGCCCTGGTGCTACTCGCTGATCACCGCGTTCTGCGGCTCCTGCCTGCTGCTCATCATCACCTGGCGCAACGGCCTGTCCGACCGCTCGGCCGCCACCCGCCGCGCGAGGCGCTGGGTGATCGCGGTCTACTCCGGGGTGATCGCCGCCCTGTGGACGCTGTTCCTGCTCGCCGACGCCCCCGAGGAACGGCTGCGGGACCTCGACACCTACTACGCCACCACGCCGTTCATGCGCGAGGAGATCCTGCTCTACCTCCTCGCGCACTCCGCCGCCTGCCTGATCACGTCCCGCCTCGTCTGGAACTGGGTGCGCGCCGAGGGCCTGGACGCCTGGCTGCGGTGGGGACTGAAACTGCTGGGCGCCGGCTACGTGCTCAACCTGATCTTCGACGCGGCCAAGCTGACCGCCGTCGTCGCCCGCTGGTGCGGCCGTGACCTGGACTGGCTCAGCACGGACCTGGCCCCGCCGGTCGCCGCGCTGTCCGCCATCGTCATCGCGGCCGGCTTCATCCTGCCGCACGCCGGGCAGTACCTGCGCGACCGCTGGCGGATCCGGCTCGCCCACCGTGAACTGGGGCCCCTGTACCGGCTGATGCGCGCCGCGAGCGGTGACGGCGTGCCGTTCGTGCTGCGCGCCACCCCCGAACTCCGGCTCACCCGGCGGGAGACTTTCATCCGGGACGTGCTGCTGCCGCTGGCCCGGCACATCGACACCGGCCTGGGCAGCCGGTCCTACGACGCCGCGCTCGGGCTCGGTCATCCCCCGGAGCGGGCCCGGGCGCTGGCCGCCGCGGTGAGCATCCTCGACGCCGTCGGCGCCGGGGGCCGTACGCCGGCACCGCCCGGACAGGCCGCCGGGCCCGACACCACCGGCCTGCTCCAGGAGATCGGGGCCGTCTCCCGCGCCCTCGGCCGTCCCGGCGACATCGAGGCGGTCCGCGCCCGTGCCACCGCCCCGGCGAAGAGCGTCGCCGCACACGAGTGAGGGACGTCCTGCCCGGCGGACCCGCCGCCGGTCGGGCTCAGCCCGTGAACGCCGGCTGGGGCAGGCCCCGGCCCGCGTCCGGGATCACCAGGAGCGAGCCGGACAGGGGGTGCGGTGCCGGCAGGCCCGTACGGGCCGTCGTGATGTACAGGTCGGTCAGCGCGGGGCCGCCGAACGCGCAGGCCGTCGTGCGCGGCGCGGGCACCCGGATCACCCGGTCGAGCACCCCGTCGGGCGTGTACCGGCGCACCGCGCCGCCGTCCCACAGCGCCACCCACACACAGCCCTCCGCGTCGACCGTGAGGCCGTCCGGGTAGCCCGCGCCCTCCTCGATCTCCACCAGGGGGCGGCGGTCGCGCACACCGTCCGCGTCGTGGTCGAAGACGTCCACGCGGCGGGTCGGGGTGTCGACGTAGTACATGAGGCTGCCGTCGGGACTCCAGCCGGTGCCGTTGCTGACGGTGACGTCGGCGAGGACCGTGTGCACCGTACCGTCCCCGGTCAGCCGGGACAGGGTGCCGCCGCCCGTCGCCTCGTCGTAGCGCATCGTGCCCGCCCACAGCGAACCGTCGGGTGCCACCGCGGCGTCGTTCGCGCGGCGGCCGGCGACCGGCTCGTGGTGCAGCCAGCGGAAGGTGTCGTCGGGGTCCAGCAGGCCCACGCCGTCCCGCAGGTTCAGCACCAGGCCGCCGCCCGCCCGGGGCTTGACCGCGCCGACGTGCTGTTCGGTCGTACGGACCGTGCGCCGGCCGGTCACCGGGTCGTACGTGTGCACCCGCATGCCCAGGACGTCGAGCCAGATCAGCCGGCCCGTCGCCGGGTCCCAGGTCGGTCCCTCGCCGAGCGCCGCCCCGGCCCGCACCGCCACCTCGTACGCCGTCATGCCGCGCTCCGGTGGCCCAGGCGCTCCGACAGCTCCGCCGCGCCCTTCACGGCGAGCTGCTCCAGCTCGGCCCGGCGTTCCTCGCTCCAGCGGATCATGGGGACGGAGATGGACAGGGCGGCCACGACCTGGCCGGTGCGGTCGCGGACCGGCGCGGCCACGCAGGAGACGTCCGGGTTGGACTCGCGGTTCTCCACCGCGAGCCCGCGCTGCCGGATCTCCGCCAGGGCCTCGCGCAGGGCGGCCGGTCCGGTGATGCTGTTCGGGGTCATCGCGGCCAGCTCGGTGCCGTCGGGGATCCGCGCGGCCAGCTCCGGCTCCGGCAGGGAGGCCAGCAGCATCTTGCCCACGGAGGTGCAGTGGGCGGGGAGGCGGCGGCCGGCGGCGGAGACCATACGGACCGCGTGCGTGGAGTCGACCTTGGCGATGTAGATGACGTCGGTGCCCTCGAGGATGGCGACATGGACCGTCTCGTCGCAGGTCTCGGCGACGGAGCGGGCCACCTGCTGGCCCTCGGCGGCGAGGTCGAGCTGTTCGGCGTAGCGGCTGCCGAGCTGGTACGGCCGTACGCCGAGCCGGTACCGTCCGGGCTGTCCGGGCAGCGGCACGATGTACGAGCGGGCGGCGAGCGTGGTGACCAGCTCGTGCACGGTGGTGCGCGGCAGCTGGAGCCGGCGCACGATGTCGGGGGCGGACAGCGTCCCGTCCCCGTCGAGGAACAGCTCCAGAATGTCGAGAGCCCGGGTCACGGCAGGCACGAGGCGTCCCACGTCCGGCCCCCTCCCTTTGGGTCTAGGCGCCTGCGGGCGATATCCCCGACGTTCGAGATATCAACAGACGATCGGCATGACGAACACAGGCTAGTCAGGGAAGGGGGTGCGGGCAATGGCCGGGGACGGACGGAACGGACCGGGCACCATGGGTGCCATGCGACTCGACTTCCAGCTGGTGCTGCTGCGCCGGATGGCCGACCACAACCCCGGCCTCGTCGAGGAGGCCCGCCGCGAACTGGGCGCCTCGCTCGCACAGATGCGGGAGACGAACAAGCGCTGGCAGGCCATGGTCCGCTCGCCGCGGTCCCGGGGCGCCGCCGCGCGCTACCGCTCCGTCCTCGGCGGACCCGCCCGCGTGCTCCCGCGCCGGCTCGGTGACGTCGACTGCGAAGCCTGGCAGTGGGCCCTCCCGCTCTGGCCCGGCCTGCGCTTCGAGATCCTCGTCGGGCCCGACGGCGGGGTCTGGAACGAGTGGCTGGTGCGGGCGCCGGACGCCCCCGCCCCGGACCTGCGCGCCCTGGAGGACCTGACGCCCTGGTCGTGCACGGTGGACGAGGCGGCCCGCGCGTTCGCCCCCGCCCGCCCGCTGGAGGGCACGGCCCCGACCCGCTGGGGGCTGGCGTTCACCGCCCCCGACCGGGCCGGCACCCGGCACGAGGTGGTCGCCGAGTTCACCTGGGGCCTGCTCCAGCGCACGGCGGTCGTCACCTGAGCCGCGCGGCTATCCGGCGCCGGCCGCCGTCAGGACCGCCGCCGTCACACGCTCCAGCGAGCCCGGGTGGAGCCACAGGAAGAGGTTGGGCTCCACCAGCTCCAGTTCCATCAGGCGGGGTGCGCCGTCCTCCCCGTCCACCAGGTCCACGCGCGCGTACAGCAGCCCGAAGCCGCCGGGCACGGCCGCCAGCGCCCGTTCGGCGACGGCGAGTTCGGCGGCCGTGGGCCGCCAGGGCTCCAGGCCGGGATGGGCGACCTTGACGGCGTCGTACGGGGTGCCGGCGGTCAGCACGGCCCCCTTGCGGCTGGCGTGCAGCAGCCGGCCGCCGAAGAACTGGAGCGCCCGCTCGCCGTTGACGTCGATGCCCGGCATGTAGGGCTGCACCATCGCCGTGAGGCCCTCCGCGTGCATCCGCGCGAGCTGCCGCAGCGCCGTGTCGTGTTCGGCGGGCGTGTACCGGGCGGCGAACCGGGCGCCCGCACCTGACGTCGGCTTGATGACGAAGTCGTGGCCGTCGGGCAGGCCGGCCGGCTCGCCCGGCGCCGCGTAACGGGTCGGCACGGTGGGCACGCCGGCCGCCGCCAGCTCCCCGAGGTAGCGCTTGTCGGTGTTCCAGCGCACCACGGACGCCGGGTTGGCCAGCCGGGTCAGCGCGCCGGCCCGCTCCACCCAGGCGGTGAACTCCGCGGCCCGCCAGCTGTAGTCCCAGGTGGAGCGGATGACGACGAGGTCGTAGCCGCCCCAGTCCACCGCCGGGTCGTCCCAGTACGGTGCGTCCGTCCGCGCCCCGGCGTCCCTCAGCGCCCGCACCAGCAGGGGCAGGTCGGTGTCCCTGCTCGGCTCGGACCCGGGGTCGTAGGTGGCCAGGGCGATGCGGGGCACGGCGGGCTCCCTGTCGTACGGCGGTTCGATGGGCGGGCGCTGCGAGGCTAACAAGCACCACGCGACCCCGGCACGCCAGGTGACCTTCCCCCTCGGGGAGGCCCCGGCGCCGGTGGCGGACGACCTCCGGCGCTCCGACCGGGGTCGTACCCGGCGAGCGGGTCCGGGAGCCGCCGGCCGGCGGTCCCGACGACGTCAGTCGTGCGGTCGCCGATGTGGTGGACACCTCACCGGTCCGAGGGCGGTCGTGGGCCGGGGGTGTCTGGTGTAGGAAGGGTGCTGTCGTCCCCCGGCGGTCGGCAGTGTCGACAGTTAAGGAGTGCGCCAGGTGTCCTCTCTCTTCCCCGCTCTGACGGACGGTCCGGGTGGGCGGGCCGCCCTGCGGTTCGGCTCGCGGACCCTGACGTACGGCGGGCTCGCGGGCGCCGCCGGGGCCCTCGCCGGACGGCTGCGGGGCACCGGACGGGTCGCCGTGTGGGCCACCCCCGAGCTGGAGACGGCCGTCGCCGTCACCGGCGCGCTGCTGGCCGGGGTGGCCGCGGTGCCGCTGAACCCCAGGTCGGGCGAGAAGGAGCTGGCGCACATCGTGTCCGACAGCGCGCCGACACTGGTCCTCGCCGCACCCGGGGCTCAACTGCCGCCCGTCCTGGCCGCGTTGCCCAGGATCGAGGTCGACGCCTCCGCCACCGGCACCGTTCCCGGGCAGGAGGCCGCGGACGGTGATCCGGCGCTGGTCGTCTACACCTCCGGCACCACCGGCCCACCCAAGGGCGCGGTGCTGCCCCGCCGGGCCCTGGCCACCACGCTGGACGCGCTCGCCGACGCCTGGCGGTGGACCGCGGACGACGTGCTGGTGCACGCGCTGCCCCTGTTCCATGTGCACGGGCTGGTGCTGGGCGTCCTGGGCCCGCTGCGGCGCGGCGGCGCGGTGCGGCACCTGGGGCGGTTCTCCCCCGAGGGCGTGGCCCGGGAGCTGAACGACGGCGCGACCATGGTGTTCGGGGTGCCGACGATGTACCACCGCATCGCCGAGGCCCTGCCGGACGACCCCGCACTGGCGGAGGCGCTCGGGCGGGCCCGGCTGCTCGTCTCGGGGTCGGCGGCGCTGCCCGTGCACGACCACGAGCGGATCGCCGCGGCCACCGGGCGCCGGGTGATCGAGCGGTACGGCATGACCGAGACGCTGATGAACACCAGTGTGCGCGCCGACGGGGAGGCGAGGGCGGGCACGGTCGGGGTGCCGCTGCCGGGCGTGGAGCTGCGGCTGGTGGAGGAGGACGGCTCGGAGATCACCGCGTACGACGGGGAGAGCGTCGGCGAGATCCAGGTGCGCGGGCCCCACCTGTTCACCGAGTACCTGAACCGGCCCGACGCCACCGCCGCCGCGTACACCGCCGACGGCTGGTTCCGCACCGGTGACATGGCCGTGCGCGAGTCCGACGGCTATGTCCGCATCGTGGGGCGCAAGGCCACCGACCTGATCAAGAGCGGCGGCTACAAGATCGGAGCGGGTGAGATCGAGAACGCGCTGCTGGAGCATCCGGGGGTGCGGGAGGCGGCGGTCACCGGGGAACCCGACGCCGACCTGGGCGAGCGGATCGTGGCCTGGATCGTGCCCGCGGAGCCGGGGACCCCGCCCGGTGCCGAGGAACTGGCGGACCACGTGGCCCGGCGGCTGGCCCCGCACAAGCGTCCCCGGGTCGTCCGCTACCTGGAGGCGCTCCCCCGCAACGACATGGGGAAGATCATGAAGCGGGCGTTGCCCGGTGCCTGACCGGCTCTCGGCACGGCAGGTCCTGGCGCTGGTCACGGACGCCGGCAGCTTCCGTGACCTCCCCGCTCCGCCGGAGGAGTCCCGGCCGGACGGTCCGCTCGGCTGGCAGGGCTACGACGCGTCCCGCGCCCGCGCCACCGAGCGCACCGGTGAGCGGGAGTCGGCCGTCTGCGGCACCGCGAGCGTCGCGGGCACCCCGGCCGTGCTGATCGCCTTCGAGTTCGGCTTCCTGGGCGGCTCGCTCGGCGAACGCACCGGGGACCGGCTGGAGGCGGCGTACACGTACGCCCGCGCGCACCGGCTGCCGGTCGTTCCGCTCGTCGCGACCGGCGGCAGCCGGATGCAGGAGGGCATGCTCGCGCTGGCCCAGCTCCAGCGGGTCGCCCGTCAGTCCGCGCTCACCAGGGAGGCCGGCCTGCCCCAGATCGCCGTCCTGCGGGATCCGACGACCGGCGGCGGCTGGGCCACGCTGGGCGCGGGCGCGGACGTCGTCCTGGCCCTGTCCGGCGCTCAGGTCGGCTTCGCCGGCTCCCGCGTCCGCCCCCCGGACGCCGACCCGGCGGCCTACACGGCCGAGGCACAGGTGGCGGCGGGCTCGGCGGACGCGGTGGTGGAGCCGGCCGAGGTGCGCGGGGTGCTGGGCCGGTGGCTGCGGCTGCTGTCGCGCGGGACGCCCGGGGACGGCGGGCCGGTCGTGGCCGCGGACGTGCCGGCCGCTCTCGGCGCCGCCGAACTGCCCGGCACCGGCTGGGAGGCCGTCCGGCGGGCCCGTTCGCCGCGCCGGCCGCGCTGCCGGGCCTACCTGGACGCCTACTTCACCCACCGGGCCGGCATCAGCGGCGACCGGTGCGGCGGCACGGACACCCACGGCATGCTGTGCGGGTTCGGCGAGCGGGACGGCCGTACCGTCGCGTACGCCGCGCAGACCGGGGCGGCGACCCGCCCCGCCGGGTACCGCACCGCCGCCCGGCTGATCCGGCTGGCGGACCGGCTGGGGATCCCGGTGCTGACCCTGGTGGACACCCCGGGCGCCGCCAACGACGCGGAGGCGGAGCGCCAGGGCGCCGGTCCGGCGATCGCCGAGGTGTTCGGCGCGGTGGCCGCCGCCCGTGTGCCGGTCACCACCCTCGTCATCGGCGAGGGCGGCTCCGGCGGGGCCCTGGCGCTGGCGGCGCCCGGCAACACCTGGGCCGCGCCGGACAGTTACTTCTCGGTGATCGCCCCGGAACTGGCCGCGGCGATCCTCAAGCGCGGGCCCGAGGAGGTGGAGGCGACCGCGGGGCAGCTGCGGCTGCGCCCGCAGGACCTGGTTCAGCTGGGGGTGGTCCGGGGCATCGTGGCGCACGAGGGGCAGCCGGAGCACCGGGGTGGGGCCGGCCGCGGGGAACGGCCCCGGCCGTAGGTCAGCGCACCGCCACCGCCCGGACGATCTCCTGGCTCACCGAGCCACCGCGGTCGTCGTGGGCCGAGGCCCGCAGGGAGACGGCGGTCGCGGTGCGCGGCACCGCCAGGGTGCCGTGCCAGGAGGCGTCCCGGCCCGTCAGGGGCACCGGCCGCCAGGTCCGGCCGGCGTCGTACGACACCTCCAGCCGGCCGCCGCCGGGCGTGCCGGTGCCCGGGGCGTCCGCCACGTACTCCGCGCGCAGGGTGACCGGGGTCCGCCGTCCGCCGGGCACGGTCCCGGCGAGGTCGGTGCCGAGGCGGCAGGCGAGGTTGATCAGCGGCAGGGCGGTCCAGTGGTCCTCCGGGGTGGCCGCCGAACGGAAGGTCCACTCGCTGTGGCCCCGGGTGGGGAGCGGCCAGTGGCCGGCGTCCAGGGCGGTGTCGGTGACGACCGTGTAGGTGTGCTCGCCGGCGGGCGCGTCCTCCACGTGGACGGCGGAGCCGGTGCGCCGGTCGGCCGGGGCGCCGTCCACGCGGACGGCGGTGGTCTGCGTCATCCCGCTGCTCTCGCTCCATACGTCCCCGGAACCGGTGTGGTCGGGCCCGGAGTCGCCCCAGCCGGGGGTGTCCAGCCGGATCCGGTTCCCGGCGCGTTCCTGGCCCCCGCCGAGCGCGGTGCCCAGCCACGGATGCCACACGGGACCGAACCAGTCCAGTTCCGGCCGGGTGCCGCCGGTGTAGCGGACGGGGCCGCCGCGTTCCGTCAGGGCGCCGTCGGCGGCCGTGACGGTCTCCTGCCAGCGCTGACCGGGGCCGGTGGAGACGTAGTCGGTGCGCTCGGCGGGCAGGGTGACGCTCTCCTGGAAGCCGAGTGCGACCGGGAACGCGCCGGTGAGCGAGTACCGGAACTCGTCGCCGCTTCGCGGCCCGGCGGCGTGGAACCGGACGTGCACGGCGGCCAGTTCACGGCGGCCGGGCGCGTAGGTGAGGTCCCGGTCCGGGATCGCGCCCCGGTGGCCCTGCGCGAGGTCGTAGACGTACGGCGGGTCGGGCGTGCCGGTCATGTCGACGCGGCCCGCCGCCCGCAGGCGTGCCGCGTCCGCCCGGTTCACCGTGGCGATGGTCAGCGGCCGGTCGGTGTTGTCGTCGGTGCCCCACCAGGCCGTCAGCCGGCCGGGGGCGTCGTCCGTGACGAACAGGGCCCGGGCGCCGGCGTCCTCGGCGGCGCGGGCGAGCGCGGCCGGATCGGCGCCGTCGGTGAGACGGGCGAGGACCGCCTTGCCGGACACCCCGGTGACGGGTCCGTCGCCCACGTCCACCAGGGGCAGTCTCGTGCGGCCCGCGACGAGGGTGCCGCCCGGCTGGACGGTCGCCTCGCCGACGCCCCTGACCTCCAGCCGGGGCGCGGCCAGCCGCCACACCGTCCGGTACTCGAAGGTGCCCCGGGTGACCCGGGGCGTGGGCGCGGCGAGGACGCTGTCGTAGGTGAGGGGCACCTGGACGGCGCCGGACAGGTCGGCGCCGCCGGCCCGGCGGTCGTACTCCATGACGAGCTGGCGGGTCTCGGTGCGCCGGTCCACCCGTGCCGTCACCTCCCGCAGCCGGCGCCCGTCCAAAGTGACGTCGCGGTCCCGGTCCAGGACGGTCTCGGGCGCCGTGAGGAAGCCGAGGCCGAGGGAGTCGGGGCCGTGGCCGCCGGGCACGTCGAGGAAGGAGGCGAGGGCGTAGCTGCCGGGCGGCAGGCGCAGTGCGAGCGTGCCCGAGTCGTCCACCCGGACCTGCTGGGCGTCCTCGCCCGCGGCGAGCCGCTGGACGGTGAGGTCGGCGGGGGCCGGCGCTCCCGCGCGGTCCGCGACATGGACGGTGAGCGTGTACCGCTCCTCCTTGACCAGCCCGAACACGGTGTGCGCGACCGTGGCGCCGGACCCGTCCACGGCCACCACCTGCCCGCTGGTCGCACCGGCCGGTGCCCGGGAGGCGTCACCGGTGACGGTGGTGGAGGCGGTGCCGTGCGCGGGCACGGTGAGGGTGTCGTCGGCGAGGGTGACGACCCCGTCCGGGGCGCCCCGTACCGACAGTCTCAACTCGGCCGGGCTGTCGGACGTGTCGGTGTAGGTGAGGGTCCGGGTGACCGGTTCGTCGGCGCCGGCCGGCCGGCTGTGGAAGCCGAGGTCGGCGCTGCCGGTCGCGGTGACCGTCGCCCGCACCGCGTCCGCCACGCTCACCCGCCCGGCACCCAGCACGTAGGCGGAGGCGTCCAGTTGCCGCGCGCCGGACATCAGCGCGTCCTTCAGCCGGGCGCCGCCGAGACCGGGATGCTCCTCGGCGAGCAGCGCGGCGGCGCCCGCGACCTGCGGGGCCGCCATGGACGTACCGCTCATGGCCGTGTAGTAGCCGTCGCCGGGCGCGAGGTGGGAGCGGGCGGCGAGGACGCCGACGCCGGGGGCGGCGAGGTCGGGCTTCAGGGCGTTGTCACCGGAGCGGGGACCGGCTGAGGTGAAGGGGGCCGCCCGGTCACCGGCGTCGACCGCGCCGACGGTGAGGGCGGCGTCGGCGGCGCCGGGCGAGCCGATGGAGGACGGGGCGCCGGTGTTGCCCGCGGCGACGACGAACAGCGCGCCGGTCTCCCGGGACAGGGTGTCGAGCGCCCGGGCCATGGGATCGGTGCCGTCGCTCGCCTCCGCCGTGCCCAGGCTCATGGAGACGATCCGGGCGCGCACGTCCCGTGCGGCCCACTCCATGCCGGCGATGATCTGGGACTCGCTGCCCGAGCCCTGGTCGCCGAGGACCTTGCCGACGGCGAGCGTCGCACCCGGTGCCACGCCCCGCTCCCGGCCGCCGGAGGCGGCGCCGCTGCCGCCGACGGTGGAGGTCACGTGGGTGCCGTGCCCGTTGCGGTCGAGAACGTCCTGCCCGTCGACGAAACTCCTCGTCTCGCCCACCCGGCCCGCGAGGTCGGGGTGGCTCAGGTCGGCGCCGGTGTCCAGGACGGCGACGGTGACGCCCTTCCCGGTCAGGCCCGCGTCCCAGGCCACGCGGGTGCCTATCTGGGCGTTGGTCTCGGCCAGGCGGGCCGTCACCCGCCCGTCGAGCCACACCCGGTCGATGCCGGACGAAGCGGTGAACGACCGCCAGAAGGTACGCCCCCGTCCGGCCTCGACGGCAGCCCCGCGCACACTGGCCAGCGTCCGGATCCGCTCGGCGCCGGCCGGGATCACCGCCCGCGCGGTCCTGCCGTACGCCAGGATCAGCGGCAGCCCGCCGGTCCCGGCGTCCGTGAACCCCTGCCGGATCAGCGCGCTCACGTCGAACAGCCGCCGGTCCAGCGTCCCGGCCCGCAGATACGGCAGCGCCTCGTCCGGTACGACGGTCAGGTCCCCGTCGCTCGTCCGCGTCCGTACGGCACCGGTGGCCCCGGGCGGCCGTCGCACGGTGACCGTCCGCCTGCCGTGCCCAAGGCCGGTGACGGTCACCCGGTCGCCGGTGACGAGGGTGACGGTCCGGGCGGCGGCCGTCGTACGCGGGGCCGGCGGCGCACCGCCCACGGCGGCGGGCGCCGTCACGGTCACCGTCGGTGCCACCGTCGCCGGTGCCGCCGTCGCCGGTGCCACCGGTGACAGCGTCAGCACGAGCCCGGCCGCCAGCAGCGACGCCCCACCTCTGACTGGTTCTCCGCCCATCAGCGCCCTCTTCCGCGTCCGCGTGCGAGCCGGCTGCTGTGCAGAGTGCCGGGCGGGGCGCGCGAGAGGAAGGCCGGCCGGAGCCGGCGGTCCGGTGCGAAGGCGGGATCTCGCCAACCTCGGCCGATGCCCCGCCGCGCGCCGTCAACGGTGTGACACCCGAAGCACCGTCCGTAACATGGGAGTTCTCAGCGGTCAGGTACGACGGGGGAGCGAACGGCGCCATGGACGGGCTGATGGAGTTCACGACCGAGGACGGCGCGCGGGTGATGGTGGAGGACGTGGTCACCCGGTCCGGTGCCCGCCTCGTGTCGCGCGGCGACGGGCCGGCGCAGGCGGCGCGGACCTTCGAGGGCGCCCTGGAGGGCGTGCGGGCGGCGGCCTCGGCCGCGCTGCGGGTCTTCCGGGACGGCAGTCTGCGCCCCGACGCGGTGGAGATCGAGTTCGGTGTGCGGCTGTCCGCGGAGGCCGGTGCCGTCATCGCGAAGGGAACCACGGAGGGCCACCTGGTGGTCAAGCTCAGCTGGTCCCCCGGACAGCAGCCGGAGCGGACGGCGCCCGCGGAGCCCGCCCGGCCCGCGCAGCCCGCGCCGGAGCGGAGTGTGCCGGGCCAGGCCGCGCCGGCCCCGGAGGCCGCCGACCGGTGATGAGCAGTGCTGCCTGGCACGCCCGGATCGCCTGCGGCCACGAGGTGGGGGCCGGCTTCCTGATCACCGGCCGCCGGGTCCTCACGTGTGCCCACGTGGTCGGGGGCAGCGGCACGGCGGCAGTCACCGTCTCCTTCCCGCACGCCCGGGAGCTGGGCGAGCTGTCCGCCTCGGTCGTCGCCCACGGCGGCTGGGCGGGTGACGTCACCGACCCCGGTGACGTGGCCGTACTCGAACTGGAGCGGGAGGTCCCGCTCGCGCCGGCCGGCTTCGCACCGCCCGACGCCGCGTACACGGAGCCGTACCCCAAGCTGATCGCGTACGGCTTCCCCGAGGGCTACGACGAGGGCACCCTCGCCGAGTACCAGGCGGTCTCCGGGCAGTTGATCGCGGGAGAGTGGCTGGAACTGGTGGCATGGCACGGGCACGGGCAGCCGCTCGTGGCCGGTTTCAGCGGGGCGGCGGCGACCCTGCCGGACGGGAGGGTCGCCGGCATGGTCACCGCGGCCCTGGACGCCCCGGCGGTGCGCAAGGGCCGGATGCTGCCGCTGGACGTGATGGCCCGGTACTGGCCCGAACTGGGCGAGCTGGTGCCCACCCCCGGCCACCGGGACGACGCCCGCCGGCGGCTGTACGCCCTGCTGCGGCGGGCCACGGGCACCGGCCCCGGGGACGACTCGGGCGCCGGCCGCGGCTGTGATCCGAACCGGCTGTACGTGGACGCGGTGGGCGGGTTCGGGCCGCCCCTGCCCACGGGTGGCTTCCCCTCCCTGTGGGCGGCCGCCGCGTACGTGCAGTGGGAGGTACCGGACCCGGAGGCGGTGAACCGGTTCGCCGCCCGCCTCGGAGAACTGCTGGACACGACCCCGGCTCCCCCGGCCCCTCCGGCTCCTTCGGCGACGGTCCCCGCCGTGTCCGCGGTGGCGCCGGCCTGGGCCCCGGTCGTCGTCGAGATCGAGCACAGCGGCGCCGGTCCCGACCAGGTCACCGTGGAGGTGTCCGCGTACCGCGACGGACAGCGCCGGGCGGTGGGCGCGGGCCGGCTGCCGCGGACCGGTGTGCGGGCCTACGTCCAGCGCCGCATCGACGAGGCCGTCGCCCAGCTCGCCCCGGACGCCGAGGAGCTGGTGACGTTCGTCCTGCCGCGCGAGTGGCTCAACGAGGCGGTGGCGCACTGGGAGTGCGGCGCGGAGGACAGCACGCCCCTCGGGTGCGCCTATCCCCTGGTGGTGACCGACCGCGCACGCCATCACAGTGGCCGACTGCGCCACCAGCTGCGCAAGAAGTGGCAGAAGCTGGACGCCGCCGGGCAGGGGGTCGAGGTGCACCGCGTGGAGTGCGGCACCATGGAGCGCCCGCCGAGCCTGCGCAAACGGCTGTGGGACGGCGACGCCGGACTGGCGGGCTACGCCTCCCCGCCCACCGCGGTACGCGGACACTTCGAGGTGGGACTCAATGTGCCCGTCCCCGTCCTGCTGTGGTCCCGGAGCGGCTGCCCCCGCGCCACGCACACGGACCCGCACTGCCCGGGGCACGCGGAACCGCCCTGCCCGGGCAGCGTGTTCCTCGACCAGCTGGCCGTGTCGGTCGCCGAGGTCCCGCCCGCCGAACTCCCCCGCCACATCCTGTCCCTGCGGCTGGCCGCGGACGCCGCCGACGAGCCGGACCTGCACTGGGCGAGAGACCTCCAGCTGCTCTGGGACGACCCGCGCTGCTTCCCCGAGACCACCGCGAGCCTGCACTCCCCCGTCGCCTGACCGACCGCACCGACCGCGCCCCCCACGGAGAAGAAGAGCCCATGCCCCTGTGGCCCGTCTACACCGGTACGAACGAGCCGCACGACGGCATCGCGAAGCTGCCACCGCCGCCGCCGTGGCGGGCCTTCGACGGCGGGCCGGCGCTCCGGGCGCCCGACGCCGCCGCCGACGCCGCCGCCGTCTCCCCCGACCGCATGCACCGCGCCGAGACGTACCAGGCCACGGAGCAGACGGTCCAGCTGGTCAACGCGGCCCTGTACCTGCGCCGCCCGCTGCTGGTCACCGGCCCGCCGGGCACCGGCAAGTCCTCGCTCGTGTACGCGGTCGCCCGTGAGCTGCGGCTCGGTCCGGTCCTGCGCTGGAACATCACCAGTCGCAGCACGCTGCACGACGGCCTGTACCAGTACGACCCGCTGTCGCGGCTGTACGCGGCCCGGCAGGCGGTCACCCGCACCGGCCGGCCGGACCGGCCCGGTACCGACGACCGGGCGGGCCGGGACGGACGGGCGGAGGACGCGAGGGGGGCGGCCGGCGGGTCGGGCATCGAGGACCATCTGCGGCTGGGCCCGCTCGGCACCGCCCTGCTGCCGTACGACCGCCCCCGCGCCCTGCTCATCGACGAGATCGACAAGAGCGACCTCGACCTGCCCAACGACCTGCTGAACGTGCTGGAGGAGGGCCAGTACGAGATCCCCGAACTGGTGCGCGCCGCCCGCCTCGCACCGGGCGGCGTGGCCGAGGTGCTGGCCGACGGCGCCGACGAGCGGGTGCCGGTGGCACACGGCCGGGTCCGCTGCCGGGCCTTCCCGTTCGTCGTCCTCACCAGCAACGGCGAGCGCGAGTTCCCGCCCGCCTTCCTGCGCCGCTGTGTCACGCTGCACCTGCGGCAGCCGGACGACCGGCACCTCGCCGAGATCGTCCGCGCCCACCTGGGCGAACCGGACGCCTACGCGCGCACCCTGATCGACCGTTTCCTGTCCCGGTCCGGCGTCGGCGACCTGGCCACCGACCAGCTCCTCAACGCGATCTACCTGGCCCGCTCCGCCGACCTGGACACCGAGTCCCTCGACCGGCTGGCCGAACAGCTGATGCCGTACCTCGGGCAGGCGGCGCAGTCCGATGTCTTCTGACCGCGCCGGTTCCCCGGACCCCGTGGTCCGCCTGGCCGGCATCCTGGCCGAGGCGGCCCACGGGGTGCGCCCGACCCCGCTCGAACTGGCCGAACTGCTGTGGCTGGCCGGGCGGATGAGCCCCGCCACCACCGGCGCCGAGGCCACCGGGCAGTCGCCGGCCGAGGTCCCCTCCGGCGAACCGGCGGTCCCGGACCGGACACCGGCGCCCACGGACCGGCCGGCGCCCCGGCCCGCCCCCGCGGCGGTGCGGGCACCGGCGCCCGCACCGGCCGAGTCCCCCGGGCCGCCCTCCCGCGTCCCCCTGCGCCTGCCCTCCCGCCGCCCCGCCCCCGGCCCGGCGGGCCGTCCCCACACCACGCTCCTGGCCCCGGCGCCCCCGATGCTGCGCCACCCTCTCGCGCTCCAGCGCGCGCTGCGCCCGCTGGGGCGCCGCATCGACGCGCCCACGGGCCGCGAGCTGGACGAGCGTGCGACCGCCGACCGCATCGCCCGCCTGGGCGCCGCCCCCGAGTGGTGGCTGCCCGTGCTGCGCCCCGCCCAGGAGCGCTGGCTGCGCCTGAACCTGGTGTACGACGCCGGGCCCACGATGCCGGTGTGGCGGCCCCTGATCCGCGAACTGCACACGGCGCTGGCCCAGTCGGGCACGTTCCGCACGGTCGCCCTGTACCGGGCCGCCGCCGACGGCACCGTGCGCGGCACCGACGCGCACGCCCCCGGCGACGGCCGCACCGTCACCCTGCTGATCAGCGACTGCATGGGCCCGCAGTGGCGGGAGGGTTCCGCCGGCACCCGCTGGTACGCCACCCTGCACCGCTGGGCACGCCGCACGCCCCTCGCCGTCGTCCAGCCGCTCCCGGAGCACCTGTGGCGGGACACGGCGCTGCCCGCCACGCCCGGCCGCCTGTCGGCCCCGCACCCCGTGGCCCCGACGGCGGCGCTCACGTTCACCCCGTACGAGCAGGACGGGCCCGGGTCCGCTACGGCCCGGGGCGCCGTCCCCCTGCCCGTGCTGGAGCCGGAACCGCGCTGGCTGGCGCACTGGGCGGCACTGCTCACGGCGCCGGGCGGCGGGGAGGTGCCCGGCGCGGTCGCCGCACTGGGCCGGCCGCTCCCGGCGGACGCCGAGGACCGTACGGACGTCGGCGCACTGTCCGCCGAGGAACTGGTGCTGCGGTTCCGGGCGACCGCCTCCCCCGAGGCGTTCCGGCTGGCCGGCCATCTCGCGGTGGGGCGTCCCGACCTGCCGGTCATGCGTCTGGTCCAGGCCGCCGTCGAACCCGATCCCCGCCCGCAGCACCTGGCCGAGATCGTCCTCAGCGGCATGCTCACCACCGTCCCGGGCGGCCCGCCGGGCTCCTACGCCTTCCGGGACGGGGTGCGGGAGCTGCTCCTGCTCGGCCTGCCCCGCACCGCCCGCAACAGCACCGCCGGACTCCTGGAACGCGTGGGCGAGTTCATCGACCGCCGGGCGGGGCGGGCGCCGGGCGAGTTCCGGGCGTCGGTGCCCGCGGCGCGGGGTGCGGGCACGGCGGCGGAGGGCGACCCGTTCGCCACGGTCAGCGCGGCCAGCGTGCGCCGGCTCTCGGGAGCGCCCACGCCGTTGTTCGCGGGACGCTACCGGCTGCTGCGGCGGACGGGCCCCGAGGACACCGAGCACACCGAGGTCACCGAGGTCACGGACTGGCTCGCCCAGGACACCCGGCGGGACGACCGGACGGTCCTGGTACGGCAGTACGGGCTCCTTCCGCAGGGGCTCCGCGCCGGCTTCGCGGACCTCGCCGGGCGGCTCGGCGGCATCCGCCATCCGGGCATCGCGGCGGTCACCGACCACGGCATCGCGGACGACGTCCCCTACCTGGTCCGTGAGTCCGTCACCGGCCGCACGCTGAGCCGGCGGCTCGGGAGCGCCCCGCACGGCCTGCCCGCCGCGGAACTCACCGCCCTCCTGCCCCCGCTCGCGGCGGCCGTGAACGCGCTGCACACGCAGGGGCGCCCGCACGGGCGGCTGACGGCGTCGGACGTCGTCCTCACCCCGCACGGGCCCGTCCTGACCTGCCTGGACGTCAGATCCTTCGGCGGCGGGAGCCGCGTCGACGACCTGCGCGCGCTGGGGCACATCGTGCGCGCCATGCGTCACGGCCCGGACGTCGGGCAGCAGCGCACGCCCCAGCCGGCACCCCCGGCCCTTCCGGAGCCGATCGGAGCGGAGCTGGACAGGGCGGTGGCCGAGCTTCTCTCCGACCGTCCCCAGACCCAGCTGCGCGGCGCGGACCGCCTGCGCCGCCTGCCCCCGCACCGGGAGGACGGCCTCCACGCCGGGGCCGGGGTCCCCGCCGCCCCCTCCGGGATCCGGTTCTCGGCCGATGACCTCACCGGCCGGCCCGAGGTCCGCATCACGCTCGAAGCCGCCGTGCACGAGGTCCTGGCCCGCGGTTCCCTCACCCCCCGCCAGTACGCGGTGGACGTCCGTCCGGACGGCTACCTGGTGCGGACCGAGCCGGGCGCCTATCTGCTGCCCGCCCTCGTCGCCGTCCTGCGCGAACTCCCTCAGGCGCTGTCCCGGCTGACCGGCCCGCCCCGGCTCGACGTGACGTTCGGGCAGCCGCCGGTCCGGCCGCCGGAGGCCGCCGCGGACGTCGTGGTCGTCGTGCCGCCCGCGTTGTACGACGACTTCGCCGCCAGCTCCGCCGCCCGGCGCTCCCCGGCGTTCCGGCCCCTCTTTCGCGACAACGCCCCGGACAGCCCGCCGGCCGCCTGGTACTGCCTGCTGGGGCCGAGGTCCGCCGAGCCCGGCGAACGCGACCTGGTGCGGGGCCCGTTCATCACACCCGACCTGCACGAGCTGGGCGTCCCCACCCCGGGCCGCACGGCGATCGTGCACACGCGGCCCGACGGCCCGCTGACGCTGCTCGACCCGATCCAGCCGTACGGCACCCGCGCGCCCCGCCCGGAGACGTACTACTCGGTCGACCTCACCCCGCACGAGGCCCGCCACCTGGTGTCCCTGCCGAGTTCCGGTAAGGGCGCCTTCAAGGCCGCGGTCAAGCTGTCCTGGCGTGTCGAGGACCCGGTCGTCTTCGTCCGCGGGGAGACCACCGGTGTCCCGGGGCTCCTGCTGGCGCATCTGACCGCGGCGGCGGCCCCGCTCACCCGCCACCATCCGCTGCGCCGCGCGGGCGCGGCCCAGCGCGCGGTGAACGCGGGGATCGACGCCTGGCCGGTGCCGGGGCTGGCGGTGTCGTACACCGTGCAGCTGGTCCCCGAGTGGGCACCCGCACCGGAGGCGGAGCCGCCGGTCCCGTCGCGGCGCCGGCTGTCGGCGCTCCTGGCCGACGCCCAGACGGTGCTGGTCGGCTTCGACGGACCCCTCGCCCGGTTGTTCCCGGCGCAGCGGGCCCGGGAGGCCGTCCTCGACCTGCTGTCCGTCGTCGCCGACCACCGCGACCCGCAGGACGCGCTGACCGGCCGGCCGCTGCCCCTCGCCGGCCCGGCCGGCCGGGAGGCGTTCACGCATCCGCTGGACCTGCTGCGCGCCTTCGCCCACGACCGGCTCGGCCCCCTGCTGCGGGCCCGCCTGGACGACCTGGAACTGCGCGCCGTCCCCGACGCGCCCACGACGCACCGCTCCCTCGCGCTCGTGCGCGCCCTGCACCGCTCCGGCCGGCGCGTCAGCGTGGTCACGGACGTCAGCACCCCGGCCGTCCAGCGCTATCTGGAGCCCTGCCGGCTGCCCCTCGCCGGCGTCCACGGCCGCCGCGCCGACCTCGGCCTGCTGACCCCGCACCCCGACTGCCTGCTGCGTGCCCTGCGCGCCCGCGGCACACCGGCCCGCGGCGGCGTCCTGATCAGCTCCTCGGTCGCCGAGCTCACCGCCGCCCAGCAGCTCGGCCTCCGCTTCATCGGCTACGCCCCCACCTCGGCAGGGCGCCGGCGGCTGCGCGAGGAGGGCAGCGAGGTCACCGTGGCGTCCCTGGAACCGCTGCTGGAGGCCGCCCGCACCCTGTGAACGGGCGGGTTGTCCGGCCGACACTCCGGGACGGCCGGGAAATACCCCCGTTCAGCGGCGCCCCGCCCGGCCGCCCAGGACAGGCGCCCGCCCCCGGCGCCGCGCAGGATTCCAGTGAGCCCGCCGACCAGGCGGGACGCCGAGGCCCGCGCACCCGGAGGAGCTGCCGTGACCGTCAGCCTGGAGCAGTTGCGCCGCTGTCACTTCGCCGTCGACCTGGGTGCGGCGCGTACCCGTGTGTACGTGAAGGGCACCGGCCTGGTCGTCGACCAGCCGTCCGCCGCGGCCGTGAACACGCGGACCGGCGCGCTCATCGCGGTGGGCGAGTTCGCGGAACAGATGACGGGACGGACCCCGAGCTACATCAGGGTCGTCCGGCCCATCTCCGGCGGCACGGTGGTCGACATCCAGATGGCCCAGCGGATGCTGCGGCATCTGCTCGGCGACAAGATGCGCCGGGCGCTGCGCCGCAAGCCCCGGCTGCGCGCGGCGGCCTGCACCCCGCACGACGCCGATCCGCTGGCCCAGCGGGCGACGATCGAGACGCTGGTCGGGCTGGGGGCCAGGCGGGTGGAGCTGGTGGACACGCTCATCGCGGCAGCCGTGGGGTGCGGGCTGCCGGTGGAGCGGCCCGAGGCCACCATGATCATGGTGTGCGGGGCGGCGGCCACCCAGGTCGCGGTGCTGTCCATGGGGTCCGTCGTGGCCGCCGAGCGGGTCCCGGTGGGCGGCGAGGCCGTGGACCACGCCATCGTGCAGCACCTGCGGCACGAGCACGAGCTGATACTGCCCAGCCAGTCGGTACGGCCCCTCCAGCTCGCCCTGTCCGGCAACGGGCTCACCTCGCAGGGACCGGCGTCCGCCGAGATCCACGGCCGCGACGTGGTGACGGGCCTGCCGCGCAGTGTGCGGGTGGACACCGCCGCCGTGCGGGGCGCGATCCAGACCCCGCTGACGGCCGTCCTGGACGGCATCGGCAAGGTGCTGCGCGACTGCCCGCCCGACCTGGTGGCCGACCTCGCCGACCGTGGGATCACGATGGTCGGCGGCTCCGCGCGGCTGCCCGGCTTCGACCAGATGCTGCGGCAGGCCACGGGGATGCCGGTGCACATCGCCGAACGGCCCGACATCTGCGCGGCACAGGGCCTGGGCGACATGCTGGAGGGCCGGATAGAGCCGCTGGTGCTGAACCCCCTGGCCGCCTGAGGCCGTTGAGCGCCGCGCCGGCCTCGGACGGCGGCGGGCTCAACGGCCCAGGTAGGCCCGGACCGTCGTCCCCTCGGGCCCGGTGTGGACCCGCACCAGGTCCGCCACCAGGTTGACCAGCAGCAGACCGCGTCCGCCGCGCTGGTCGCGGGCGGCGGGCCGGCGGCCGGCCAGCGGATCGGCGAGGCGGCCCCCGTCACGGACCTGGCACAGCACGTACCCGCTGTCGGGCCACACCGTGAGCACGCCCGTGCCGCCGCCGTGGACCACGCTGTTGGTGGTCAGCTCGGCGGTGATCAGCGCCAGGTTCTCCAGCGCCGGGCCGGACAGGCCGAGGCGTTCGCCGTGGCCGGTGGCCGAGTGCCGGACGGCGGAGAGGAATCCCTCGTCGAAGCCGACGGAGAGCGAGTCCGGGCCGTCGGGCACCGGCGGCAGCGGCTCGTTGTAGCGGGCGACCACCCCGTCGGGGTCGTAGGCCGCGCCGGTCCGCCCGCCCCCGGAGCCGGCCGGGATGACGACCGGGTGGGTGGCGTGCGCGTCGGCGAGCGCCCGCTCGTCCAGGCTGGAGGTGTCGTAGGGGCACAGGATGGTGATCTCGCGACCCTGGAACGCGGCGTTGATCAGCGCCTCGTGCTGGGCGCAGGCCGGGTACTCGGCCGCGCTGCGGCCCGCCCAGACCGGCTCGCCGATGATGTGGACCCGCCGGCCGGGCGGCTGGGCGTCGGCGAAGGCCCGCAGTACGCCGGGGATGATCCGGCCCGGGTTGCGTCCGACCTCCCGCATGTCCAGGAACCGTACGGTGTCGCCGTCGGCGCCCAGCTCGTCCTGGATGCGGCGCAGGTTCTCGCCGGGCACCGCCACCGCGACGGGCTCCCCGGCCGCCAGCGCCGCCCGGACGAAGGGGACGGTGCCGGCCAGGTACTCCCGCGTGTCGCCGTAGAAGAGGGCGGGGTGCACGAACGGGTCGGCGGCTTCGGCGGCCTCGACGACTTCGGTCATGACGCCGACACCTCGATCCCCCGGAGTCCGGGCCACAGCAGGTCCAGTATCCGCGGCAGGGCGGCCGGGGGCCGGTCCAGCACCAGCCGCCGCCGCTCGCCCCGGCGCCGGGCCGCGTCCGCCAGGGCGCCGGCGCCCGCGACGTCGACGAAGGTCAGCGCGGAGAGCTCCAAGTGGTACACGTCATCGCCCTCGCGAACGGCCCGCTCCAGCGCGCGTTCCCAGATGCCGTGCGTGGGCAGGCTGACCTCGCCCGCCGCCCGCAGCCCGGCCCGCCCGCTCAACGGGTACACATCGAGTCGCGGCACCGCGGGCGGCGGCACGACAACGGCCCGCGGGGGCCTCCCCGGCTCGGTTCCGCTCACGCCGCCCCCCGGCTGCACAGGTACACGACTGCACAGTATGCGCCTTCCCCGCCCCGTTGGGGCGCGGGGCCGGACACACGGGGCCGCCGGGGCCGGCCGGGTCAGTACGGCAGGATGCGTCCCGAGGGCGTCCTGCGGTCGATCTCCTGCCCGCGCGGCGCGGCGGGCCGCCGGCTGACACGTACCCGGATCTGACGCTCCATGACGCCCTCCTCCTGCCACCCCCCGGCTGGACGCCGGTAGGAGGTCCGTGCCCACGACATGCCCCGTTCAAGCCTGAACGGGGCAAGTCGTGCCCGCCTGGGGGCCGTTGCCCTAACGGGTCAGGTACCGGGCGAGGACCGGGTCGAGCTGGGTCAGCCAGGTGCTCAGCCGGGCCTTGCGGCGGGCGTTCAGCTCGCAGGAGTACACACCGCCGCCCCACAGCCGCACGGTGACGGTGAGCCGGTTGCCGCGCCAGCTGCGTTCGACGTGCGCGATCTCGTCCCACGGGAAGTCCGCGGTGACGCCCGCGAGTTCCAGGAGCACCCCGGCGGCGTTGACGACCACGCCGGCCTGCGTGTCGGCGAGCACGGCCTCCGGGCTGCCGTACGGGACCGGCGGCCCGAACCCGTAGGGGGTGGGCGGCGCGCCGACGGGCGGGTGCGGGGGCGTGGCGGCCGGCACGGGCTGCTGGTACGGCGGTGTCGCGGGCGGCGGGGGCGCGCCGAACCCCTGCGGCGCCGGGAGGAACGCCGGCGGGGGCGCGGCGGGCAGGTGCGGGGGTGTGGCGGGCGCCGGCGGGGACACGGCAGTTACCTGCGGGGGCGTGGTGGGCGTCGTCGGCGGGTACGGCGGGGTCAGCGGGTGGGCCGGCGGCGGGGCGGAGCCGGTCAGCCGGTCCAGCAGCGCGCTGGGCGTGGGCCGGTCCGCGGGCTCCTTGGCCAGGCAGGCGGCCACCACGTCAGCCAGTGCGGCCGGTACGGCGGACAGGTTGGGCGGCTCGTGCACCGAGCGGTACATCAGCCCCATCGGGGTGCCCTCGCCCCAGGCGGTGCCGCCCGCCGCCGCCACCAGCACGGCTCCGAGGGCGAACACGTCGGCGGCGCCGGTCACGTCGTGCCCCAGGGCCTGCTCGGGCGCGAGGAAGCCGGGGGTGCCGAAGGCGGTGCCGGTGGCGGTGAGGCGGGTGGACTCCACGGCCCGGGCGATGCCGAAGTCCAGGACGCGCGGCCCGTCGTCGGCCATGATGATGTTGCCCGGCTTCAGGTCCCGGTGCACCAGGCCGCAGGAGTGGATGGACTCCAGGGCCTCGGCGAGGGCGGCCCCCAGGGCGCGCAGCCGCGGCTCGTCCATGGCGCCTTCGGTGGCGAGCCGGGCCGCGAGGGTGGGCCCGGGTATGTAGGCCGTGGCCAGCCAGATCGGGTCGCCGGTGACGTCGGCGTCCACCACCGGTGCCGTGTGGAAGCCGCCCACGGCCCGGGCGGCCTCGACCTCGCTGCGGAAGCGCTCGCGGAAGACCGGGTCGGCGGCGAGTTCGGCCTTGGCGACCTTCAGCGCGACGGCCCGTCCGCCGCGCGTCCGCGCGAGATGGACCGTGCCCATGCCGCCCTCGCCGAGCCGGCGCTCGATGAGGTATCCCCCGATGCGTTCCATGCGGACAAGTATGGCCGCCGGACCGGACGGTGCCGTACGGCGCATCCGGCTTCCGCGTACTGGTATCGGGTACGGCGCACTTGCCTTCTCCCTACGGGTGGCAGGCGCGGTCACCGGGCCGGCCGCGCTCCGCGACCCGTGAGGAAGGCGAGGGCCACGGCGGCCTCGCAGGCGATGCCCGTGGCGATGACGTCCTCGTCGATGCGCATGCGGGACGAGTGCAGGGACGGGGACCCGTCCGGGGCCAGGTCCGGCGGGCAGGCGCCGAGGAAGGCCAGGGCGCCGGGGACCTCCTGGAGGACGTAGGAGAAGTCCTCCGCCGTCAGCTGCGCGGCCGGCAGCACGCCCACCGCCCCGGTGCCGAGGGCCTTGCCGGCGGTGCGCAGGACGAATTCGGTGAACGCGGCGTCGTTGACGGTGACCGGGTAGCCGGGTGTGACGGTGGCCTCCGCGCTCGCCCCGTGCGCGGCGGCCACCCCGTGGGCGATCCGGGCGATCGCCTCGTGCAGCCGCCGCCGGGTCGGTCCGGTCAGGGTGCGCACGGTGCCGCCCAGCTCCGCGGTGTCCGGGATGACGCCGGGGGCGGTGCCCGCGTTCAGCTGCGTCACGCTGAGTACGGCGCTGTCGTCGGCGGCGAGGCCACGGCTGACCGCCGTCTGGAGGGCGAGCACGATCTCGCAGGCCACGGGCACCGGGTCGCACGTGGTGTGCGGTGCCGAGGCGTGGCCGCCGCGCCCGCGGACGAGGACCCGGAACCGGTCGGAGGCCGCCATCTGCGGCCCGGGGCGCAGCCGCACCGCTCCCGCGGGCAGGGTGGGCTGTACGTGCAGCGCGAAGGCCGCGTCGGCCCGGCTGCCGGACGCCTCCAGCACCCCTTCCCCGATCATGTGGCGGGCTCCGTGGTCGCCCTCCTCGCCGGGCTGGAACATGAACACCACGTGCCCGGCGAGTGCGTCACGCCGCCCGGCCAGCAGCCGTGCGGCACCCACCAGCATCGCCATGTGGGCGTCGTGCCCGCACGCGTGCATCAGCCCGGGGGTCCGCGAGGCGAACGGCAGCCCGGTGTCCTCGGTGACCGGCAGCGCGTCCATGTCGGAGCGCAGCAGGATCGTCGGGCCGTCGGCGGCCCCGGTGAGGGTCGCGGTCACGGAGGACAGGGCTCGGCCGGTGCGGATCTCCAGGCCGAGGCCGTCGAGGGCGTCGAGGACCAGGCGCTGGGTGGCGGGCAGGTGCAGGCCGGTCTCCGGGGTGCGGTGCAGGGCGCGGCGCAGGGCGACCGCGTCGGCGACCGCGCCGGGCAGGCCGGGCAGGTCCGGGCCGGAAAGGGCGGGGGCGTCGGGCCTGCGGGGCGGGGTCCGGGGCGCAGGGGGCATGTGACCGTTCTCCTTCCGGGACCGGCCCTGCCGGCGCGGCCCGCGAGGGGGTCTCACGAAGAGGCGGTACCCCTTCACCGTAGGGACGCCCCGGCCCCACCGCACCGCCCCGGCGGTCTCCGGGACTCCGCCCGTCCGGCTGAAGTCCGGCGGCGTCGGAGCCCGCGAATCATCGCCGGATACGCGACCCAGCTCTCCGCCCGTGAATCCGCGACAGCGTGAACACCCGTTCCGCGTCGCGCAGATGACGTGCGAGGCGCCGTACCCGTCCCGAAGGTTCGTCAGCAGGAGAGCGATCTCGCACTGTTGCTGGGCCGCGGGCTCTGTCGCAGCCATCGCCGTCGTCAGGCGCGTTGCGTCCCGCTGCTGTCCTTCCTTCAGGACCGCCGCCACAGTGGTGAAGTCGTTGTCCACATGGAGCACCGTGTGACCGTGGCGTACCGCAGTGGAGCATGACGTGCCCGACGAGCAGTGCCGCCGTCACGACAGGACGGCACCCTTGACGCCACGCCCAACCGGCCGTCGCGGCACATTTCGGCCGTGCCGCAGATGTCGCCCGGACCGTGTCCACTACGTGTGCACCGGAGCTTGGTCTGATCGAATGAAAGAGGGTCGCCAGCCTGGAGCGGCGACCCTCGTTCTCGCGTCTGTGCAGGTAGAAACGGTCCTGCCACCTGCGACTGGTGGGGCGGGTGGGACTCGAACCCACGGCCGACGGATTATGAGTCCGCTGCTCTAACCGGCTGAGCTACCGCCCCATAGCGGCGTGTCGCGTACACGTGTGCGCGCCGTCTGCCGCAGCATAGCCGCTCATACGATCTCCTGCTTCGGATGGTCGGCTTCCGCGCTGCTCATGATCCCGAGGACGGCGACGCCCGGTCCGGCGGTTCCCGCGGACATGAAAAAGGACCCCTGCGGGGGTCCTCGTTCAGCGCTCCCCCGACTGGACTCGAACCAGTAACCTGCCGGTTAACAGCCGGCTGCTCTGCCAATTGAGCTACGGAGGACCGAAGCTCCCCCGACTGGACTCGAACCAGTAACCTGCCGGTTAACAGCCGGCTGCTCTGCCAATTGAGCTACGGAGGATCGCCTCGATTGCATCGATCGTACCCGCCTGGGTATTCGCCAGGGGGCGGACGCTCGCTGCGACACATACATTAGCGCAAGCAGGGGGGTGCTCCGCCAATCGCTTCCCCTCGGGGTCAGCGCCGCACCAGCACACTACGCACGGAAAGGGTGGCAGCCATGCGCTACCGGCTCACGTTCCTCGCCGGACTGTCCCTCGGTTACGTACTCGGCACGAGGGCCGGACGCGAGCGCTACGAGCAGTTGAAGAAATCCGCCCGGCAGATCACGCAGAACCCTGCCGTGCGCAACACCGCGGAGACGGCAGCCCAGCAGGGCCGCGTCTACGCCGGCAAGGCGTTCCACACGGTCAGCGACAAGGTCGGCGACCGCGTCCCGGAGTCCGTCGCCCAGCGGGTGCGGTCCCTGCGCGAGCGCGGTGTCAGCGGCACGGGTGAGGACGACTGGGGCACCAGCACCACCTGAAGGTTCGTCGCGCGGCGCCGCGGCCGCCGCCCCCTGGCCGGACCAGCCCCGCCGATGCGGCAAAATTCGTAGGCATGGGGATAGTCGCCGGCTTGGACAGCTCGCCCGATTTCACGCGCATCGTGGTCTGCGACACGGACACGGGCGCCGTGCTGAGGCAGGGGTACGCCCCTCATCCGGTCGAGACACCGGACGGGGGGCGGCCCAGTGACGTCGATCCGCAGGCCTGGCTGCTCTCCCTGGGCGAGGCCGCGGGCGGCGGTCTGCTGGAGGGCGTGCAGGCCATCGGCGTCTCCTCGCAGCAGAACGCGCTGGTCCCGCTGGACGCCCAGGGCAACACCGTCCGCCCGGCCCTGGTCGGCGGCGACAAGCGCGCGCAGGTCGCGGCGGCGGACCTCGTGGACGCGCTCGGCGGCCGGGAGGCCTGGGCGCAGGCCGTCGGGAGCGTGCCGCAGGCCGCCCACCCCGTCACCAAGCTGCGCTGGCTCGCGAAGAACGAACCCGAGAACGCGCGGCGCGCCGCCGTCCTGCTCCAGGCCCACGACTGGCTCGTCTGGCAGCTGCTCGGGCGGCCGGTGCGCCGCACCACCGACCGCGGCGGGGCCTCCGGCACCGGGTACTGGTCGGCGGCCACCGGCGCCTACCGGCCCGAGCTGGTCGAGCTGGCCCTCGGTCACCAGGCGCTGCTGCCCGAGGTGATCGGCCCCTCGGACGCGGCCGGTACGACCCCGGAGGGGCTGCTGATCTCCGCCGGGACCGGGGAGACCATGGCCGCCGCGTTCGGGCTCGGGATCGGGCTCGGGGACGCCGTCGTGTCGCTCGGGGCGTCCGGCTCCGTGATGGCCGTGCATCCGGAGGCACTCGCCGACCAGTCCGGGATGATCACCTCCCTCGCCGACGCCACCGGTATGCACCTGCCGGTCGTCACCACCCTGAACGCCGTACGCACACTGCGCGGCGCCGCCGAACTGCTGGGGCTGGCGGACCTGGAGAGCCTGTCCGACCTGGCGGTGAAGTCCACGCCGGGATCGCACGGTCTGGTGCTGCTGCCCTATCTGGAGGGCGAGCGGACGCCGAACCTGCCGCACACCGCGGGGACCCTCTCCGGGCTGCGGCGGGAGTCGATGAAGCCGGAGCACCTGGCGCGGGCCGCGTTCGAGGGCATGCTGTGCGGACTCGCCGACGCGCTGGACGTGCTGCGCGGGCGGGGTGTGGCGGTGCGGCGGATCTTCCTGCTCGGCCCGGCCGCCGAGCTGCCCGCCGTGCAGGCCTCGGCGCCCTCGCTGTTCGGCGCGCAGGTCGTCGTGCCGCAGCCCGCGGACTACGCGGCGATCGGCGCGGCCCGGCAGGCGGCCTGGGCGCTCGGGGTGTCGCAGGGCACCCTCGACCCGCGGAACCCGCCGGCCTGGCAGGGCGCGGCGGCTCAGGTGCTGGAACCCGGCGAGGAACTGGCCGTGGGACAGGCGGTGCGGCAGCAGTTCACGGCGGTGCGGGAGCAGACCCATCCGGGGGCGTTCGGTCCCTGACGCCGTCGCGCACCGGACCGGTCGGGTTAATCGGTTGGGGTAACACGGGTCGGGTGCCCGACGATAGGGGCCAGGGGCAACCGTCCAGCCCCTGTCGCCGACCCGAAGAGACGTAGCGTGCTCATACGACTTCTGCGGACCTATCTCAGGCCCTACAAGAAACCCATCGCCCTGGTGGTGCTGCTCCAGTTCCTCCAGACCTGCGCCACCCTCTACCTGCCCACTCTGAACGCCGACATCATCGACAACGGCGTCGTGAAGGGGGACACCGGGTACATTCTGTCCTTCGGCGCCCTGATGATCGGCATCTCGCTGGCCCAGGTCGTGTGCAACATCGGTGCCGTGTACTACGGCGCCCGGACCGCCTCCGCCCTCGGCCGGGACGTGCGCGGTGCCGTCTTCGACCGGGTCCAGTCGTTCTCCGCGCGTGAGGTCGGTCACTTCGGGGCGCCCTCGCTCATCACCCGTACGACGAACGACGTGCAGCAGGTCCAGATGCTGGCCCTGATGACGTTCACCCTGATGGTGTCGGCGCCCATCATGTGCGTGGGCGGGATCGTGCTGGCGCTCGGCCTGGACGTACCGCTGTCCGGGGTACTGGCCGCGGTCGTCCCCGTGCTCGGCGTCTCCGTGACGCTCATCGTGCGCCGGCTGCGCCCGCTGTTCCGGTCCATGCAGGTCCGCCTGGACACGGTGAACCGGGTGCTGCGCGAGCAGATCACCGGCAACCGGGTGATCCGCGCCTTCGTCCGCGACGAGTACGAGCAGGGGCGGTTCGGTGAGGCGAACGCCGAGCTGACCGGGATGCAGCTGGCCACCGGCCGGATGCTCGCCCTGATGTTCCCGATCGTCATGACGGTGGTGAACCTGTCGTCCCTCGCGGTGGTCTGGTTCGGCGCCCACCGGATCGACAGCGGCGGGATGGCGATCGGTGACCTGACCGCGTTCCTCGCCTATCTGATGCAGATCGTCATGTCCGTGATGATGGCGACCTTCATGTTCATGATGGTGCCGCGCGCCGAGGTGTGCGCCGAGCGCATCGAGGAGGTCCTCGGGACCGAGTCCAGCGTCGTGCCGCCCGCCGCCCCGGTCCGGGAGCTGCGCGGGCACGGACACCTGGAGCTCCGGGACGCGGGCTTCCGCTACCCGGGCGCCGAGGAGCCGGTGCTCAAGGCCGTCGGCCTGGTGGCCCGGCCCGGTGAGACGACCGCCGTGATCGGCTCCACCGGCAGCGGCAAGTCGACGCTGCTCGGCCTCGTCCCCCGGCTGTTCGACGCCACCGAGGGCGAGGTGCTGGTGAACGGCGTCGACGTCCGGACCGTCGAACCGGCGCTGCTCGCGCGGACCGTGGGGCTCGTCCCGCAGAAGCCCTATCTGTTCGCGGGCACCGTCGCCACCAACCTGCGCTACGGCAACCCGGACGCCACCGACGAGGAACTGTGGCACGCGCTGGAGGTCGCGCAGGCCGGGAACTTCGTACGGAAGCTGGAGGGCGGCCTCGACGCGCCGATCGCGCAGGGCGGCACCAACGTCTCCGGCGGCCAGCGCCAGCGCCTGGCCATCGCCCGCACCCTGGTGCAGCGCCCCGGGATCTACCTGTTCGACGACTCCTTCTCCGCGCTCGACTACGCGACGGACGCGGCCCTGCGTGCCGCGCTCGCCCGGGAGACCGCCGAGGCGACCGTCGTCATCGTCGCCCAGCGGGTGGCGACCATCCGGGACGCCGACCGGATCATCGTGCTCGACGAGGGCCGCGTCGTCGGCTCCGGCCGGCACGCCGAACTGATGGCGTCCAACGAGACCTACCGGGAGATCGTGCTCTCCCAGCTGACGGAAGCGGAGGCCGCCTGATGGCCGGGCCCATGGGACGCATGATGGCCGGGGGCGGCCCCGACCAGCGCTCGATGGACTTCAAGGGGTCGGGCAAACGGCTCGTCACCCAGTTCAGACCGGAACGCGCCACGATCTACGTCCTGCTGCTCTGCGTGGTCGTCAGCGTGGGCCTGAGCGTGATCGGCCCGAAGATCCTCGGCCGCGCCACCGACCTGGTGTTCTCCGGCATCATCGGCCGGCAGATGCCGGGCGGCGCCACGAAGGAGCAGGTCCTGGCGAGGATGCGCGAGCACGGCCAGGGCCGGATCGCGGACATGCTCCAGGGCACCGACTTCACGCCCGGCCAGGGCATCGACTTCGACGCCGTCGGCCGTGTCCTGCTGATCGCGCTCGGTACGTTCCTGGTCGCCGGCCTGCTGATGGCGGTCGCGACCCGGCTGGTGAACCGGGCCGTGAACCGCACGATGTACCGGCTGCGGGAGGACGTGCAGAAGAAGCTGTCGCGGTTGCCGCTGTCGTACTTCGACAAGCGTCAGCGCGGTGAGGTGCTGTCCCGGGCGACCAACGACATCGACAACATCGGGCAGACGCTCCAGCAGTCGATGGGCCAGCTGATCAACTCGGTGCTGACCATCATCGGCGTGCTCGCGATGATGTTCTGGGTCTCCTGGATCCTGGCGCTGGTCGCGCTCGTCACCGTACCCCTGTCGTTCGTGGTCGCCACCCGGGTCGGCAAGCGGTCGCAGCCGCACTTCGTGCAGCAGTGGCGGTCCACCGGCAAACTGAACGCGCACGTCGAGGAGATGTACACCGGGCACGCCCTGGTGAAGGTCTTCGGACGGCAGGAGGAGTCGGCGCAGCAGTTCGCCGAGCAGAACGAGGCGCTGTACGAGGCCGCGTTCAGGGCACAGTTCAACAGCGGTGTCATGCAGCCGCTGATGATGTTCGTGTCGAACCTCAACTACGTGCTGGTGGCGGTCGTCGGCGGACTGCGGGTCGCGTCCGGCGCCCTGTCCATCGGTGACGTACAGGCCTTCATCCAGTACTCGCGGCAGTTCTCGATGCCGCTGACGCAGGTCGCGTCGATGGCCAATCTGGTGCAGTCCGGCGTGGCCTCGGCCGAGCGGGTCTTCGAACTCCTGGACGCGGAGGAGCAGGAGGCGGACCCGCTGCCGGGCGAGCGGCCCGCGGAACTGCGCGGCCGGGTGCGGCTGGAGCACGTGTCGTTCCGGTACGACCCGGAGAAGCCGCTGATCGAGGACCTGACCCTCGCGGTGGAGCCCGGGCACACGGTGGCGATCGTCGGCCCGACCGGCGCCGGCAAGACCACACTGGTCAACCTGCTGATGCGGTTCTACGACGTCTCCGGCGGGCGGATCACGCTCGACGGGGTCGACATCCGGAAGATGACCCGCGACGAGCTCCGGTCCGGGATCGGCATGGTGCTCCAGGACACCTGGCTGTTCGGCGGCACCATCGCGGAGAACATCGCGTACGGCGCCTCGCGGGAGGTCACGCGCGGGGAGATCGAGGAGGCGGCGCGGGCGGCGCACGCCGACCGGTTCGTCCGCACGCTGCCCGACGGGTACGACACCGTCATCGACGACGAGGGCACGGGCGTCAGCGCCGGCGAGAAGCAGCTGATCACGATCGCGCGGGCGTTCCTGTCCGACCCGGTGATCCTGGTGCTGGACGAGGCGACGAGTTCCGTCGACACGCGCACGGAGGTGCTGATCCAGAAGGCGATGGCCAAACTGGCCGCGGGACGCACGTCGTTCGTGATCGCGCACCGCCTGTCGACGATCCGGGACGCCGACGTCATCCTCGTCATGGAGAACGGGTCCATCGTGGAACAGGGCGCGCACGCGGAGCTGCTGGCCGCCGGCGGTGCCTACGCCCGCCTGTACCAGGCCCAGTTCGCCCAGGCCGTCGCCGAGGTGGACTAGCGCGAGGGGGCCGCCGCCCGGCGGCCCCCCCTTCAGTCCAGGTAGCCCCTGAGCTGGTCCGCGAAGGCGTGGTCGCGGAGTTTGTTCAGGGTCTTGGACTCGATCTGCCGTATCCGTTCCCGGGTCACCCCGAAGATGCGGCCGATCTCCTCCAGGGTGCGGGGGCGGCCGTCGGCCAGGCCGTAGCGGAGCTGGACGACCTTCCGCTCCCGCTCCCCCAGCGTGGACAGCACGGCCTCCAGGTGCCGGCGCAGCAGCAGGAACGCGGCCGACTCCACGGGGCTGGCCGCGTCGCCGTCCTCGATGAGGTCACCGAGGGCGACGTCGTCCTCCTCGCCGACCGGGGCGTGCAGCGACACCGGCTCCTGGGCGAGCCGCAGCACCTCGCCGATCCGCTCGGGCGGCAGGTCCAGATGGGCGGCGACCTCGTCCGCCGTCGGCTCGCAGCCGCGCTCCTGGAGCATCCGCCGCTGGACGCGGACGACCCGGTTGATCAGCTCCACGACATGGACCGGGACGCGGATGGTGCGGGCCTGGTCGGCCAGGGCCCGGGACATGGCCTGGCGGATCCACCAGGTGGCGTACGTGGAGAACTTGTAGCCGCGCGCGTAGTCGAACTTCTCCACGGCCCGGATCAGCCCGAGGTTGCCCTCCTGGACGAGGTCCAGCATGGTCAGGCCGCGGCCGACGTACCGCTTGGCGACGGACACCACCAGACGCAGGTTGGCCTCGATGAGCCGGCGCTTGGCCATCCGGCCCATGACCACCAGCCGGTCCAGGTCGTGCGCCAGCCGGCTGTCCAGGTCGGGGGTGCTGCTCAGCTTCTCCTCGGCGAACAGGCCGGCCTCGACCCGGCGGGCCAGCTCGACCTCCTCGGCGGCGGTGAGCAGGGGGATGCGGCCGATCTCACGCAGGTACTGGCGGAACAGGTCGGCCGAGGGCCCGCCGGACTCGGCCCGGGCGGCGGCCGGGACCTCGACGGGTTCGGCGGCCTCCTCGGCCTCCTCGGCCCGAGCCGGCTCGGGCGGTTCCGCCGCTTCGCCCGGTTCCGCCGGTTCGCCCGGGGCCTCCTGGAGCGCCCCGGCGGCCGGGGCCCGCGGGTGCCGGGCGGCGCGGCCCTGCGGGGGCACGGCCCGGAGGACGTCCGTCTCCGCGTCCGGTTCGTCCGCGGTGGTACTGGTGCTGGTGCTGGTGCTGCTGTCGGTCTGGGCGAGGGTCCGGGTCTGCACGGGGGCGACCTCCAGGATGATCGCTGCTGAAGGTGAGCGGCAGCGGTGCTTCGGAGCGGAGAGTCGACGGCCTGCGCTCCGAGGACTCGGGCACCGGCCCCCAGTGTGGAGTACGACACAACGCCGCCACGAGGGGCGTGCGGTGACTTTTTGCATCCGGTCCGTGACCGCCCGCTGACCGTGCCCGCACCCGCGGCCCCGGCTCCACCGCTGACCTGGCGGATTGGCGGGAGTCGGGGGACCGGCGCGGCTAGAGCGCTGCCGCGCCGCGTTCGCGCAGGGCCTGGTCGTACTGCTGGAGGACCCACACCTCGTTCTGGACGGCGGCCAGCCGGGCCGGGTCGCCGCCGGCGGCGAGGCGGGTCAGCTGGGACTGGATGTCGCGGATACGGCGTTCCACGGCCCGGCGGCGGATCTGCACCAGGACCGTGCCCGCGTACGTCTCGTCGACCGTGCGGCGCAGGATCGGCTCGACGGCCAGCTCGGTGACCATGGCGCGGACGGTGTCGTCGGGGGCGGCCTCCCGCACCCGGACGACGTACTCCTGCGGGTCGGAAACGCCGTACTCGGCGCCGCCCGCCTCCGCGACGGCCCGGCGCACGGCCGCGTACGGCGGGGCGGTGAACTCGTCCATGCCGTAGGCGTCGAAGGCCGGGGAGACCAGCTCGGGGCGCTGCAACGCGAGTTTGAGCAGCTCACGTTCGGCGGCGTGGACGGGGTTGCGCAGCGTCAGCGCGGGGCCGCCGGCGGGGCGGGGGGCCTCGGCCCACTGGGGACCGGCCTGGCGGGACGGGCCCTGCCGCGGCTCGCCCTTGCCGCCGCGGTCGCGGGCCCAGCGGGCCAGCTGGCCGACCCGGCGGACCACGAACTGGGTGTCGAGGATGCCGAGCATGCCGGCCAGTTCGACGGCGACCTCGTGCTGGGCGCCGCTGTTCTTGATCCGGGCGACGATCGGGGCGGCCTCGTCCAGGGCGGCGGCGCGGCCGGCGGGGGTGTCGAGGTCGTAGCGGCTGAGGATCTGGCGGAGCGCGAACTCGAAGAGCGGGGTGCGGGGCTGGACCAGGTCCGCAACGGCCTCGTCGCCCTTGGCGAGGCGCAGGTCGCAGGGGTCCATGCCGTCGGGCGCGATCGCGATGTAGGTCTCGGCGGCGAACTTCTGGTCGTCCTCGAAGGCGCGCAGGGCGGCCTTCTGGCCGGCCGCGTCGCCGTCGAAGGTGAAGATGACGCGGGCGCTGCCGTTGTCCATCAGCAGCCGGCGCAGGATCTTGATGTGGTCGCTGCCGAAGGCCGTGCCGCAGGTCGCGATGGCCGTCGTGACCCCGGCGAGGTGGCAGGCCATGACGTCGGTGTAGCCCTCGACCACGACCGCCCGGCTCGCCTTCGCGATCTCCTTCTTGGCCAGGTCGATGCCGTACAGGACCTGGCTCTTCTTGTAGATCGCCGTGTCGGGGGTGTTGAGGTACTTCGGGCCGTTGTCCGCCTCGTACAGCTTGCGGGCGCCGAAGCCGACGACCTCGCCGCCGATGTCCCGGATCGGCCACATCAGCCGGCCCCGGAACCGGTCGATGGGACCCCGGCGGCCCTCCTGGGACAGGCCGGACAGCAGCAGTTCCTTGTCGGTGAAGCCCTTGCCGCGCAGGTAGCGGGTGAGGTGGTCCCAGCCCTGGGGGCTGTAGCCGACGCCGAAGTGGACGGCGGCGGCCTGGTCGAAACCGCGTTCGGCGAGGAAGACCCGGCCGGTCTCGGCCTCGGGGCTGGTGGCGAGCTGCTCCGCGTACCACTGCGCGGCGATCTTGTGCGCCTCGACCAGGCGGATGCGCTCACCGCGCTGGTGGGCCGGGTTGTAGCCGCCCTCCTCGTACCGCAGGGTGATGCCGGCCTGGGCGGCGAGGCGCTCGACCGCCTCCGAGAAGGAGAGGTGGTCCACCTTCATCACGAAGGTGATGGTGTCCCCGCCCTCCTGGCAGCCGAAGCAGTGGAAGAGTCCCTTGCTGGGGCTGACCTGGAAGGACGGCGACTTCTCGTCGTGGAACGGGCACAGGCCCTTGAGGTTGCCGCCGCCCGCGCTGCGCAGCTGGAGGTACTCGGAGACCACGGCGTCGATCGGGACCGCGTCCCGAACCGCCTTCACGTCCTCGTCGTTGATCCGTCCTGCCACGCGTGAATTCTACGGGGGTGGTGCGGCGGTTCCGGTGCGCGCGGCGGTCAGGAGGCGAGGCCGTCGAGCGGTACGTGCGGGTCGGAGAGTGCCTCGATGTTCACCGGGGACTGGGAACGGACGAGCCGCTGGATGTGTTCTGTGACATCCCACACGTTCACGTTCATCCCGGCCAGTACGCGGCCCTGCCGCACCCAGAACGCGATGAACTCCCGTTTCCCGGCGTCGCCGCGGATGACCACCTCGTCGTACGAGCCCGGCGGCGCCCACCCGCTGTACTCCATGCCCAGGTCGTACTGGTCGCTGAAGAAGTACGGCACGCGGTCGTAGGTGACGTCCCTGCCGAGCATGGAGCGGGCGGCGGCCGGTCCGCCGTTCAGGGCGTTGGCCCAGTGCTCCACCCGCAGCCGGGTGCCGAACAGGGCGAGCGGGAAGGACGCCACGTCGCCGGCGGCGTAGATGTCGGGGTCGCTGGTGCGCAGCCGCTCGTCGACGACGATGCCGCCGCCCCGCGCCGGGCCGGCGGTCTCCAGACCCGCGGCCTCCGCGAGACCGGTGCGCGGGGCGGCGCCGATCGCGGCGAGGACGTCGTGCGCGGGGTGTTCCTCGCCGTCGTCGGTGCGGGCGGCGAGGACCATGCCGTCCTGCCCGACGATCTCCGTGAGCCGGACGCCGAAACGGAAGCGGACGCCGTGCTCGCGGTGCAGCTCCGCGAAGACGTTGCCCAGCTCGGGGCCGAGGACGCCGTGCAGCGGGGTCTGGGCGGGTTCGATCACCGTGACCTCCGCGCCGTACTCGCGGGCCGCCGCCGCGACCTCCAGGCCGATCCAGCCGGCGCCGGCGATCACGAGGTGCCCGTTGTCCCGGCCGAGCGCGGCCAGGACGCGTTTGAGCCGTTCGGCGTGGGGGAGCCGGCGCAGGTGGTGGACGCCCGTGAGGTCGGTGCCGGGGATGTCGAGGCGGCGGGGTTCGGCGCCGGTGACCAGGAGCAGCTTGTCGTAGTGGACGAGGGTGCCGTCGTCGCCGAAGCGGACCGTCTTCGCCGTACGGTCGAGGCGGTCGACGGTCTGCCCGAGGTGCAGCTCGATGTCGTTGCGCGCGTACCAGGCGGGCTCGTGCACGAAGACGCTGTCGCGTTCCTCCTTGCCGAGGAGGTAGCCCTTGGACAGCGGCGGGCGCTCGTAGGGGTGGTCGCGTTCGTCGCAGATCAGTATCACCCGGCCGGTGAAGCCCTCCGCCCGGAGCGTCTCGGCCGCCTTCGCACCGGCGAGACCGCCTCCGACGATGACGAATGTCTGATCCGCGTCGACCACGTGATGCCTCCTCATAAGGGTGCCGCCACCTGCGAGCGTCCCGCACGCAGCGTGATGCGGGAAGAGGGTGTGACCCGTTCAGGCCACGCAGGGTCACTTTTCTTCAGAGCCGTCCCGTCAGTCTCGCGTGCAGCGAGAGGGCGGAGGCGTCGGTGAGGGAGGCGATCTGGTCGACGATCACCCGCTTGCGCGCGTGGTCGTCGGCCGCCGCGTCGAACAGGGCCCGGAACTGCGGGTCCAGGCCTTGTGGGGCGCGGGCGGTGAGCGCCTCGGCCAGCTCCGCGACGATCACCCGCTGGTCGGCGCGCAGCCGTTCCTGCTCGGCGCGCTGTATGACGTACCGGTCGGCGACCGCCTTGAGCACCGCGCACTCCATGCGGGCGGCGCGGGGGACGACGAGTTCGGCGCCGTAGCGGGTGAGCCGGCCGGTGCCGTACGCGGCCCGGGTGGCGCCCTCGGCGGCCAGGCAGAACCGGCCGATGAGCTGGCTGGTGGCGTCCTTCAGACGGGCCTGTGCCACCGCCGTGCCGTCGTAGCCGTGCGGCCACCACTCCTGCTCCAGGAGGCGGTCCAGGGCCGCGGCGAGTTCGGCGGGGTCGGTGTCCGCGGGGACGTACCGGCCGACGGCGACCGCGAACACCGCCTGCCGTTCCGGTTCGGCGTGCAGACAGCCGGGGTCGATGTGGCCGGCGTGCAGGCCGTCCTCCACGTCGTGCACCGAGTAGGCCACGTCGTCCGACCAGTCCATCACCTGCGCCTCGAAGCAGGTGCGGCTGCCGGGGGCGTGCGCTCTGACCCAGTCGAACACCGGGCGGTCGTCCTCGTACACGCCGAACTTCCCCGACCCCGGGTCGGTGGGGTGGGCGCCGCGCGGCCAGGGGTACTTGGTGGCGGCGTCGAGGGTGGCCCGGGTGAGGTTGAGGCCGACGGAGCCCTCCGGGGTGAAGCGCTTGGGCTCGATGCGGGTGAGCAGCCGCAGGGACTGGGCGTTGCCCTCGAAGCCGCCGCAGTCGTCGGCGAACTCGTTCAGCGCGTACTCGCCGTTGTGCCCGAAGGGCGGGTGGCCCAGGTCGTGGGAGAGGCAGGCCGCCTCGACCAGGTCGGGGTCGCAGCCGAGGGCCGCGCCCAGTTCCCGGCCGACCTGGGCGCACTCCAGGGAGTGGGTGAGGCGGGTGCGGGGGCTGGCGTCCCAGACCAGGCTGCGCGTCCCCGGGGTGACCACCTGGGTCTTGCCCGCCAGGCGGCGCAGGGCCGCGGAGTGCAGGACGCGGGCGCGGTCGCGCTGGAAGGCGGTGCGGCCGGGGCGTTTGTCCGGCTCGGCGGCCCAGCGGTCGGCGGAAGCCGGGTCGTATGCCGACGCGAGCGCGGTGCCGGTGCCGGTGCCTGTGTCTGTGCCTGCGGTGCGTGCGATGCCTGCGGTGCCTGCGGTGCCTGCGGTGCCTTCCATGGTTCGACAGTACGGGCCGGCACCGACAAAAGCGGGCTGCCGCCTGCCGTGCGTCAGGCGGAGGCCAGTTCCGGCTCCCGGCTCGCGTGTGCCTGGTCGTAGCGGTGCAGGACCAGGCGGGCCATCGCCTCGTGCGCGCCCAGGGGGGCCGAGGCGAGCCACGGGGCCCGGTCCGCGCACTGGGTGGCGAAACGGCCCGGGGCCGTGAAGTACGACGCGACCGCCACCCGGTGCCGGCCGCGCGCCGCCAGGGCGCGCAGGGCGTCCGGGACGGTCGGTGCCGCCGCGGAGGCGTACGCGGGGAGCACGGGGACGCCGAGGCGGGCGGCGAGCAGGCGGGCGGTGCCGCGGGTGTCGGCGGCCGAGTCGGGGTCGCGGGAACCGGCCGCGGCGAGGATCACCGCACTGGTGCGGCGGGCGGCGGCGTCCATGGCCGCGGGCCAGCCGGCCTCCAGGAGCCGGTCGTGCAGGGTCCGGGCGAGGAGCGGGTGCGGGCCGAGCGGGGCGGCCACCCGGGCGCGTACCGGTGCGGCGGCGGCCATCGCGGGGATGTCCTGCCGGACGTGGTAGCCGCGGCCCAGGAGCAGCGGTACCAGGATGACGGTGCCGACGGGGGTGTCGCCCAGGGCGGCGAGGGTGTCGGGCAGCAGGGGCGCGTTCAGTTCGATGTGGCCCAGGTGGACCGGGAGGCCGGGGCGCAGGGCGCGGACCCGTTCGGCCAGGGCCCGGACGGTGGTGAGCGCCCGGGGGTCGCGGCTGCCGTGGGCGACCAGGACCAGCGCGGGCGGGGCCGGGCGGCCGTACCGGAGCGGGGGGACGAGCCGGAGCCGGCCGCTGCCGCCGGTCCTCGGGCGCGCCGTGTGACCGAGGGGGGCGCGGGGCTCGTCGCTGCGTGGGTTCGACGCCGTCATGGAACGATCCTGTCGGTCGGAGGTTGCGTCGCCGTTGCCGGCCCGTCACGGGTGTTTTCCGCCGTTTCACCGCGGGCGGACGCGGAGTGTGAGGCGAAACCGGAACGGGCGCCGGTGGCGTCCTCCCGGTCGGAAGCGATCTCTGGGGGGGCGTATGAGGATCCGTCGACCGCGGCTGCCGCGCACGCGTACCGGGCAGCGGCGGCTGGTGCAGGCCGTGATGGCCGGGTGCGTGCTGGCGCTGCTGCCGGTGACCTGGCTGTACGTGTCCACGGCGGACCGGCTGCGCACCACGGCCGACGTGCCGCACACCGAGGTGGCGATGGTGTTCGGGGCGGGCCTGTGGAAGCACGGGGAACCGTCGCCGTACCTCGCGCACCGGCTGGACGCGGCGGCCCGGCTGTACCGCGCGGGGCGGATCGAGGTCGTCCTCGTCACCGGGGACAACAGCCGCAAGGACTACGACGAGCCGGACGCCATGCGCACCTATCTGACCCGGCACGGGGTGCCGGACGCGCGCGTCGTCGGCGACTACGCCGGCTTCGACACCTGGGACTCCTGCGTCCGGGCCAGGAAGATCTTCGGGGTGGACCGGGCGGTGCTGATCAGCCAGGGCTTCCACATCCGGCGGGCGGTCGCGCTGTGCGAGGCCGCGGGCGTGGCGTCGTACGGCGTCGGGGTCGACGCGAAACACGACGCGACCTGGTACTACGGCGGCACGCGCGAGGTGTTCGCGGCGGGCAAGGCGGCGCTGGACGCGGTGTTCCGGCCGGACCCGCGGTTCCTCGGCCCGCGGGAGCCGGGGGTGGCGCGGGCGCTGGCCGACGGGCGGTGACCTGTCCTCACGGCTCCCGGACCGGCGCGGGGAGGTCGCCGTGCCGGGCGCGTAACGGGATCCGGCCGGGGGCGTAACACGCCGGACCCACGCTGGGCGGCATGGAGAACACCTCGGCGCCCACCCACTGCCCGTACTGCGCCCTCCAGTGCGGGATGACGCTCACGCCCCTGCCCCAGGGGGGCGTCGAGGTCACCGAGCGCCCGGACTTCCCCGTCAACCGGGGCGCGCTGTGCGGCAAGGGCCGCACGGCGGCGCAGGTGCTGTCGCCGGCGGTACGGCTGACCACACCGCTCGTCCGGGAGGGCGGCCGGCTGGTGGAGGCCGGCTGGCCCCGGGCGCTGGACCGGATCGCCGAGCGGCTCGGGGCGGCCCGGGAGCGGTACGGCGCGGACGCGCTCGGGGTGTTCGGCGGGGGCGGGCTGACCAACGAGAAGGCCTACGCGCTCGGCAAGTTCGCCCGGGTGGTGCTGGGCACCTCGCAGATCGACTACAACGGCCGGTTCTGCATGTCGTCGGCCGCCGCTGCGGGCACGAAGGCGTTCGGTCTCGACCGGGGACTGCCGTTCCCGCTGGAGGACATCCCGCGGACCGGCTGCGTGATCCTCGTCGGATCCAATCTCGCCGAGACCATGCCGCCGGCGCTGCGCTTCTTCACGGAGCTCAGGGAGAACGGCGGCACGCTGATCGTGGTGGACCCGCGCCGCACGAGGACCGCCGACCAGGCCGACCTGCACCTCGCACCGCGCCCCGGCACCGATCTCGCCCTCGCGCTCGGCCTGCTGCACCTGGTGGTCGCGGAGGGGCGGACGGACGAGGAGTACATCCGGGAGCGGACCACCGGCTGGGTGGAGGCCCGGGCGGCCGCGATGGCGCACTGGCCGGAGTACGTGGAGCGGATCACCGGCGTGCCCGTGCCGCAGCTCCGCGAGGCGGTACGGATGTTCTGCGCGCCCCGGGCGGCGATGGTGCTCACCGCGCGCGGGCCGGAGCAGCAGTCCACGGGCACGGACACGGTGGGCGCGTGGATCAACCTGTGCCTGGCCACCGGGCGGGCGGGGCGCCCGCTGTCCGGGTACGGGTGCCTGACCGGGCAGGGCAACGGGCAGGGCGGACGCGAACACGGCCAGAAGGCCGATCAGTTGCCCGGTTACCGCAAGCTCGACGACCCGGAGGCCCGGCGGCACGTGGCCGGGGTGTGGGGCGTGGACCCGGACGCCCTTCCCGGCCCCGGGCGCAGCGCCTACGAACTCCTGGACGCCCTTGGCACGGACGTGCGGACGCTGCTGCTGATGGGCTCCAACCCGGTGGTGTCCGCCCCTCGCGCGGCCCACATCGAGGAGCGGCTGCGCTCGCTGGACTTCCTGGCCGTGGCCGACGTCGTCCTGTCGGAGACGGCGGAGCTGGCGGACGTCGTGCTGCCCGTCGCCCAGTGGGCGGAGGAGACCGGCACGACGACCAGCCTGGAGGGCAGGGTGCTGCTGCGCCGCCGGGCCGTCGCTCCCCCGCCCGGCGTCCGCACCGACCTGTACGTCCTGCACGAGCTGGCCGCCCGGCTCGGCGTCGAGAAGGGCTTCCCGACCGACCCCGAGGAGGTCTTCGAGGAACTCCGCCGGGCCAGCGCGGGCGGCCCCGCGGACTACTCGGGCATCACCTACCGCCGCCTCGCCGAGGAGAACGGCGTCTTCTGGCCCTGCCCGACCGGCCCGTCCACCACGGAGACCCCGGGTACCGCGCCCGGTGCCGGCCCCGGACCTGAACCCGTCCCCGGGCCCGTCCCCGGGCCCGGGGTGCATCCGGGGTCGCCGCGGCTCTTTCTCGAGCGGTTCGCCACCGCCGACGGCCGGGCCCGGTTCGTTCCGGTCGTGCACCGGGCGACCGCCGAGGAGCCGGACGAGGAGTATCCGCTGCTGCTGACCACCGGCCGGGTGGTGGCGCAGTACCAGTCGGGGGCGCAGACCCGGCGGGTGGCGGAGTTGAACGCGGCGGCGCCGGGACCCTTCGTGGAGCTGCATCCGCGGCTCGCGGCCCGGCTGGGGGCGGTCGACGGCGACCCGGTCGCGGTGGTCTCCCGGCGGGGCCGGGCCGTGGCGCCGGCGCGGGTCACCGCCACCATCCGCCCGGACACCGTGTTCATGCCCTTCCACTGGCCGGGCGAGGGCCGCGCCAACACCCTCACCAACCCGGCCCTGGACCCCACGTCGAAGATGCCGGAGTTCAAGTCGTGCGCGGTGCGGCTGGAGGTCCTGGGGCCGCGGACGCGGCCGGGGGACGGTCTCGCGTAGGTTCGGGGTATGGCCGGCACCGAGCAGTACGACCTCGACGCCTATCTCGACCGCATCGGCTGGCAGGGCGAGCGGCGGCCCTCCCTGGACACCCTGCGGGGTGTCCACCTGGCGCACGCGCTGTCGCTGCCGTTCGAGAACCTGGACCCGCTGCGCGGATCGGTGCCCTCGCTGGCGCCCGCCGACCTGATGGCGAAGATGGTGCACGGCCGGCGTGGCGGCTACTGCTACGAGCACAACACCCTGCTCCGGCTGGCGCTGGAGGCGCTCGGCTTCCGGGTGACCCCGCTGGCCGGCCGGGTGGTGCTGGGCGCCGAGAGCCCGGACAGCCGGCCGCGGACGCACACCATGCTCCAGGTGGAGGTGGCGGGCGAGGCCGGTCCCTGTCTGGCGGACGTCGGTTTCGGCGCCCCGGGGGCGCTGCTGCTGCCGGTGCCGCTGGTCCCCGGCGCCGAGTACGAGGGTGCCGGGCGCCGGCACCGGCTGGCCCGACTGCCGCACGAGGGGCCGCTGGAGCTGTGGGAGTTGCAGGCGTACGACCGCCGGGACGGGGTGTGGGCCGGGCAGTACGCGTTCACGCGCGAGCCGTTCACCGCCGTCGACCTGGAGGTGTTCAACTGGTTCGTCGCCACGCACCCGCGTTCCCCGTTCACCCGCCGCCCCTATCTCCAGCGGACCACCGCCGAGCGTCATCTCGCTCTGGACGGCGCGCGGTTCACGCAGACCCTCGCCGACGGCACGGTCACCGAGCGCACGCTGACGCGGGAGGCGGAGGCGCGGCGCGTGGTGGCGGAGGAGTTCGGCATCGAGGTACCCGAGGGGCTGGCCCTGCTGGGCTGAGTCAGCGGCCGTCCGGCCACTCGCCGCCCGGGATCGGCCGGCCCCGGACGCGCAGCCGGTCGGCGACGCGCGGGGCGGCCAGGTACACCCAGGCGCGGACGGTGGTGCCGTCGGCGCGTTCGACGTCCCGGGCGACGCGTTCGTAGAGGTTCCGGGGGTCGCCCGGCACATAGCCCTCCAGCCGGTCGAGGTCGGTGAGCAGACTCTCGTACGCCTCCGGGAGCGCGGTCACCAGTTCCCCGCGCACCTGTCCGCCGGGCCGCTCGACGGCGTAGGGGTAGCCGGGGCCGTCGTACAGCACGGCGCCGGTGAGCCGGGCCGGTTCCCCGGGGAGGGTGCGTCCGCGCAGGAACCGGTCGTGGTTCGCCGCGCCGGCGCGCAGGGTGCCGTAGACGAAGAACGGGCGGGGGCCGCGGGGGGCACCGGGGCCTGAGCTGCGGGGCGGGAGGTCCTCGGCGGTCACGGAACCGATTCTGTACCCCCGCCGGTTCCCCACACACCTCCATGAAGACGCTATGGACATGACATGTCATGGCCCCTTAAATCTCAGTGACATCCGCGCCACCCCCACGCCTGCCGGGCGCCTTCCCGAGGAGACAGATGAGCCGGATACGGCACCACGTCCGAGGAACCCGTCGCATCGCCACCGCCGGCGCCGCCGTCACCAGCGCGGCCCTGCTGACCGTCACCCTCTCCCCCGCCGCCCACGCCGACGGCAGACCGACCCAGGCCGCCGCGATCCGCAACGGGGCCTCCGCCCTCCTGGCCCACGCGGCCGGCCTGGGCCTCACCGCCGGCCAGGACACCAGCGTCCGGGACGTCGTCGTGGACAAGGACGGCACCCAGCACGTCCGCTACGACCGCACCTATCACCGGCTCCCCGTCCTCGGCGGCGACTTCGTCGTCCACCTGGCCAGGGACGGCCGTTACCGCGGTGCCGACCGGGCCACCCGGCAGCCGGTCTCCCTGCCCTCCGTCACCCCGGAGGTCTCCGGCCCGAAGGCCGCCGGTCTCGCGGTGAGCGCCCTGCGCGCGGCCCACCCCGGCGACCGGATCGAGCAGGTCAAGGCCAAGCCGCGGCTGGTGGTCGACGCCTTGCACGGCCGCCCCCGGCTGGCCTGGCGGACCGACGCCGTCGGCCTCGACACACTCGGCAACCCCGTCGCCCGCACCGTGCTGACCGACGCCCGCTCCGGCACCCGGATCGACGCCTGGGACAGCATCGAGACGGCCGCCGGTGACGGCGCGTCCCTGTACAGCGGGACGGTGCCGCTGGAGACCACCCCGTCCGGGTCGTCGTACCAGCTCAAGGACCCGACGCGCGGGAACACCTACACCGGCGACGCCGCCGGCAAGACCGACCTGTGCATCTTCGGCATCTGCGTCAGCCGGGCCCCCGCGACCCTGTTCACGGACGCCGACAACCACTGGGGCACCGGTACCGCCGCGGACCGCTCCTCGGCGGCGGTCGACGCGCAGTACGGCACCGACGCGACCTGGGACTACTACAAGAACGTCCAGGGCCGCAACGGCATCGGGAACGACGGCAAGGGCTCGTACAACCGCGTCCACTACGGCAGCAACTACAACAACGCCTTCTGGGACGACAGTTGCTTCTGCATGACGTACGGCGACGGTGACGGCACCACCTTCGGCCCGCTGGTGGCGCTGGACGTCGCCGGGCACGAGATGACGCACGGCGTGACGGCCAAGTCGGCGGCGCTGGCCTACTCCGGGGAGTCCGGCGGGCTGAACGAGGCCACCTCCGACATCCTCGGCACCATGGTCGAGTGGTACGCGGGCAACTCCTCCGACCCGGGTGACTACCTGATCGGCGAGAAGATCGTCCGCCCCGGCTTCGGCAAGGCCGCCCTCCGCTTCATGGACCGGCCCTCCCGGGACGGCAGTTCGGCCGACTACTGGAGCGCGTCGGTCGGCAACCTGGACGTCCACTACTCCTCCGGCGTCGCCAACCACTTCGCCTACCTCCTCGCCGAGGGCAGCGGGGCGAAGACGATCAACGGTGTCAGCTACGACTCGCCGACCGCGAACGGCGCCACGCTCACCGGCATCGGCCGCGACAAGGTCGGCAGGATCTGGTACCGGGCGCTGACGGTCTACATGACGTCCTCCACGAACTACGCGGGCGCGCGCACCGCCACCCTGAACGCGGCCAGGGACCTGTACGGCGCCGGCAGCACCGAGTACGCCGCGGTCGCCGCCGCCTGGAGCGCGGTCGACGTGAACTGAGCCGCGCCGGCACCGGCCGCACCCCGTCGCGGGTGGAGGCCAATCGTGTGCTCTTCGTACCCGGCCCCTCACCCGGCCGTGACCTGCCGGAACACACCCCGGCTGGGCCGTGTGGGGGGCCGCCCGCGCCACCCGTTCACCGCATCCGCGGCGGTGCCCGGGAAGCGGATCCCCGCGAGTGCGACTTATCTCGGTAGGGCAGGGGCGCACCCCTGGACGAGTCGGACAAGCTCTGGGGAGCACCATGCGACGCACTGCCCGTCTGCTGGCCGGTACGGCGCTCGCCGTGACCGCCGCGGCCCCCGCCCACGGCCTGGCCGGGGGCACCGGCCGCCTGGACGTGTACCCGTCCACCGTGGCGCCCGGCGGTCAGGTCACGGTGAACACCGCCGTGTGCGGGGACCGGGGTTCGGCGACCGGGGACGCGGGCGCGGTCGGCGCCGGCGTCTTCACGCTGGCGCCCACCGCCCACGACGGCGAGGCGATCGGCCAGTTCCGGGTGCCGCCGAGCGCGCAGCCCGGGACGTACGAGATCGTCGCCAGGTGCGCCGAGGGCAGCCGGCAGGTGGCGGGCGACCTGGTGGTGGCGTTGGGCGCGGCGCACGAACAGGTGCAGCCGCGGGGAAGTGTGAAGACGGGGGTCGGCGGCGGACTCGGTCCCGACCCCGTGCAGACCACGGCGGGTGTGGCGGCGCTGGCCGTCGCCGCCGTGGGCGGTACCTGGCTCCTGCATCGCCGGGCGAGAGGCGACGGGATCTGACGGACACCCTCCGCTGTCCGTCCGCCGGTACCGCACGTCCCGCCCCCTCCGGGTCCGACGCCCCTCGCGGCCCGGAGGGGGAGGGGACCGGCCCCGAGGCCGGTCCCCTGCTCAGTCCCGTTCGGGGGCGCGCCCCCGGGAGAGGGGTTCGCATGCGCAGGAGAGCCAGGCTCGGCGACACCGCCATAGCCGCCGTCACCGTCGTCGCCCTCGGCTCGGGCGTATGGCTGCTGGACGGTGGCACCGGCCGCCACACACCCCCGCAGCCGACGGCCGCCGAGGGCCGCCCGGACCCGCGGGACGAGCGGTTCGCGGCGCCCGCCCTCACGCCGTCCCTGCCGGTCCGCATCCGCATCCCCGCGATCCGCGTGGACGCCCCGCTGACGGGCCTGGCCCTCACCCGCTCCGGCAATCTGGAGGCGCCGCCCGCCGGGCGGAAGAACCTGGCCGGCTGGTACGAGGCCGGCACCGTGCCAGGCGAGACGGGTACCGCGGTCGTCGCCGGGCACGTCGACAACACCGACGGCCCGGCCGTCTTCTACGACCTGGGCGCGCTCAAGCGGGGCGCCACCGTCGAGGTGGACCGCCGGGACGGCAGCGTGGCCGTCTTCACCGTGGACGCGGTGGAGGTGTACCCGGCCCGCGGCTTCCCCGACGACAAGGTGTACGGCGCCGCGCCCCGCCCCGAACTGCGCGTCATCACCTGCGGCGGCGGCTACTCCAGGACGACCGGCTACCAGGGCAACGTGGTGGTGTTCGCGCACCTGACGGGCAGCCGCCACGGCACCGGGCAGCCGCCGAGTGGCCGTCGACCGGCCGGGTGAGCCAGGCACGCGGGCCTCACACTCCCGGTGTGCCGCCACTGAGGGCAGCGTTCCCCGTGGGAAACAGGAGTGATGCCACCGGGTAACGTCGGGGACGCACGCTCGGGACATGACCTCGAATACGCGTGTGGTGGTGATCGGCGCCGGCCTCGCGGGCGTACGGCTCGCCCGGCGGCTCGGCGAGCTGGGTACGCCCGCGCTGCTCGTCGGCGAGGAGGAGCACCCCCCGTACAACCGCGTCCTGCTGGCCGAGGTGCTGGCCGGCCGGTACGCCCCGGAGGTGATCGCCCTCCCGCCGCCCGCCGGCCTGCTGCGCGCCCGGATCACCGGCATCGACCGGACGGCCCGGACCGTCACCCGCGCCGACGGCATGCCGATCGCCTACGACACGCTGGTCCTGGCCACCGGTTCCAACCCCGTACTGCCGCCGCTGCGCGGCCTGTTCACGGCCGGCCACCGCCTGCCCGAGGGCGTGCACGCGTTCCGCACCCTGGACGACTGCCTGGGCCTGGCGAAGGCCGTCCGGCCGGGGGTGCGCGCGGTCGTCATCGGCGGCGGCCTGCTGGGGGTCTCCGCGGCCCGCGCGCTCGCCGTGCGCGGCGCGCAGGTGGTCCTCGCCCAGCAGTCCGAACGGCTCATGGAGCGCCAGCTCGACCCGGACGCCTCCCGGCTGGTGCTGCGGCACCTGACGGACCTGGGCGTCGAGGTGCACACCGAGTGCCGGGTGCGGGACGTGCGCTGCGTCGCGGGCGCCGTCCGCTCGGTGGAACTGGCCGACGGCTACGCCCTGGACGCCGACCTCGTGGTGGTCGCCTGCGGGGTGCGCCCGCGCACCGGCCTGGCCGAACAGGCCGGGCTCGCCGTCCACAAGGGCGTCCTCGTGGACGACGCGCTGCGCACCTCGGACCCGCACATCCACGCCGTCGGCGACTGCGCCCAGCACGACGGCACGGTCTACGGCCTGGCCGCCCCCGCGCTGGAACAGGCCGACGTACTCGCCCGGCTGCTCGCCGGCGACCCGGGCGCCCGCTACCGCGGCACCCGTTCCCTGACCCGGCTGACCCTCACCGGCCCCGGCTCCCCGTTCGACCTCGCCGCGTTCGGCGACACCGAGGTACGCCCCGGCGACGACGTGGTGCGGCTCGCCGACGCCACCCGGGGCACCTACCGCAAGGTCGTCGTCCGTGACGACCGCCTGGTCGGCGGGGTCCTCGTCGGCGAACTCGGCACCGTGGGCACGCTCGCCCGCGCCTGGGAGGGAGCAGAGCCGCTCCCCGGTGACGGCCCCCTGCTCCACCTGCTCACCCATGATGGAGGCTCCTGAATGTCCGCCACCCCTCAGGCCACCCCCACGATCGTGCTCGTCGGCCACGGCATGGTCGGCCAGCGCTTCCTCGAAGCGCTCGCCGAGCGCGGCCTGACCGCCACGCACCGCGTGGTCGTGCTGTGCGAGGAGCCACGTCCGGCGTACGACCGCGTCCAGCTGACCTCGTACTTCTCCGGCCGGACGCCGGAGGACCTGTCCCTGACCGACCGGCGGTTCATCGAGGACCACGGCATCGAACTGCACCTCGGCGACCCGGCGGAGACGATCGACCGCGAGACACGGCGGGTCACCGCCCGCTCCGGTCTGGTGGTCGGCTACGACGTCCTGGTCCTGGCCACCGGCTCCTACCCGTTCGTGCCGCCGGTGCCGAACAAGGACGCCACCGGCTGCTTCGTCTACCGCACCATCGAGGACCTCCTCGCCATCGAGGAGTACGCGGCGCGGAAGGCCTCGACGGGCGCCGTGGTCGGCGGCGGCCTGCTCGGGCTGGAGGCGGCGGGTGCCCTCAAGGGCCTCGGACTCGACGCCCACATCGTGGAGTTCGCGCCGCGCCTGATGCCGGTGCAGGTGGACGAGGGCGGCGGCGCGGCACTCCTGCGGACCATCGAGGACATGGGCCTGACGGTCCACACCGGCGTGGGCACCCAGGAGATCGTGACGGACGCCTCCGGTGCCGTCACCGGCATGCGGCTGTCCGACGGCTCCGAACTCGCCACCGACCTGGTCGTGTTCAGCGCCGGTGTCCGCCCCCGCGACCAGCTGGCCCGCGACTGCGGTCTGACGGTCGGCGAGCGCGGCGGCATCACGGTCGACGAGCAGTGCCGTACCGTCACCGACCCGCACGTGTTCGCCATCGGCGAGTGCGCGCTGGCGGCGGACGGCCGGGTGTACGGCCTGGTGGCGCCCGGGTACGAGCAGGCGGCGACCGCCGCGGCGACGATCGCGGCCGACGAGGCGTCCTTCACCGGCGCCGACCTGTCCACCAAGCTGAAGCTGCTCGGCGTGGACGTGGCGTCGTTCGGCGACGCGCACGGCACCACCGCGGACTGCCTGGACGTCGTCTACTCCGACTCCCGCGCCGGCCTGTACAAGAAGCTGGTCATCGGCCGGGACGGCACGCTGCTCGGCGGTGTCCTGGTCGGCGACGCGGAGGCGTACGGCACCCTGCGGGCGCTCACCGGCTCGGTGCCGCCCGTCTCCCCCGAGTCGCTCGTGCTGCCCGCCGGCGCCGGCCCGGCGGACCGGCTCGGCCCGTCCGCGCTGCCGGACGACGCGGTCATCTGCTCCTGCCACAACGTCACCAAGGGCACGATCCGCGGCGCGGTCACCGACCACGCGTGCACCACCGTGCCCGAGGTGAAGAAGTGCACCCGGGCCGGCACCGGCTGCGGCTCCTGCGTGAAGGTCCTCGGCCAACTGGTCACCGCCGAGCTGGAGGCGTCCGGCGTCGAGGTCGACAAGGGGCTGTGCGGCTGCTTCCCCCAGACCCGCGAGGAGCTGTACGAGATCGTCCGCGCCCTGCGGGTCACGTCGTACCGGGAGCTGCTGGACCGGTACGGCCGCGAGGGCGCCCGGGGCGGGGACGGCTGCGAGGTGTGCAAGCCGGCCGTCGGCTCGGTCATCGCCTCGCTCGCCCCGGCGATCGGCGCCAGCGGCTACGTCCTGGACGGCGAGCAGGCGGCCCTCCAGGACACCAACGACCACTTCCTCGCCAACCTCCAGAAGAACGGCTCGTACTCGGTGGTGCCGCGCATCCCCGGCGGGGAGATCGCGCCCGAGAAGCTGATCGTGATCGGCGAGATCGCCCGGGACTTCGGCCTCTACACGAAGATCACCGGCGGTCAGCGGATCGACATGTTCGGCGCCCGGGTCGAGCAGCTGCCGCTGATCTGGGCGCGGCTGGTGGACGCCGGCTTCGAGTCCGGGCACGCGTACGGCAAGTCACTGCGCACGGTGAAGTCCTGCGTGGGCTCCACCTGGTGCCGCTACGGCGTGCAGGACTCGGTGCGGATGGCGATCGACCTGGAGCTGCGCTACCGGGGGCTGCGGTCCCCGCACAAGCTGAAGTCGGCCGTGTCCGGGTGCGCCCGCGAGTGCGCGGAGGCCCAGTCGAAGGACTTCGGGGTGATCGCCACCTCCAACGGCTGGAACCTGTACGTCGGCGGCAACGGCGGTGCCACCCCGCGCCACGCCGACCTGCTGGCCCAGGACCTGTCCGACGCCGAACTGGTGCGCCTGATCGACCGGTTCCTGATGTTCTACATCCGTACGGCCGACCGTCTGGAGCGCACCAGCACCTGGCTGGAGCGCATCCCGGGCGGCCTGGAGCACGTACGGGACGTGGTGGTGCACGACTCGCTCGGCATCTGCGACGAGCTGGAGAAGCTGATGCGGGCGCACGTCGCGCACTACCGCGACGAGTGGGCGGAGACCGTCAACGACCCCGAGCGGCTGGCCCGGTTCGTGTCCTTCGTGAACGCCCCGGACACCCCCGACCCGGTCGTCTCCTTCGTCCCCGAGCGCGATCAGATCAAGCCCGACCTGCCGCTGCTGAAGATCGGCCTGCGGCCCGCCGACGACGTCCTGGAAGGAAGCGCCCAGCGATGACCCTGGCACTCGAGACGACCGACCTGACCGTACAGCTCCAGCTGGCGGACGGCTGGTTCACGGTCTGCGACCTGAGCACACTGGTCCCGGGCCGCGGGGTGGCGGCCCTGCTGCCGGACGGCCGCCAGGTGGCCGTCTTCCGCGACCGCGCGGACCGGCTGTACGCCGTCGACAACCGCGACCCCTTCACCGGGGCGGCCGTCCTCTCGCGCGGCCTGACCGGCAGCCACGAGGGCCGCCCGTTCGTGGCGTCCCCGCTGCTCAAGCAGCGCTTCGACCTGGCCGGCGGCCGGTGCCTGGACGACGGGACGGTACAGCTGGCCACGTACGAGGTCCGCGCGGCCCCGCCCTCGCTCGACTGAGCGTGCCGTCAGTCGATCCCGGACCGTTCCACCCCCGCCACGATCCACCGCTGGAAGCACAGGAACACCAGCAGCAGCGGCAGCACCGACACGGCGGCGGCGACGAACAGCTCGTGCAGCCGTACGACCTGGGCGGTGGTGAACGTGGACAGGGCGACCTGCACCGTCCAGGCGTTCTGGTCCTGCCCGATCACCAGCGGCCACAGGAAGGAGTTCCAGGCGCCCAGGAACACGATGGTCCCGACGGCCGCGAACACCGGCCGGGCGTTGGGCACGACGACCAGCCAGTACGTCCGCCAGTACCCGAGCCCGTCCACCTGCGCCGCGTCCTCCAGCTCGTGCGGGAACCCGAGGAAGTACTGCCGGAAGACGAAACAGGCGAACGCCGGGAACAGCGTCGGGACGATCAGCCCTCGCAGCGTGGAGATCCAGCCCAGCGACGACACCAGCACGAAGCTGGGGACGAAGGTGACGGCCGCCGGGACCAGCAGGGTGCCCAGGACGGCGTAGAACACCTTGTTCGCGTGCCGGTAGGGGATGCGGGCCAGGCCGTACCCGGCGAGGGAGGCCAGGAGCAGGGTGCCCAGGGTGGTGGCGACCGCGATCAGCGCGGAGTTGAGCAGGGACCGGGCGAACGGCACGGACGGATCGGCGAACAGCTCGCCGACGTTCCCCCACCGCACCTGACGCGGGAAGAACGTCCACCGCGGGGAGGTGATGTCCCGCTCGGCCGACAGGCCGTTGCGCAGGAGCAGGTAGAAGGGGATCAGGAAGAGCAGGGCGAGCGCGATCAGCAGCACCAGCCGCAGCGCCCGGCCCGCCCGCACCAGGGCGTCATCCATCGCCGTCCGTCCTTCCCAGCCGCAGCCAGCGCGCCTGCCCCACCGTGACGACGGCGACGACCAGCGCCAGGATCACCGCGCCCGCGCTGCCGAGCCCCAGGTTCTGCCCCTGCCCGAGCGCCGTGTAGTACAGGTAGACCAGGGGCGGCCGGGCGTACGGCGGATAGCCCCGCGCGTCCGACAGCAGGTTGTAGAACTCGTCGAAGGCCTGGAAGGCGTTGACGACGAGCAGCAGCACGACCGCGACCGAGGTGGCCCGCAGCTGGGGCAGGGTGATGTGCCGCAGCACGGTCCAGCCGGGCCGGGCCCCGTCCACGGCCGCCGCCTCGTACAGCACCGGGTCGATCCGCTGGAGCCCGGCGAGGAACAGGATCATGTAGAACCCGGCCTGGAGCCACAGCCGTACGGTCACGATGACCAGCCAGTACCAGGGCGGGTCGGGCGAGGCCAGCCAGGCGACGGGGTCGGCGCCGAACCAGCCCAGCACGGTGTTCGCCAGCCCGAACCGCACCCCGCTGAAGACGGACATCTTCCACACGAGCGCGGCCACCACGTAGCTGCACGCGGCCGGCAGGAAGAACACGGACCGGAAGAAGGCCCGGGCGCGCCGGACCCGGTTGACCATCAGGGCCAGGGAGAGGGAGCACCCGTAGGTGACGGGCACGATGAAGGCGGTGAAGACGAGGAAGGTGCGCAGGCTGTCGAGGAAGGCGTGATCCCCGAGCATCGCCGTGTAGTTGTCCAGCCCGGTGAAGTGCGTGGGCGTGACGGTGTTGCGCGCGTCGAAGAAGCTGAGCGCCACGCTCCACAGCAGCGGTACGTACGTGAACAGGGCGAGCCCGAGGGCGAACGGCCCGACGAACACCCAGAACCACAGCGCCCGCCGCCGCCTCACGGCTTCTTCTTCACACGGTCGAGTTCGGCCGACACCTTCCCGACGACCGGCCGCAGCTCACGCGCGGGATCGGCGCCGTTCCTGATGATCCGGCTCAGCGCGTCCTGGTAGGCGGTCTGACCCGCCGGGGTCCACAGCAGCGGCTGGGCGTAGCCGTGGTCGGTGGTGAACCGGACGGCGTCGGCGGCGGCCCCCGACCTCAGCCGGTCCGCCTTCTTCGCGAGGGAGATCCGGGCCGGGATGTGGAAGCCGTAGGACAACGCGAAGTCCTGTTGGTAGTCGGTCCGTTCGACCCACAGCCACTTCACGTAGTCCGCGGCGGCCTCCCGGTGCCTGCTGCGCGCGCTGACGGCGGACCCGTACGCGCCGACGGGTACCGCGGGCCGGCCGCCGGGCCCGTCCGCGGGGAACGGCAGCACCCCGAAGTCGTCGCCGAGTTCCTTGCGCACCTGCGGCAGCGCCCACAGCCCGGACCACTGCATCGCGGTCAGCCCCTGGACGAAGGCGGACGGGTCGGACCAGTCGCTGGGCGCGCCCAGGAGCAGCGATCTGTCGGCGTACAGCCGGTGCAGCTTGCCGAGGGTGCGGGCGGCGGCAGGGTCGTCGAAGCCGGGCTTCCCGTCCTCGGTGACGAGGCTGAGTCCCGCCGCGTACAGGGGTGTGCCGCCGAGCACGCCCGCTCCCCCGTCGTTGCCGAGGAACAGCCCCTTGGTCCTGCGGTCGGTGAGTGCGCGGGCCGCGTCGACCAGGGCGTCCAGGGTGGTGGGCGGCTCCACGCCGGCGTCCTTCAGCAGGCTCTTGCGGTAGTAGAGCAGCTGCGTGTCGATGACCTGCGGGACGGCCCAGATCCGGCCGTCGTACGTCTTCGGCGCGAGCGCGGCCGGCGCGAAGTCGTCCTTGACGCCCTCCAGCAGCGCGGTGAGGTCGACGACCTGGCCGCCCCGGATCTGGTCGAGCGTCGGCCCGTTGACCTCGAAGACGTCGGGTCCGGCGCCGGTGAGCAGCGCGGCGGCGGTCTGCTGGTCGTAGTTCCCCGGCCGCCACTGCACGTCGACGCGTGCCTTCTCGTACGCGCCGGCGTAGCGCCGCACGGCCTGTTCGGTGCCCTGCTCGCCGTACTGGTGGTACCACTGCGACAGCGACGGCCCCGAACCGCCGCCCCCGCGCCCGGTGTTGCCTCCGCACGCGGTGAGCAGTCCGGCGCCCGCACCCGCGGCCAGCAGGGTCCTGCGGCTGATCGTCATCCTGTGCCCCCAGACATCCGTCATCGATGCACGGCCCAACGATCAACCATCCACGACGATTACGAAAGGGGTGTTGCACGCACATGTCACGGCCGGAGCGTCTCGCCGCCGGCCGCACGCGAAGCGGCGGCACCCCCCGCACAGGGATGCCGCCGCCTCTCTTTTCGTGTGCCGGAGCCGCCGCCGATCGGCTGAGGGTCGGGGACCGACGACGGCTCCGGGGTCCGGGGTGCCTAGCGGTGGTCGCTGCCCGTCGACTGCGTGGCCGCGCGGCCGGCCTCCAGGCGGGCGACCGGGATGCGGAACGGGGAGCAGGAGACGTAGTCCAGGCCGACCTCGTGGAAGAAGTGCACCGACTCCGGGTCACCGCCGTGCTCGCCGCAGACGCCGAGCTTCAGGTCGGGGCGGGTCCGCCGGCCCGCTTCCGCCGCCGACTTCACGAGGGAGCCGACACCGTCCCGGTCGATCGTCTCGAACGGGGAGACGCCGAAGATGCCCTTCTCCAGGTAGGCCGTGAAGAAGGAGGCCTCCACGTCGTCGCGGCTGAAGCCCCACACCGTCTGGGTCAGGTCGTTGGTGCCGAAGCTGAAGAACTCGGCGGCCTCCGCGATCTGTCCGGCGGTCAGCGCGGCGCGCGGCAGCTCGATCATCGTGCCGATCGCCAGCTTGAGTTCCGTACCGGTCGCCGCCTGGACGTCGGCGATGACCTGGTCCGCCTCCTCACGGACGATCTCCAGCTCCTGGACCGTGCCGACGAGCGGGATCATGATCTCCGCGCGCGGGTCGCCCTTGGCCGCCTTGCGCTCCGCCGCGGCCTCGGCGATCGCCCGGACCTGCATGGTGAACAGGCCGGGGATGGCCAGGCCCAGGCGTACGCCGCGCAGGCCCAGCATCGGGTTCTGCTCGTGCAGGCGGTGGACGGCCTGGAGCAGGCGCAGGTCGTTCTCGTGCGGCTCCTGGCGGGACTCGGCCAGGGCCACGCGGACCGACAGCTCGGTGATGTCGGGGAGGAACTCGTGCAGCGGGGGGTCGAGGAGGCGGACGGTGACGGGCAGGCCGTCCATCGCCTCGAAGAGCTCCACGAAGTCCTTCTTCTGGAGCGGCAGCAGGGCCTTGAGGGACTCCTCGCGCTCCTGCTCCGTGTCCGCCAGGATCAGGCGCTCGACCAGCTCGCGGCGGTCACCGAGGAACATGTGCTCCGTGCGGCACAGGCCGATGCCCTGGGCGCCGAAGCGGCGGGCGCGCAGCGCGTCCTCGGCGTTGTCGGCGTTGGCGCGCACGCGCAGGCGGCGCTTGCGGTCGGCGAAGGCCATCATGCGGTGGACCGCCTCGACCAGCTCGTCCGCGTCGTCGGCGCCGGGGTGCATCCGGCCCTCGAAGTACTCCACGACCGGGGAGGGCACGACGGGGACCTCGCCCAGGTAGACCTTGCCGGACGAGCCGTCGATGGAGATCAGGTCGCCCTCCTCCACCACATGGCCGCCGGGGACCGTCATCCGGCGGCGCTTGGTGTCGACCTCCAGCTCCTCGGCGCCGCAGACACAGGTCTTGCCCATGCCGCGGGCGACGACGGCCGCGTGGGAGGTCTTGCCGCCGCGCGAGGTCAGGATGCCCTCGGCGGCGATCATGCCGTCGAGGTCGTCGGGGTTGGTCTCGCGGCGGACCAGGATGACCTTCTCGCCGGAGCGGGACCACTTCACGGCGGTGTAGGAGTCGAAGACGGCCTTGCCGACCGCGGCGCCCGGCGAGGCGGCGATGCCCCGGCCGACCTGCGCGGTCTTGGCGTGCTCGTCGAAGCGCGGGAACATCAGCTGGGCCAGCTGGGCGCCGGTGACGCGCTGGAGCGCCTCGGTCTCGTCGATCAGGCCCTGGTCCACGAGCTGGGTGGCGATGCGGAAGGCGGCGCCGGCGGTGCGCTTGCCGACGCGGGTCTGGAGCATCCAGAGCTGGCCGCGCTCGATGGTGAACTCGATGTCGCAGAGATCCTTGTAGTGGTTCTCCAGGGTCGCCATGATCTGCATGAGCTGGTCGTACGACTTCTTGTCGATCTGCTCCAGCTCGGCCAGCGGGACGGTGTTGCGGATGCCCGCGACGACGTCCTCGCCCTGCGCGTTCTGGAGGTAGTCGCCGTACACGCCCTGGTGGCCGGAGGCGGGGTCGCGGGTGAAGGCGACGCCGGTGCCGGAGTCCGGGCCCAGGTTGCCGAAGACCATGGAGCAGACGTTGACGGCGGTGCCGAGGTCGTGCGGGATGCGCTCCTGGCGGCGGTACAGCTTGGCGCGGTCGCCGTTCCAGGAGTCGAAGACCGCCTTGATGGCGAGGTCCATCTGCTCGCGCGGGTCCTGCGGGAAGTCGCGGCCGGCCTCCGTCTTGACGATCTTCTTGAAGGTCGCGACCAGCTTCTTCAGGTCGGCGGCCTCCAGGTCGGTGTCGATCGTGACCTTCTTGGCGTGCTTGGCCTTCTCCAGGGCCTCCTCGAAGAGGTCGCCGTCGACGCCGAGGACGGTCTTGCCGAACATCTGGATCAGGCGGCGGTAGGAGTCCCACGCGAAGCGGTCGTCGCCGGCCTGCTCGGCCAGGCCCTTGACGGACTTGTCGGAGAGGCCGATGTTCAGGACGGTGTCCATCATGCCGGGCATGGAGAACTTGGCGCCGGAGCGGACCGAGACCAGCAGCGGGTTGTCGGGCTGGCCGAGCTTCTTGCCCATCTTGTGCTCGAGGGCGTCGAGGTGCGCACTGACCTCGTCACGCAGTGCCGCGGGCTCCTCACCGCTGTCCAGGTAGACCTTGCAGGCCTCCGTGGTGATGGTGAAGCCGGGAGGGACCGGAAGACCCAGGTTGGTCATCTCGGCGAGGTTGGCACCCTTGCCACCGAGGAGGTCCTTGAGGTCCTTGTTGCCCTCGGTGAAGTCGTAAACGAACTTCGCTGCGTGGGGATCTTTGTTTTCCGACACGGGTCTCGACTCCTTGAGGCCACGGTGGCTGCCCTGACGGCCAGGAACATACCCAGATCGAAGGCCCATGGGTACGTCCACTTGCGCGTCACACGCCTGTAACCACCTGTCCGCCAGCGGATCGAAAGTCAAGGCTTGGCAAGCCAAGCGCGCTCAGTGTTTTCACTTCTTGAAGACAACAGCTCCCTTGAGGTAAGTTTCACGCTCACATGAGCACCACCCAGCACGACTGAGTTCGATCGATGAACGATCAAAGGGTGGCACCCAGTGCCACCCTTTGGAGAAGTGCAGTCGTGCATGATCCGCTCATCTGAGCGCGACCCTCCTCAAGGGTGGCGAGAATCACGCTGCCACAGAGCGGCCCGTTCCACCATGCGGACCCGGCCCCGGACGGGCCCCGCCCCCGGAAACACCCGCGTCACAGACCCACCGTCCACGTCACACACCCACCGTCCACGTCACAGGCCCATCGCCCGTGTCACACGCCCATCGCCGTGAGCCGCTCCTCGACCCGCTCCGGCGCGTACAGGTGCTCCACGACCAGCGCACCGGCCCCCAGCAGCCCGGCCCGCTCGCCGAGCCGGGAGGTGACGACCTCAAGGCGGGCCGTGGAGCGGGGCAGCGCCCGCTGGTAGAGCAGCTCGCGCACACCGGTGACGAACGGCGTCCCGGCCAGGTCGCCCGCGATCATCAGGACGCCCGGGTTGAGCAGCGTCACCACGGTCGCCAGCACGTCCCCGACCCGGCGGCCGGCCTCCCGGGCCAGTGCGGCGGCCTCCGGGTGGCCGGCGGCCAGCAGGTCCCGTACGTCCGAGCCGGAGGCCGCCGGCACCCCGGACGCGGCCAGCCGCCGGGCCACCGCGCCACCGCTCGCGACGGCGGCGAGACAGCCGTACGAGCCGCACCGGCACAGCGCCTCGGTGCCCACCCTTATGTGCCCGATGTCGCCGGCTCCGCCGTCCACGCCCCGGTAGACCGAGCCGTGCACGACCACCCCGGCGCCGATGCCGGTGGAGACCTTGACCAGCATGAAGGCCGTGCAGTCGGGGTGCCCGGCGCGCTGTTCGCCGTAGGCCATCAGGTTGGCGTCGTTGTCGACCAGGACCGGGACCGCGTGGGCGCCGGTGTGCTCGGTGAAGGCGCGGGAGAGCCGGCCCCGTATGTCGTAGCCGTCCCAGCCCGGCATGATCGGGGGCTGCACGACCCGGCCGGTCTCGCTGTCCACCGGTCCCGGTACGCCGAGTCCGATGCCGCAGACCTCTCCGGCGCGGTGCCCCGCCTCGGCCAGCAACCGGGCGAACCAGCGCCCGAGTTCACCGAGGACGGCCTCCGGGCCGTCGTCGACGGCGAGCGTGCCGGAGTGTTCGGCGAGGAGGTCGCCGGCCAGGGTGAGGACGGCCGCGCGGGCGTGCCGGGTGTCGAGGTCGGCGGCGAGGACGACGGCGTGGGAGTCGTCGAACTCCAGGGTGACGGCGGGTCGTCCGCCGAGCGGGGAGCCGACCGGGCCGCCGGCGCCCTCCCGCAGCCAGCCGGCCCGGAACAGCCGGTCCAGGCGGTGGCCGACGGTGGCCCGGGACAGTCCGGTCACCTGCTGGAGCGCACCCCGTGTCACCGCCCGTCCGCTGCGCACCAGTTCGAGCAGATCGCCGGAGCTGGCCTGTCCCGCGCCCCTGCCCGTCCGTCCCGGCCGCCCGGTCATGCGCACCCCCTTGTGTTCATCAAGCTTCCCTTACATATTGGGTTTTGCGTGTTAAATAGACGTAACCCTGCGGTAGCCGTAGCCAAACCCGGTCGGCCGGACGTCTTCGGGGAGTCCCGAGTGGATCGCACTGCCCAGCTCACAGCCCGTCCCGCACCCGGCGGGATCGCATACGATCCGCCCGACTCGGCGGCGTCCGTGCACGTCAGAGCGGCCCGGGTGCTGGACGCCAACTGGACGGGCAGCTCGACGGTCCCGTCCCGCAACCTGTATCCGCACCAGTGGTCCTGGGACTCGGCGTTCATCGCCGTCGGGCTGCGGCACATCTCGCCGCTGCGCGCCCAGACCGAACTGGAGACGCTCCTGACGGCCCAGTGGGCCGACGGGCGCGTCCCGCACATCGTGTTCAACCCCTCCGTACCGTTCGGCGCGTACTTCCCGAGCCCCGACTTCTGGCGCTCCGCCACCGCCGGGCGCGCCGCGGGCGCCCCGCGCACCGTACAGACGTCCGGGATCGTGCAGCCACCCGTGCACGCGCTGGCGGCCTGGCTGGTGCACCGCGCCGACCCCGTGCTCTCCCGGGCCCGCGGCTTCCTGGCCCGGCTCCACCCGCGGCTGGCCGCCTGGCACCGGTATCTGCTCCACCGGCGGGACCTGGGCGGCGGCGGCCTGGTGTCCGTCGTCCACCCCTGGGAGCAGGGCATGGACAACAGCCCCTGCTGGGACGCCCCGCTCGCCCGGATCACCCCGGCCCCGGCCCGCTCCTTCCGCCGCGCCGACCTCGACCACGGCGCGCCCGGGGACCGGCCGACGGACCTGGACTACGGGCGGTACGTGCGGCTGGCCGCCGACTACCGGGACCGCGGATACACCCGGGAGGACGGGGAGTTCGCCGTCGAGGACCCGTCGTTCAACGCGCTGCTCATCGCCTCCGAGTACGCCCTCGCCCGGATCGCCGGGGAACTGGGCGCGGCCGGCACCGGCCGGTACGCCCGCGCCGAACGGCTGACGGCGGCGCTGGTGGAGCGGCTGTGGGACCCTCGGGCCGGGATGTTCCGCTGCCGGGACCTGCGGGGCGGGGGCCTCGTCGCCGAGCGCGGGGTCTCCGGCCTGGTCCCGCTGCTGCTGCCGGGCCTGCCCCGCGACATCGCCGCCGCGCTCGTCCGCACCCTGCGCGGGCCGCACTTCTCGTTCGGCGACCGCACCCGGCTCGTGCCCAGCTACGACCTCCTCGGCGAGGCGTTCGACCCGCGCCGGTACTGGCGCGGCCCGGCCTGGTTCAACACCGGCTGGCTGGTGGAGCGCGGGCTGCGGACGCACGGCGAGACGGCGGCGGCCGACGCCCTGCGCGCGGCCGTGGTGCGGCTGGCCGACGCCTCCGGGTTCGCCGAGTACGTCGATCCGTTCACCGGTGAGGCCTGCGGTGCGACCGGCTTCGGCTGGACCGCCGCGCTCGCGCTCGACCTGCTGGCCGCGGACCGCCCGGAACCGGGCGTGTCCCCGACGGGCAGTGGCGCGTTCGACAGGAGTGACAAGGGAGGGGACCGGAGATGACGGAACGGCATCATCTGCTCGTGCACGGTGCGACGTTCGCCGCCGTGGGTGACCGGGGTGACATCGGCGGAGTGCGGGGCGGGTGCGTGCCGGACGGCCTGTTCGTCCGGGACGCCCGGCATCTCAGCCGCTGGCAGCTCACCGTCGACGGCGCGGTGCCCGAGGTGCTCGCGCCGGTCACGGACGGGGACGCGGCCCGCTGCGTGCTGGTCCCCCGCGTGGGCCGGCAGGAACCGCCGGCCCACACCCTCTTCCGTGAACAGGCGGTCGGGGACAGCTCGTTGGTGGACTCGGTGAAGGTGACCAGCAACCGCCCGGTGGCCACCACCGTACGGCTCGCGCTCACCGTCGACGCCGACTTCACCGACCAGTTCGAACTCCGCTCCGACCACCGCACCTACGTCAAGGCCGGTGCCGTACGCTCCCGCGAGATCCTCGACGACGGCATCGAGTTCACCTACCGGCGCGCCGAGTGGCGCTCCAGTACGACGATCACCGCCGACCCGCCCCCCGACTCCGTGGAGGAGACCGGCACCGGCGCCCGCCGACTGGTGTGGACCCTCGGCCTCGCACCGCACGGCACGACGGAGCTGGTGCTGCGGGTGATCGCCCGGCCGCACGGCGAGAAGCGGGCCCTGCGCGTGCCCCGGGACCCGGCCGCCGTGCACGCGCAGATGCTGGAGCTGGAGGGCGAGTTCATGGAGGGGGTCGCCTTCCCGACCGGCTGGCCGGAGCTGGCGGCGGCCTGCGCCCGGGGCCTGGCCGACCTGGCGGCGCTCCAGGTCCCGGCGCGCGGGCCCGACGGGGAGGAGCTGCGGGTCCCGGCGGCCGGCGCCCCCTGGTTCCTCACTCTGATCGCCCGCGACGCGCTCCTCGCCTCCCTCTTCGCCCTGCCCTACCGCCCCCGGCCGGCCGCCGCCACCCTCCTCGCCCTCGCCGCCACCCAGGCGACCGGCGGCGGCATCTCCCGGGTCGCCCAGCCCGGCAAGATCGTGCACGAGGTCCGGCACGGCGAACTGGCCCACTTCGGACAGGTGCCCTACGGCCGCTACTACGGCTCGGTCGACGCCACCCCGCTGTTCCTGATCCTGCTCGGCGCGTACGTCGAGCGGACCGGCGACACCGCCCTGGCCCGGCGTCTGGAACCGCACGCGCGCGCCGCCGTCGGCTGGATGCTCGACCACGGCGGCCTCACCTCGCGCGGCTACCTCGTCTACCGCGCCGACGAGGGCGGCCTCGCCAACCAGAACTGGAAGGACTCCCCCGGCGCGATCTGCTGCGCCGACGGCACCCGGCCCAGCGGCGCGGTGATGGCGGCGGGCGCCCAGGGCTACGCGTACGACGCGCTGCGCCGCACGGCCGCGGTGGCACGCGGGGTGTGGGCCGACGAGACGTACGCCGCGCTGCTGGAGCAGGCGGCGGCCGACCTCCGCGACCGGTTCCAGCGCGACTTCTGGATGCGTGAGCACTCCTTCCCGGCGCTCGCGCTGGACGGGCAGGGCCGCCGCATCGACGCGCTGGCGTCCGACGCCGGACATCTGCTGTGGTCGGGACTGCTGGACAAGGAGTACGGGGAGGTGGTCGGCCGGCGGCTGCTGGAGCCCGACTTCTTCTCCGGCTGGGGCGTACGCACGGTCGCCTCCGGACAGCCGGCGTACCACCCGCTGTCCTATCACCGCGGCTCGGTCTGGCCGCACGACAACGCGCTGATCACGCTGGGGCTGGCGCGGTACGGGCTGCACGACGAGGCCCGTACGGTCGCGCACGCGCTGGTCGACGCGGCGGCGGCGACCGGGCACCGGCTGCCGGAGGTGTGGGCGGGGTACGGCCGGGACACGCACAGCGAGCCGGTGCCGTACCCGCACGCCTGCGTACGGGAGGCCCGCTCGGCGGCGGCCCCACTGGCCCTGCTGACGGCGGTCGGCGGCGCGTAGCGCCTGCCGGCGGGTGGGCGAGCGGGGACGGGGGCCGGCGGACGGGAGGGGAGGCCGGCGGACGGCCGAACGCGGGGCGGACCACATGGGTCCCGGCGGGCGCGCACGAGCGGGAACCGGGGAGTGTTCCGGCAGACGAGGGCGTGCGGGAGCGGGGGGCCTGACGGACGCACGCACGCCGGGAGCGAGGAGGTGTCCCGGCGGGGGCCGGCGGTGACGGACCGCGGGAGGTGTCGGCCGGGGCTCGTCCCGGCGGGCGGCGGGACTCCCCCCTCGCTCCCGGCGGGTGCGTGAGAAGGAGCGGGGCGGCGCGCGCACGGACCACCGGGGGACCGGCGCGCGCTGTTGACCAGGTGTTTGCCCGGCGGGCGTGAACGGCGGTCCCCGGTGGGCCGTAACGGTGGGCATGAGCTCGCTCCAGTCAGCCGAGGAGGCGGTTGCCGCCGAGGTGGCCGCACCCGTCCCGCGCCCCTTCCGCCGCCCCTGGACCCTCTGGTCGGCGTGGCGACAGCGGTGGCGGGAGGAGCATCCGGCCGCCGCCCGGGCGCTGTCCGTCACCGTCACGGTGCTGGCCGCCGCCCTCGTCGTCGCCGCGCTCGTGATGCCCGACAAGGTGGTGGGGCTGGGGCCGGCGAAGTTCCTGCGGATTCCCGCCGAGGCGGTCGTCGGGGCCGCCGTGCTGCTCGCGCTGCCGCGCCGGCCCCGGGTGGTGCTGGCGGCGGTGTCCGGGGTCGCGCTCGGGGCGATGACCGTGCTCAACGCGCTCGACATGGGCTTCAACCAGTACCTGGGCCGCGGCTTCAACGTGATCCTCGACTGGGAGCTGTTCGGCGACGCGGAGTCGTATCTGGAGGACTCCCTCGGCCGCACGACGACCCTGGCCGCCGTGGCCGGGGTGATCGTCGCCGTCCTGCTCCTCCTCGTCCTGCCCGCGCTGGCCATGGTCCGGCTGAGCAACCTGCTCGCCCGGCACACCGGCGCCGCGACCCGCGGCACGCTGGTCGCCGGGGTCGTCTGGATCACGTGTTCCTCGCTCGGGCTGGAGGTCGCCGGCGTGCCGGTCGCCGCCGACCGCACCGCCACCGCGCTGAAGGCGCAGGTCCGCCAGGTCTCGGCCACACTGCGCGACGAGGCGGAGTTCCGGAAGGTGGCCCGCGTCGACGCGTTCGGGAACACCCCGGGCAGCCAGCTGGTCCCCGGCCTGCGCGGCAAGGACATGATCTTCACGTTCATCGAGAGCTACGGCCGCAGCGCCATCGAGGACCCGGTCATGGCCCCGGGCGTCGACGCCACCCTCGACACCCGCACCAAGGCCCTCGCCAAGGCCGGTTTCCACGCGAAGAGCGGCTGGCTGACCTCGGCGACCTACGGCGGCAGCAGCTGGCTCGGCCACTCCACCACCATGTCGGGCCTGTGGATCAGCAACCAGCAGCGCTACCGCACGGTCATGGCCAGCGACCACCTCAGCCTGACGGAGGCGTTCAGGAAGACCGGGGCGTTCGACACGGTCGGGGTCATGCCGGGCGTCCAGAAGGGCTGGCCGGAGCAGAAGTGGTACGGCCTGGACAAGGTCTACAACGCCTTCCAGCTCGGCTACCGGGGCCCGAAGTTCAGCTGGTCGACCATGCCCGACCAGTACGCCCTCCAGCAGTACCAGGAGCGGGTGCACAGCAAGCGGCCGGCCGACGGCAGGTCACGGATGTCACTGCTCATCCTGACCTCCAGCCACCAGCCGTGGGCGCCGATCCCGAAGATGGTCGGCTGGGACCGGCTGGGTGACGGCTCGGTCTTCAAGGGCATCGAGGCGGCGGGCAACGACCCGGCGGACGTCATCGCCGACACCACCCGCTCCCGCGAGGAGTACGGCAAGTCGGTGCAGTACTCGGTGACCGCGCTCACCCAGTGGCTGGAGCGGTACGGCACCAAGGACACCGTCCTGGTGTTCCTCGGCGACCACCAGCCCATCGCCCGGGTCAGCGGCAACCACGCCAGCCGGGACGTGCCGGTCTCGATCGTCGCCAAGGATCCGAAGGTGCTGGACAAGGTCGCCGGCTGGGGCTGGACCGACGGGCTGCGGCCCGCGCACGACGCCCCGGTGTGGAAGATGAGTTCCTTCCGGGACCGCTTCCTCAGGGCCTACGGCTCCACACCGCACCCGAAGAAGGGCTGATCAGCCGCCGGACGTGTCAGTTTCCGCGTCCTCGCTCACGCCCGAGCAGTCGTACGGGTCCTTCAGCCAGCCGTCCGGCAGCACCACCCGGTTGTTGCCGGACGTACGGCCGCGCGGCCCGTCCGCGCCGGTCGGCCAGCCCTGGCCGAGGTCCAGCTCGTCCAGGCCGGCCCGCAGCTCCGCCAGCGAGGACGTCACCGCGAGCCGCTTGCGCATCTCGGAGCCGACCGCGAACCCCTTGAGGTACCAGGCCACGTGCTTGCGGAAGTCGACGACACCGCGTGCCTCGTCACCGAGCCACTCCCCGAGCAGGGTGGCGTGCCGCACCATGACGTCGGCCACTTCGCGCAGGACCGGCCGGCGGAAGTCGTCGCGGCCCTCGAACGCCGCCACCAGGTCCGCGAACAGCCACGGCCGCCCCAGACAGCCGCGGCCCACGACCACCCCGTCGCAGCCCGTCTCGCGCACCATCCGCAGGGCGTCCTGCGCGGACCAGATGTCACCGTTGCCGAGCACGGGGATCTCCGGGACGTGCTCCTTCAGGCGGGCGATGGCGTCCCAGTCGGCGGTGCCGCCGTAGTGCTGGGCGGCCGTGCGGCCGTGCAGGGCGATCGCGGTGACCCCCTCCTCGACGGCGATGCGTCCGGCGTCGAGGTAGGTGATGTGGTCGTCGTCGATGCCCTTGCGCATCTTCATGGTCACCGGCAGGTCCCCCGCGCCGGCGACCGCCTCGCGCAGGATGGCCCGCAGCAGGTTCCGCTTGTAGGGCAGGGCCGAGCCGCCGCCCTTGCGCGTGACCTTCGGGACGGGGCAGCCGAAGTTCAGGTCGATGTGGTCGGCGAGGTCCTCCTCCGCGATCATGCGGACGGCCTTGCCGACGGTCGCCGGGTCGACGCCGTACAGCTGGAGGGAGCGCGGCCGCTCGCTCGCGTCGAACCTGATCAGCTGCATCGTCTTGTCGTTGCGCTCGACCAGCGCCCGGGTCGTGATCATCTCGCTCACGAACAGGCCCTTGCCGCCGCTGAACTCCCGGCACAGCGTGCGGAAGGGCGCGTTGGTGATCCCCGCCATGGGGGCGAGCACGACGGGCGGCACGACGGCGTGCGGGCCGATGGTCAGCGGGTGGGTCATCGCGGGGCTCCGGAACGGACGTACGGCACAGGGCGAGCCCCCATTGTCCCTCACCGCGCGCGTCACCCGTCCGCCAGTGCCGCCAGCCGCTCCAGCCGCTCCTCGCTGTCCTCGTCGGCGGGCAGGTAGGCGACGACGCGGTGGGCCGGCGCCCGCGGGGCCAGCCACATGTTGCGGTGCTCCAGCCGGACCAGGCCGACCTGCGGGTGCCGGTACCGCTTGACGTGCGGGGACATCGGCGCGACCTCGTGCCGCTCCCACAGCTCGCGGAACTCCGCGGAGGCCGCCAGCAACCGGTGCAACTGCGACTTCCAGGCGGGCTCGGCCACGTGCTCGGCCATGGCCGCCCGGTACTTGGCGATCATGTCGCGCAGCATCTCGTCCCGGTCGAGGAAGTCCCGCTTCCAGCGCTCGCTGACGGCCAGCAGCCACACGCAGTTCCGCTCGGCCGGGGGCAGCTCGGCGGGGTCGCCGAAGAGCTGGGCGAAGGGACGGTTGGCGGCGAGGAGGTCGTAGCGGGCGTTCTGGAGGCTGGCCGGGTAGGGCGCGAGCCGTTCCACGACCTTGAGCACGCCTGCGGAGGCGACCGGGCACGCGGCGTCGGTGCGCGGGTCGGCGGTGCCGGCGAGGGCGAAGAGGTGGGCCCGCTTGGTGGGGTCCATCAGCAGGGCGCGGGCGACCGCGTCGAGGACCTGCGCGGAGACGTGCGCGGCGCGGCCCTGCTCGATCCACGTGTACCAGGTGACGCCGACCGCGGAGAGCTGGGCGACCTCCTCACGGCGCAGGCCCGGTGTGCGCCGGCGCGGGCCACGGGGCAGCCCGACCTGCTCCGGGCTGACGCGTTCGCGCCGGCTGCGCAGGAAGGCGGCCAGTTCCCGGCGCCGGACGTGCTCGCCCCTCGTCCGGGGCTCCGCCGGGTGCGCCGGCCCTGCGATGGTCATGGCACCCAGGGTGCCGTGCCGCCGTACCCCGGTTCCAGTTGGTGCCGGTACCTGGATGAGCACCGTCTGGTACACCGCTGGGCGCTTCCCCACAGTCGGGGACGTGACCACGACAATGACCTCCGCGACGACCGGCGCCCCGCCCCGGCCCCTGGGACCGCTGGGCCTGTTCACCCTCCTCCTCGGCAGCGCGCTCCCGATGATCGACTTCTTCGTCGTCAACGTCGCCCTGCCGGCGATCGGGAGCGATCTGCACGCTTCCGCGGCGACGCTGGAGATGGTCGTGGCGGCTTACGCGGTGGCGTACGCCGTCCTTCTCGTCCTCGGTGGGCGGCTCGGCGACGGCCACGGCCGACGCCGGCTGTTCCTGTGGGGCGTGGCCGGCTTCGGGCTGACCTCGCTGGCCTGCGGGCTGGCGCCCGGCGCGTGGTGGCTGGTGGCCGCGCGGGCCGCCCAGGGGGCCGCGTCGGCGGCGCTGCTGCCGCAGGTGCTGGCCACCCTGCACGCCACGACGTCCGGTGAGCGGCGGGCCCGCGCGGTCGCCCTGTACGGCTCGGTCGGCGGCGTGTCGGTGGTGCTCGGACAGGTGCTGGGCGGGGTGCTGGTCGCCGCCGACCTGGCGGGCACGGGCTGGCGTGCGGTGTTCCTGGTGAACGTGCCGGTCGCGGTGGCGGCCTTCGGGTGTGCGCTGCGTACGGTGCCGGAGAGCCGGGCGGCGCGGCCCGCGCACGGGGACCTCGCCGGTACGGCACTGCTGGCGGCCACGCTGACCGCGCTGCTGCTGCCGCTGACCGAGGGCCGGGCCGCCGGCTGGCCGCTGTGGTCGGTGCTGCTGCTGTGCGCCGCCCCGGTACTGGCCGGGGTGTTCCACGCGGTGGAGCGGCGCGGTGAGCTGGCCGGCGGGAGCCCGCTGCTGCCACCGTCCCTGTCGGCCGCCCCGGAGATCCGCCGGGGGCTGCTGCTGGGGCTGCCGGTGTTCACCGGCTTCGCGGGCTGGATGTTCGTGAGCGCGGTCACGCTGCAACAGGGCCTCGGGTACGGGGCATTGCGGGCGGGGCTGACGCTGGTGCCGATGGGTGTGGCGCAGTTCGCCGCGTCGATGCTGGCGCCGCGCGCGGTGCGGCGGTTCGGCGGGCGGGCGGTGACTCTGGCGGCGGTGGTGCACCTCGCGGGCCTGGCGACGGTCACGGCCACCGTGCTGCTCGGTGACTGGCCGCGGCTGAGTCCGCTGCTTCTCGCGCCCGGCCTGGTGCTGTGCGGCGCGGGCCAGGGGCTCGAGCTGCCCCTGTACTACCGGTTCCTGCTGGCGGCGGTCCCGGCCCGGCTGGCGGGCGCGGGCAGTGGTCTGGCGGCCACGCTCCAGCAGTCGTGCCTGGCCCTCGGGGTGGCGACGCTCGGCTCGCTGTTCCTGTCCCTGGTCCCCGGTCCAGGCATGCCGCAGGCGCTCGCGGTGGTGCTGTCGGTGCAGATGGCGGGCCTGGTGGGGCTGGGCGTGCTCGGCCTGCGGCTGCCCCGGGTGCCGGACTGAACGGGAGCCGAGGCCACCCGGGCGGCGGGAGACGACGCACCGCTCGATGTATGTCTCATTAGTTAGCCGCACTATCGAGTTCGGCGTACGATGGAGCGCATGCCCGAGCTGAGCCATCGCCGACGTCTGCTCGTGCTCGCGATCTGCTGCATGAGCCTGCTGATCGTGAGCCTCGACAACACCGCGCTGAACGTGGCGCTGCCCTCCATGCAGCGCGATCTGCACGCCGCCACGTCCGGTCTCCAGTGGACGATCGACGCGTACACGCTCGTCCTGGCCTCCCTGCTCATGCTCGCCGGCTCCACCGCCGACCGCATCGGCCGCAAACGCGTCTTCATGGCCGGCCTGGTGGTGTTCTCCATCGGCTCGCTGCTCTGCTCCCTCGCCCCGAACCTGGAACTCCTCATCGTGTTCCGCATGGTCCAGGCGGTGGGCGGCTCGATGCTCAACCCGGTCGCCATGTCGATCATCACCAACACCTTCACCGACGCCCGGGAACGCGCCCGCGCGATCGGCGTGTGGGGCGCCGTGGTCGGCATCTCCATGGCGGCCGGCCCACTGGTCGGCGGCCTGCTGGTGCAGTCGGTGAGCTGGCGCGCGATCTTCTGGGTCAACCTCCCCGTCGGCCTCGCCGCCCTCCTGCTCACCCTCCGCTTCGTCCCCGAGTCCCGCGCGCCCAGGGCCCGCCGCCCCGACCCGGTCGGCCAGCTGCTGGTGATCGCCCTGTTCGGCTCGCTGACGTACGCGATCATCGAGGCGCCGGACGCGGGCGCCGGCACGGTGGTGCCGTTCGCCGTGATCGCCGTGGCGGCCCTGCTGGCCCTGCTCAGGTACGAGCCCCGGCGCGACGAACCCCTCATCGACCTGCGCTTCTTCCGCTCGGCGCCGTTCAGCGGGGCCACCGTGATAGCGATCAGCGCGTTCGCGGCCCTGGGCGGCTTCCTGTTCCTGTCCACCCTGTACCTCCAGAACGTCCACGGCCTGGACGCGCTGCACGCCGGCCTGTGGATGCTCCCGATGGCCGTGCCGACGTTCCTGTGCGCGCCCCTGTCCGGCCGCCTGGTCGGCAGCCGCGGCCCCCGCCTGCCCCTCCTGGTGGCCGGTACGGCGATGACCGCGAGCGCCGTCCTGTTCGCCGCGTTCGACGCGCAGACCACCGACGCCACCCGCCTGGCCGGCTACGTCCTCTTCGGCATCGGCTTCGGCTTCGTGAACGCGCCCATCACCAACACGGCCGTCTCGGGCATGCCCCGGGCGCAGGCCGGTGTCGCCGCGGCCGTCGCCTCCACCAGCCGGCAGCTGGGCCAGACGCTCGGCGTCGCGGTGATCGGCGCGGTCCTGGCGTCCGGCATCGGCTCGTCGTCGTACCGGCACACGTTCGTCTCCGCGGCCCGCCCCGGCTGGTGGATTCTCGCCGGCTGCGGCCTGGCCGTCCTGGTCCTCGGCCTGCTGACCAGCGGCCGGTGGGCCCGCCGCACCGCCGAACGCACGGCCGGCGACCTGGAGCCGGCGGAAGCACGCGAGCCGGTGGGAGTTCCGGGCCGAGCCTGAGCCCCGGCCCGGCTCCGGCTCCGGCTCCGGCTCCGGTGCTTCGTGGACGGAGTCGCGGCCGGTCCACTCCTGCGGGTCGTGCGCCGCGGGCTGCCGGAATGTTCCTCAGCTCTCCTGGACACGCATGACGGGGCTGTGGGTGATGGGGAAGTTCACCGAGCGGGCGATGAAGCACACGGCGGGTACGTCGCCGTGCAGCGAGCGGGCCTTCTCCACCATCGACGCGTCGGCGACCGTCACCTCGGGACGCAGGACGACCTCCGTGATCCGGCCCCCACCGCCGCTCTCGTCCATGGTCATGACCCCGTGGGCGTGATCCTCGTAGTCGGTCACGGTGACTCCGCCGACAGCGCACAGGTGGAGGTACCAGAGCATGTGGCACTGCGCGACGGAGGCCACGAGCAGTTCCTCGGGGTTCCACCGCGCGGGGTCCCCGCGGAACGCGGGATCCGAGGAGGCGGCGATCCCGGCCTTGCCGTCCGCCAGCACCTCGTGATCCCGGCTGAAGGACCGGTAACCGTCCGTCCCCGCCCCGAGGTTGCCCGTCCACTCGACCGTCACGTCGTAGGTATGCGTCGCCGTCATGGGGCCAGAGCCTAGAAGGTGCCCGGCCGCCACAGCCACCGGTGGTGACTGCCGGCAGTGGGCTGGTACGTCCGTCGACGCGGACAGGCATGTCCTCTCGGAGTGTCCCCCTACGCTGTGGCCCACGAAGGAACGCCGCCGTCACGGCCAGGGGGAACCTCATGGAGCAGCTTCGGGAACTTGTCGTCCGCCACGGGGATTGCGCACAGGAGCCCGTGCGCTTCCGTCCAGGGACGTGGCGCTCACGGTTGGAGCCGCACGGGGCGGAACACGTGCTCGACATCGGCGTCAGGGCTGAAGGCAGGCCGAGCGGTGACCGTCTCGTCGGCCGCGGCGACCTGGCTCTCCTCCGTGACCGCGTCGGAGACGACGATCCCGACGGCCTGCGCGACCTGTTCGTGGCCGTCATGATCTGGGGTTCGGGCACCACCAACGGACGCGGGCCGCGGTACACCGAAGCGGCCCTGTGCGACCCGCGCCTGCCCACCGTCCTGCGGACCACGCGCGAAACGGTCCGGAGGGGCGACCTGAGCAGGGCCTACCGGCAGTTCGTGATCAGGGGAGTGGGGCGGTCCTTCTTCACCAAGTGGTTCGCGGCCGTGGACGACCGCGACGCCACGTGTGACCGGGCCCTGATCCTCGACGACCGGGTCTTTCGTTCGCTGAACGCCCTCGGGTGGTCCAGTTGGCAGGCGGCCGGCACTCACCACTGGCCCACCCGCTACGCCACCTACGTCAGCTCCGTGCACGGCTGGGCCGCGTCCCTGGGAGTCACGGCGGGTCGGCTGGAGTGGCTTCTCTTTCATCTGAACGGTCGGGTGGACGAGCAATGAGCTCGTGAAGCCGCGACCCGGCGACCGAAGGTCCTGCGCACCAGCTCTGCGAACGGCGAGCTGCGCCGGCGTGACGGCTCACCTTCTGCCGGGTCACCGCGTGCCGGGTGTCGACAGGCCGCGTACCAGCAGGTTCACCACGGCCTGGAACTCCTCCTCGGCGCCGGGGCGCCGCCACTCCCCCGCGTGGCAGGGGTCGTGGAAGCGGCTGGTGGCCTGGAAGACGGCGCGGGCCGCGGCGGCCGGGTCGGGCACCCAGAAGACGTCCGACGCGGTCCCGGCGGTGATGATCCCGGTCAGCTGGGCGGTCAGATCGGCTATGTGCTGCCCGACCACCGTCCCGTTCTCCGTCGCCAGCACCCCGTACGTCGCGAACAGTTCGGGATCGTCGTGCGCCTTGCGGCGTTTGGCGTCGAACAGTTCCGTGAGCCAGGCGCGCAGCCGCGCCTCCGGGTCGCGGTCCTCGGCGGCGGTGCCGGCGAGCGACCGGCACGTACGGTCCAGCCACCGCTTCGTGACCGCTTCGCGCAGCGCCGCCTTGGTCCGGAAGTGCCGGTAGACGCTGCCGTGGCTGACGCCGAGCGCGCGGGCCACGTCGACCACGGTGGCCTTGGCCGGGCCGTGCCGGCGCAGCACCTCCTCGGTCGCCTCGAGGATGCGCTCGGCGGTCAGGATCTCGCTGGTCGGTGGCATGCTCTAGACCGTACCCGCCGGGGGATTCAGCGCTCGCTGTCGAGGTGTGCCATCTGCGCGGCCGGGTAGCGCTCGCCGGCCGCCGCGTCCGCCGGGATCGCCTCCTCGATGGCCGCGAGGTCGGCCGCGTCCAGGGCGACGTCGAGGGCGCCCAGGGATTCGGTCAGCCGCTCGCGGGTGCGGGCACCGATCAGCGGCACGATGTCCTCGCCGCGGGAGAGGACCCAGGCGATGGCGATCTGCGCGACGGTGGCGTCCTTCCGCCCGGCGATCTCACGGAGGGCGTCGACCAGGTCGAGGTTGTGCCGGAGGTTGTCGCCCTGGAAGCGGGGCGCGTGGGCGCGGAAGTCGTTCGCGGCCAGCTGCCGGTCGCGGGAGAAGTGGCCGGAGATGAGTCCGCGGGAGAGCACGCCGTACGCGGTGATGCCGATGCCCAGTTCGCGGGTGGTGGCCAGGATGTCCTGCTCGATGCCGCGCGACAGGAGCGAGTACTCGATCTGGAGGTCGGCGATCGGGGCGGTGGCGGCGGCCCGCCGGACGGTCTCGGCGCCGACCTCGCTGAGGCCGACGTGCCGGACGTACCCCTTCTCGATCAGTTCGGCGATGGCGCCGACGGTCTCCTCGATCGGCACGTCCGGGTCGAGGCGGGCGATGCGGTAGACGTCGATGTGGTCGACGCCCAGGCGCTGGAGGGAGTAGGCGGCGAAGTTGCGGACGGCGGCGGGGCGGCCGTCGTAGCCGCTCCAGTTGCCGTCCGGGTCGCGCAGGGCGCCGAACTTCACGCTGACCAGGGCCTGTTCGCGGCGGGCCGGCGGGGCTGTGCGCAGCGCCTCGCCGACGAGCATCTCGTTGTGGCCCATGGCGTAGAAGTCGCCGGTGTCGAGCAGGGTGACGCCCGCTTCCAGTGCGGCGTGGACGGTCGCGACGGACTCCGCGCGGTCGGCGTCGCCGTAGAGCGCGGACATGCCCATGCAGCCCAGGCCGAGGGCGGAGGCCTGGGGACCGGTGGTGCCGAGGTTTCGGGTTCGCAGCGTCATGCCGCCACCTTGCCATGACAAATGACAGATTTCAATTTCTGTCATCTGTTACTTGTTGTCAGGTGTCAGCCGTCGCGCCATCGCCCTTCCGGCTCCCTCTCCCCTCAGGCATCTGGTCCAGACCTCTTGACGAAAGGTCTGGACCAGACGCACTGTCGTAACCCCCGACTGTCATGCCTACGACATTCCGCCGCACCCCCACCGCACCCCCACCGCACCGCACCACCTCACCGCACCCCACCGGGAGGACCGCATGCTCCGCCGCACGTTGCGCCTGCTCACCGCCGCCGTCACCACGGCCGTCCTGGCTCCGCTCGCCGCCGCCACCGCGCCGGCCGCCTCCGCCGCCCCCACCACCGCCACCGCCGACACCTGCGCGGTGAAGTCGCGGCCGGCGGGCAAGGTGCTCCAGGGCTACTGGGAGAACTGGGACGGCGCCGCCAACGGCGTCCACCCGCCCTTCGGCTGGACCCCGATCACCGACTCCCGCATCCCCGCCCACGGCTACAACGTGATCAACGCGGCCTTCCCGGTGATCCGTTCGGACGGCACGGCCCTGTGGGAGGACGGCATGGACTCCGGCGTGAAGGTGGCCACGCCCGCCGAGATGTGCCAGGCGAAGGCGTCCGGGCAGACGATCCTGCTCTCCATCGGCGGCGCGGCGGCCGGCATCGACCTGTCGTCCTCGACGGTCGCCGACCGCTTCGTGTCGACCGTCGTGCCGATCCTGAAGAAGTACAACTTCGACGGCATCGACATCGACATCGAGACGGGCCTCACGGGCAGCGGGAACATCGGGCAGCTCTCCGCCTCCCAGGCGAACCTGATCCGCATCATCGACGGCATCCTCGCCCAGATGCCGTCCAACTTCGGCCTGACCATGGCCCCGGAGACCGCGTACGTCACCGGCGGCAGCATCACCTACGGCTCGATCTGGGGCGCGTACCTGCCGGTCATCAAGAAGTACGCGGACAACGGCCGCCTGTGGTGGCTGAACATGCAGTACTACAACGGCAGCATGTACGGCTGCTCCGGCGACTCCTACTCGGCGGGCACGGTGCAGGGCTTCACCGCGCAGACCGACTGCCTGAACAAGGGCCTGGTGGTGCAGGGCACGACGATCAGGGTGCCCTACGACAAGCAGGTCCCGGGGCTGCCCGCCCAGTCCGGCGCGGGCGGCGGCTACATGTCCCCCTCCCTGGTCTCCCAGGCGTGGAAGCACTACGGCACCTCGCTCAAGGGCCTGATGACGTGGTCGCTCAACTGGGACGGGTCGAAGAACTGGACGTTCGGTGACAACGTCAAGGCGCTCCAGGGCCGTTGACCCGACCGTTCGGCCGCCGTCACCGGCTCCCGGTGCCGGCGGCCGGCGCGTCACCGCTCCCGCGGTTCCGCCAGCGCTTTGAGGGCCGGCCGGAGCAGCGCGGCCGTGCGGTCGGCCGGGGCGTCCTTCAGCGGGGGCAGGCCGAGGAACTGCCGGCCGACGGTGACGCCCAGCAGGGTCGTGACGACCAGCGCGGCACGCAGCTCGGGGTCCGCGCCCGCGGGCAGGGCGGCGGCGACGGTGTCGATCTGCCGGCCGAGGGTGTCACGGACCTGGTCGGCGGCTGCCGGGTCGGTGAGCATGGACCGCATCATCGCCACCGCGCCCTCGGGGAGGCCGCCGAGTCCGGGGCCGACCGTGGCCAGCAGCTGTTCGACGAGCGCGTCGGTGCCGGCGGCCGCCGGCAGCGCGGGGAGCGTCTGCGCGACCCGGGTGAACAGCTCGCGCTTCGAGCCGAAGTACTGCATGACCAGAGCCGGGTCGACACCCGCCGCGGTCGCCACCGCGCGGATGGTGGTGCGGTCGAACCCCTTCTCGGCGAACAGCTCCCGCGCGCCGTCGAGGATGCGCGCCTCGGTGGCGCGGCGGCGGTCGCCGCGGGGCCGGTGAGGGCTGGACACGCCTTCACTCTACGATCGTTGACCGGACGTCGCCCGGTGGCCGGGTGTGGCCCCCGCGCGGACCCGGACAGCGGACCCGCCGGACGGCCTGAGCAGCGCAGAGGCCCGCCCCTCCGCCCGGGTTCGGGCGGAGGGGCGGGCCGGGGTGGCCGGTTCGGCCGGGGTCAGCAGCCCAGCAGGCGGCTGGCCAGGTAGCCCTCGAA